>JAZUMR010000028.1:0-71798 GCA_045603685.1 Prevotella sp.
ATTTCACTAACGGACAAAACACCGCTAAGAGAACTGTTCGATAAGACTTATTCCAATGATGTCAAAGAGCAATTGGATCCCCTTATTCCGGGGTTGTTTGATTAATATTTAACTCGTCCCAATTTTAACGGGACACTAATGACAAAACATATTAAGTGAAAGTCTTTGAGCGACCTCCACCGATACAAAATCATCTTGAAAAATCTCTTTCCTTTAGAGCATCAAGATTGAATAATATGCGTACCATAGTGCATTTATAGTTTTAGGTTTAACTATTCAATGCGCTGCGTGCTTAAATAACAAAAGTATGGCCAAGCACCTGTGGCGTGTCACTATCAGACACAAAACGTGGACGATACTCGTCCAACATTCCAAGTGTTTGGCCATACCTTCACATAGAACAAGTACGCCCACGATATCGCGGACGTCCACTTGTTTACTTATGTGAGATTCTTCTGCGGCCAAACTTCGGAATGTCAATAAACAGCAAACGCTAATTTTTACCAACGAAAGTTGAATGGTCGATTACGCCTAATCTGTTCCATCCGTTTGCAAAGTTACGCTTTTTTCTTGATATATGCTAATTTATCAAAAAGTTTTTTGCTAAAGATTATCATGCAGTTCTGTTTTTATTGAAATATGTTCTGCATATTGTAAATAGTTTTATTATAAGGTGCAAAAATATGCGTGAGTTTTCTATGATTTTATGCCTTGAAACTCTACAAATTGACGTTATGAAAACATAAAATACTGTCATAAAACGCAATGTTTTATGTTTAGACAACGATAAGGATACAAATGAGGGGCTAATATGCTCTGACTAAAATTTTCAAATGCTCTTAATCATAATTTAAAAAGCTACTAATGAGACAGCCATTCGTAGCTTCTTACAGAACACAGAATGTCAAAACGGAGCAGGAATTATGCTATCATGCTGAATATCTGAGTGTTAAATAAATACGTAAAATTTGGCGAATTTTCCGGTTATGATTGTTTTATAATTCTACAGACGATTCTCGTGAGGGAAAAACACACAAAGTTTTCTAATTTATATGGTCGCGGAATGTTTTTTCCGATGATGAAAAGAACAATGGATGAGCGTCCTTAAATATTTGTGTAGCTTATATAGTTATACCAATATAAGTTTCTCTATTCTCATTAGGCTTATTAATTCGGGACGCATAACTTATGTTCCTTCTTCAACTTACAAAAGCACATACGAAAGAAAAACAAAAATTAACTCGACGTATTTTTTAGAACGCCCTGTATAAAAAAACTCGGACAACGAAGGGAAAATGATTATCATTCTCACCTGTTGTCCGAGTTGTCTTTTGGTTAGCGTGAATAAGAATATAGATGATTGTTCTAATGCTACGCGGCCACATTCCCGCCTAATTATTTTATCTCCTGAATATCGCGCTTCACATTAGTACGTATCTTTGCAAGGAAAGCCTTCATGCCCTCTGCGTCCTTCTGCTCAATGATGTCCATGAGTGTCTTAAGTTCCGTTCTGATCTTCGCAACGTTGTCGTAAGTGTAAGGGTTGAAGAGAATCTCCTGCAACAGATAATCATCCTCGTTTAGCACACCTTTTGCTATGCGCATGTGACGTTTGAATGTCGTGCCAGGCGCATCCTGATGCTCCATGACGGCGGCGAAGGTGAATGTGGATACAAAAGGTATGGAGAGCGAGTATGCTACAGTGCGGTCATGCTCCTCGAAAGTATACTCATAGATGTTCAGTCCCATGCTGCGATAGAGGTCTTTGAAAAAGCAACGTCCCATGTAGTCGCCCTCGCTGATTATTATGGCGTTTTCCTCAGACAGCTGATTGAGATTGGCGAATGTCGGACCAAACATAGGGTGAGTAGACACGTATCTGAACCCAGTACCTTCATAGTAGGCCTTCAGCCCTGTTTTCACTGAGCTGATGTCAGAGAGTAGACAGTTCTTCGGCAGGTATGGTATCACCTCGTCGAAAGCAGCCACAGTATACTTCACCGTCACAGCATTGATAACGAGCTCGGGCTGAAACTCTCTAATTTCATCGAGTTGTGTAAATCGCTGGCAGTTATATGTAAATCGCAGACGCTGAGGGTCATGTTCATAGACTGCCACTTCGTGGTCGAAACTAAGCAGGTCGATAAAGAACGACCCCATCTTGCCTGCACCTAAAACCAGAATCTTCATAACTTATATATATTGCTGTCAGAACGATATGAAAAATTAACTATTTACTATCTCTATCTGCTGGCGTACAGACTCTTCGTGTATATGCTCGTATATCTTTTTCACGAACTCAGCACTCATTCCGCAGAGTGACCCCTGCGCCCCACGCTTGTCGAGAATTTCATTGTATCGTCCTGTCTGTAGCACGGTCATATTGTGCTCTTTCTTATAGTGTCCGATCTTGCGACATACACGCATACGGTTAGAGAGAAGTTCCATCAGCTGGTTATCAAGAGCATCAATCTCCTTGCGCAATTCGTTTATTCCGTCATGTGTATTCATTGAGTTTCTGATTTGCAGGATTGAAAGAATATAGTCAAGCACGTCAGGCGTTACCTGCTGCTTTGCGTCAGACCATGCCTTGTCTGGGTCGCAATGGCTCTCAACCATCAGGCCGTCAAAGCCGAGATCCATAGCCTGCTGGCATAGCGGAGCAATGAGTTCGCGTTTTCCTCCCATGTGTGAAGGGTCGCAGATGATTGGCAGTTCGCTGTTTCGGCGGCGCAGCTCTATAGCTATCTGCCACATAGGCATATTGCGGTATATTGTCTTGTCGTATGATGAAAATCCGCGGTGGATGGCTCCCAGACGCTTAACACCTGCACCGTTAAGACGCTCCAGCGCGCCAATCCATAACTCAAGGTCTGGATTCACCGGATTCTTTACGAATACAGGGATGTCAAGCCCCTTCATTGCATCAGCAAGCGCCTGCATGGCAAACGGATTGGCTGATGTGCGGGCACCTATCCACAGTATGTCCATGCCATACTTCATGGCAAGTTCTACATGTTCCGGTGTAGCCACTTCTGTTCCTATCTGCATGTGAGTGTCCTGCTTCACCTGCGCCATCCACTTCAATGCTGTTTCACCATGGCCTTCAAATCCTCCTGGTTTTGTGCGCGGCTTCCACACTCCGGCACGGAAATTATAGCAGCCCTTCTTTGCAAGTTGCATGGCTGTTGTCATCACCTGCTCCTCTGTTTCGGCAGAACATGGGCCTGCTATCACAAAAGGACGCTGATTATTATCACTTGGGAGGTTTAGTGGTTGAAGTTCAAGTTCCATAATATATATCGTATTGTATGTTTTATATTAATATATTGTAGTCTATTGTTATAGTGAAAGAGATAACATGTTTTTCAAATTATGATGCCTCTCCCGCATGTCTTTATTTTCCGAACACATTACGTATGCGATCAAGAGCTTGACGCATCTTTTCGTCCTTAGCACATAGCGATATTCGTATGTAACGCTCACCATTTGACCCGAAGATGAAGCCTGGAGTGATAAAGACTCTTGCTTCGTGAAGAACCTTTTCTGTCAAATCTTCGCATGTGGCGTAAGTGTCTGGTATGCGTCCCCAGAGGAACATACCTACCTGCTGCGGGTCGAAGGTGCAGCCCAATGTGCGCATGATGCTTTCGGCAATTTCACGACGACGCTTATATGTCGTATAATTAGCTTCATGATGCCATGCGTCAGAGTTCTGATATGCCTCTGCCGCTGCAAGCTGTATGCCACGGAACGTTCCACTGTCTATATTCGATTTAATCTTCAATATCCATGATATAAATTCCTTATTAGCAGCGCATAATCCCACTCGCCATCCTGGCATATTGTGACTCTTCGACATAGAGTTGAGCTCTATGCAACAATCTTTTGCCCCAGGAACTTGAAGTAGCGACATAGGATGATCATTTATGATGAAAGAATACGGATTGTCGTTTACTACGACTATGTTATTCCGGCGTGCAAAGTCAACAAGACGTTCATAGGTCTCCATCATGGCATTGCCACCAGTAGGCATGTTAGGATAGTTTGTCCACATGAGTTTACCCCTCGACAAATCCATCTTTTCAAGCTGCTCCCAATCAGGCTGCCATCCTTTATCTTCACACAGATTATAATTAATGATTTCCTGTCCAAGAATCTTCGATAGGGACGTATATGTTGGATAACCTGGGTTAGGAACCAGGACTGCATCGCCAGGATTGCAGAATGCCAGCGTAATATGCAGGATGCCCTCCTTAGAACCTATCAGAGGGAGAATTTCGGTCTGAGCATCAAGAGCAACTCCGAACCAACGCATATAATATGCAGCCATAGCCTGACGCAACTCTGGCGTTCCCATGGTAGGCTGATAGCCGTGTGCTGAAGGGTCGTGTGCCACCTCACATAGGCGGTTAATTGTTTGCTCTGACGGAGGCATGTCTGGCGAACCGATAGCGAGAGAGATTATATCATGCCCCTCAGCATTAAGTTGCGCCACCTCCTTCAGCTTTCTGCTGAAATAGTATTCCTGAACTGTATTCAGTCTGTCTGCTGGATGTATCATATTGTCTGTTTAATGTTTATTTAGTTAAAGCAGAAAGGAGAAAAGTGTTACGAAAGAAAACTGCACATCTATACTATGTCTTCTACTCTTTGTTCTCTGTTCTTTTGTCATTTCTTACTTTGCAGCCTTGTATTCACCAAGTATGGTCAATTCTCTTGTGAGAGGTGTTATGGCGTCTATAGCCTGTCTGTATCGAATTAAATCGTCATAGGTGACGTCTACATAGAACATATACTCCCACTCACATCCTATAATTGGCAGCGACTGTATCTTGGTTAACTGCATCCTGTAGAAACTCAGTATAGAAAGGACCTGTGAAAGCGAACCTTCCTCATGAGGAAGTGAGAACACCAGCGAGGCCTTATCCGTCTGATTAATTGCACGGAGCATATCTGCCTTACGAGGGTCAGATAAAACAAGAAATCTCGTGAAATTATGCTTGTTGTCCTCTATATTATTTTCCAATACCTTCATTCCGTATAGAGCTGCGGCATCAGCATGGCATATTGCTGCGGCACCCTCAATACCTTCTTCTGCAATGCGACGTGCAGAACCCGCTGTATCGTCATCCTCTACAAGTTTCATGACTGCATGCTGCGACAGGTAATTGCGGCATTGCATAAGTGCTACAGGGTGTGAATGCACCTCTTTAATATCTTCAATATTCTGAGATGGAAGACAGCAAAGACAGTGGCTGATATGTGTCTTATGTTCGCCTACTACTGTCACTCCGCTATTACGCAGCAACTCATAATTATGCAGCAGCGAACCGGCTATTGTATTCTCTATAGCAGCCAGACCTATCAGAGTCGGGTCGGCCTTCATTTCACGGAACAATTCGTCAAATGTCGCACAACATACCATCTGCAGTTGTTCACTCTCAAAATATTTATGGGCTGTAATATCGTGGAAGCTTCCTTCGAAGCCTTGTATTGCTACTCTTTTCAAAATAATTGTGTTTTAGTTTAACCTTTTTATAATTGCTTAATATGAAAAATCCCGCCTCAATATTATTGAAGCGGGACTTAATCATAAGATATATTTAATATTCTCAGATTATCATAAGTTGAAATTACACGCAACTTCCCGCTTCACAGAACCCTGCAAAGAAGTAAAAGTAATAAAAAAAGTAACGTGCATTAATCAGATTCATAACTATCTTTTTATTATGTTTTTTTCTGTTTCGATTGCAAAATTATATAATTCCTTAAGAACTCACAAGAAAATGTCACTTTTTTGTTGTTGGATTAGTTTTTTTTAACAATACAGCAACATACATTCTTTTGCATGAGACATAATATGTTTAACCATAATATCTATGGTACGACACATAAAAAAACGGCTCTCATCTCACGATGAAAGCCGTTGACAACACAAACACAAAATATACTTGTGCCATTTATTTTTATGGCATCAAGTGATAAATCTTTATTCTACTCCGAACAACACCTTGAGACCTCCGTCTACACCAGAGAATCCCATGAATGCTAAAGCAAGCAAAGAGGCTGTGATGAGAGTTATACTCATGCCACGCATGCCCTTTGGAATGTTGGCCAGCTCCTGCTGCTCTCTCAATCCGGCAAAAAGAATCAGTGCGATACCAAATCCTATAGCCGATGCAAGTGCATAGTTGAGAGACATGAGGAGTGTATATTCCTTCTGGATTACAGAAATTGCCACACCAAGTACTGCGCAGTTGGTTGTAATAAGAGGAAGGAATACTCCAAGAGCCTGATATAGCGGAGGAGACACCTTCTTCAGAATGATTTCTACCATCTGTACAAGGGATGCTATGACAAGAATAAATGACAATGTCTGCAGATATCCTAAATCAAACGGATTAAGGATGAATGTCTGAATAAGCCATGTTACGAGAGTAGCCAGGAGCATAACGAAGGCTACAGCAGCCGACATGCCAAGCGAGGTGTTTACCTTCTGGCTGACACCAAGGAAAGGACAGATGCCCAGGAACTGGCTCAGAACGATATTATTAACAAATATCGCAGCTATAAATATCAATAAATATTCCATAGTGAAATTGTTATTACGTTATGCTTTCTTAAATCTATTAATTATTGCTATGATATAACCAAGGGTGAGGAATGCTCCCGGAGGCAAGATAAATATCAGCATGCTGTATTCTGAAGGAAGAATTGACAAGCCGAATACTGTACCATTGCCAAGAAGCTCACGGCAGGTACCGAGAATGGTAAGACCAATAGTAAAGCCTAAGCCTATTCCAACACCGTCAAGAGCAGAGTTTAACACATTGTTCTTGCATGCGTAAGATTCTGCACGGCCAAGAATTATACAGTTCACAACAATAAGCGGAATAAAGAGTCCTAACGACTTGTTTACATCTGGCATATAGGCAGCCAAAGAGAACTGCACGATTGTCACAAGCGTAGCAATGACAACAATATACACTGGTATATGTACCATGTCTGGCGTCAGATTCTTTATAAGCGAAATGATGATATTGGAAAATATCAATACTACCATTGTCGCCAATCCCATCATCATACCGTTAGTTGCACTGGTTGTTGTTGCCAATGTCGGACACATACCAAGCATTAATACGAATATAGGATTTTCCTTTATTATGCCATTCAATATGATTCCTAATTTACTCATAGTAAAATATCCTTTGAATTGTGAATTTACTTTTTGTTATTTATCTGTATCTGCTGCTGACAGGTTGGCTTTCTCCTCAACAAAAGTAGAGTATGCCTGTTGCACAGCACGCAAGAATGATCTTGAAGTGATTGTAGAGGCTGTAATTGCATTAATTTCGCCACCATCATTCTTGACAGTAAGGTTAGTCTTTGCAGGATTAATGCCTACAATATTACCTGGCTGGCCCTCCTGAAACCACTCTGTTGCCTTTGCTCCGAGACCTGGAGTCTCTGCATGTGCCAGAATAGTATATCCTTTAATCACGCCCTCTCCATCAAATCCTACAAGAACAGTAAGATTGCCAGAGAATGCATTCGGGTCTGTAGACTGTACAGCAACACCCTTGTCTGTATTATAAATAACAAAAGTCTGTTCTTTTCCGTTGACAATACGCTTCTTCTCGCTTGTGCTATTTACCGTGATATCATCTGCGTCAAGAACTGCCTTTATACCATCAGCAAGAGTCTTTTTTGCTTGTTCGTCGATAGCTGATTTAGTCAGCTGATTAACATAAGCCAGCGTGCCACCACATATAAGTGCTACGCCGACAAGCACGAGCACCATGTTTTGAAGGTTTGATTTAAGTTTCTTCATATCCTATTACCCTCCTAATTATTTTTTAGCAACCTCACCAAAGCGCTTTGGCTTGATATACATATTAATAAGCGGTGTAAATGCATTCATTATAAGAATAGCGAATGACATGCCCTCTGGATATGCGCCCCAGTTACGAATAACGACAGTCAGCACACCTATTGAAATACCATATATTATCTGTCCCTTTGCACACATTGGCGAAGTTACGTAGTCTGTAGCCATAAATATCGCGCCAAGCATCAGACCGCCAGAGAAGATTACCTGCAACGGATCAGCATACATACGGTCATCACAGAGCCACAGGATTGTTGCGAATACGAGGACTGTGCCAATTATTGACACTGGAATATGCCATGTGATAATCTTACGCCAAAGCATATAAGCTAAACCAATAAGAAGCGCTAGAGCTGAAACCTCACCAATTGTTCCAAGATTGTTTCCTAAAAACAAATCTAAGGCGGTTGGCAACTGATCGATCACGTCTTCACCTTTTATGGCACGCTGCATAATGCTTAACGGTGTTGCTCCTGTTGTAGCATCAGTATAAGACATCAGCTGTCCAGGATTTGGCCAGGTAGTCATTGCTGTAGGAAAACTAACAAGAAGGAAGCAACGGCCCACCAATGCAGGATTGAATGGATTCTGGCCTAATCCGCCAAATGACATCTTGCCCACACCGATGGCTATAAGCGCACCTACAATAATCATCCATATTGGCAAATTACTTGGAAGGTTCATGCCAAGCAATAAACCTGTCAAGGCTGCAGAGCCATCGCATACAGTACAACGATTCTGCTTTAATATATATTTGCTTATTGCCCATTCAAAAAGAATACAAGCAATAACACTTGTCGCACATACTATCACCGAGCCTATACCGAAGAAATAAAAACTTACAAGTAGCGCTGGTAGAAGTGCAACAATAACACCATACATGTTTTTCTCTACTGAATCAGTACCATGTGCATGTGGTGATAATGAAACTACAAGCTTTCCCATTATTCTTTTTATGTATCAAAGATTAATAATGCTAATAATGTTGTCTATTTATTTTTTAGCAGCACGGGCACGAATAATACCCATGACTGTTGACTTACCAAGGCGGATATTATCCAGCAACGGACGATGAGCAGGACATGTAAACTGACATGAACCACACTCAATGCAACTAACAATGTCTTCTGCCTCTACCCTCTCCCACATGTGCTTTCCTGAGCAAGCTGCAAGGAGGAATGGTTCAAGGCCCATAGGACAGGCGCTGACACACTTAGCGCAGCGAATACATGGCTGCGGCTCCTTTCGGTGAGCATCAGCATCAGTAAGCACTGTAACACAGTTCTGGCCTTTACCAACAGGAACGTCAAGCGAGTTAACAGCCTTACCCATCATAGGACCGCCGGCAAGAATTTTGTTATCTCCTTCTGGCAGACCACCACAAAGCTCTATAAGCTCACCAAAAGAGGTACCCATACGGACAAGGAAGTTTGATGGTTTCTTTATATGCTTGCCCGTTACGGTTGTGTAACGTTCGAAGAGAGGTTTGTTCTTCATAACCGCTTCATACACAGCAACAGCAGTGCCGGCATTCTGAACAATTGCTCCAACATTGACAGGAATTGCAGGAGGTGCTGGCACCTGACGACCTATAACGGCGTCAACAAGCTGTTTCTCGCCTCCCTGAGGATATTTCTTTGCAAGCGGAACTACAACGATATTAGGATTACCAGCAAGTTTTTCTGTGAGCAACTTTATCGCTGCCGGCTTATTAACCTCAATACCAATATATCCCTTATCAACCTTTGCACCTTTCATGAGAATCTTGACGCCCTCAATGAGTTCATCAGCTTTTTCAATCATGAGGCGGTAGTCTGATGTGATATATGGCTCGCATTCTACTCCGTTAATAATTACACATTCTGCTTTTGCAGTTGGCGGAGGACAGAGTTTTATGAATGTAGGGAAACAGGCGCCGCCCATACCTACGACACCAGCCTTCTTTATACGTTCTACAATCTCTTCAGGAGTAAGCTCTGGATGACTCTCCAGTGTCTCTAATTTTGTTGAACGGTCAATCGTCTCTTCCCATTCATCGCCCTCTACTGCTACAATAACAGCAGGACGTAAATATCCGGAAGCATCAATAGCATTATCAACCTTCAGGACTGTACCAGAAACTGACGAATAGATTGGTGCGCTAACAAAACCGTTTGCTTCGGCAATCATTGTGCCCACCTTTACCTTATCACCTTTTTTAACAACAGGCTTTGCAGGAGCACCAATATGCTGGCTCATAGTAAATACAGCCTGTTTTGGCAATGGTGCAGGTTGAGTTACAGCATCATTGCTGAACTTATTCTCATCTGGGTGTATACCACCTATTTTAAATGTATGTATCTTCATATTATCTCCTTCTTATGCGTTTGTTTTCAAGAAGTTAATATCGGCTGGTTTTACTCCTGCTGGAATATTAACCTTAGCATCTCCATTAGGACATGGATATGGTTTCTCGCATGGCTTTATCGCAGGTACCTTGCCAGGAACAAAAGCCGGTACAACCTTAGCCACAAGCTGCGGCTTTTGAACATCAACAATCTTCTCTGTAGGTTTAGTATCCACTGACGAGGCTGCTGGAGTGTCTGATTTTGGTTTCAGTACAGGGAGTGGCCATGTAGTAAGAATAGCTCCTGATGGACATACGCGAGCACATGCACCGCATGCCTTACATTTCTCTGTATCTATATATGCAACATTATTCTCAATAATGATAGCATCAAACTTACATACCTTCTGGCACATTCCGCAACCGATACATGCCGCAGAGCAATTCTTCTTCGCCACGGCACCTTTGTCTTTATTGACACATGCCACATAGACACGATGCGGAATTTCCTTTATCACCTTGCCCTTCGGACGTATTTCTATGATATTGCGAGGACAAGCCTTTACGCAAGCACCACATGATGTACATTTTTCTTCATCTACTTCTGGCAAGCCTGTCTCTGGGTTAATAGCAATTGCACCAAAATTACATGCAGTCACACAGTCGCCACAACCAAGGCATCCAAAGCCGCAACCTGTCTCACCTGAACCGCAGGCATGAACTGCCGTACATGTTCTCAAGCCATCATACTCGATTGTACGTGGTCTCTTTGCAAAACATCCTGCACAGCGAACCACTGCAACTTTTGGCTCGCTTTCAGCAGCTGCGATTCCAAGAATATCGGCGATTTTAGACATACAATCCTGTCCGCCTACTGGACACATCAGCCCCTCAATAGAACCATTGTTCGCACCTTTAATAAGTGCATCTGCCAAACCGGAGCAGCCAGGATAGCCGCATCCGCCGCAATTAGCGCCAGGCAAGGAATCCAAGACTGCTGGCAATCTTGGATCTTCTTCTACAGCAAACTTCTTTGAACAGAAATATAGCACAACAGAGGCTATCAGTGCTATAATGCCCAATACAAGTACTGCAATTAGAATAACATTCATAATTTCTTTGTATTTAGTTGTTTATATATATCATTTATCTCGTTAGATATCAAGAATTAAGATGAAGAATATTAAAGGTTATCTTTTTTCTTATCTTGTTTCTTAAAATATACAGGACAATATAATACGGCAACAACATAAGCAAACCGGCTATCGCTGCCACTGCCTGATTATACGGCTCATCAATATGGAATATGCAACCCTCGCCTGTAAGTATCAACGTAAGAATTACACCAAACAAAACCGCACATATAGGCGCAATAAAACCAACAAGAACAGACATCATGCCTATTCGGTTAGCTATCTCAACCATTACATTGTCTCCAATATTGAAATCGGCCGAGTTGTCAGTCCAAACATCAATAATCTTCACCTTGCTTTCTGATGCAGTACATTGCGAAGCAGCTTTGCATGATGCACATGCCGATGCTTGCAGGATATGCACACGGACATGATTGTCCGAAATACTTATCACAGTACCCTCGTGTCTGATCCGATTATCCATGTGTTTGAATTGTACAATATCCACTACGCCGCAGAATAAAAAAGCTTACTCTTTGGTATTGTGTGTGATTTAAGGTTCTTATAAAATCATGTTCTTGTTCATAGTATTTGCGCCAAGCCTCCTGCCTAACAAGGACTTTTCTGACACAAAGTGACATTCTAACGTCAACTTATTGGCAAAAGAGCCACTCTATATTAAAACACCACATACTAACATATAAAACATATTCCCAGAATAATGGATAAGCTGATTCATCAGAACGAGAATACAAAATAATATGTTTTTCCTATGTGTGATTTTACTTATTAAACTTTTGCAAAGGTACTATATATTTAATATATAAGAAAATCTTTTAATATATTTTTGCAGTTATTCGTATAAAAACATTCAGAAATCACATATTTCCTCATATATACGCTGTACAGGCAAGCCCATAACATTGTAATATGAGCCTTCAAGTTTTGTAACGCCAACATATCCTATCCACTCTTGAACACCATATGCGCCCGCTTTATCATAAGGCTTATAGCGGTCAACATAATATTCAATCTGCTGTAATGTGAGAGCAGCAAAAGTTACATTTGTCTGTACGCTGAAACTTTTCTGCTTTGTCTTTGACGCAAGGCACACGCCAGTTATAACCTTATGCGTCCTGCCCGAAAGCTTTTTAAGCATAGAGACTGCCTCCTCCTTGTCATGGGGCTTACCCATCACCTCGTCATCAAGAATAACCACAGTGTCTGCAGTAAGAATAATATCATCGTCAGCCACCTCTCCTATATTTCCGTCCATTAAATAGGGCTCAGCTTTTTTGCAGGCGATAAACTCTGCAATTTCCCCTGTGGGAAGACTTTCTGGATATGACTCATCAATGCCAGATATCACCCACGTTCTGTATTCTAGATCCAAACCTGCGAGTAGTTCACGGCGACGGGGCGAATTGCTTGCTAAAATTATCATATAATGTTTATAAGATTTTTTTCAGATAAAAGAAAATCAAACGTCAGCCACTAAAACTTGTTCAGATGCACGTTCTCCCATTTCAGGTTTTCTTCGTTTTGTTCCTTGCGCTCGTCAAGAGCATATCCGAGCCCTATGGCGCAAAGCACCATATAGTCATCAGGCAAGCCAAGTATCCCTTGTATCACCTCGGTGGCTGTAGTGCCATCAGAGAGTCCACGCTTGTGAATCTGTGCCCAACATGAACCCAATCCGAGTTCCTCCGCCTGATACTGCATGGAGATGGCGGCTATGGAGCAATCCTCTATCCAGCAATCATTTTCAGACGGCAAGCCTGCCACAACAATCACAAGCGGAGCTGACTTAAGAAATTGTCCGCCCATCTCTTTTGCATCGGCAATCTTTTCTATGTCATTTTTGTCCTCAACCACAATAAAGTGCCATGCTCTGCATGATTTGCTTGTTGGAGCCATCAATGCCGCACGAAGAATAAGACTAACGTGTTCTGCGTCAATCTTTTTCTCATCAAATTTCCGATGAGAACGGCGTTTTTTTACTAAAGTACTAAAATCTACCATCACAATATCTGAATAATATATATACTTCCTTTTAATGCTTTCGTAAACAAAGACGTTGCAAAGTTACGAAAAAATAAAAACATAAAAAAATATTTAGCGCAATTCTTTCCTCTGAAAAATCATACCTTAGCAGGGATTAATCTAAAGAATAGTATCTCAATGTCAGTAAAATATAAATAATGTAATAAAATAAGCAAAAGATGGATATATATCAATTATTTTTTTTAACTTTGTACCCTTGTATGCGATTGTATCAAACAATACGCATTGGTATTTGCGCCCATTAATACAAAGCAAAAACATCAATAGAATTACAAAACGTCAAATAAATCTTATTTATAATGCAGAAAAAGAAAAACAACAAGACAATATTGCTACTGGCAGCTGCTATCGTGCTGCTTGTCATCGGATTAGCCACAGTATTCACTTTTATCATGCCAATGTCAAAAGACAAAGAAACATATTACATATATATTGACGGCGATGATACGATGGATTCTGTTATGAACAAGCTGGAACCTGGAAGTAAAACCATACCGCTAAAGATATTTTCTGCACTGGCTGCATATACTGGCTACGACAAGAATATTCGAACTGGACGCTATGCCATTGACGAAACAGAAGGCACATTACAGACTTTCAGGAAGTTCAGAAATGGCATGCAGTCAGCAGTATCGCTCACGATACCTTCAGTCAGAACAAAAGAACGTCTTGCACAAGAATTGTCAAAGCGGATGATGATGGACAAGGAGGAACTTCTTTCTGCACTGAACGACGACAAAATATGCTGCAAATACGGAATGGACACCCTGACCATACAATGTATTTTCATACCAAACACGTATGATGTATACTGGAACATTTCTGTTGAGAAGTTTCTAGACCGCATGAAGAAGGAGTATGAAGCATTCTGGAATGACGAACGCAAGAACAAGGCTGAAGCTATTGGCATGACCCAGCAAGAGGTTATCACGTTGGCAAGCATAATCGATGAAGAAACCGCCAACAATGCAGAAAAACCGATGGTGGCGGGAATGTACATCAATCGTCTTAAAATAAATATGCCGTTACAGGCTGACCCAACAATAAAATATGCATGGCAGCAATTTGGACTTAAACGTATATACAACAAACTACTGCATATAGATTCTCCTTACAACACATATAAGAATACAGGACTTCCTCCTGGACCTATAAGAATCCCATCAATTGCAGGAATCAATGCTGTCCTTAATTACGTGAAACATGACAACCTATATATGTGCGCAAAAGAAGACTTTTCTGGCACGCACAACTTTGCAAGAACATACGCAGAACATTTGAAGAATGCAAGGAAATATACTGACGCGCTTAATAAAAGAGGAATAAAATAATCTGAAACTCAGCAACCCTACAGACTAAGACTTCAGCAGAAAAGGTATAGTAATACAGATAAGCTGCAATTAATAAAAAGGGATCTAAGTATTTTCAAAAACACGAAACATAAAAAGATAAAATGATTTCAATAGAGAATCTGCATGTAGAATTTGGTGCACGTCCATTATACGACAATGTTTCATTTGTAATTAATGACAGAGACCGCATTGCATTAGTTGGGAAAAATGGTGCTGGCAAGTCAACATTGCTGAAAATCATACATGGAGAGCAAAGTCCCATAAGTGGAGTCATCTCTATCCCGAACGAAACGACTATCGGCTATTTGCCACAGGTTATGCGCATCCAAGATGACACAACCGTGAAAGACGAGGCCTTAAAAGCATTTGCTAATACAATATCTCTTAAAAAGGAGTTAGAAGCAAAGCAGGAAGAAATGTCCGAGCGAGATGATTATGACTCTGACGAATACATGCAACTTGTAGAAACGTTCACATCTCTGCAAGACCGTTTCGTAATGATGGGAGGAGACCATTATGAGGGTGAAATAGAAAGGACTTTACAAGGATTAGGATTTAAGCGCACAGACTTTCAGCGCCCCACTTCTGAGTTTTCTGGTGGATGGCGTATGCGAATTGAACTGGCAAAGATTCTTCTGAAGAAGCCCGATGTGCTGCTACTTGACGAGCCTACCAATCATCTTGATATTGAATCAATTCAATGGCTTGAGCAATATATAGCCCAATCTTCATGTGCCGTTGTCCTTGTTTCGCACGACAGAGCATTTATAAATAATGTGACTAACCGAACAATCGAAATAACATGCGGACATATAGAGGACTACAAGGTAAAATACAATGAATATGTCATACTGCGCAAGGAACGCAGAGAACAGCAGATAAGAGCATACGAGAATCAGCAGAAGGAAATTGCTGACACGAAAGCATTTATAGACCGATTCAGATACCAAGCCTCAAAAGCGATACAAGTACAGCAACGCATTCGTCAGCTTGAAAAAATCGTGCCTATAGAAATAGATGAGATAGACACTTCTGCGTTAAGGCTGAAATTTCCGCCATGCCTTCGTTCTGGCGACTATCCGATAATATGTGATGAAGTTGAAAAAACATATACACATAATGTATTCAAAAATGTAAACCTAATCATCAAACGCGGCGAGAAAGTTGCTTTTGTCGGGAAAAACGGAGAGGGCAAGTCTACTCTTATAAAGTGTATCATGAATGAAATTCCATTTGGCGGTACATTAAAGATAGGACATAATGTTAAAATCGGATATTTTGCGCAGAACCAGGCGCAAATGCTTGATGACACCCTTACTGTTTACGAAACCATCGACCATGTCGCCAAGGGAGAAATCCGATTGCGTATAAATGACATACTTGGTGCCTTTATGTTCGGAGGAGAAGCCTCAGAAAAGAAAGTCAAGTTTCTGTCAGGCGGCGAACGTTCACGTCTTGCAATGATTCGCCTGCTTCTTGAACCTGTCAACCTGCTTATCCTTGATGAACCTACGAACCACTTGGACATGAAGTCAAAGGACGTGCTCAAAGATGCAATTAAGGCTTTTGACGGAACTGCCATAATTGTATCTCACGACCGTGAGTTTCTCGATGGACTGATTGAAAAAGTATATGAATTCAAGGGGGGGGCAGTAAAGGAATATATTGGAGGAATATACGACTGGATTAAAGAACATGAAGAGTCTGAGTCAAAATTAAGCGTACAGAGTTCTGTGGAAAAAGAACTGGCTAAAGAACAGAAGACAAGTAATCCGCAGAAACAGCCAGTCTTTTCCGACGGTGACATCATGAGCTATGCGGAAAGAAAAGAACGCATGAAACAAATATCGCGCATCCAGAAACAGATCGCAGAAACAGAAAAGAAAATTGCAGAAGAAGAAGAAAAACTTTCGGAATTAGATTCACTCCTATGCAATCCAGATAATGCGTCAGACATGGAACTCGTTAGCAAATACACACAAGTGCAAAGCATACTGGAAGAAGAAATGAAAAAATGGGAAGAACTGTCAACAAGACTTGAAGAAATTAAAATATAAATAGCATTATCACCGCATACATACACCTTTTTATACAATAAGAAACATGGATATAAAATCATCAGAATATGTTATTAGTTCTCCCACCGTTGGTACATGCCCTAACGACACGAAGAACGAATACGCATTCATCGGACGAAGCAATGTGGGCAAGTCATCACTGATAAATATGCTGTGTCGACATAAGAATCTAGCAAAGACATCATCTATGCCAGGAAAAACCTTGCTTATAAACCATTTCATAATAAATAAGAACTGGTATCTGGTAGACTTGCCTGGGTATGGCTTTGCAAAGAGATCTAAGGTAGTACAGAAAAAATTAGAGCAAATGATTGCTGGCTATATTCTGCAAAGACACCAGCTCGTATGCACCTTTGTACTCATTGATGTGAGGCATGACCCTCAGAAAATCGATCGTGAATTTATCGATTGGTTAGGAGAGTCAGGAATACCGTTCGCCATTGTCTTCACCAAGGCTGACAAGCTCGGAGAACTGAAAGCAAAGAAGGCTGCAAGGGAATGGATGGAGAAAATGCGTGATACATGGGAAGAACTGCCACCATATTTCGTTACATCTTCAGAAAAAGCTATCGGACGTGACGAGCTTCTAAATTATATAGAAACGCTAAATACAGAAATCACTGTCTAAAAATATTACCACAGCAAAAAAAATTCCTATACTAAAATGGCAAATCCTATTCTTGACGTACAGAATCTAACAAAATCCTTCGGAGAAAGGGTACTGTTTGCCAATATAAATTTTTCCATAGCAGACGGACAGCATGTCGGTTTAATAGCAAAAAACGGTAAAGGCAAATCTACACTACTCTCTATCCTCGTCGGGGAAGAAAGCGCAGATTCTGGAAATATAATATACCGCAACGATGTAACAATAGGAATGCTGTCTCAAACCCCGCAGTTTCCGCCAGAACAGACCGTCATGGAGTATTGCAGCAAAGGATGCCGCTCACAAGAGCAACATCAGAATGCAAAACAAATACTTACCCAACTAAAAATAAACAACCTCAGCCAGCCAATGGGTCAACTATCTGGTGGTCAGCAGAAAAGAGTAGCATTAGCAAAGGTTTTGATGAATGACCCCGACTTCCTCATTTTAGATGAGCCGACTAATCATCTCGACCTTGAAATGATAGAATGGCTGGAGAAATTTCTCGGTCGTAGCAACAAGACTATTCTTATGGTGACACATGACAGATTCTTCCTTGACAGGATTTGTTCTGTCATACTCGAACTCGATAGCCAGAGAATATACACATACAAGGGCAGCTATAGCTACTATCTTGAGAAAAGACAGGAGCGAATTGAAAACGAACGCTCTATCATACAGACAGCGAACAACCTGTACAGGAAGGAGCTCGACTGGATGCGCCGTCAGCCTCAGGCACGAGGACACAAGGCAAAATATCGTGAGGATGCCTTTTACGAGTTGGAAGCAATAGCAAAGCGTCGCATTGAGGACAGACAGATACGGCTGAAAGCCAGCACCGTATATATTGGTTCGAAAATATTTGAATGCCAGTATGTCTCAAAGGCCTGGCAGGGAAATGATAATAAACCGAACGTCATACTTGACAATTTCTACTATAATTTCGCAAGATTTGAGAAAATGGGTATCGTGGGCAACAACGGTACTGGCAAATCAACCTTCCTTAAAATGCTGCTCGGAGAAGTCGCACCCGACAGCGGACGATTTGATATCGGTGAAACTGTAAAGTTCGGATATTTCTCACAGGAGGGACTGAAATTCAGTAACGACCAGAAAGTCATTGATGTTGTAAGGAATATCGCAGACTACATTACGCTCGGCAGCGGCAGACATCTCACAGCATCACAATTGCTACAGCATTTCCTTTTCACACCCGAGCAGCAGCACAACTACGTCTACAAGCTTTCTGGAGGAGAGAAGCGGAAGCTGTTCCTATGTACAGTGCTGATGCAAAACCCTAATTTCCTCGTACTTGACGAACCTACGAACGACCTGGATATAGCTACGCTGCAAATCCTCGAAGAGTATCTTCAAGACTTCGCAGGATGCGTTATAGTGGTCTCGCACGACAGATATTTCACCGATAAGGTAGTAGACCATCTGTTAGTATTCCATGGCGACGGCAATATACAGGATTTCCCAGGCAACTACTCGCAGTATCGGGAGTATCAGCAGCTAAAGCCAAAGGAACAGAAGGAGAATAAGCCGAAGCAACAGAAAAGCTACAGAAACAACACACAGGTCAAGATGACCTTCAAAGAGAAACGTGAGTTCGAAATGTTGGATAAAGACATCAGCAGTCTCACTAAAGAAAAAACAGAAATCGAAACGGCCCTTTCGTCAGGCAGTATAAGCATAGACGACATCAACGCCATGTCAAAACGACTGTCCGTTATAAATGACGAACTTGACGTAAAAGAGCTACGTTGGCTCGAACTGAGTGAACTTAATCATTAAAACCACACATATCTTGAAAAGAAATATTTTGTCCGCCATACTCCTGCTGACAAGTATAATATGCGGTGCCGAAACCAATTTCCCACACCGGGAAGTTAGGGCAGTATGGTTAACAACTATCAACGGACTGGACTGGCCGTATATGAAGGCTACGTCTGCAGCAAGCATTGCACGCCAGAAGAAAGAACTGACTGAGATTCTTGACAAATTGCAGAAAGCAAATATAAATACTGTGCTTTTTCAAACAAGAATACGTGCCACTTCTGTATTCCCAAGCAATGCCGAGACAGGCAATGAGCCGTGGGATAGATGCCTCACCGGGACCGACGGACGCAATCCTGGATATGATCCTCTTCATTATGCCATTGAAGAATGCCACCGTCGTGGCATGGAGCTTCATGCATGGATAGTTACAATACCCATTGGCAAATGGAATGATGCAGGAAGCCGACACCTAAGGATGTATAATCCGGAGATTGTAATGCGAATTGGCGATGAAGCCTACATGAACCCGGCCAAGCCGCAGACTGCAGAATACCTGTCAAGATACTGCCGAAGCATTACAGAAAGATACGATGTCGATGGCATACATCTTGACTACATCCGCTACCCTGAAACTATCAAGCGAAAGCCTGATGCAAGCAAGGCAAGAGAGAATATCACCGTCATTATGAATCAGATATATCATGCGGTGAAGAAAGTGAAACCATGGGTGAAAGTCAGCTGTTCGCCTATTGGCAAGCACGATGATACACGGCTTTACAGCAGCCGCGGATGGAATGCTCGAAGCCGTGTCTATCAGGACGTGAAGGAATGGATGCGCAGAGGAATAGTTGATTTAATCTTTCCCATGATGTATTTCCGTGGTAACGATTTCTATCCCTTCCTCGCTGACTGGCATGAGGCAAAACAGCAATGTGCCATAGTACCAGGGCTCGGCATATATCTCATGCACCAGAAAGAGCGCAACTGGGATATAAAGGACATCACACGGCAAATACACGTGTCACGGCATATGCATATGGGATACTGCTTCTTCCGTTCACGGTTCTTTACAGAGAACACAAAAGGAATATATACATATATCTGCCAAAAGGCATCGCCCTACCCTGCACTGCCACAGCCTCTGGCCGTCCCATACCCTCAGCCAGACGCTCCCACACTCCTCAGCGTGACTGCGTTAGCAGGCAGACACATACTTAGATGGAACGCACCAACATGTCCGCAGGGAAACGATTATCTCACATATAATATTTATGCTTCTGCCTCCTACCCTGTTGATACAAAAAATCCCCAAAACCTTGTCATTATGCGGCATAAAGGCACAGCACTCACATTACCCGAACATAGGCACAGCTACTACGCAGTAACGGCAATGGACAGATATGGCAACGAAAGTATACCGCGACAATTATCTCTTCCATTGCGTCATCAGGAGCATAGGCCTGCGTGGTATTGGGTGACACGGCCAATAAAAACAAATATCACAAATAAAAATAGATAACAATGGGCAGAGAATATTGCCTTTTATTATCAATTTCCCATATACACTCATCTGTAAAGACTCTGAACGAGAATCGTATATAAATATGTATTTAACATAAGGGCACTTCAAGGCGAAGTGCCCTTATGTTATTGTATTGCAGTCTGTAAAAATGGAAATCTGGATATTATTAAAGCACTGACTTTTCGCTATTCTGTTCTCTTTCCCATTCCTCCCATTCTGCAAGAGCTGCCTTCCAATCCGTCTGCTCACCATCAGCCAATAGTTGCTGCTCAGAGTTCTGAAGGTCTTTCTGGCGGTCACGCATACGTTTCGCTTTCATGTCTGCAATAGTTGCATCGTCGAGAATTTGTATTGCACGCCTTCTGATGGCAGCATCCAGTTCCTGCGGGCCAAAGGGTTTACCTGGCTCATTGAAATCTGAGATGTTGAACTCAAATATGGTGCGAAGGATATGCCGTATACGTTTCTGATGGAACCGAGTGGTATTATTCTTCTTTTTTAAAAGCAGGCTGATGCTGTCTATCTCTTTCTGCGAGTATTTGTTCCTTCCCATTCCTACCTATTAATTATTGAAACAATGCTGTCATATGTGAGGGCATCGTAATTATCGAGCACATAATCACACTTATCCTGTATGGCGGCGGCTGTATTGCCTGTAGCTAAGCCAATTGTGAATATCTCTGCTGACATGCCTGCCTGCAGGCCTGTAAAGGCGTCTTCAAACACCACGCATTCCGTACGCTGGCACTCTAATGCTTCTGCGGCTCTGATATAGCAGTCTGGCGCAGGCTTTGAGGCAGCAAAGTCCTCGCTTGTAAGTATGCGGTCGAAGTGAGCGAGAAGCTCGGGCGCTTTCTTCTCCAAGGCTTTCATCTTCTTTGCGTTAGAGCTTGTCACGATGGCACACTTTACGTCTTTTGCACGTATGTCTGCAAGAAATTCGTCTATGCCGCTGACATAGGGGAATTGCATCTGCTCCTCCCATCGGTCAAGAGCCTCTGTTATCTCAGCCTGCCAGTCTTCCCGCGGGAAATAGTTTCGGAAAATCTGCACAAGTGTCGTGCCTTTGATAACCTCTGCCAAATCAGGGACATCGGGGCGATATTTCTTTCCCATAGCCCTCCAAAACACAGTATACTGCCCCTCTGTGTCGACAAGTGTTCCGTCAAGATCGAACAATGCTGCCTTAAAAGTTCTCATATTCCTTAAACTGATTTCAAAATAAGAAGAAGATGGCGCCACACCATATCGACAGTAGGAATCAGCAGTCGTTCGTCAGGAGAATGCACTCCACGCAGTGTGGGTCCCATGCTTACCATATCAAGATTAGGATAACGTTCTGCAAAGAGTCCGCACTCCAGCCCGGCATGTATACCTATCACACGCGGTTCCTTATCGAACAGCTGACGGTATGTCTTCACTGTCACATCAACAAGGTGGCTGTTTGAACGCGGCTGCCATGCAGGATAGCCGTCACCCTGCTCTACAGAAGCTCCTGCCAGTTCGAAGCATGACTTAATTGTAGCAGCCATATTCGCACGCTGGCTCATGACGCAGGAACGCTGTGAGGTTACTACAGTACATTCTGTCTCGTCGGTATGAATGCTTGCCAGATTGCTCGATGTTTCAACAAGCCATGACAGCTCTTCTGCCTGACACATGTTCATGACTCCGTTGTCAACAGCCTGCAACGCTAAAATTATACAACGTGACGCATCGTCAGATATTACGCTCTGCACATCACACGATCCCATGAGAAGTTCCATGCGAGGCTCTGTCACCTCGTATTCCGCTGCGACATCTGAAGCAAAGATATTCCAATCTATTCTGACCTCTTCCTTACGTGAAGATGGAACGCAGAAAATCATTGAGGCATCACGCGGAATGGCATTATGTGCCTTGCCACCATTAATTTCGGATAGTACGAGAGGCATCTTCTGCATCTCCATATACAAAAATCTCGCTAAGAGCTTAATGGCATTCGCACGCTTCTTGTTTATGTCATCGCCAGAATGTCCTCCTAGCAATCCTCGAACCTGTGCTTCGAGGAAGAACATTCCCTCTGGAGCATCCTCTTGGACATAAGAGAACCTTGCTGTAGTATTAACACCGCCAGCACATGATATGAAAAACTCGCCTTCGTCCTCCGAATCAAGGTTTATCAGATAGTCACCAGTCATAAAACCTGCCTCCATGCCCATTGCGCCAGTCAGACCGGTCTCTTCGTCACGGGTGAACACACATTCAATCGGGCCGTGCTCTATATCTGTGGAACGTAGTAATGCAAGCTGCATAGCGCATCCTATGCCGTCGTCAGCGCCAAGTGTCGTACCGTTGGCACAGAGCCAATCGCCATCAATATAAGTTTCAATAGGGTCAGTGATGAAATCTATTTCCTTGCCGTCAACACTCTCACAAACCATATCCATGTGCGACTGTAGTATGACTGTTGGTTTATTTTCCATGCCAGGAGTTGCAGGCTTGCGTATAAGCACATTGCCTGTAGCATCAACAATTGTCTCAAGAGAGAGCTCTCTGCCTACGCTTTCAAGATATTCAATAATCTTCTCCTCGTGTTTTGACGGGCGGGGTATAGCATTGATTTTAGCAAATTCTTCAAAGACAATTGCGGGATTTAATTCTTTTTTAGTCATTATTATGAGATATTATAAGGTTATACGAAACTTTTTTACTAATTTTGCAAGCAGAATCAAAATTGTATATTGCAAAGGTAATAAAAATGTTTGAAATATTTCTCTTTTCGATGTTAATAATTGCTATCGGCATCGTTTTTATATCGGTAAGAGTTTTCACTAAGGAAAAAGGTGAAATGCATTCTTTCCATATTCATGACAGCATGGAAATGAAAAAAAGAGGTATTGGGTGTGTAATGGAGCAAGACCGGGAAGCAAGAAAAAAAGCAGAAGAGACAGCCCTTCGCATGAAACAATTTAAGAATAAGAACAAATAAATTATAACAAATAACGAAAAATGAAAAAGTTACATCTTCTGGCAGCACTGTTTGCTGCATTCGCATTAACATCATGCGACAAATCAAAAACAAATGAGGAAACTGTTAAGGGCGAAACTACGCCAGCAGAGCTGAAAATTGCATACGTTGAGGTTGACTCAATTATGACACAATATCAATTCTGCAAAGACTATACACAGATTCTCACTAAAAAAGGACAAAACATTGAAAATACAATACAGAAAAAAGGCGAGGCGCTGCAGAGTGCTATAACAAATTTCCAACAAAAATTGCAGCAAAACGCATATACAAGAGAGCAGGCGGAATCTATCCAGATGAATCTTCAGAAGCAGGATGCAGACCTTAGAACATTGCAGCAGCGTCTCGCCACAGAATTCCAGACGGAACAGGACAAATTCAATGTTGCACTTCGCGATTCAATAAAAAACTATCTCGCAAAGTATAACAAAGAGAAAAAATACTCTATCATTCTTTCTAAGCAGGGAGAAAATCTACTCTACGCTGACAAGACATATGACATAACAGCAGAAATCATTGAGGGTCTTAACAAAGCATACAAGCCTGCTAACGTAAAGAAAGAGCAGAAAGAAGAAAAAAAATAAACATACACAATGAACAAAAAGGAGCGCATACAGCGTGTTCTTGAATATTTCAGCGCACAGCAGCCAGAAACTACTACAGAACTCAACTATGGTAGTGTATTCCAGCTGCTGTGCGCTGTTGTGCTAAGTGCGCAATGCACCGATAAAAGAGTAAACACAGTAACACCTGCTTTATTTAACATATATCCTACTCCACAGGAATTAGCAAACGCAACAGCAGAGGATATTAAGAGTATAATCTCCAGCATCAGCTATCCTAATAGCAAAGCAGCAAATTTGGTAGCAATGGCGAAGAAAATTGTAGAGGAGCATGACGGCCGTGTTCCGGAAACATTTGACCAATTGACATCATTGCCAGGAGTGGGCAGAAAAACTGCTAACGTAATTCTCGCCGTAGCATTCAATATGCCGGCAATGCCTGTTGACACCCATGTCTTTCGTGTAAGCAGAAGACTTGGAATAGTTCCGCTAAGTGCAGACACGCCTGAAAAAGTAGAAAGAAATTTAGTAAAACACATTGCACCAGAAATTCTGGCAAATGCTCACCACTGGATTCTCTTACACGGCAGATATATCTGTACAGCACGCAAACCACAATGCGAAAAATGCGGAATAGCACACGTTTGCAAAGATTACCAACATAATAAGACTATAACATTTTAATATAAACTTGAAGTAAGATTCTTGACAGAGTTTTCTTAATCCAACCCTACATTATAAAAAATAAAAGGCATAACATTGCCTTTACCTTAAACAAGCATCCCTGCATCCCCAAAAGTAATACTCATCTTGCTCGTAAAAACACACCTACCAACCTATTGTACATAAAAGCCATGTCAAAAGAGAAAAAAAAATACGTCTGTTCCGACTGCGGACAAGAATCTGCAAAATGGATTGGGAAATGCCCAACATGTGGACAATGGAACACATTCAAGGAGATTACGGTCTACAATACAAACAGAAGTGATGCCGTAAAGAATCTACATGGTCTTACTGACAAAAGAAATGAATACGCTGTACAAAAACTGAAAGACATATCAGCAGAGAAAGAACCACGTCTGAATATGCAAGATGGTGAACTAAACCGAGTACTTGGTGGCGGATTAGTAAAAGGCTCGCTCGTACTTCTTGGCGGTGAACCTGGCATAGGAAAATCAACACTAACATTACAAACCATTCTGAATATCAACGATGTAAGAATTTTGTATGTTAGCGGAGAGGAGAGTTCTCAGCAATTAAAAATGCGAGCAGAACGTTTGGCAACACATGAATTGGCAGAGAAAAACAATATATCCATATTGTGCGAGAACTCTCTTGAAAATATTTTTAACGCAATAAAAGAGACTAAACCGGAGTTTGTTATCATAGACTCAATACAAACAATTGCAACTGACAGAATAGATGCGTCGCCTGGCACCATATCACAGGTAAGAGAATGTGCATCCTTGCTGCTGAGATATGCAAAGAGCAGTCATGTCCCTGTCATACTTATCGGACACATCACAAAAGACGGTGCAATAGCTGGACCAAAGATTCTGGAACACATTGTTGACACAGTGATACAGTTCGAGGGCGACCAGCATCATATATACAGAATTCTGCGCTCAATAAAGAACCGCTTCGGCTCGACATCAGAATTAGGAATATATGAAATGCAACAGAATGGACTGAGGGAAGTAAGCAATCCTTCAGAACTTCTGCTAACACAGAACGCAGAAGAAATATCAGGATTAGCCATCTCCGCCACAATCGAAGGTATGAGACCGTTTCTTGTAGAAACACAAGCACTTGTATCTACTGCGGCATATGGCACGCCACAACGCTCAGCCACAGGATTCGATCAGCGACGTCTGAACATGCTACTTGCTGTGCTTGAGAAAAGAATCGGTTTCAGGTTGGCACAGAAGGATGTATTTGTAAATATAGCAGGAGGCATACGCACAACAGATATGGCAATGGACCTCAGCGTCATTGCGGCAGTAATATCAAGCAATACAGACACACCAATTCCAACACAATGGTGCATGTGTGGAGAAGTAGGACTATCTGGTGAAGTTCGTCCTGTTAACAGAATAGAGCAACGTATAGCAGAAGCAGAAAAACTTGGATTCACCGATATGATAATTCCATATAATAATTCCATCAACATAAATCGGAAACTATATACCCTGAGGATTCACCCAGTAAAAAGAGTCGACTCTGCCCTTCGGAAATTATTCGGATAAAAGCAGAACAGACTTGCATATACATTGTAGCAGGACTTGTATTTTTAGACATATAAAAAACAGAACCCCAACAAATCTCTGAGGGAGTTCTGTTTTTTCTTATTATATTAATTATTCCAACTTACAGTTATTAATATGTCACAACTGCAGGAAGTTCCTTTGCCTCGTCGATCATTTTCTGAATTTCGCCAACAGTTGGAACGCGTCCCACAAGATTCTTCGCCACGTTAACCTCCTCCATCTTAGCATGAAGATTCTCTGCTACACGACGAGCAAACTCCTTGACAGTATCAACGCCAGCCGCTTCAAGAAGTTCTGCAAATTGAGGACCAACACCTTTGATACGAATCAGATCAGCATGATTAGTCCATGTGAGTATCAATTTGTCAGAGATGCCTGTTGCCTCCGCCAATTCCTTACGTCCCTTAGGCGACGCACATTTTTCAAGAAGAATATCTGTATTTGTAACACCTGCAGCATTAAGTTTCTCTGCATATACAGGGCCGATACCTTCTACATCAACAATTTTATAAGCCATAATGTAGTGATTTAAGTTATTTGTAAATTAGTTAACAATAATATAATACTATTTCGATAGATTTAGATTCTGCAAATATAATAATTTATTACCATAATACAAAACAAATGGCTGTTTATTTTAATATTTAACAAGTAATAATGTAATTTCTTCCACAAAAAAAGACTATCAAACCTTTCTACTGAAAAAAAGATACAGCACAACAGGTGCACCAACCAATGGTGTGACGGCAGAAAGAGGGATGGGAGTTTCGGTAAAGGCTGTACACGTCAGATTACATGCCATCGCAACTATTGAGCCAAAGACCGCAGTCATAGGCAGCAACATACGGAAATTGTCTGTGCGAAAAATAAAACGGGTGATATGAGGCACCGCCAGTCCGATAAACGAAATAGGACCGCAGAGGGCAGTAATAATAGCACATTGAATGCCAACAAGCATAAGTAAGGTTACGTGCATCTTCTTCACGGAATAACCAAGGTTTGCAGCGTAACGTTCTCCTAAGAGCAGCGCATTCAGCGGTTTCATCATTGGAAGGCACATAAGCAGCGTAATCAGAACAACTGATGCCAGCCATGGAATTTTACGCAAAGGCACCAAAGAGAAATCTCCCATGCCCCAATATACATAGCCTTGTATAGCAGATTCTGATGCTGAAAACGTAAGCAATGTTATTACTGAAGATATAAGATAACTCACCATAATGCCAGCAATAAGAAGTACAAGGTGGCTATCTGTAAGTGTAGAAAGGAAGACAAGCAGCAGCACAACCGCCATCGCTCCGATTAATGATGCAAGAAAGACGCCAATCGGGGCGACAGGACCATTCAGCAACTCGCAGAGAAACGTCGTACCCGACAGCATGGTAACAATTGCTACTCCTAAGCCTGCACCATTCGTAACTCCAAGAATTGACGGTCCCGCAAGAGGATTATGAAATATGGTTTGTAGCAACAAGCCCGATACAGATAGTCCTGCACCTGCCAGCATTGCCGTCAAAGCCTGTGGCAGGCGACTCTGCAGGATAATGTACTCCACAGTCTCGTTATCAGATGCCCCGGCTATGACAGCAAGAATTTCCGACATGTCTAATGCTACTGTCCCATACAGAATATTCAATGCGAATATAGCCAGGAATGCTATGACAGATATATATGCTGAGGCCTTCACAATAAACAGATTATCTTGTTTTGAAATAAAATATGTTTTCCCCAGGAATTTCTAACTCTGGATGGAATATACGTATAAAATCGGCTAACAACAGGTCAGGATGGAATGGCGCTTTCTCGTAAAAGTAAGTGTCCATTGTATTGCACGACCACACATTGCGTGACTGGTACGGATAGAACTGCTGGTATATTGGATTCTCTTCTCCAAGACTTCTTAGAGTTATATCCTTGTCTGATTTCAAAAGCCAGATATCAGCCCCTTTTGCCTGCTGCAACACCTGTTCTGGAGATAAGGGGACACTGCCGTTACGAGATTCCATGCCAGAAAAAGGATTTGATGCACCAGCATCAGAATAGAGGTGTCCTACAGTACTTCTTGCTCCTGGAACAAACCATGCTTGCCCCATACGTTTCTCAGACAATACAGCTGGTCGGCTACCAACCTTTCTTATTGTAGATTTAAGGTTCTGGTATCTTTCCTCTGTAGCCTGAAACAGACTATCTGCCAGTTCCTTTCGTCCATATAAAATCCCATAGAACTTCATCCATTCCGCTCTTCCCAATGGCGTTGTCTCCATATAGTCAGCACACAAGATAATGGGAATGCGAAGATTTTCCAGCTTTGTCAAATTATTCTGTTCGTAAGGTGAGAGAAGCATAGCATCAGGACGCACTGATATTATCTTCTCAATTGAAGGAATCATAGAATTCCCGCAATCCACCACCCTGCCAGATTTTATCTGCACCTTCAGTTTCGGAGAATTAATGAATTCTGCATCGCATACAGAGCTAACAGCATCGGAGCATCCTAATTCCTCTAACAAAGAGCAGTGTACAGCAGTCATAACGAGGGATTTCCGAAGCGGAATCATTATTTTTGTTCCTTCCGGCAGCCCAGGTTTGTCTACATCGTCTGTCAGAATTAGCTGCTGCAGCAATCGTGTTGTGTCCCAAGGATTTATGACATCTACCTTATAATAGCCTTCCTCCTCCGTAATGCTTAAAAGGTCTGCATACGACATCTTGTTTTTCAGAAAAACTCCCTTATTCTCAGGCACGCACGAAGAAAACATCCATACCGCCAGCAGGATGCATACTGTACACATGGACTTAACATAACTGCTACATATAATATAACTCGTTTTCTTCATTGACATATGAGTACATGGTATATATAGATTGCATGCACTTATCTTCTTTATAGGGATTTATGATGCACGGCAAAGCTTCTCTATAGCAACCGGATTTTCTATATTTTTTCCTCCACCTTCTTCCTCAGCCATTCCTGTTGCTGTTCTAATGTCATCTCGCTATTATCCAAGAGGATGGCATCGTCTGCAGCACGTAGCGGTGAAACGTCTCTATGAGAGTCAATATAATCACGTTCTATTACATTTTTCAGTATGTCAGCATAATCTGCAGGCATACCCTTGCACATCAATTCGTCATATCGTCTCTGAGCACGCACTTCTGCAGAGGCTGTGACAAATACCTTCAATTCTGCATCAGGGAAAACCGTCGTACCAATATCACGGCCGTCCATTACAACTCCTTTCTCCCTGCCCATGTTACGCTGCTGCGTCACCATCGCCTCGCGAACGAAAGGGAGTACAGCTATATGGCTGACGCAATTGCTCACCTCAATTGTACGGATTTCATTCTCCACATTCACACCATTAAGGTACGTCTCAGGCAACTTTGTCTTCGAGTTTAATCTGAACGTAATGGATATATCGCCGATAGCAGTTTGCAGAGCCTGCGTATCGACCTGTCTGTCCGATGAAATCATATTATTATTCATGGCATACAGCGTTACCGCCCTATACATAGCCCCTGTATCAATATAGATATATCCTAAATCCTGAGCTAGCTGTTTCGCCATCGTGCTCTTGCCGCATGACGAATGGCCGTCTATCGCTATTGTGATTTTCTTCATTTTTTTAATGTAGTATATATGAAAATTCTGTATTATAAACTAAATGCCACATTTGCAACAATGCTCGAACTTGAAACATGATATTTGCCATAAGACACATTTACCTTGAAACGCTCCAAGTTTAGCCCTGCGCCAAATGATAATCCTGCACCGTGTGAAGAGGATTCCCCATTACTATCAGTAACACTCATCTCGTCAGCCCTGCGGAAATTATATCCTCCTGCAACGTATATTTGGGGAGAAAATATTAATTCTGCACCAAGGCTGAGATGATTAATAAATTTATAGTCAAGATGATTCAAATCTGCAAGTGTTACAGAAAAACGCAACGGCGAACCCGTCAGCCGTTTCCCGACCCCCACCTGCACATCTAACGGCATTTTCTCAAATGTCTCATCATAGGCCTTCACCTGACCTCCAAGATTCTTTACAGCCACCCCTACTGACCATTCTGACTCCGGAAGATAAAGACTCACGCCAAGGTCGGCAGCAACAGCCATGGAACTGTAGGAGCCTATCTTTCCATATACGTATTTCAGCGTTACACCTCCTGAAAGATTCCGCGCAAGTTCATAGCTCAATGTACCGCTAAACGCAATGTCGTCTGCAGAAAAACTCCCTAAATCATTATTGCTTGAATCTGTATGACGCATTGTGCCATAGCCCATATATCGTACACCGATTCCGACATGCCACTTCTCATCGAACGTCATATTATATGCCGCAGAAGCATTCACGCATCCGCTCATATAGCTCATGTATTGCAAACCTACCGTCTTAGGGGTTACTCCGACAAGCAGTGCTGGATTGTGAAACATCATCATAATATCATCATCCGCCATCGTTATGTTGTCACCACCCATGGCTGCAGCATGTGCACTGACTGGCAGACGCAGAAAATTATACTCTGTCTGGCTCTCTGCCTGAGCACATATCTTCATGCTCAAAAAGGATAAAAGACAGACAAAAAAACATTTCTTCATATAAATAATCTAAATTTATCCGCAAAGATACGCATTTTTTCAAATATCTGAGGTAAATTTGCAATAAGAAAAAATCTCACACCCACGTAATTTTAATAAATTAACGTTTTGATTAAAAGAAAAACATATCACGCAGACATCGACAGACTGAGGCCGAGAATATTTATGGCTGCCGCCTGTTCTATAGTTATGCTGTATATCGCCATCGCGAACATACGAATAACATTGTCGCCTGATGATGTCATCAGCAGCATGATCGAGGATATTGCCATTGACATCAAACTGCCACCGCTACCTGAGCAGGACAGGAATGTCATCGCTGCAGAGGTTGCAGAAACACAGACGTCTGGCAGAATAACCCTCGTAGAACATAACCAGCGGGTCAGACAGCAGGCCGTCGCCGACAAAATAGAATTCAACACACTGGAGGCGCAAGATATAGAGGAAATGCAGGACCACGAAGCAACTCCCGTATCACCGCTGCCCGACAACGACGGCAACGCACCACTAAGAATTGTAGAAGAACTGCCCGAATTCCCAGGGGGAATGACAGAATTCATGCGATGGCTGACAAACGCCTTGAAATATCCGCAACGCTCCAAACAACTGAAGCAGCAGGGAACAGTCGTCGTATCCTTCGTGGTAGAGAAAGACGGCAGCATCACAAACATAAACTTTGTAAAGCAAACACACACTGCATTAGACGCTGAGGTGCTGCGTGTGCTACGTATAATGCCAAAATGGACACCCGCCAAACAACACGGAAAACCATGCCGAGCAGTCATTGCCGTACCCTTCGTCTTCGCTATGTAAAATATAAAGGAATGGTGTGCGTGTTGGGAGAGAAGGTGGATAAAAACATATCATAAAAGGCAGAGGAGCAAAAAGCAGCTTCTTACGTTCCCAAACGCTACTTCTTACCTTGCTAAAAGTAGCATTTGACGACTTAACCCGCTACAAGTGGCACAGGCAATTAAAATATAGCTTAAACTTACACAGACATAAAAGCTTATAACAAGAGAATTATTACACCTCGCACTGCTTATTTTCAAGAATACAGATTAACGTCTCCCTCAAAAAAAACTATTACTTAACCGTTTCTTGTTTTCCTTCACGAGAAGACGGGATAGGCGGCAGAAGGAAATCAATGCGACATATCATCTGAAGAGGGAGAGGCAGAGGGTGCGTGTCATGCTATTACATATAAAAAGGGGGGCAGGGTGAAATGCCTGCTCCCCTTTTTATTATGACATGAAGTGTATTACACCTCCCAGCAGTGTGAACTGTTTTGCAGAAACTGTTCTGCACGCTCCAAATCTTCTGGAGTGTCAATGCCGATGGTTTCTACGTCTGTCAGTCCCACCTTAATTCTGTATCCATTCTCAAGCCAGCGCAGCTGTTCGAGGCTTTCCGCCTTTTCGAGCGGAGACTGCGGCAGCTGGGTTATCTCGTGCAGGACATCTGTACGGTATGCGTATATGCCGATATGCTTAATATAGGGGAACGAGGCGTGCCACTGCTGCTGGTCGACACCACGGCAGTAAGGAATGACAGAGCGTGAGAAATACATGGCATAGCCATGCTGCGACACAACTATCTTAGGGGAGTTCGGATTGCTGATGGCCTTAAACGAAGCTGCGCCGTCAGTGCCAAAAGGTTTTCCTAATGTGGCTATCTGTGTGGCGGCATCATCAAAGCATCTGAGTACACTCTGTATCTGACTTCTGTGTATGAATGGTTCATCGCCCTGCACATTGACAACAACATCATACTCAACACCTGTATTCTGGGCGATGATGCGTGCCGCCTCGGCTATACGGTCGGTGCCGCTTTTATGATTAGGCGATGTCATGACAGCTTTACCGCCAAAAGAATGTACAGTGTCAAATATACGAGCATCATCTGTGGCGACATAAACGTCGTGGACAGTTTTGGATACCTGACGATAAACACGCTCTATGACTGTAATGCCTCCCAACATGGCAAGGGGCTTAGCCGGGAAGCGCGTTGATTCGTAGCGTGCAGGAATGATTACGACATATTTCATGATAATACTTTAATATGATAGGGCTATGATATTACACGGTGCAAAATTACAAAAAATAACACGAAAATGGTCAACACTCATTCCGAAATGCAAAAATATTAGTGAAAAAATATAAAATTATCGGGTGGCACACCTGTGTTTCGCAATAAAAACGTTAACTTTGTGCATCAACATCATAACAATATAGAACGTGAAACATATTATATCATACATCATATTACTACTTTTTTCTCTTTCAAATGTTAACGCTCAAAAAATCACACTCGGTTCATACAGACTGAAGGACGGAGGATTATACAAAGGAGAAATGGTTGCAGGGAAAGCGCACGGTAAGGGTTCTGCAACGTATGCAAACGGCGATTTCTACGAGGGTGAGTATGTAAAGGGAAGACGCCAGGGACACGGCGTGTACACCTTTGCCGACGGGGAGAAATATGAAGGAGAATGGTTTCAGGACCAGCAACACGGGCGAGGCACATACTACTTCTTGAACAACAACAAATATGTAGGCCTGTGGTTTAGGGACTATCAGCACGGGCATGGCGTAATGTATTACTATAATGGTGATATATATGACGGTCTGTGGTATCAGGACAAACGCCAGGGCAAGGGCAAATACACCTTTGCATCCGGCGCATACTATGATGGAGAATGGAAAGACGACATGAAGAACGGCAAAGGAAGATACGATTGGGGTGACGGCTCATACTACAACGGTCAATGGCACGAAAACCAGCGTTCTGGCAAAGGGACATATAAATATGCCGACGGAGACATGTATACAGGACAATGGAAGGACGATATGAAAAACGGAAAGGGCGTATACAAATATGCCAACCGTGACGTATACGAGGGCTCATATCTGCAGGAGGAAAGGCATGGACAGGGGGTGTTTAAATACGCTAATGGTGATGTTTATATAGGACAGTTCGCCAATGGAGAGAAGAATGGATACGGAAAGCTAGAATGGAGCAATGGCGATTCGTATGACGGATATTGGGAGAACGACAAGCATAACGGAAAGGGTATACTGAAGAAAAAAGAGGGCGACACCTTCAACGGCACATTCAAAAATGGAAAAATGCACGGTGAAATCACCATACACTTCTCTAATGGAACAAAATTCAAGGGCATATACCAAAACGGACGTGCTAACGGCAAAGCCATAGAAGAGGACAAAGAAGGAAAACGTTTTGAAGGCTCATACAGAAACGGAGTGAGAGACGGGAATTACGTCATAAAGGACAGAAACGGAGACATCATAGAAAAAGGAACATACAAAATGGGCATGAAAATATAAAAACACAGCAGAATAATTTCTAACATAATAATACTTACGACTATGATTATAGACAAAATTGAAAATCTCAAGCTTTATGCTAATCTTAACCCTTATTTCCCACAGATAATAGAATTTCTGAATAACACAGACCTTGCCGCGCTGGAAAACGGAAAACACGAAATAGACGGCAAGGACTGCTTTGTGAACATAATGGATACAAAGGGGAAAACAAAGGAAGAGGCTGTCATGGAGACTCACGTAAACATGCTTGACATCCAGATTCCGCTGAACACCGACGAAATTTACGGCTATACACCAACGGCAGACCTGCCGCAGGCTGAATACAACGCAGAGAAAGATGTGACAAAATATCCAGGAGTGATGGGCGAAAGCTTCTGTGTCTGTCATCCAGGAATGATGGCTATCTTCCTGCCAGAAGACGGACATCAGCCATGTATAGGAGATGCAGAAAACATACACAAGGCTGTATTCAAGGTAAAAGTAAGCCTTCCCTAATCATTAAGGGAGATTATTCAGAAAATACAACTGATAAACTTCTGCGCAAACACGCATTTACTGGCGATATGCGACGTTTTTTTTACACTAAAACTCGCATTTAATAATTTCATCACCCAACAACAAAAATCAATACTATGCCAGAGATAAAGAAAACACGCAAAATCTGTGCAAAAAAAACAGAAAATGCAAAAAAAACAGCAGCTAAGAAGCACATCGGACTTGTAAAGAACGACATGTGGCTGGAACCATATGAGGAGACCATTCGGGGAAGATACGAACATGCCCTATGGATGATTAACGAACTGACAAAAAACGGGAAAGCTACACTCTCGAACTACGCATCAGGATATCTGTATTTCGGACTACACAGAACGTCACGAGGCGGATGGGTTTTGAGAGAATGGGCTCCAAATGCCAAAGAAATATTCCTTATCGGAGATTTCAACAACTGGACAGAATCAGAGAAATACGCCTTCAAGAAAATTTCCGAAACTGGGAACTGGGAACTGAAATTACCAAAAAATGCCCTTAAACACAGAGACCTGTATAAACTCAAAATAAAATGGGAAGGTGGCGAAGGTGAGCGTATCCCTGCATGGGTGCGCAGAGTCGTGCAGGACGAAGAGACTAAGATTTTCTCCGCACAGGTGTGGGCGCCAGAAAAAGAATACGAATGGAAGAAGAAAAACTTCCGTCCGAAAAAAGATCCTCTGTTTATCTACGAATGCCATATCGGCATGGGACAAGATGCAGAGAAAGTTGGAACATATAGAGAATTCAAGGACAATGTATTACCTCGCGTAATAAAAAATGGATATAACTGTATTCAAATAATGGCTATACAGGAGCATCCGTATTATGGTTCTTTTGGATATCATGTTTCAAATTTCTATGCAGCATCATCAAGATTCGGTACACCAGAGGAACTAAAAGAATTGATTGACACAGCGCATAAAAACGGAATAGCCGTCATCATGGACCTTGTACATTCTCACGCAGTAAAAAATGAGGTGGAAGGGCTCGGCAATTTCGCAGGCGACCCTAATCAGTATTTCTATTCAGGAGACAGACGCGAGCATAACCAATGGGACTCTCTTTGTTTTGACTATGGCAAAGGAGAGGTGCTGCATTTCTTGCTCTCAAATTGCAAATACTGGCTGGAAGAATTTAAGTTTGACGGATTCCGCTTTGATGGTGTAACCTCGATGCTGTATTATAATCATGGCCTAGGACAGGACTTTGGTGGATATGGCGATTATTTCAATGGCGGACAGGATGAAAACGCTATTTACTACCTTATGATAGCAAACAAGCTCATACATGAGGTGAACAAGAACGCTATAACTATTGCAGAAGAAATGTCTGGCATGCCAGGACTTGCAGCAAAATTTGAAGATGGCGGACTCGGATTCGACTATCGTCTCGCAATGGGTATACCTGACTACTGGATAAAGATGATTAAGGAGAAGAGCGACGAACAATGGGGAGTATTCGATATACTATGGAAAATGACAGATAGGCGTAGTGACGAAAAGACCATTTCATACGTTGAATCACATGACCAGGCGCTTGTAGGCGACAAAACCGTTATATTCCGCCTCGTGGACTCAGACATGTACTGGCATTTCAAAAAGGGAGATGAAAATGATGTTGCACATCGAGGCATCGCACTGCACAAGATGATAAGACTTGTCACATGCTCTACAATGAATGGAGGATATCTGAATTTCATGGGTAATGAATTCGGACACCCAGAATGGATAGATTTCCCTCGGGAAGGTAATGGCTGGAGTTATAAGTACGCTCGAAGACAGTGGAATCTCGTTGATAATAAAGAACTATGCTATCACTATCTCGGAGACTTCGATGAATGTATGCTTAAAACACTCGCAAAAGAGAAAGCATTCAACAAAACTCCAGTTCAAGAAATATGGCATAATGACGGAGACCAGGTATTAGCATACTCAAGAGGATACCTCATCTTTATCTTCAACTTTAACCCAACACGTTCATTTACAGATTACGGATTCCTTGTACCTACGGGGTCATACAATATCATCCTGAACACAGACAATCCTGCATTCGGAGGAAACGGCCTGAATGACGACAGCATAACTCACCTGACCAATTATGATGAGATGTATGTTGAAGAACACAAAGAGTGGCTAAAACTATATTTACCTGCAAGAACAGCAATTGTTCTCAAGAAAAATTAAAATCAGAAAAGCGGAAGGCATACATGTAAGCATCAATTACTTATATATATGTTTTCCGCTTTTAACATCATCAAAATATAAAATAAACAAGATAATACAAGAAACAATCGGAAACTTTATTAATTACATAAAGCCGTAAAATACAAATAATGTTAAAAACAGCATTGCACATTCAGACAATGTGCTGTATATCAAAGATTATTAGTAACTTTGCATCCGCATTTTGTTTCTATGGATGAGATTATAAAGGAATAAACCACCAAAGCAAGCAAATTAGCAATATATAACAAGAATAATGTTAATTGCAACATTGTGGTAAACAACTATCACAAACTTAAAACATTTAATGAAAATAGACAAGAAGAAAGACAATAATCAGTATCGTATAAACGAACAGATTCGTGTCAAAGAAGTTCGTATTGTTGGAGATGACGGGTCAGTTGTTGTACCTACACGCCAAGCTCTCGAAATGGCAAGACAACGTGAAGAAGACCTAGTTATGATTTCACCTAATGCGGAACCACCAGTTTGCCGAATAATCGATTATTCAAAATTCCTATATCAGCAGAAGAAAAAAGCAAAGGAATTAAAGCAAAAGCAGGTTAAAGTAGAGGTAAAAGAAATCAGATTCGGACCTCAGACAGACGAGCATGACTACAAATTCAAACTGAAGCATGCACAGGAATTCCTAAATGAAGGAAACAAGGTTCGTGCATATGTCTTTTTCCGAGGACGTTCTATTCTCTTCAAAGAACAAGGAGAAGTACTCCTGCTGCGTTTTGCAAACGACCTTGAAGAATATGGCAAGGTAGAGCAGATGCCTAAACTTGAGGGAAAGAAAATGTTCTTATTCATGGCACCGAAAAAAGCAGGAGTCGCAAAGAAAAGCCAGCAGAAAATTGACAGAGAGCGACGTGAAGCAGAAGCAAAAAACAATATCGCTGAAAACGATGCACAAAACTCTAATATTGGCTTAGCTGCTAATGCAAAAGGAGCAGAAGCTCTCGCTAACCTCAAATTTGAAGAATAAGTGCGTAACGCCTGGTATATGCGTTGCCACATCTTTATAAATAATAACAATTAAACAATTAAAAAAATGCCAAAAGTAAAGACTAATTCCGCTGCAAAGAAGCGTTTCTCTTTCACCGGATCAGGTAAGATTAAGCGTCGTCACGCTTTTCACAGCCACATTCTGACAAAGAAAACCAAGAAGCAAAAACGCAATCTGCTTGGTTCTGCTATTGTTGACACATCTAACACAAAGCAGGTTCGTGATCTGCTGTGTCTTCGTTAATCTTATTGTCTAACTTTTTAAAGTAAGAAAACTATGCCAAGATCAGTAAATCACGTTGCGTCACGCGCTAAACGCAAAAGAATTCTTAAATTAACACGTGGCTACTTCGGAGCACGTAAGAATGTATGGACAGTTGCGAAAAACACATGGGAGAAAGGATTAACATATGCCTATCGCGACCGCAAAAACAAAAAGCGTACATTCCGTGCATTGTGGATTCAGCGTATTAACGCAGCAGCACGTCTTGAAGGTATGAGCTACTCACAGCTCATGGGAGCACTTCACAAGGCAGGTATTGAAATCAACCGTAAGGTTCTTGCAGATCTCGCAGTGAATAACCCAGAAGCATTCAAGGCTATCGTTGCAAAAGTAAAGTAAACGAAACTGAAAGAATAACAGGAGGCAAAAACAAATATGCCTCCTGTTTTTTATTGTACCCTACTCTGCTCAATCTACAAACGTCTTTATATTCTGTTCTTCTGACATCCTGCATATCAGAAGGACACCTTCTTTTTCCGCAACGATATATCCGTCAAGTCCTTCTATTACAACCCTCTTCTCATCTGTGGCATGTACAATACAATTTGAAGAATTTACCGTCAGAATATTATTTCCTATGCAACTATTACCATGATCATCATGCTCTGTTAAAGACCACAAGGATCCCCATGTACCAAGATCACTCCAGCCAAAATCTGACGGCATAACATATATCTCTTCCGCTTTTTCAATGATAGCATAGTCAATAGAGATATTGTCACACAAAGAATAGTTTTCATTGATATATTGTTGCTCATGCTTTGATCCCATAACATCCTGCATTCTCTCAAACACACGGTTTATCGTTGGAGCATATAATCTGAATGCATTAATAATTGTTGAGACATTCCAAATAAAAATACCAGCATTCCAAAAATAATCCTTTTGCTTTATATACTCCTTAGCAACATCTAAGGATGGTTTTTCCTTAAACAGATCTACAGAATAAATATTCCTATTACGCATTGAACATGCAGCAAAATCTGCTTTTATATAACCATAGCCTGTTTCTGGACGGGACGGTTTCATTCCAAGCGTTAGAATAGCATCACTATCAGCAGTAAATTGTAAAGCGGATTTTATGACACGCTGAAATTCTATAGTGTCAGTTACAATATGGTCACTTGGAGTTACAACAATATTTGCACCAGGGTCCTTAATTTTTATTCTCCAACTTACATAACATATACAGGGAGCAGTATTTCTACGACATGGTTCGCTAAGAATATTCTCTGAGGGTATCTCTGGAAGTTGTTCCTTAACCTTATCTACATATAATTCATTTGTAACAACCCATACATTTTCAGGACGACAAATACCAGCAAAACGCTGCATTGTTAGCTGAATTAAAGACTTACCAACCCCAAGCACATCTACAAACTGCTTCGGGTTATCTATTGTACTCATTGGCCAGAATCTGCTTCCAACACCACCGGCCATAATTACTAAATGATTATTCATTTTATTTTACCAATATATCTAAGGACTTATATAACACACAAGATTCAATATGTATCATCAAACAGTCCTGGTGATTTCGACATACTTATACAATGCTTAGTCTCCTCTACAACATCATCTGTAAACACAAACATCATGTTTTGCTCCTCACGATATTGTTCAGATAAACGATACATACTGCGATCAATACGTTCTATTGGAGATGATTTACGTTTGCTGGATTTAACGAGATAATCTAATACAGACACTTTAACATCGTCAAACGAAATAGGATTAAATAAACTATTGTGCATATTATATATATAATATACTATGCATCTTGCAGAAAGCCCTTGAGGATTCCTATATAATAGTTCTAATATGTCGTAATTATAATTCAATATAAAAACCAGATCGTTATTGTTCGTTAAATTTGACCGACACTCTATGAGATAATTGAAATATAGTCTATTGAACAGGTTATGAAATTGGAGCGGTTTTGTCATAAAACTTTTTGCCAAACAAAATAAACCGTTATAATATAAAGTTCATATTCATTTGCTCTAACTTCATTTTCTCAGAATAAAGGTTTGCTTATTAAAACATTGTAGTAAGTACGACACGAAGTACTCCTCCCATTGAAATATTTTTCTGCATTAACATTTTAGATGTGGGCTTCGTTATAATAAAAGAAAATCAAAATGAGAGAATTCCCTTAAAAAGGAAAAGCAAAAAATCATATCAGATAATTCTACATTAATATATAATACAACCGCACGTAAATCTATAAAATCTTAAGCATAAAGCATAGTGGAAATTATGTAATACTAAATGCAATTGAAACGTTTGACATACGAAAAACACCAATATCAAGCATCTCATTGAGAAGACATGATAATCCTAAAACCCATTCGGACAAGACTAATATCAATGATGTCAAAGAGCAAATATATCCCCTGTTCTAGGATAATATGTTTTATATTAAATTGTTCCAATCCATAATTGGACGCATTTATTAAATCAAAACAATAGAGGTTTTGTTTCCGTTTTAGAAAACAAAACCTCTATTAACTATTTTGCTTTAATAATTTATGCAAGAGAAATAACATCGTTCTCACCCTTGATCTTGCCTTCCTTAAGAAGCCAGCCTGCACCAAGAAGAACTTCTGTCTCACTTATTTTTGCAAACTTTGCTATTTCCTTTACTGTAAGTGGAGTCTCTGCACTTGCAAGAGTCTGATATACATCACCTGCACGGAAGCCAACTGTCTCAGCGCTGATTGAGAGCTTTGCTGCTGCTTTTGTTGCACATGCACGCTTTGTTGTAGTTGTCTTCTTTGTTGCTGCTACTTTAGTAGCTGTCTTTGTTGTAACTTTCTTTTCTGCCATTTTAGCCTTAATTTATAACCTATTGAATAAATAATTATTTGCTTATCTTATTTACGTTGCAAAATTAGTTATAATTTCTCAAATTGGCAATAAAAAAAAGACTTTTTTATGACGAGAACTTTACACATAGTTACATTTAGGACATTTTTTGACGTACATCAAACAAGATAATGCCTATTAATCAGCACTTTAGAGGTTTTTAATTATCTTTTTTTATATCTATTTTTAACTGAAGCTCTTCTAATTGTTTATCATCTATAGAGCCAGGCGCATCTAACATCACATCACGTCCACTATTATTTTTAGGGAATGCTATAACATCGCGTATTGATTCAAGTCCAGCCATGACACTCACGAAACGATCTAAACCAAAAGCAAGACCTGCATGTGGCGGTGCACCGTACTTGAAAGCATTTATCAAGAAACCAAATTGCTGCATTGCTTTTTCTTGTGTAAATCCGAGAACCTCAAACATCTTGGCTTGTAATTTTCCATCATGTATACGAAGTGAGCCTCCACCCAACTCTATACCATTACATACAAAGTCATATGCCATTGCGCGAACATTTCCTGGTTCTGTTTCAAGTAATGGAATATCTTCTGGATTTGGCATAGTAAATGGGTGATGAGTTGACATAAGGCGTTGTTCTTCTTCGCTCCATTCAAATAGCGGAAAGTCTACTATCCACAAGCACTCGAACTTATCCTTCGACATAAGGCCAAGGCGTTTACCCATTTCCAAACGAAGAGCACACAACTGAACTCGTGTTTTATTAATTTGTTCTCCTGAGAGAATTAATATCAAATCACCTTTCTTCGCATCAGTTGCTGCAACAACCTGCTGTAATTGCTCACCTGTATAGAATTTATCTATTGAAGACTTTATACTTCCATCTTCATTAATCTTAATATAAACCAGTCCTTTAGCACCAACTTGTTGTGATTTTACAAAATCAGTAAGTTGGTCGAGCTGCTTACGTGTATAGCCTGCACATCCCTCGCAGACAATGCCACCAACATATTTTGCAGAATCAAACACAGCAAACTGTCCCTCAGGAAAAACACTCTTCAATTCCTTGAACTCCATGCCAAAACGCAAATCAGGCTTATCAGAACCATATTTAGACATAGCTTCATTCCATGTCATCTGACGGAGTTTTGCAGGCAATTCTATACCGCGAATTTCCTTAAACAAATGACGCGCCATATCCTCAAACAATTCTATTACATCCTCTTGATCAACGAATGACATTTCACAGTCTATCTGTGTAAACTCAGGCTGTCTGTCTGCACGAAGATCCTCATCTCTAAAACATTTTGCAATTTGGAAATATCTGTCGAAACCAGAAACCATAAGCAACTGTTTCAAAGTCTGTGGCGACTGAGGAAGCGCATAGAACTGTCCAGGATTCATTCGTGAAGGTACGACAAAGTCACGTGCACCTTCCGGAGTTGATCCTATAAGAATTGGAGTCTCTACTTCAATAAAGTTCTTAGAATCAAGGAAATTACGTACAAGGATTGTCATGCGATGACGTAATTCCAGATTCTTTCGTACCATAGGACGACGCAAATCGAGGTAACGATATTTCATTCTTAACTCATCACCTCCATCCGTATTATCCTCAATAGTGAAAGGCGGTGTCTGACTCTCACTAATTATAGTCAATTTTGTAACAAGTATTTCAATGTCACCCGTAGCAAGTTTATTGTTCTTAGAGTAACGTTCTGCAACTTTACCTGTAGCTTGAATTACGAATTCTCTTCCTAATTTACCTGCAACATGGCGTAGTTCCTCGGAAGCCTCTTCGTTAAAAGCCAACTGGGTTATACCATAACGATCACGCAGATCTACAAATGTCAAAGCACCAAGGTTATGAACACCCTGCACCCATCCGGCCAAGGTAACGGTCTCACCGACATTGCTTATGCGGAGTTCCCCGCAAGTTTTTGTTCTATACATTTATATTATGTGTTATTATTTACAAATGCAAAATTAAGAAAAAAAAATGAACATACAAAACTATTGTCCCATTTTGTTTGCATATATAGAAATATTGTTGTAAATTTGCATCTATAAATTTAGATTCTGTATTAAATTCATACAAAACCTAAGGGTCGTACTGGTTAGATCGGGATACTCGTCAATTAACTTAGAAAACCGAGTCACCGTGTTTACAATGGCGGGCCATTAAAGCACAATGGAATATGTGTCACTTATCGAGACATGTCCTTTAATACACATCAATGCATTATGCTAAAGCTGTACAGCCGATGGATTACAACGTAGCATGGTACTCAAATATTTACATATTTAGGAGTTTTCATCACAATCACAGTACGACCCATTTTTATTTTCTAAGACAAACCACAATACAGAGCAAGCCTGGATGTTTTTGTATATAAGGGAAAACAATCCTCCGTGTAGTGCATATTAGACTATCCTTGAATTTCAAACTTATCTAGCACAAACACACAAAAGTTGTAGAGATTCATTTACAAAACAATATACTATTATATTTCATTTTCCAAACGAAAGCCAAACATTATATAGAGATACTCCACTAGACCTTATTTATTTAATCTCATATAAAGAAAAAGGGATTCCCTTTTGGGAATCCCGTGTAGTTTGTTTGGAATAAGTTTTAATAAAATAGTTGGAGCGTTATTATGCCTCTGCTGCAGGAATAACAGAAACAACACTCTTGTTAAACTTGCCCTTATGGAAGTTTACAGTTCCATCAACAAGAGCATAAAGAGTATCATCCTTACCCTGAGCTACATTAACGCCTGGGAAATGCTTGTTACCACGCTGGCGTACAATAATATTGCCTGCTATGCACTTCTGACCGCCCCAAATTTTCACGCCAAGTCGCTGTGAAGCCGACTCGCGTCCGTTCTTAGAACTACCGACACCTTTTTTATGAGCCATTTCTTAGTCCTCCTCTGATTTAAGCGATTACTGACTTAATTACAATCTCTGTAAACTGCTGACGATGACCATTCTTTTTACGATAGTCCTTGCGGCGCTTCATTTTGAAAACAATCACCTTGTCACCCTTAACGAGCGGAGTAACAACCTCAGCGGTTACCTTCGCGCCATCTACGGTTGGCGCACCTACCTTAACTGCACCGTCAGCATCTACGAGCAGCACCTTCTCAAACTCAACAGTCTGGCCTTCTGCAGCTTCCTTGATATGCTGCACGAAAAGTTTCTTTCCCTCTTCTGCCTTAAACTGCTGACCGTTGATTTCAACAATTGCGTACATTTTGTTAAATTGTTATGAAATTATCGGATTTTCTCCGTCAGGCGTCTTGCTTCGTGCAAGCACTTGAATGAGCCCATACGGATATAACCTAAAAAAAGTAAGTATGAGGCATTATTAACCTCTTTGATATAAAGCGGATGCAAAGATACTAATATTTTTCATAATACCAACAACATGGCATTCGTAGATCATCAATATTTAATAAAGTTTAACTATACCAGATAGTTTATATACTATAAACAAATTCGTGTTTACACTTCCACTGCAATCTACATCACAACAAAATTTGAATATCCGTTGTTTGTCACCACTTATATTATTGTCTATTTAAATAATTTTTTACAGCAATTTGGGAGGCTAACAGATGTTGGTGATTAACGACCTAGAGATTTATAAAGTACTGGCACCCTAAATCCGTTACATTACACGCATTTCTACACGTTCATAGAAAGTATAGACGAGATTAGCGGCAGAAAACATTCTTTTTTATGTTATATTTGTTTAATTGGAATCTACCTGTATAACTGGTTAATCACATCTTGAAGTCTTGCTAAAAATATCCCTGCATGAGCACCATCCATCTGTGTATGGTGAAACTGGAAGGATACGGGAAGTTCGTACCGAAACCATCTTCTTCTATACCGTCCCCATATCATAAATGGATTATTGAAAATCCCACTATTCATGCCAACGGCTCCATCAATTTCAGTATCTATAATGGCAGATGTACCAATAACCATACATTTATCCGACAGGTCTCTGTCTGTACAACCTTCAGCAACCTTCAATGTGTATTTCAGATACTGCTGATTGAACAGTCCTATATCTTCCGAGAATAGGATATCACAGGATGAAACCTCTCCTACTTTGTTCTTGACAATACAATTTACCGCAAGATTATCATACTGTATTAGTTTTTCACCGACAGGTAGGAGATAGAACTCTTTGACAGAAGATGCTGCTTTGCCGATACACCAGTCCAACAGCATATTAAACTTATATCCCTTCTTCTGACTTATTCTTACCAATCGTGTAACATCAAACGTCTTGAAAAATGTGACCATCGGATTTGGAGCCCTCATCCATAATTCAAAGGCTTGAGCACGACTGGTGTACTTTGGATTTACTACACGCATAATTCCGACTTGTATTTTTATATTTTCTTTTGCTTTCGAATATATACAAACTATATTTTAGTAAAATATTAACTGAGTAGGTTAGTCAGTGGTGAATTTACATTCTAACGACTACCGATGTCAAACTATAGAATTCTTTCATAAAATTTTGCCGTCAAAGCCCAATGAGCTAAATATGCTGTTAAGAAGTCAATGTTTACAGAACAATATCCCTTGACTGAGTGACACTTGCATGGTTTTACAGCAGGAATTAGTTCAATTGTCTTTTTCGAGTATACATAACATATACGTTCTAAAATATAATACAATGAACAACGAAGCAAAATTTGCTATATAATACAGAATTAATATTGAATTACCAAATATTAAACATAACACTGTATATTATCAAACATGTATTAGCTATGAAAACGACGGAAATCTCTAAGGAAGAAAAAGGGACCTGCTCAAACGGACAGGTCCCTCTTAAAATTATATCAAAAAAGTTTATTCTTCCACAGCAGCCTGTGCAGCAGCGAGGCGTGCGATTGGCACACGGAATGGAGAGCAAGATACATAGTTCAGACCTACCTTATGGCAGAACTTAACTGATGATGGCTCACCACCATGCTCACCGCAGATACCGCACTTCAGTTCTGGACGAACGCTACGACCCTTGTTAACCGCCATTTCAACAAGCTGACCTACACCATTCTGATCGAGAACCTGGAATGGGTCAACCTTAAGAATCTTCTTCTCCAAGTATACAGGGAGGAAAGAAGCAATGTCATCACGTGAATAACCGAATGTCATCTGTGTCAAGTCATTTGTACCGAATGAGAAGTACTCTGCACGGCTTGCAATACGGTCTGCTGTGAGTGCAGCACGTGGAATCTCAATCATTGTACCAACCTTGAATTCTACGCTCTCACCCTCTTCTGCAAAGAGAGCTGCTGCTGTTTCGCGGATAACTTTTTCCTGTGCCTCGAACTCATAGAGGATACCTGTAAGAGGAACCATGATTTCTGGATGTGGATCAAAGCCTTCCTTCTTCAGCTGGACGCATGCACCAAGGATTGCACGTGTCTGCATCTCGGTAATCTCTGGATATGTATTGCCAAGGCGGCAGCCACGGTGTCCGAGCATTGGATTTGCCTCGCAAAGGCTTTCCACACGCTGCTGGATATACTGCACTGTTACACCCATAGCCTTAGCCATCTCTTCCTGTCCTTTAAGATCGTGTGGAACGAACTCGTGGAGAGGAGGATCAAGCAGACGAACGTTTACTGGACAACCGTCCATTGCCTTGAAGATTCCATAGAAGTCTGCCTTCTGGTAAGGCAGCAACTTAGCAAGAGCCTTCTTACGTCCTTCAGCATCCTGAGAGAGAATCATCTCACGCATTGCAACAATCTTCTCTGCCTCGAAGAACATGTGCTCTGTACGGCAAAGACCAATACCTACAGCACCGAAGTTGCGTGCAACCTGTGCATCATGTGGTGTATCAGCGTTTGTACGTACAACAAGCTTTGTATATTTCTCGCAAAGAGCCATCAAATCAGCGAAGTCACCTGATACCTCTGCAGCCTTTGTCTCAACCTGGCCTTCATAGACCTGGCCAGTTGTACCATTGATTGAGATATAATCGCCTTCCTTGAGAACGACACCATCAATTTCTACTGTACGTGCCTTATAGTCGATATTCAATGCACCTGCACCAGAAACGCAGCACTTACCCATACCACGAGCAACTACGGCAGCGTGAGAAGTCATACCGCCACGTGCTGTGAGGATACCTTCTGCAACAGCCATACCAGCGAGGTCTTCTGGAGATGTCTCGATACGAACCATCACAACCTTCTTGCCATCTTCAGCCCATTTAGCTGCATCGTCAGCGAAGAATACTATCTGACCGCATGCTGCACCTGGTGATGCTGGGAGACCACGTGTAAGAACCTTTGCACTTGCAAGAGCCTTCTTGTCGAATACCGGGTGAAGGAGCTCGTCCAGTTTCTGTGGCTCGCAACGCTGGAGAGCAGTCTTCTCGTCGATAAGGCCCTCACGGAGCAAGTCCATAGCAATCTTAACCATTGCAGAACCAGTACGCTTACCGTTACGTGTCTGGAGGAACCAGAGCTTGCCTTCCTGAACAGTGAATTCCATATCCTGCATATCACGATAGTGGTTCTCAAGCTTGTTCTGAAGCATATCAAGTTCCTTATAGATTTCTGGCATAGCCTCTTCCATTGAAGGATACTTGCTTACGCGCTCCTCTTCTGAGATGCCAGCACGCTCAGCCCAGCGCTGTGAACCAATCTTTGTAATCTGCTGCGGTGTACGGATACCTGCAACAACGTCCTCACCCTGAGCATTGATAAGATACTCACCATTAAAGAGGTTCTCACCATTACCAGCGTCGCGGCTGAAGCATACACCTGTTGCAGATGTATCGCCCATGTTACCGAATACCATTGCCTGTACGTTAACAGCTGTACCCCACTCTGCTGGGATTCCTTCCATCTTACGATAGAGGATAGCACGCTCGTTCATCCAGCTATCAAATACGGCACAGATTGCACCCCAAAGCTGCTCGTAAGCGTCTGTTGGGAAATCCTTGCCGGTCTGCTCCTTAACTGCAGCCTTAAATTTCTTAACAAGTTCCTGAAGGTCTTCTACCTCAAGTTCGTTATCAAGTTTTACACCCTTAGCTTCTTTCACATCTTCGATGATAGCCTCAAAAGGGTCGATATCTTCCTTGTTCGCAGGCTTCATGCCAAGAACTACGTCACCATACATCTGAACAAAACGACGATATGAGTCCCATGCGAAACGTGGACGACCAGTCTTGCGAATCATACCCTCAACAACCTCATCGTTAAGACCGAGGTTAAGGATAGTATCCATCATACCTGGCATTGACGCACGAGCACCTGAGCGTACAGATACGAGCAAAGGATTTTCTACATCGCCAAACTTTGAATTCATGAGTGTCTCAATGTTCGCTACGGCCTTGAGTACATCGTCTTTCAGATACTCAACGACTTTGTCCTTGCCTACCTCATAATATTCGTTGCACACATCGGTGGTAATAGTAAAGCCTGGAGGCACTGGTACACCGATAAGATTCATTTCAGCAAGGTTAGCGCCCTTACCGCCAAGCAGATTTCTCATATCCGCTTTACCTTCAGCCTGTCCATTGCCGAAGGTATAAACTCTTTTTTCTGACATAATGTGTTTTTGGTGTTAAATATTTGTCTTCATTAAATAAACTACGAATAAAGAATACGACACACACGTTACCAACGGAATCAACGGTCCTATTCCTTACAAAATGCAAAAATAGTAAAATTTAAGCATATTGCCAAACTTTTACCCCAATAATTTAGCAAATAAAGTAAGTTAATACATTTTCACGGCTTTTATTTGTCCATCTCATAGAAATTTGTTAACTTTGCTCGAAATTCGATTTCTTAAAACATGGCGCAACAGTGCATACGTACATATGATGCGCGTCATTATGTATTACAGAAAACACAACAGTGTTTGTCACAACAAATATATGAGCAGAAAGAAAAAAGCACTTCCCCTACTGGAGAATGTAACAATTGAAACCGTTGCCGCAGAAGGCAAAAGTATTTTCAGATGGAACGACATGGTCGTATTTGTTCCATTTTGTGTTCCTGGAGATATCGTAGACGTACAAATCAAGAAGAAGAAGCATTCATACTGCGAAGCTGAAGTGGTAAGGTTTCACAAATACAGTGACATTCGAGTTACACCAAAGTGTGAACATTTTGGATTATGCGGAGGATGCAAATGGCAGCAATTGCCATATGAAGAGCAACTTAAAGCTAAGCAGACACAAGTCATGCAGCAGCTTAAACGCATCGGACACATTGACCTGCCGGAATGTACACCAATATTAGGCAGTCAGAAAATATACGAATACCGGAACAAACTGGAGTTTGGCTGTTCTGACAAACGCTGGCTTACACGCGAACAGATTACAGAAGGTACAGTCTTCGATGACATGAACGCTATCGGCTTTCATATTACAGGAGCCTTTGACAAAATTCTTCCTATAGAGCAATGCCATCTTATGGACAACCTGTGCAATAAAATTCGAAACAGCATACGTGACTATGCGAAGGAAAACAGCATAACACATTACAATCTTCGTGAGCAACATGGACTGCTTCGCGACATGATGATACGTAATTCAAACACTGGCGAATGGATGTTCCTGATGCAATTTGGACCTAACAGACCTATCGAACACAGCATGGCATATGAAGAGGCGAAGGTAAAAGAGTATTTTGACAAAGACAGCGCTATGCAGCTACTAGAGCATATAGCAGAATCTTTCCCGCAAATAACATCGCTGCTCTGGGTGTACAATCCTAAATGTAACGACACATTCGGTGATCTTGACGTTCATGTATACAAAGGCAACGACCACATCTTTGAAACAATGGAAGATCTGCGATTCAAAGTTGGTCCAAAATCATTCTATCAAACCAATACAGACCAAGCATACCACCTGTACTGCGTAGCAAGAGACTTTGCTCAACTTAATGGCACTGAAATTGTGTATGACCTCTACACTGGCACCGGGACTATAGCCAACTTTGTGGCAAAAAATGCTAAGCATGTAATTGGAATAGAATATGTCCCAGAAGCAATAGAAGATGCAAAAGTAAACTCAAAGATAAACGGCATTGAGAATACGGAGTTTTATGCAGGAGACATGAAGGACATCCTTACAACAGACTTCATAAATCAGCATGGACAACCAGACACAATCATTACTGACCCACCACGCGCAGGTATGCACCAGGATGTTATAAACGTCATATTAGCAGCAAGCCCGAAACGCATTGTCTATGTAAGCTGTAACCCCGCAACACAAGCACGTGACCTCCAACTGCTTGACGAACAATACAAAGTAACACGTATACAACCTGTTGACATGTTCCCTCACACTCCACATGTTGAGAATGTTGTCCTATTAGAAAAAAGAGATTAACGACATTACATATTAAATAATAAAGAGCAGCAATAATCATAACAGTTATTGCTGCTCTTTATTTTATAAATCAACAGAGTTTATTCTCTTTCTCGAAGTCTTGCCATTAACAACAAAAAGACACTTCTTGCAATACGAATTCTGCATAAAATTCGGCACTGAGTTTTCTATGAAAATTCTTTATATATATTGCATGAATCCGTTATCTATACTCCTGCGTTTCATCATTTTTGCCGTTTCGCCAACACAAATCGTCAAAGTAGCAACCGAAAAGTAGCAAAAAGCCACTCTATTATATCTATATCATGTGCTCAACAGCAACTTCTTGCGTCGTCATTCGCAGCCTTTTGGTATGTCAGACGTAGTATTTTATCAGACAATTTACATGTCACACACATCCTCAATCGGACAACTCACTGTATTACAGATGTTTACCCAACAGACAATTTCCTTGCGAAATTCGACAGCATCATTGCTTTAAAAATTCTACAGACAATTCTCACGCGTTAAAAAACGTAAAGTTTTCTTATTCACAACCCGTATATCCTTACATCTGCATATAGCGAAGGACAAAGCATCAGGCAACTTTCTCTTAATTACAAGAAACTTACTCAACATTCATACGAATAGCCCATTCCTTCGGATAAAGATTGTTAGCACGACTGCCAATATTCTTCACAAATCCTAATGGAAGTCCCTGGTATGTTACCAACACATAGCCACATGGAATATCTGAAGGAAGTGATAGAACTTCACGCCTCAGATATTTTATCGCTTCTTGCAATGTAACATCGTATTCTGCGTATTTCTTCCTATCCAGTGAAATCGACAGTGCTTCTGCATGTGCAGGGATAACAGTTTTGCCACGCTGTTCTCCACATGGTATACCATCATACATGATATTAAGCGTCCTACTTTGCGATAGCATTTTCTCGCGCGAGATAAGTGCAGGAGCAGAATCACCATGTTTCCTCAGTACAGCCATGAATAATCCTTCACTACACGTAATGCCAGGAATAAAACGATATACAGGCATGTTGCATTGCGGATGCAGCGATCCAGTTATACCATAGCTTTCCTCTAAAGGTACTTGAAGAACATCTGCTCCCAGCTTTTCACATATATACATCACATTTTCCTCATTTTCATGAAGATTAAATGTGCAGGTACTATATATTAGGATACCGCCAGGACGAAGATTATCCCATATTTCCGCAACTATCTCACGCTGCAGTGCAGAACAGCGTTGAACTGTTGCTACGCTCCATTCTGTCATAGCCTTAGGGTCACGTCTGAACATACCTTCTCCAGAACATGGTACATCTGCAAGTATGACATCAAAGCGCAATTTTGTGCGTGAATAATGCTGTGAATAATTATTAGTTACAACAACATCTGGATGTCCCTGCTTCTGAATATTTTCAAGAAGAATGTTTGCACGTCTGCGGTCTGGCTCATTAGTATAAAGAACCGATGATGCAGGAAGTGCTGCACGTGCCAATGTAGATTTGCCGCCTGGTGCAGCACACAAATCGAGCATTGCAACAGGAGTTTTCACATGTTCTCTAATGACCTTGTCCAGGAACATAGAGCCAGCCTCCTGTACATAATATTTCCCAGCATGCAAGCACGGGTCAGCAGTAAACAGCGGACGTTGCTCCAGCCAATATGCATCACGGCACCATGGTACTGGAGTATGAGCGCCAAGTGTTTCCGAGAGAATCTCTGCAGCACCGTTCTTAAATGGATTATATCGAATGCTTACAGGTACTGGTTCGTTCATTGCTGACAGAAAACGTTGCCAGCGTTCCTCTCCGAATACCTGCGATGTATAGTCTGCAAATTCTTTAGGTAATGACATATAAGTTTCAGAAGTTAAAGAAGTTAAGAAGTTATCGGCTCTTCAAACCTGAGGAGTTAAGCAATTACAGCTGATATATATATATTGTCATTTGACATTTGGCTTAACTATTTTAACTTCTCTAACTTCTTTATCTACCACAAGTTCCGCAATGCGAAACTTGCAGTAGATGATTTTTAATTAAGTTCCACAACTATCTCTTCAGTAGAGTTAATGTCTATACAGATCCCATTATAATAGAGATGACCACCAGTGACAGGTGATTTAATCTTTATCTGCTCAGAATTAACAGTAAGTGTAATAGGGCCAAATGGCGTTGGTACAGAGCCTGACATCCATTGTAATCCACCTAAATTAGGACGGCATTCCCACTCCATATAACCAGGTTTAAGCGGACGAATGCCAAGATAGTACTTTCCTAAAAGGTATACAGGCGATGCGCCCCAAGCATGGCAAAGGCTTTTACCGTATGGCCTGCCATACATCTGCAAATGTTGTGTTCCCTGTTCTGAAGGCACATATTTCTCCCAGAAAGATGTTGCACCTTCACGTAGCATTCCGCCCCAATAGGACTTCATCTCAGACATGACAAAATCAAACTCTCCCATTTGGCACAAAGCCTCTAATTCGTAAAAACGCATATATGGTGTTGTAATGGCTTCCACGTCTTTGTTCAGCATGACATGCTCCAATATATCCCTTTTGCGCTCCTCTGTCACATAGTCAAACAAAACAGCGAACATGTTCGGGAACTTTGTAACCATATCGTTCATTACACCGTCTTCTATACTATGGAGATACGCTTTCTTCTCCTTGTCCCAGAATGTGGCATCAATCTTTTCACGCAGCACTTCATACTGCTTAGAGAACTTTATTGCATCCTGAGCGTACTCTTCTGTAGTTATTGAACCCTGTGGTGGATTCTGCAGAGGATTGTCCCTTAGTAGCTGTGCACAAACAGACATGGTCTCTACGCTTTTGGCGAGAAGAATCTGCTCAAACGACAGGATTCCACGTTTGTGCATAGGGAAATCAACCCAATCTACAAAAATCCAATCATCTGGACGGCCGTCAGCAAATCCTTCATTGCTAAGTCTTCCCTGTACATACTGCATAAGTGTTTGCATTTTAGGATAAATCTCACGAACAAACGCTATATCTGCTGTATATTCATAATAATCGAGAACGGACTTAAACCAATAGAACGTATAGTCCATAATAGTATTGACATGAGCCGTTACCAGATCCTTCCCGCGCAGCTGGCGAATGGTTCGCCTAACGGTCTCATTATCAAAACGCAAGTAATAGTTCATCAAGTAAGACTGTATAGCATCACCTGACCATGTCCAACGGTCTCGCTTTATACCATCCATAAAGAACTCTCGCGTTGTCAGGTCCATTGTGTATGCTCCGACCTGCCATATCTGGTTTACTTCTTCATCAGAGCACTCAAATGTTCCGCTCACATCTGTATTCTGAGGTAAATACTCATATAACCCAGACACATCATATAATGTACGCGTGCGACATACGACATGAACATACCTGAAGGCTTTACTGTCTGGTACAATGAATACTCCGTCAGAAGGAACTGTCAGGAAATCCAGTGTCTCACAATAATCATGGTCTAAAGCCTCTTCGTTTGACTCACCATAATATATTTCTATCTCTTCTCCCTTCTTTACGTCATTGAAAACGATATAGCCCATTGTCTCTCTACCGAAATCAAACAAAACGCCTCCGTCTGTTTCTACCTGGCTAACGGGTGACATCGGCTGTGTCTCAAGTTTAAATTTTGAAGGAGAATCCTCTGGTGTGCTAAATCGGTTCCATGTTGCTGCATTAACATATATTCCAGAACCATGCGCAACACCATTTTCATCTATCCAGATTTTATCTTCATAAGTAGCAAGCCACTTACTGTCTGTATGAATAGTGTCACCTTGTACGAATAATGCTGGTGGGGTCTGCTGGTTCCAAATCTTAAAATTCAGGTTATGTCTTCCTGCAGGAATAACAAATGTCTGTGGCTGACCATATTGGAGTTTGCCATCAAGCATAAAATTAAACTTTCCCTCAGAATATATTCTTATAGTCTCAGAAACAGACAAATTTACTACTGTACTAAACTCAACCGTAACATAATGCGAGTCCTGCTTCCAGAATGGCGGAAACATTGCACCTCGTTCTGTGCGGCGATTATTAAAAATATTACCAAGCCAGATTTCAAAATCTCCAGGATATGTTATCCACATAGCAATAAAAGGTTATTAAATTATTAATTAAATTGACAATTATTCCATGAAATATTCATGAAGTAAATGTCAAGAAGAAGTGTATAGCATAATATAGGTTTCATGCAGCGGAACTACATATAACGATATACTATGCTATACACATATTATGCCTGTATTAATTAAATATCATTTCCGTATCGTTCCCGAGTGATTTCTTCAAGCGATTTGCCTTTTGTTCTCGGAGCACCAATAAGGCCAATGAGGAGTGAAACGATAAGAAGCAGCATCATTAATATAGCAGCAACAGTGAAGCCCTCACCGTTTTTGCCGTAAATATAGACAAACACCAATCCCCATGCAGCTGACAGTCCGCGTACAATGAAGAACATCACTCCCTGCGCTGCCGCTCTGTATTTTGCAGGGAATAGCTCAGACGCCCACAAAGCATAGAATGTCTGAACAGATATACCGCCCTGAATAGCCCATAAAGCAGTAAATACAAGCAAACCTTCGATACTGGTAATACCTATGGTAAGAACCATAACCCATGCTAATACGGCACTACCTACACCTACAGCATATAATGGTCGATGTGCCACCTTATCTACGACAAGCGAGAAAAGGAATGTTGTGAGAATAATTACAACCCACTGGCCTACAGACAGCATATTTGCATATTCATTTGAAAGGCCGCCAGCTGTCTCATATATATGCTGCTGGAAGAAACCCATCACTGAAGAAACCAGATTCCATGACAGATACATACCTGCAAGGAATAACATTGTCTTAATATTAACCTTATTCTTAAACAATGCTCCAAAAGAAGCAAAAGTGCTTGGATGCTTCTGACCAGATGCCTTGATATCCAGCCACTCCTTTGATTCGTCAAGCTGACGCTGCAATGTCCAGGCAATGAAAGCTACAACAAACAAAGAAGCGAAAACTATTCTCGAAGTAAAGATATTAAGTTCTGCCCCACTCTCTGTAACTCCAAATATTGAGGCTACACTTGCAACAAAACCAAAGAGTAAGCCACCTGCTTCACCAGCTGTTGGAGGAGCAAGCAATGTGCCAAGGATAAGAATAATTGTAGGGCCAATTCCCCATGCCATCTGCGAGATAGCGATATTGCGGCCTCTATTATTTATCTCTGAATTCTCTGAAATATATGTCCATGATGCAGGAACTCCCACACCTACAGAAACTCCGGTAACGAGAAATCCTGCGAGCAACATAGGGAAATTAACAGAGAGCATAATCAACAACACGCCAATCATATATATTATCATGTTGTACGTGTATATGAATTTTCTGCCATACTTATCAGCAAGGAATCCGCCTATAATAGCGCCAATTGCTGCACCAAGGCAGTTGGCTGAAATCGCATTCAACCATCCAAGGTTTCCTTCTGTAAGATTCAAATACTCCTGCCAAAGAGTTAATCCACTTGCACCGGCAACAATAGCGCCAGCATCAAGATAATTTGTCAACGACACAGTTATCGTAGACTTAAGGCTTGATTTGTTTTCCATAATTAGTATATATTATTTCTTAAACTTACGTGTCTGTATTTGCTTGCGAAGAGTCTTGATATTCAACTCCTTCTTGATTCCTGCATTAGCTCTGACAGAATCATTTACATGCGGTCCATTATTCTCCCATGTATTACATGGTCCATTGGCATTTCTGAGGAACTTCTCACTTTCCGTCCAGTTGTCACGAACCGTAATGAAAGAAGACCCCTCATCACAATACAAGTAGAACCAGTGGTGTGGATCATGGGCATATATAGGAGTATATATCTTCTCTACAACATTCTCCGCAATAAATGTTTTAGGCTGAGCACTAAGTGTATAAATGCCTGCACAATCATACATATGACGTGCATAATGATGAATGTAATTTCTATACACCTCATTACCACGCATGGCATTCACAGATTGAGTCCATCCCCATCCTAAATTAATACCCGAATATGATACATCATATATCTCATTATGCGCAATGATAAAATCAGAGACATATCCACAGCAGATGCCCAATGCGCCCCAATCCTCAGTAGAAACATCATGAATTAAGTTATTAGCAATGATAAGCCCATTGCATATCACACGACGGTCCTGTGGATCGTATGGAAGATGAGTCTCAAAAGCTGTAGGAGAAAAAGAGCCCGCAACTATACCATTTCCTGCTATATCAGTAAAAGTGCTGTTCGAAATGATACCACGCTGTGTTCCTTCTACATAGTCAAGTCCTGTCGACCCCAACTTTGTAAACAAACATTCATTGAAGTTTATGTCAGAAGCGTATGCTACTGATACAGCAGCCACAGGACGACCAAGGAATCCCTGATTATCAAGTTTATTGTTTCTATCAGGACGTATAGTTTGAGGACGCATTTTGTATCCCTCATATAAATACATACCTGCCTGCAATGGGACATGTCCGTCTGTAGTCGGACGCATCCATGTTGTATGCGAGAAAGTTATATTCTCAAAGAGAACATTCTTTACTTGACGGTCAAGAGTTCCTTCTACTTCGACAAGCGTCTCAAGCGCAGGAACCACAGCTTCCTGTATCCTTTCACCAGGTTTTGGATAGTAATATATCTTATGATTGCGCACGTCATGGTACCATTCACCAGGTGTGTCAAGCAATGATATATGATTAGTAAGATAGAATGCAGAATTAAGATTTAGAACTCTACCGTCTTCTCTTTTGAATGGCTTGGTATTAACCATCGGACATGGCCAAGGATGCTCAAATTGAATTGTAGATTCTGGCTGATGGAATGTCACGGCTGCAGAATCCCACTTAACTTCTATGTCACGAATTCGCAGATTTGCTACACACCACATCTCGTGTAATACCATCTCTGCAGGAGCCTGTTGCAATATAGCATTTCTCTTATATGAATCTGCCAAAGCTTTAATATGCTTTGTTGCAGGCACGTACATAATATGATTCACCTTATCAAGCGAACGAATATGCGCCATATCATCAAAATTCTCTACGTCTCTTGCACGAACAGCCTTAACTCCGTTTATATATAACTGTCTGAAATCAATCAGATTACCATTAAAGGCAGGAGTATTAGCTACATAGAACTTACCTTTCTTTTTCCATCCGCTTACGACGACACCGCCAGATACCACCGCGTTCTCGCCCTTGATGGTAGTAGGACTATCCTCTGTACCACTATCTTCTGGTCGCACATATAATGGCTCGTATAGATAATGAGTGCCTGGAGCAAGATGTATTGTCACCCCTCCTTCTACACTTTTATCTTCAAGGCGCCTCAAATTTCGCGCATGACGTAATGCTATCCTAATCGTTTTGTACGGTTTATTAATGGTTCCGTCATTTTTGTCTGAACCATTAGGCGAAACATATATATCTGCAGCAAACGTAGGAATAGAGAATAACAGCAGTGCTGAGAATATAAAAAATCTGTATATCTTCATGGTTATTAATTCAAAATATAATTAAAATAAAGGTGAGGGAGAAAAATTACTCTTTCCCACTCACCTAATATTTTGTATCAATTATCTTGATAAAGGCATCCAGACTGTCATATCCTGCATACCTCTGTTACCATAAGCATAGTGTGGAATAAGACGAATCTTTACAGTCTTGTCCGATTTTCCGACCTCGCGGTAAAGAGTGTTCTTCCAAGAAGAGTCCTCAATCAATTTAGCAGTACCTTCCAATGCCTTCATTTTAGAGCCATCTATCACCATATCAACAGGTACAAGGTTGATGTCTGCAGGAATAACCACATTGTCAATATTTGCATTGACATCCTGCTGCTCCAGACAGTAGACAATCGGACCACGTTTAACAGCCACCTGATTACGTGATTCTTCTACAAGAGGATGTGATTCAATAAGACGTACACGCATCTCCATATCCAATGTAATCTTGTCCCCCTTCTTCCACAGTCTATTTAATGTGATATATGTATTTGGCTTAACTTCAACCTGTTGCTCTTCACCATTAATTACAACCTTTGCGTTTTCACACCACTCTGGAACACGCAAGTTTATAGCCTCAAGGCATTTCTTTCCAACTGCATCAATAGTAAGCTCTACACGGCCATCAAATGGATAATCTGTCTTTTGTGACACAATAAAAGCCTTACCATTAAGCACTGTATTCAAATTGTTTTCACCATACAGGTTCACATATAATGCACCTGGAAGTTTCTTTCCCTTTGCGTCAACCTGTGCCTTTGCCAAAGAATATGCATACTCCTGCGCTTCGCAAAGCGTGCGCAGCGTGTTAGGAGGACAGCAGAAACATGAGATGAGAGCCTTGCGCTCACGGCTCCATCTTAATTTATAAGGCAGTTCGTCTGAAAGACGGAGCGGATTGGTATACAGATACTTCGTTCCGTCAAGAGAGATACCGGTTAATATGCTATTGTACAGACATACCTCAACAATGTCAGCGTACTTCGCATCACCTGTTGCCTGAAGCATACGCCAGTTGAAAAGCATATTGCCGATATTAGCACAGGTTTCGTTATGGGCTGTCGACTGTGGAAGCTGGTAAGGTCTGCCATAAGCTTGATGTATCTGTTGCCAATTTACTGGCTTATAGTCTGTACCATCAGGAGAAACGCCATTATACAGTGCGCCGCATCCGCCAGTGATATACATCTTGCGATAAACGATATCCTCCCAAATCGGCTTCAGATTCTTCATCAACTGTTCCTCACCGCTTTCAACATAAAGGTCTGTCGCTCCAGCATACAGGTAATTTGCACGGACACTGTGGCCACGTGCTGTATACTGCTCACGGAACGGTTCTCTATCCTGATTGTCATCAGTTCCATCTGGCTGCGAACCGCGAATATCAATCAGCGTCTGTGCAAGATCAAGATATTTCTGCTCGCCAGTCTCACGATACAACTCAGCAACAGCCATATAATGAGAAGGACAAACCGCACACTTAGCAAGCTCGTCAGGATTTGTCTTTGCAAAATTAATAAGGAAGTCAGCCGCCTTCAAAGCTACATTATAGAATGTCGTCTTGCCGGTGGCACGCTTATGAACTAATGCCGACGTGATAAGGTGACCGAGATTATATGTCTCGAAATTCAGTTTGTTACCTAATGCGCCGTCTGTGCCCTTGCCCGTTGCTGTGCCGACAACTGTATTGTCTTTGTTCTCCGCTCTCTTCTTCTTTGCGTTGAGTTCTGCAATATTTACCTGCGTATGAATGTATCCATCTTCGCGCTGCGAAGCTGCTACCAATGCGATAAACTCATCCATAATGGCATCGAGTTCAGGATCATGCGTCACTGCATAAACCGCAGCTAATGACTCACACCACTTATACATATCACCATCATGGAATGCAGGGCCATGATGTTCTCCCTCCATCTGTCCAGAGGCTACAAGGAAATTATTCCATCCTTTTCCTTCCTTGCTTTTCCATGTCTTATACATAGAAGGAATCGACGCCTTGTGGAAGATATCAAAACGCTCTTTCCAGAATCCGCCTGTCCATTGTGTTGCGCCAAGCGTGGTGTTCACCATCACGGCATTGTTTGAATTACGCATATCAACCAGTCCCTGCTGTTGTGCAACAGAAGGAACTGCGATAGCAGATGCCAAAACTAAAGATGCAATTGTTTTTTTCATAGATTATATTATGATTTATGTTATTCTTAGCTATATGAAGCAAGGCATTACGTCTTACTTTATATTTTCTTCAGACACGCTGATTACCTCAACTGTATTTCCCTTAACACAAAATTTAATGTCCTTATTCCTATACGGCATACCATAAATTCTTGTATCATCATTATGGTAGTGCGGTCGCGGATCTTGCTGCAATGCTGCAATAATTGTCCGGACATCAGCATCTGACATCGAAGCCCTTAGCTGCTGCGGAAAAGACACATCCAACCGTCGCCATGCATTATCCGTGTATCCTCCCGTTGCCTCTTTCATACAGTCAGCATACGGGACATACGGCTTGATGTCATATATAGGAGTGCCATCCATCAAGTCTGCTCCACAGACAACGAGTCTCCCCTTTCCTATTTCCTTCAGTCGCACGCAAGACAGCCCAAGGCCGTTAGGGCGGAACGGTGAACGTGAAGCAAACACACCTATTCGTTCATTACCGCCTAAGCGCGGCGGACGTACCGTCAGATGCACGTCAGCCCGCGTCTCATCATCCTTCGCACGAATGTTTTCCGAGAATCCCCATATTAACCATAGATGAGTAAAGCCGTCTATACCTCTAACAGCATCAGCGTTATCATACGGCTGACAGAAAACCACCTCACCCTCAAGGCTCTCTATGATGCCACTCTGCCGAGGAATACCAAACTTCGACACAAAGGGAGAGTGGAAATAGGCTATCGGTGTTATGTGCATTGGCTCTGAGAGATTTTATTCTTCAGACACATTACACTGGAAACGCCATGAGTCACGGCACATATCCTCTATGCCGTACTTAGCCTCCCAACCCAACTCCTGCTTAGCTTTCGAAGGGTCGCAATAGCATGTAGCTATATCACCTGGCCTGCGTGGCATTATTTTATAAGGCACATGTAGCCCGTTAGCCTTCTCGAATGCCTTTACTACGTCAAGCACAGAATACCCATGCCCTGTACCAAGGTTGTATACCGCAAGTCCGCACTTACGCTCAATTGCTTTCAGCGCAGCAACGTGTCCGAGTGCCAAATCTACAACATGAATATAGTCGCGCACTCCTGTTCCATCTGGAGTGTCATAATCATTACCAAACACTCCAAGCTCCTTACGTATTCCTATGGCAGTCTGTGTTATATATGGCATAAGATTATTAGGTATTCCGTTTGGATTCTCACCTATCAGGCCAGAGGCATGCGCTCCTATAGGATTGAAATAACGCAGAAGTACAACATTCCATTCCGTATCTGCACGCTGCACATCTTTCAGGACCTCTTCAAGCATAGACTTGGTTTGTCCGTATGGATTCGTACACTGCCCCTTTGGACATTCTTCCGTTATCGGAATGATTACGGGGTCGCCGTATACCGTAGCAGAACTTGAAAAAATAATATTTTTGCAGCCATGCGTGCGCATAACATCAAGCAGGACAAACGTACCAGACATGTTATTCTCATAGTACTCCAGAGGCTTTGCGACAGATTCGCCAACGGCCTTTAGACCTGCGAAATGAATGACTGCATCAAACTGATGCTCCGAGAAAACAGTCTCTAAAGCCTCTCGGTCACGGATGTCTGCCTTATAGTACGGTACCTGCTTGCCTATTATTTGTGCAACACGCTCAAGCGACTCCTTTTTTGAATTTACAAAATTATCAACAACAACTACTTCATAGCCAGCGTTGTCCAACTCTACTATAGTATGCGAGCCGATAAATCCGGCACCGCCAGTCAGTAATATCTTCATATTGGTCATTTTATATTAAGGTTAAAGATTATTATGCTCAAATGTATCTATTTTTGCAAACAAGCAAGCAGATGAATCTGTTGAATACCGGAAGTCCTTCTGCTAAATCCACTTTACAACCTCACAACCTTACTTCTATTCTTAATTAGAGATAGCGCAAACCGAGAGAAGAGAGCACTTGTATTCTTTTCCGAGGTGAAACCTATCTTATGCAAAGATAGCTAATATATTCTACAATTTACACAAGTGTAAAAGAATATTTAAATTATTTAACGGAAGATTCGCTTTTGTGCGTCAACACCCTTATCCCTTGCATTATGGCAGACTATCCATATTGCACACATAACACACCTTCTTATCGCTATTATTCACAGCATTTCATCATAACCCTTTTGTTGCGTCATACAGCCGAAAACGAGTAATATCCAATAGAAAGAAAAGAATGGGAATATAACAAAATCGTATCATTCCCATTTATTCGTTTATCTATTACACAGTATTATCTCACTATATCATCAAGTAAATTTGATGACATAAAAAAAATTAATCTTGTATGGTCGTCAATCTATTACCTTCAAAATAAATGCATCTGTTACCATACACCCATTGCTCATGACTGCCGTATATCCCTCTTGTGCTGTTAACGTCATCAGGTAGTCCCCATGCTTCCTCTACCATAGTTTTCGTCATACCGATTTTTATTCTACCTTCTGATATATAATTGGCATTATTTTCACCAAAACGCTTAACCAATCTGTTGTATCTGTCAAGATCTGTATATCCGACAAGACATTTCTTCTTCTCTCCCACAATCTTAGCACGTGTTTTTCCATACCTTTCATTTTCAAGTACGGCAAAAACACTTCCGTCTTCACCAATAGAAACACCTACGTCAATACACTTAAAACGCACACGCACAGGCACGTTTTTTTTCTCGCCTGTTTCAAGCAGTGTAACACCTTCATCTTTTGTTATAAAAGTCTTGCCAACTAATAGGTCTTTCATCTTCTCATAATACCCTACCGTAACATAATAATCCTTTTCTATGTCATAGCTATTGATATTCATATAGATGACATCAACACTATCAGTTAGCGTAAGCCATAATCCCTTGACAATTCCCTTATCCTCAACTTTTGTGATTGTAAAGTATTTTCCTGTAATAGCATTATAATCGGTTTCCCCCTCGGTATTTGGCATGTAAACATCTGAAAATACATTTGGTTTAACCTTAAATTTATTATAGTAACCTCCTGTTTTTCTGTTATACGAAGTACCTTTTACGAATATTCGTTGTCCAACATGTCTTTTTGCATTAGTATAGCATAAACTTTCAAGACTATCATAAGATTCTTCCTTAACTTTAGGTTTTCCAGCAACATAGGTGGATATCTGCGAATAAGTCATTGAACAATAAAGAAACACAAATACTAAAAGAATAGCTCTCACCATAAATGTAATAAAGTTCTATCAATTATACTGTATAAATTATGGATATTATGAAAACAGAATCCAGTGGTATATACTGCAATCCCTTATTATATTCGTTAAAATATATTACAGGATATAAGATCACCTCCACATATTCTAGCATAGGATAATAGTGCAAAGATAAAAAGAAATAATGAGATGGCAAAATATTTTACATATATTCTTTATAGAAGAACAAAACATGTAAAACAGAGGGTTAATGAAGAATGAAGAGTGAAGAGTAAAGAATGAAGAATATTAATGAAATAAATTATTCTTATTATGCATATTGGTTTCAATTAATTGCATGAAAATCATGTACAGAGTTTTCATTTATTTTCGGCTTGACGAAGCGAATTTTGTGGTTTGGAAACGGACATAAATCAGTGAAATGTGCAAAATTTGCTGAATTAGAAAGGGATATACACTAAATAGCGGGGTAATTTGGAGCAAGTGAAAATTTCATTTGGAGTAGTTTAAAATTTGAAAGGCTACGAATGACGCATCCATTCGTAGCCTTTAAGATAATACAATTATGTATTTAATTGTGAATATTCACGCAACCATCTATGCAACAACAAGTTAGATGTGACTCAATTTCCTTGCGATATTTTCAGAAATTAGCTGGAGAAAATTCTACAGGCGATTCTCAGGGACGAATAATTGTAAAGTTTTCTTAAAACTTTGCTGACATTCCACATCTCGTAGAATATATTCTGCCAGTCTGTATCGGGATATGCCTTGCTCAATGTTATAAGAGCTTTACCGGCAAGAAAAAAAGCAAGGCAGGAATTGCATGAATCCCTGCCTTGCTATATTATATGTTTCTACTAACGGGAAGACATCTTACTACGGAGCGTTATACCTGCCGAAGGAAAGGATATTTCCCAAAGTAGAGAATATTAGTTGTTCTCTGGACGAAGCTGACGTACAACCTCTGCTGTGCGCCACATCTCAGACTCACGGAGTGCAGCGAGCTCTTTCTCGAGTCCTACTCGATAGTCTGGCTTAGAGTTAGCATCGATAGAAATCTGAGCCTCGTTGCCCGACTTAACTGAAGCGTAGAGTTTCTCTACTACAGGCTTGCATGCATCGTGGAAAGGACCCATCCAGTCGAGTGCGCCACGCTGTGCTGTTGTTGAACAGTTAGCGTACATCCAGTCCATACCCTTCTGTGCGAAGAGTGGCATGAGCGACTGTGTGAGCTCCTCAACTGTCTCGTTGAATGCCTCAGATGGAGTATGTCCGTTCTCACGGAGCACCTCGTACTGTGCCAGGAGAAGGCCCTGGATTGCACCCATGAGTGAGCCGCGCTCACCTGTAAGGTCAGATGTAGCCTCGCGCTGGAATGTTGTCTCGAACATATAGCCTGAGCCTATACCGATGCCGAGTGCGAGAGTACGCTCGAGAGCACGTCCTGTAGCATCATTGTATACAGCATATGATGAGTTGAGTCCGCGTCCTTCAAGGAACATTGTGCGGAGTGATGTACCAGAACCCTTTGGAGCTACCATGATAACATCGATATCATTTGAAGGTACACAGCCTGTGCGGTCAGACCATGTGATGGCAAAACCGTGAGAGAAATAGAGGGCCTTGCCTGGTGTAAGATATTTCTGCAGTGTAGGCCATACAGACATTACAGCTGCATCAGAAAGGAGGCACATTACGATTGAAGCCTTATCAGCAGCCTCTTCAATAGAGAAGAGTGTCTCGCCAGGAACCCATCCATCGCTAACGGCTTTTTCATAAGTCTTACCCTGACGCTGTCCTACAATCACATTAAATCCATTGTCACGAAGATTGCATGCCTGTCCAGGACCCTGCACGCCGTAGCCTATAACTGCAATTGTCTCATCTTTGAGCACCTCGCGCGCTTTGTCCAGTGGAAATTCCTCACGTGTCATTACCTCCTCGATAACGCCACCAAAATTCATTTTTGCCATTTTATTATCTCTTTATTATGTTAGAATTATATTTTGTAACTAAAAAACGCTACAAAGGTAGCAATTTATTATGAAATACCAAAGAAAAATGTCAATTCTTTTAAAAAAACATTGCACATCGTACTACTTCTGTCTCTTCTTGGCTCTCATTTGATGTTTTGGTAATTCTTATAACCTTCTCTGATTGTACTGAATCATCGATATAAAAATTGAGGGTGTCACCATAATATGTTTCTGCTACATAAGCAATATCAAATCTGCGTATGCGGTTTTCCTTATAGAAAGAAAGCGGGAAAAGGTCCATAATATGCTCTATGTACTTGACACTATTGACATGACCATTTATGTCAATGTCACTATATTTTGTACTGACAGATGCAACAAGACGCGCTTCATTCGTTACCTTAACTCGTCCGGGAGGGGCAATCGGGCATGCCATATCCGGATTTATCCATTCAGTAATATCGCCATCCCTTACAGCAAGAATATCAGTAGGCTGACGCGTTGTAAAATCGATTAACGCCCATATAGAACGCCCATAGCCGAGCACGCTGCCGCTTTTTTCATCTGTTATGCGGAAATTACGCTGGGTGAAGAAACGTTTAGCATTCTCCACCCATGTCTCTATAGAAAAGCGTGAGTTCTGCGCTGGCATTTCCTGCATTTCAACGCAGAGACGCGACAGAACCCATGTTTTATTTATAGTATTAAGATACCGCATGCCGAATCCACGCTCTGTGCTGTGGAAGTCTGCTGCATTCAGCATGCAATTACCAAGACGTCCCATGTGAATAGCATGATTAAAATCACAATGAAACGGTTCAGCAAGCATACTATATTTGCCAATTAATGGTAATTTTTCTTTCATCACATCTTTTTATTATAAAGGGAAGGAACCGTACCGGTACGGCTCCCTCCGACATATATCAAACTTTGATTTCGCAAATTCAACATGCATGAGGCTGATAACGATAGAAGAGGATATAAGGAAAGAATACAGAAGAAAATAGAGAATATCAGTTTTTCTGTCCGTACCTACTAAACATTTCCCTATATTCACGATATTATCTGTATATCTTCATTCTGCATTATCAGTTTATATTAGCTACACACTTGCTAAACTTGAAATCTTATATACTATTATAGATTATCCTCTGCATCAATAGCCTTTCCGCGTTCACGCAGGAACTGATTGACCATTTCCTGGCAGGAGCGTGTGACAACAATTCTGCCGGAACGAGCATACTGCAGGACACATCCTTCATATTCGTTTAGCTTACGGAATAGCGACAATATATCATCTGTGACACCTGTCATTGAGACGATGCAGAATGTAGAGTTAACCTCAGTAATACGTGCCTGAGAATGACGTATCTCTCTGCTAATTTCAGGATATTCCATCACAACAGGTGTAGAGAGCTTGAACATCGCTGCTTCTACCATAAACAAGTCGTTATTTTGGTAGTAGTCAGCCTTCACGACATCAACCTTTTTCTCTGTCTGCGATGTAATCATCTCTGCCAGTTCCTCTGTTGTAAATGCTGTAATAGTATACTTATGGACTCCCTTAATACTTGATGCTGATACGTTAAGAGATTCTATATTCACCTGCCGGCGAGTAAACACCGCTGTAATCTGGCTGAGCAAGCCAGGCAGGTTCTCAGTATATATAATAAATGTGTATAATTTTACATTATTGTCCTTTTCCATTGATACATTTTTTGATGGATACGTATTTATTGAACTACATGCTGTAACAGGCGAACCGCCTTCCGGCGCTGCTTCTTCACTCACGGAGTGTAATATTTTATCGCATTTTCCACATACAGTACAGTCACCGCACTGTCCTCCCGTCAGCCTTTTCATTATTCAAGAAGCATTTGATCAACAGCGGCTCCTGGAGGAGTCATCGGAAGGATATTATCCTCTTCCTTTATTGCGCACTGCAAGAGATATGGTCCAGGAGTACTCAGCATCTCGTTTATAGCATCATCCAGTTCCTCACGATTAACCACTGTACGTGCTGGTATAGCATATCCTTTAGCAATCAGCTCGTAGTCAGGATTTGCCATCGGAGTGAATGAATATCGCTTATTGAAGAACATTTCCTGCCACTGGCGAACATTACCGAGATAGTTGTTGTTAAGAAGAATAATCTTAACTGGGCACTGCTGCTCCATAATAGTGCCAAGCTCCTGCATGGTCATCTGCAGTCCGCCGTCACCGCAGAACATGCATACGGTACGGTCAGGCGCTCCAAATGTTGCACCAATTGCTGCTGGCAGCGCGAATCCCATTGTTCCCATGCCTCCAGATGTCACAATACTGCGTGGTTCAGAAAACTTGAAGTATCTACATGCAAAGAGCTGATTCTGGCCAACATCAGTTACAAGGACAGCTTTATTCTCTGTTGCTTCTGTTACACGATTAACAACCTCACCCATGAGTAGCGGTCCCTCTTTTGGATATAAAGCTTTACTTATAACCTTGTTATATTCTTTCTCCTTGTATGGCTCAAATCCGTTTGACCAGCTTGAATGCTTTGCCTCGTCTATGAGCTCTGTTACAGCCTTCAGTGTTTGCTTGCAATTGCCGAGAACGCCCAGGTCAATCTTGACATTCTTGTTGAACTCTGAGGCATCAATGTCAAAGTGGATAATCTTAGCCTGCTTTGCATAAGCATCAAGATTACCTGTTACTCTATCGTCAAATCGCATTCCGACAGCAATAAGCAGGTCACACTGGTTTGTCATGACATTAGGGCCGAGGTTGCCGTGCATTCCGAGTATGCCCTTATTCAGCGGATGATTGCTCGGGATGGCAGAAAGTCCGAGAAATGTTGTAGCACACGGAATATCAGCTTTCTCTATAAACTCTCGCAACTCTTCTGTTGCATCACCTAATTCCACTCCCTGTCCGACGAGAACAAACGGTTTCACGCTGTCGTTAATCATCTTTGCCGCCTTCTCTATATCAGACATCGATACCTGCGGATATGGCTCGTAGCTTCTGATAAAATCGACCTTTGCAGGCTCATATTCAACAAGCCCAGTCTGTGCGTTCTTTGCGAAATCGAGCACAACCGGTCCTGGCCGTCCGCTTTTAGCGATATAGAACGCTCTGCTAACAGCCCATGCCACATCCTCTGCACGGCGTATCTGATAACTCCATTTGCTTACAGGTGATGTCACACCAACGACATCGACCTCCTGAAAAGCATCTGTACCAAGCATCGATACTCCAACCTGTCCGCATATAACGACCATCGGTGTTGAATCGACCATAGCATCAGCGATGCCAGTAACAGTATTTGTGGCGCCAGGTCCTGATGTAACGATAGCACATCCGACATTTCCGCTGACACGTGCATAGCCTTGTGCAGCATGTACAGCCCCCTGCTCGTGTCTTACCAGTACGTGCTTTAATTTATCACGATAGTCATACAATGCATCGTATGTCGGCATAATAGCACCGCCAGGATAACCAAACATGATATCTACACCTTCATGTATGAGTGAGCGCATAAGCGCTTCCGCTCCAGTAATCTTTTCCATCAATATTATTTATCAGAATCACCTTGCCAATAGAGATTGATAATCACAAATGAAAGCAAGGCAACATACAATTTTAATCAATAATTCTCACACCGCCTTTATCAGCAGACGAAACGCTTTGCGCATAAGCTCGCAGAGCCTTAGAAACGATTCTGTTACGCTTCAAAGGACGCTGCTCACGTGCAGCAAGTTCCTCATCAGACAGCTTGACATTAATGCTGCGGTTAGGAATATCTATCTCAATTATATCACCATCAATAATCTTGCCGATATTTCCTCCGCTTGCAGCCTCTGGTGAGATGTGTCCGATAGAGAGTCCCGATGTTCCTCCTGAGAATCGTCCGTCAGTAATGAGCGCACATTCTTTTCCCATGTGCATACTCTTTATATACGATGTCGGGTACAGCATTTCCTGCATACCAGGGCCTCCCTTAGGACCTTCATGAGTAATGACAACAACATCGCCTTTCTTCACTTTTCCACCTAATATACCCTCGCATGCTTCGTCCTGTGAATCAAAAACTACGGCAGGGCCAGAGAATTTCCATATAGACTCGTCAACTCCCGCTGTTTTAACAACACAGCCATCCTGCGCAATATTGCCGAACAGCACAGCCATGCCGCCATCTTTTGTATACGCATGCTCTATGTCGCGGATGCATCCGTTCTCACGGTCAGTATCAAGCGATTCATAGTTTGTATCCTGCACACCAAGCTTGTTGCAGAACCTGCCCGCTGGTGCACTTGAATATATACGCTTTGCCTCAGGATGAACCTCCTCTGCCGTAATAGAATATTTAGCAATATCCTCTGCAAGTGTGGCGCCGTTTACGCGCTTCACATCAGTATCAATCAATCCGCCCTTTGCAAGTTCGCCAAGCAGGCCCATCATACCTCCAGCGCGTCCGCACTCCTGGACAGAATATTTCTGAGAATTCGGTGCGAGCTTGCACAAGAACGGAGTCTTTCGCGAGAGGTTGTCAATATCCTTCATAGTGAAATCTACTCCCGCCTCCTGAGCCACAGCGAGGAGGTGCAGCACTGTATTTGTTGATGCGCCCATAGCTATATCCAGCGTCATGGCATTAAGGAAAGCCGTGCGCGTAGCAATTGAGCGTGGGAGAACAGAGTCGTCACCCTCGAAGTAATAAGCATTAGCGTTCTTCACTATCTGTCTTGCAGCTTCACGCATTAGTTCCTTACGATTTACGTGAGTGGCAAGAATCGTTCCGTTGCCAGGCAGCGAGAGTCCGATAGCCTCAGTAAGATTATTCATTGAATTGGCGGTGAACATGCCAGAGCAGCAGCCGCATCCTGGACATGCTCGGTTTTCGATTTCAGCGAGCTCATCGTCGCTGACCGTCTTGTCAGCTCCTTTAACCATGGCAGCGATAAGGTCAAGGTTCTCTCCTTTATACACACCAGCCTCCATAGGTCCTCCGCTGACAAATACAGCAGGAATATTCAGTCGCATGGCAGCCATGAGCATGCCAGGAGTAATCTTATCGCAGTTAGAGATGCATATCATTGCATCCGCCTTATGCGCATTGCACATATACTCTACAGAGTCAGCAATAATATCTCTTGAAGGGAGGGAATACAGCATGCCGTCATGCCCCATGGCTATGCCGTCATCAATAGCAATTGTATTAAATTCCGCTGCATAGCATCCGAGCTTTTCTATTTCCTCCTTAACTATCTGTCCTGCTTCGTGCAGATGAGTATGTCCTGGCACAAACTGAGTGAAAGAATTCACCACGGCAATAATAGGCTTGCCGAATTGTTCACGCTTCATACCATTTGCCACCCATAACGCACGAGCGCCCGCCATACGACGACCTTCTGTGCATACTGCACTTCTTAAAGGATTCTTCATAACGTTCTATAAAATTTTATTCCGTTTTTATCTTTTTACTCTTAACTTTTCACGGCCATACAACAACAACCGCCTCCCATGGCAGCCACACAAGCCGATAATCCGTGCAAAGATAATCAGAATTAATCAAAAAACCAAATATTTATATAAAAAAATGTTCTTTATCAAGCGAACACATCAAAAATACATACAATTTGACAACAGGACATCCAAAAACGCCAACAAGCTTGCACATCACCACAAGAAAAGAACACCTAACATCAAAGTGAAACATAAACATGTCAGTCAGAAACGTTATGTCTGCAAACGAAGACATAAACAGCAAAGAAAGAAAAGCTCAACACCGCATAAAATCCAACATATTGCGAAATCAAATGCTACAGAGAAAACAAGCATAAACGACTTTATATTGCAATATATAGCCATTAGTGTCCCGTTAAAATTGGGACGAGTTAAATATTAATCAAACAACCCCGGAATAAGGGGATCCAATTGCTCTTTGACATCATTGGAATAAGTCTTATCGAACAGTTCTCTTAGCGGTGTTTTGTCCGTTAGTGAAAT
>JAZUMR010000029.1:0-73792 GCA_045603685.1 Prevotella sp.
ATTTTCAAGGATCCATATGAAATAATACAATATATTAAACAAAATTCAAACAAAACATGTCGAATCGCACGGGATTAATCAGAGACAAAGTGTAAACGAACTCCTGATACAAAAGTGTAAACGAACTCCTGATACACGGCAGTTAATGTTTAAGGAGTTGACGTTATCGTCAACGTTCACGTTAACCAAAATCCTCTACTCATTAACTAAAACAATCAACTCGTCAACTATCAACTTGTCTACTCGTCAACTTGTCAACTCGTCAACTAAACTTCTTCTTAACTACATTAACTTCCGAAACTTAAATTAATAATATAACCTATAAAACAACTATGAACGTAATTTCAACAACGGCAGCACCAGCTGCCATCGGACCGTACAGCCAGGCTATAGAGGCAAACGGCACAGTGTATGTTAGCGGACAATTGCCTATCGACCCAGCAACGGGCGAGTTCGCTCCTGGAGGTATTCAGGCACAGGCACGCCAGTCGCTGACAAACATGAGGAATATCCTTGCAGAGGCGGGGCTGACAATGCAAAATGTAGTGAAAGTCACAGTCCTGCTGGCTGATATTGCCGATTTTGCCGCTGTAAATGAGGTGTACGCAGAGTTCTTCTCTGCACCATTTCCTGCACGCAGCGCCTTCCAGGTGGCAGCATTGCCTAAGGGCGCAGGCGTAGAGATTGAGGCTATTGCAGTCAAATAATATCCTCAGACAGCACGTATATATGTATATGTTCAGGACTATTCTGGCGATGCCGGAATGGTCCTGATGTGTATCGTCAGGCTGTGATACTTGCTATGAATCAAGAAAACTCAGGAAAAGCCCTTGCTATGTAAAAGAAAACTACTAAAAGTTTTGCAGATAAGAGAAAAAGTTAGTACCTTTGCACCCGAAAACCGAAAAACTATGCATTTCGGGCGTTTAGCTCAGCTGGTTCAGAGCATCTGCCTTACAAGCAGAGGGTCGGCGGTTCGAATCCGTCAACGCCCACCAGGGGTGTTTCCTCGTAATTCTTTTATACTTCCTTAATTGGAGTATTTAGAGTTGCGAGGAATTTTTTTATAGAGAAGAAAGACTGTTTCATACCCATTTCTTTTCAATCTACCTCAATTTCGCTGGCTTTTTCTGTGTCATTACACACACACATGATGATGAACGAAAGGGACATGCATATATTTCAATGTACAAAGTTTTATTTTAGCATAACTCAGTTTTAGAGTTTCGTGTGTTTTTCCCCTTCGTTCCCCATTATCGGGAGACTCAGAATTATTTAGTTGCAGAATCCCTCTTTAATACACAGATTTGTTTCTCCATCTACCTATGTATATAGCTGCAACCAGCAGTATGGCATATAGCGCCCATGTCTGAACCAGGTTTATATCACTCTGTATGCTGGCGGCAGGCAGTGAGGATATTCCTCCTGCTATCTCATTCTGTGCATAGGCCATTAGCGACACGGCCTTGCCGCAAAGCGTTGCTGCCGGCATCAGATACTGACAGACATACGTCCCTATAGCAGAAAGCGCAATAGTAGTCAGCGAGAGCGGTATGATAATCGTGGCGGCAGGTACAGCCACCAGATTTGTGATGAGGAAATACAGCGGCAGACGTCCAAAATAATATGCAGCCAATGGCGCTGTAGCTGTCTGTGCAGAGATGCTGACAGCACACAGCCCCCAGGCGTAGCGCTGCATCTTCGTGAGGAAGGTTGCATTAGATGCCCCGTACCATCTTTCCTGAACAGATAGCGGCAGCAAGGCATTCATGTTGCGTGCAAACAGGAAGATGCCAAGCACAGCCATATATGACATCTGGAATCCTACATCCCACAGACTTTCCGGACTTGCCAGTAGCATCACAGCCATGGCGCAGCCGAAGACGTTGAGCGGATTCTGCTCCTGCTGCATCATGCTCATCACCTCCCAGATGCTGAGCATGCAGGCTGCACGCACCATGGAAAGAGGAACGCCAGCCAGCAATACGTAACACCAGACAAAAGTGATGATAATTACACTTGTCCACCAACGCCTGCGTCTGCAGAGAAGCATGAGAAAGGAGAATACAATGGACAGGTGCATGCCTGACAGCGCAAGAATATGTGCGGCGCCAGCATCGCTGTATTCTTCACGCATTTCTTTCTTTAATCCAGTTTTGTCTCCTAATGTCATTGCGCGGACCAAGGCAAGCGATTCTCCTGTTATGCCAGCATGTTCCAGACATTTTACAGCTTCTTCGCGTATACTCAGGGCATGTATCATCGCTTGTTGGGATAGTGAAAGCTGGGATATTGAAGATACTGGCTGCTTGTCGTACGAGGTAATCCATGCGCTTGCTGCGAATCCTCTGGAGCGCAGCCATCTCTCGTAGTTGAAGTGCGTGCCGTTTTCTGTGTTTTTGTTTCTGCGAATAGTCATCGTGACACGTATTCCATGACCTGCGCATATGCTGTCTGTCCTGCTGCCTATTGTGTGCTGCCATGTCGCTACACGTAGTTTTCTGCCTTTGATTGATGAAAGCAGAGGTGTATGTCCGCTGTCCGCCTGACATACTATGGCATCGAATGCGACGACATCACCATGTCTCTTTGCTTCGCCTAAGGCGCAGAGTGTAGCATTCACCCTTGTCGGTCTGCCGCTTCTGCCGTCAGCTGTTCCAGAACCCAGACGGGAGTGCGTCGGCATGTGTAATTGCGCAGACTGATTGGAGTAAACAGCGCGCCACATCCCCACCCCTGATATGCATCCTAATATCAGAATGCTGCATGCCATCCCGTGTTGTCTGTTCAGCAGGAATGCCACCGTGGCTGCTGCCAGTATTGCGCCTGACAACCATTTCGTGTCAACCCATTCTGAGACAGCATCGCCGGCAACAATCCCGATGGCAAGCATAACTGCGTATCTCAGCATTGGGAGTGAGTGGATGATGTGACGTTGTGAGTATTTCATGGAGAAAGGGTATGAATATGAGGGTGTGTTATTCGGATAGGAGATGCATCACTCCTTGCGTATCGTGATGCATCTCCCCTATATTATCCGCTATGACTCCTTGCGTATCGTGATGCATCTCCCCTATATTATCCGCTATGTTATCTGCCGTACACGAATCAGAAGGTTGTCTGTTGCTCTGTTACGGTGTAAGGAACTGCAGGTAGTGGAGTTCGCAGAGCGGTGTGTCTTTTTCCTCTGCATGAAAGAGGAAGTATATAGCGTGCTTGCCGCTCATGGCTGTGAGTGCACTGACGTCAGTGCGTATCGTTGTCAGCTGCTGCGGCATGTCAGCATGGAGCATGACTGTCCCTACGCGCTTTCCGCCTTTCTCCTCCCAAGGGCTGTCGACCATGATGTCTATGCGTCCGCTTACGCCTTGCGGCAGGAGTGTGAGCTCGAGCTGCAGCGATACAGCGGATTTGGTGTGGGTGAGATTGAAGTATTTGTATCCTACGACAGAGCCTGCGGTGTTGTTGATCATCGGGTTATGGTTATATTTCAGGTCGTACGGTGTCTCGTATTTGCCGTCGCCGTAGCGTACGGTCTTGATGTATGAGCCGTAGAATGTCTTGTTAGGCCATGCACTTTCGGCAGGGCGTGGTCCAGTGAAATGACATGCTATGCCTGCTGAGTATTTTCGGAGCGGATGGAGACCGCTGGTGGCGAATCCTTCTGAGGTGTATTCGGCTTCGCTGATGACTACCTTGCCGCCTGGTCCTTCCTCGACGTACACGTCAATTGGCGCCACCATGGGCTGGCGTGCGTATTCGTCGGTGCCTGTCTGGCGGTGGTAAAATACGTACCACTGCCCGTTTATCTGGCAGATGCTGCCGTGGGTGTTGCTATTTGGAGTTGCTGTGAAGATTGTGTCGCCGTGCGGGTTCGTGTCACGTGCTCGTCCGTCGATGATTGTGCCGCCGTAGGTGAAAGGTCCGAGAGGGCTGTCGCCGTATGCGTATGCCAGCGTATAGTTTGACTGTGGCAGTCCGAATTCGCCGTCTTTGGTCCAACGGCTGTAGATAAAGACATATTTATCTTTTATCTTGCGCATAGACGACGCCTCGAAGAAACGGAAGTCGCCCTGCTGAGAGCGGCTGCTGACAAGGTTTTCTATGATTTCTGTGCCAGGCTTCAGTGTTGCCATGGTCTGCGGGTCGAGCTCTGCTGCGTATGAGGTATCAAATCCCCAGTAGCCGTATATGCGTCCGTCGTCATCGCAGAAAACGGCTGGGTCGAACTCAAGTATGCCTGTTGTCTCGTTAGGATTGTCCTTGCTCCAGTTGCATACGGTGAACGGTCCGTCTGGTCGGCTTGCTTTTGCCACCATGGTGCGGCGTCCTCCCATCATGTTGTTAGGATAGAGATAGTAGGTCTTTGTGCCGTCGGGCTGTGTTACCTCTGTCACGTCAGGAGCGTAGAGCACGTCTCCAAGTCGTGAGGGGTTCATGTATTTCCCTTCGGCGTTGGTCTTCACTTCGAAAATCACACCGTCGCACCGCCATTGGCTCAAGTCTTCCACAGGCGCAGACCATCCCATGATGTCGCGGCCGCAGTAGCCGGTAATCATTATGTCGTGCGAACCGTATATATAGACGCGTTTCTTGCCAGGATTGTCAGGGTCGTCGAAGACGTAAGGTTCACAGTCAGGGATATACTCCCACATGGGCAGATAAGGATTCTGCGCATGGCAGAATACAGATGCGGCACATGCGATGATGCAGCCCATGGCGTACCGCAGAATGTTCTCTGGTTTAATAGATAGCATATTTTCTCTGTTTTGTTTTATGTTAGTGATTCAAGTTTTGTAAGTTAAGAAGTTGTCGGCTGAGTTTTGGAGGTTGTAGAAGAAGTTAAGAAGAAGTTAAGCTATTACCGTCGAGTTGACAAGTAGACGAGTAGACGAGAAACTAATGGCTTCTTAACTTATCACAACCTCATAGCCTCACGACCTTACAACCTCATGTCTCCAGGCTTAATCCATTTCATTTTGCGCAGGATATTCCCAATGACCGGTGTGAGCACGGCGGGGATTACGAATGATATGGTTATAAGACCGAGCCAGTCGTATGGTGTGATGCTGGTTCGCGTGCCTGCCGCAATCTCGCCCATCCATCCAGTATATACTCCTATCTGACCAACAAGGCCGCATGTGCCCATGCCGGAAGATATGGCAGGGCCATTCATCTCAAGATGGAAAAGGCAGGTGGCAAGCGGTCCGGTGATGGCGCTGACAAGAATAGGCGCAATCCATATTCGTGGGTTCTTCACGATATTACCCATCTGCAGCATGCTGGTGCCGATGCCTTGCGAGAGCAGGCCACTCCAGCGGTTCTCCTTGAAACTGAGGAAAGCGAATCCGACCATCTGTGCGCAGCATCCGGCAAGCGCTGCTCCGCCTGCCAGTCCGGTCAGTCCTAATGCCGCACAGATGGCGGCAGAACTGATGGGAAGCGTGAGACAGATGCCCATGACAACTGACACCACTATGCCCATGACAAGCGGCTGCTGCTCTGTAGCCCACATTATGATACTGCCGACGCTGTTTGCAGCTGCGCCAATGGCTGGCGCTATGAGTTGCGAAAGCATTACTCCTATGCCTATGGTTATAAGCGGAGTTATGATGATGTCTATGCGTGTCCTTCCTGCTACAGCCTTGCCGCAGAAGGTTGAGATGAGAGCAATGACGTATACTGCCAGTGGACCGCCTGCGCCTCCTAAGGTGTTTGCTGCTGCGCCTACTGCTGCTGATGAGAAGATAACAAGCGGCGGAGCTTTCATGGCATAGGCTATAGCGATGGCCATGGCAGGGCCTGCCATAGACATGGCAAAGCGTCCGGCTTCGGTGATGCTGGCAACTCCAGTCTGCTGACCTACTGTGGAAAGTATAGTGCCTATGAGCAGTGAGGCAAAGAGACCTTGTGCCATGGCGCTGAGCGTGGTGACAATGAGCTGCGAGAAGCTCTGCGTGCCAGTGGCAGTATGCTTTGTGCTGTTTTGTTTCATCTGTATGATGCTGTCGTGTCTTTTTCTTTGCGTAGGCTTATGAGCCTGCATATACTATATTGTCCTCTCTGTATTGCACAGAGAGGACAATATTGTTATATAGTGGTGGTGCGTTTTACTTTACATTACCCACCTTGATGAGATATTCTGCTATCTGTACAGCGTTGAGCGCAGCGCCCTTCTTTATCTGGTCGCCAGAGAGCCAGAATGTTATGCCGTTGTCGCAGGCGAGGTCTTTGCGCACTCGGCCTACATAGACATCGTCCTTGCCGGCTGTGTAGAGCGGCATAGGATAAGGCAGTCCCTCCATGGTTTCCTGTGATGCGTCAGGGTTGGCCTTTGTTCCTACACGCTGAGGGTCGTCAATGAGAGTCACGCCCTCTGCTGCTGCGAGTGCCGCCTTTACATCCTCCACATTGAGCGGCTCGTCTGTTTCAACCCATACAGCCTCAGAATGGGCGCGCAGAGACGAGATGCGTACGCACATGGCAGAGCAGCGTGCGTCGGTATGCATGATTTTCTTTGTCTCGTTGAACATCTTCATCTCCTCCTTGGTGTAGCCGTTATCCTGGAACACGTCGATCTGAGGGATGACGTTGTATGCCAGCTGGTATGCGAACTTGTTCACTGTAGGCTGCTCGTCTTCTGCCAGTTGCTTATACTGCTGCTGCAGTTCCGCCATTGCAGCCGCACCTGCACCAGATGCTGACTGGTATGAAGCTACGTGTATGCGATTGATGTGTGAGAGGTTCTCAATTGGTTTCAGACATACCACCATCATGATTGTGGTGCAGTTTGGGTTTGCAATGATTCCACGTGGGCGGTTCAGCGCATCCTCTGCGTTGCACTCAGGCACAACGAGCGGTACGTCTTCGTCCATACGGAAGGCACTTGAATTGTCAATCATCACTGCTCCATACTTTGTGATGTCTTCAGCATACTCCTTTGATATGCCTGCTCCTGCTGATGTGAATGCGATGTCTACATCTTTGAAATCGTCGCCATGCTTGAGTAACTGCACCTCGTATTCCTTGCCCTTGAAGGTATACTTTGTACCTGCAGAGCGTGATGAACCGAACAGAACAAGTTCGTCAAGTGGGAAATTTCTTTCGTCAAGGACACGGAGGAACTCCTGTCCGACAGCGCCGCTGGCGCCTACAATTGCTACTTTCATCTTTTTACCTTTGTTTATATATTTATATTAAATTAGTTGACAAGTAAACGGGTTGACAAGTAAACGAGTTGACGAGAAACTAATGGCTTCTTAACTTCTCACAACCTCATAACCTCAAATTAATTATTCCTCCAGAATTCTGGGGTGAACAGAACGAGTACGGAGAATATCTCAAGACGTCCGACAAGCATCATGGTTGAGCAGAACCACTTGCTGACGGCTGGTATTTCAGACCATGACATCGTAGGGCCAATCTCCACACCCAATGTCGGTCCGACGTTCGACAGACAGGACAGACACATTGTTATAGAGTTGATTACATCTATGCCGATGGCTGTGAAGAATGTGGCAGACACGAAGAAGAGTCCGAGATAAAGGCTTATGAATGGCAGTATGCGCATTCTTGTAGATGTCGGAATCAGTGTGTCGCCTATTCTGACAGGCAGGACAGCATTAGGATGCAGTATCTGCCTGAATTCGTTGCGTATGATTTTAAGTATCATGACGAGACGTACACACTTCACACCGCCTGCCGTAGAACCGGCACATCCGCCAATGAACATACACACACCGAGCACAATCCATGTCACGTGAGGCCATTTCCCGGCATCGTCACTAAACAGACCAGTGCTTGTAAGGAATGAAACCACCTGGAACAGACCGTAGCGCAGCGAGTCGGAGAAGCTGTATCCGAGGTCGCGCATGAGGTAGAATACGATTATTACTGTGCATATCAGTATGGTTGAGACGTACAGTCTGAGTTCCGCATTGCGGAGAGCCTCGCGTATGCGTAGCTTAGTTACAGTAATGAAAAGCAGGGTAAAGTTTATTCCTGAGAGGAAGCAGAAGAGCGTTCCTGTATATTCTATGAATGGAGAATTAAAGAATTCTGTTGATGTGTTATGTGTGGAGAATCCTCCTGTGGCTGTTGTTGTCATGGCATAGTTCACGCAGTCGAACAGCGACATGCCGCCCATGTAGTATGCCACGGCGCACGATGCAGTCAGAAGAATATACACCATCCAAATCACGTGAGAGTTGGTTGACAGGCGCGGGTGCATCTTTGTTCTTATTGGTCCTGTTGCTTCAGCCGAGAAAACCTTTATGTTTCCGCTGCCTACAAGCGATGGCAGCAGTGCAATCGTGAAGAACACGATACCGAGTCCGCCTATCCACTGAGTCATGGTGCGCCAGAAGAGAATGCCGTGCGGGAGTATTTCTACATCGTCAATGATTGTCGCACCTGTTGTGGTGAAGCCTGATATTGTTTCAAAGAATGCGTCTGTGACATTGTCTATGTATCCTCCGAACAGGAAGGGCAGCATTCCGAACAGCGAGAAGACAATCCATGTGGATGTCACGAGCAGGTATGCGTCTTTTCGGCTCAGGTTGTTGTTGGCTCCGCGGCCGTAGTATCTCATTGCGATGCCTGCCAGTGCTGTGATAATTATTGTCAGGAGAAAAGGCACCATGTCGCTCTCGTTGAGATATACAGACACACCGAGGCAGCAGCTCATGAGTGTTGCCTCAAGCCATAGCAGTGAGCCGATAATCTTATATATGATTTTCCAGTTGAGCATTTGGTGGTGCGTATTTGTCGTTTTTGTTTTGTCAGTGAGTGCCGTCGTTCCTTTTAAACTGCGTAGTATCGCAGAATATTAACAGGCAGCAGAATGTCAGTGAGTGCCGTCGTTCCTTTTTAAGCCCTGCCTGATGTGCCGATGACATGTCCAGACGAAGTTTGCGGGCAGCAGCTTGCTGCGGTCTTTGCCGAGCATATGAAGGAGTGCGGTGATGTTCTCCTGTTATTTGAACAGTTGTTCTATTTTTCTTATGTTCACGTTATGTGAGAATATCATTACCGAATCGCCTGGCTGAATCTGTGTCATACCCGACACAAGCATTCCATGTCCGGCACGCATCAGTCCGCCGATAGTCATTCCGTGCGGCAGCCCCAAGTCTTTTACAGGTTTGCGTGTTATCTTTGAATCGAATGAAGCCGTAAACTCAGCCACGTCGGCATTTGATGTCATCATGAACTTCACGTTCGTCATGTCGTTGTCGAGGAGCATTTGGTAAATATGTCCTGCAGCGATGATTTTCTTATTTATGATAGTTCCGATGTCAAGGCTTTCAGCCATTGAAATGTAGTCGAGGTTCTCAACCTGCGCAATAGTCTTTCTCACTCCTCGTCGTTTCGCTGCGAGACAAGCGAGGATATTTGTTTCAGCGTTACCCGTCAGAGCCACGAATGCCTGAGTGTTAGAAATGTTCTCCTCTCTGAGCAGCGCCATATCCCTTCCGTCGCCATGAATGACTATGACATTCTTCTTGTCAATCAGTTCGTTGAGTCTGTGACAGCGTTCCTCGTCGCGCTCTATGATTTTCAGATTCATGTATTCCGGCATGGTGTGCGCAGTTCTCACGGCAGCCTTGTCGCCTCCCATAATCATGACATTGTGCACATCCTCGTAGTCTTCCTTGCCTACAATCTCTCTGATGTACGGGATATACTCCTTCTTTGTCATAAAGTAAGCAAGGTCCTGCAGCTCGAGCATATCCAGACCTCCAGGGATGATGGTCTCTTCTCCGCGCTTTATGGCTACGATGTGATACGGGTCGTCAGGTCCGCAGAGGTCTTTCAGCGGCGTATGCAGAATTTTAGCCGTCGCTCTCATCTTTATAGCGAGCAGCACCAGTTCTCCGTTGAAGATGTCCCATCGTTGTCTTACCCATGTCATTTTCAGTCCTTTGACGATATCCTCAGCAGCAAGCACCTCCGGATATATCATGTCGTCAACTCCGATTACAGGGAACACCTTCGGCGTTTTAGGGTCGATATATTCAAAATTGTCTATACGTGCCACCGTTTTCTTTGCTCCGAGCGCCTTTGCGAGAGCAGAGCAAGTAATATTGGTTGTCTCCTGCGGTGTTACGGCAATGAACAGGTCGGCACCGTCGACGCCCGCATCTTTCAGAGCATTGATGCTTGTCGGGTGCGCTGCCACTGTCATTACGTCACACTCAGTTTCTATTTCAGCCAGTTTCTCTGCATCGGTGTCGATAAGCGTGCATGCTATCTTCTCGCCTGCCATCAGTCGTGTCAGGTGAGTTCCCATAGCTCCTGCTCCAGCAATAATTACTTTCATACGCTTATAATCAGTGTGAGTTGATGTTTTGTTGCTATTTCCCTGCGTTTTACGCCATCATGTCCAGGCATGCCCGCTTTATTCCCTCAGCGTCTATGCCGACAATGCTTTTCAGTTCGCCGACAGTTCCGTGCTCCACGAAGGAGTCAGGCATTCCAAGCCTTCTTACAGTTATGCTGTATCCGTTATCCTGCATCCATTCTGTTACAGCAGAGCCCATGCCGCCGTTCCTTGTGCCGTCCTCTACGGTGACGATGCAGTCATAATTCTCCGCCACCTCTTTCAGAATATTCCCGTCAATCGGTTTTACGAAGCGCATATCGTAGTGAGCCGCCCCGATTTCCTGCGCCACCCTCAGTGCGTCGCATCCAACCGGTCCGACGGTGAGTATGGCAAGGCGTTTCCTGCCTCCAGTGTTGTTTTCCGGGCAGAACATCAGTCGTCCTCTTCCGACAGGCAGTTCCTGCATTTCGCACTGCCAGTCAGGTCTCGAACCGCATCCTCTCGGATATCTGATGACCCATGTCCCCTTGTCAGGCAGTTGCGCCGTATACATCATGTGGCGCAGTTCGTGCTCGTCCATCGGCGAGCATATAGTCAGATTCGGCACAGGACGAAGCGCCGCCATATCGAAGGCTCCATGATGAGTAGGGCCGTCCTCGCCCACCAGTCCTGCCCTGTCGAGACAGAGCACGAACGGCAGGCGCATTGTCGCCACGTCGTGTATGATATTGTCATAGGCGCGCTGTGCGAATGCCGAGTAGATATTGCAGAACGGCAACAGTCCGTCTTTCGCCATTCCGGCAGAGAATGTCACGGCATGCCCCTCGGCTATGCCCACGTCGAATGTGCGCTCAGGCATTTCGTTCATCATGATGTTCAGCGAGCAACCTGTCGGCATGGCAGGCGTCACGCCGACGATGCGCTCATTTCTCCTTGCCAGTTCGAGCACTGTATGCCCGAAGACATCCTGGAATTTCTGCGGTCTGCCGTTCTTCTCTGCTGTTGCTGCAGCGTCGTCCTTGCGCTCTCCGTTCTCAGGATTGAACTGTCCTGGCGCATGCCATATAGTCGGCTTCTCCTCAGCCGGTTTGTATCCATACCCCTTGACTGTGTGCAGATGCAGCAGTTTCGGGCCTTTCATGTTCTTCAGCAGTTGCAGAACCCTCACCACCTCTGTGACGTTATTGCCGTTGACAGGTCCGAAGTATCTGATATTCAGTCCTTCGAACATGTTCTGCTGGTGGGAGATGGCAGCCTTCAGCGCATTTCCGAAGCGTATGATACCCTTCTTCCTCTGCTCGTTCATGAACCCGCGCTCCGCCAGCCATTGTGCGGTGCGGAATCTTATCTTGTTGTATGTCTCGTTAGTGTTGAGGCTTAGCAGATACTGCTTCATACCTCCCACCGAGCGGTCTATCGACATATTGTTGTCGTTGAGGATTATGAGCAGGTCGTTAGGCGATGACGATACGTTGTTCAGTCCCTCAAACGCCAGTCCTCCAGACATGGCACCATCACCGATGACCGCCACGACATGCCTGTCCTTCTTCATCTGCTTAGCCGCCACAGCCATTCCGAGCGCAGCCGAGATGCTGTTCGATGCGTGTCCGCAGGTGAAGGTGTCGTATTCCGACTCCTCTGGCGAAGGGAATGGCTTAATGCCATGCAGTTTTCTGTTCGTGCAGAATCTCTCCTTCCTTCCTGTCAGAATTTTGTGCGGATAGGCCTGGTGTCCCACGTCCCATACAATCCTGTCCTCCGGTGTGTCATAGACGTAGTGCAGCGCGACGGTAAATTCGAGTGCTCCGAGGCTTGACGCCAAGTGTCCCGGGTTCACCGCCAGCTCGTCCACGATTACCTGCCTCAGTTCGTCACATAGCGCCGGCAGTTCTTCTACCGGTAGTTTTCTGAGGTCGGCAGGGTAGGTTATGTTATCGAGAATTTTTCCCATTTAGTCTTTTGTTGTCCTGTTGTAACGTTGTGTCCTCGTGCTTCACGCCTCTCTTAGAACAGTGCGTCGTCGAATCCAAGCATGACAGGCTCCTGTCCAGCCATTTCCTTCAGTTCCTCTGATACGTACTTCTTGTTCACCACGAGGCGGAACATATATTCGTCAAACCATTCAGCGGTCATCACCTGACATCCGTTCTGTCCTGATGCAGCGCCCCATGAGTTCTCCACCTTCCAGAATCTTGGCTTTCCTTCCTTGTCCAGATCGACCGCCGTCAGCGTCATGGCATGTGTCGATGCGCTCTCGCGTGTCAGCAGACGCTCAGCCTTATCCATAGGGAATTCAGTTTCAAAGAGGCTGGCATAGTCATAGTTCTGCAGGCTGCAGAATCCACGCTTACGGTCGAGGAATTTGCCAGTGTCGTATGAAGAGTACATCTTCTCTCCGCCCTTCAGCGATGCTATGGCAAGCTGGTGTATCTCCTCCATCGGCAGATTGAGGTATCTCCAGTTATGTCCGTCGTATGTGTGACGGTCATACTGTATCTCGTAGACCTTGTGATAAGGGTTTCTTGGGTCGTTCATGACCATTATGTATCTGTCGCTGAGATTCGTTGCGCCGCACTCCTTTGCGAACGACAGCGGTGTGTATGTCTTCTCTTCGCCTACAGCCTTGCCGTTTTTGTCTACATGAGCGTAGGTGAATTCTTTCACAGGCTCGCCGTATGCCATTGCCAGAATGCGGTAAATCTCCTTGAGCATGGCAGCCTTCTGTGCTGTTATCTCCTTCTCCCTCTTGTTCTGGCTCACCATTTTGCGCAGACGAAGTCCGTACTCACGCAATTTGCTTTTCACTATGCGGTCAATCTGTGCTGTGCTTTCAGAAGAGAAAGTCTCAGGCGCAACACACTGTGGCACCAGTCCGTACTTGTCTACGAGGTCCATGACACCGCAGAAAGTGCCTCCGTCGCTGACCGGGTATTTGAAGAAGAACTGCACCTCCGGGTCGCCCATAGGCTTCTTGCCGGTGTCTATAACGCCTTGCAGCATGAGGTTCGCCTTCTCCAGCTGGTCCCAGAAGAACAGATGGCTCTGCGAGAACTCCACCACCTTACCCTCGTTGGCGGCAGCAAAGTCAGCACGCAGCACGTTCATTCCGGAGAACATCCAGCATCTGCCCGAACTCTTCTGGTTGTGTATGCTCTGCTTCGGTGTCTCTATCGAGAACGTCTGCGGCACAGGAAATCTCTGCGCCTCACCGATGGTCAGCAGTTCTATGCCGTTGTTTCTCACTGCGTTCTGCAGCGCCTTCTGTGCCTGTGTCTTCTCAGGCTGTGCTGTTATAAACTCCAGCATGTCTGCGGTGATGCCTCCGTTACGTGTCTGCGCACCAGCTGCAATGGCAGTGCTGAGAGCGAAAGCCAGTATAAGTGTCTTCTTTGTCATAGCTGTCTGTATACGTGTTTACGCAGCAAACGACCGTCCCTTGGCGCCATTTTTCCGCTGTGCCGTAGCCTGTCATCTGCTGTCTGATTGTTAATAATGTGCAAATGTAATAATAAATTCTTGTACATGCGCGCATAGTAAACATTTATTAACATAATAATCGGCTATGTGAATGATACGCATGACATGCACAGATATGCTGCATGAGAGAAGACCGTGTGCCTGTGCAGCGGCAGATGTGTGTCTGCCCGCAGAAGAATAGCTTCTGTCTTAGTGATGATTCTGCTGCCGATAATGCTGTGCGGTGTGCTCTTTTGCTTTAAGAAAACTTTACAAATATTAACTACGAATGTGCTTGTAGAAGTTGAGTCGTGAGATTCTTTGTGTGTTTTTGTTTAAAAATAATGTTTTCACGTAATATTCTGACTAACAGCAAGTTCTGTCGCGGAGACGGCGATAAGCAGTAAAGTAACGGTAATGCGGGAAGGAGTAGCGTGTTATGTAAATACTTGATGCACAGTGTATTGTAGCTTTTGTTTTTTCTCTTTGATGTTTTCTGCGCTGTATTTTGCTGCGTTTTGTCGTGTCATTGATAGCCTTTTACGATGCAAAAGGCTCTGTCTTGGTACGCTAAAGGTAGCTTTTTGTACAGTCAGAAGCTGTGAATGGAAAGATGAAGGGATGGAAAATAGAAAACTCACCGTATTTTCTTCATCAAGATAATACGGTTGGTAGGCATGTAAACCTTTATTTTTAACATTTCGGTGTGGGCATAAAAAAGCTGCCAGACATACGTTTTATGCCTGGCAGCCTGCTATGTGCTTTCCTGATAATTATGTCTTTCCGGCACGCTTTGTCAGCCCTGCCGTGTATTTAGTAAGTCAGTTTCAGTCCGCAGAATATGCTTCGCGGAGTAGTCGGTCCGTATATGTAGTTTGAATCACGGTTCCATCCCTTGTCGAAATCGTCCTGGTAAGCGTTGAAGATATTCTGCATGCCAGCGTTCACCTGCATGGTCAGTCCGGCAGAGACAGGGATGTCGTAAGCCACCTTTGCGTTAACCGCCATGAAATCTGGAGTTTCCACTGCCACAGGTGTCTCTACTCCGGAGCCTGCGCTGTGGCCTATGAGCATGCTGCCCGTGTAGTTGCCGGTGAGCGATACGGTGAGTCGCTTCACGGGAGTGGCAGAGGCGGTGAAGTATCCGTAGGTGTTCGGGCTCTTCATGATTCTTCTGAATTTCTGCTCCGGCACCTCTTCGTTCCATTCGATGGCCTCGTCATATCTGCCCTGCTGCAAGGTTATGCCCGCCTGTATCTGCAGAATATTCTTCCATGCCACCTTTCCCTCGATGTTCACGCCCAGCACCTTTGCACCGTAGGCGTTGTATCTCTCCTGCACGATATTGCCCTGAGCGTCAGTGCCTCCCAGCTGTCGCAGTGCGAACACGTCGTCGAGCAGAGTGCAGAAGCCCTCGACGAGCAGATTGGCCTGCACATTGCCGAAGCGGTGGTAGAGGTCGGCAGAGAGGCTGAAGCTGTGTGAGCGCTCCTCTTTCAGGTTTTCGTCGAGGACAGTAACCAGACGTTCGCCGCCTACGACACCCACGTGCAAGTCTTCATCGTAAGCCTGTGGTGCGCGGAATCCTTCGGAGTAAGTGGCGCGGAGGTTGATGTCGTCGGTCGGGTTGTAGCGCAGGTTGGCGCGCGGGCTGAATATTACGTTGTCGATAAGGTTATGCTTGTCGAATCGTCCGCCGATGAGGAAGCTCCATTTGTCGTTCTTCCATTCGTTCTGCAGGTATCCGCTTGTGATGCGGACAGTCTGGTTGAAATTACGGTTGTATCCGAGGATTACATCCTCCAGCTTGTCGCTGTTGTATTCTGCGCCTATGGTAAGGTCGGCAGGCATGAAGAATAGTTTGCCGAACTTATGCACATACTGCGCTCCAACCACGTAAGTGAAGTCGTCGGTGCTGCCGTAAGCCAGGCGTGCTGCCTCTATCTCCTCCTCTGTGCCAGAGGCTGTTCCGCCGTAGTAGCTCTTGCGCTGCGTGGTGAGAAACGAGAGGTAGGTCTGCAGGCGGTGCTTGTCGTTCGGGCTGAAGAAATTGTATGTCAGTGATGCCCCGTGTATGTCGTGCTCCGTCTGCTCGGTGGTATTAGCCTCGTGAGCAGGCAGATGCAGCATGTTTCCTCCGCGGCGGAACTCGTTGATGCCGTTATACTGCAGCGAGAGCTTAGAGTATGGGCTGAGTCGCAGGTATGAGTTGAATCCGATGGTCTTGTTGCGCATGAGCGGTATCTCGGTATATCCGTCGCCGTCATGGTCGTAGGCCTGGCGGTAGCGGCTCTGCGCATAGACCGCCATTCCTGCTCGGTTGTCGTCAGTCACGATAGATGCGTTGGCTGATGTGGTGTTGTCGAATGTGCTTGTCCCTGCAATGTTCATGAGCGTATGGCTGCCTTCTGCAGAGTTGCGCAGAGGCTCTTTTGTTATGACATTGATGGTTCCGCCTATGGCAGAAGCACCGAACAGTGCAGAACCGCCGCCACGCACCACCTCCACACGGTCAATCATGTTGGCTGGAATCTGCTCCAGTCCGTAGACACCGTTAAGCGCTGAGAAGATAGGGCGCGAGTCGATGAGAATCTGTGAGTAATGGCCGTCCAGTCCGTTTATGCGCACCTGTGCAAAGCCGCAGTTCTGACAGTCGTCCTCTGTGCGTATGCCAGGCTGGAAGTTAAGGCCCTCTGCCAGGCATGCCGACTGGGTCATGTCGAACACCTTGGTGTCGACGATGCTTACGAGGTTAGGGGCGAGGCGGCGTTTTGTCTCGCTGCGGTTGGCTGACACCACCACGGCGTCGAGCGCGATGTTGTCAAACTCCATATCAAAATTCAGCTCTACCGTCTTGTCTTTCCTTACCTCAACCTCCCGTGTTATGGTTCTGTATCCCACAAACTTCACTTCGATGGTGTGCTTTCCCTCAGGAAGATTCTTCAGGAAGTAGTGTCCTGTGGCATCAGTCAGCGTGCCTATGGTCGTGCCCTTTACGAATATGCTGACATAGGGAAGGTGTTCTCTGCTGCTTTTGTCAGTCACGTGTCCCACGATATTTGCATCGCTGGGATGGCGGTGGTGATGGCCTTGCGTGTTGCTGTGTACTGCTGTATCAGCAGATGCCTGTGTTATAGCGAGAAAACCAGCTATAACGGAAAGTGCGATTACTCTTTTCATTGTCGTAAGTATGTTGTTTTTGATTATTATCTGAAAACCGGGTGCAAAGGTAGTGCTTATTTCTGATGTGTGCAATACCTAAAAATGATGAATCCCAACCGTTAACTGGCTGGGATTCATCATTATAAATTGTTAGACGGGAGCGTGTCTCCGCCTGTCTCCTTCTGTGTGAGAGCCCGTTCTGCATGGGCGGGGCAGGGGGCTTATACGAGGTGTGCGATGTGCTGCTCGCGGTCGCCCGGCAGATAGTCAATCACTGGCACTTCAATCATGGTGTAGCAGCCAGGCTGCTGGCGCATGGTGGCGCGTGCCACATTGACAAGCACCTGTGCCGTCAGGGCAGGATTGTTGATAGACATGCTGAACTCGAAGCGCTGGTTCTGGGTCTTACCTGAGACGCCCTTGCGCACAAGGTTTACGCCGTGGCCCATATCGCGGACATCATCAACAGATGCCACCTGGAACACGTGTGTCTCGTCAGAAGAGAAGTATGGGTCGGCCTTCACTGCAGCGGTCACTTCCTGCAGGCTTGCGCCCTCCTCCAGCTCTACGTATACCATGCGGCGGTGTATGCCTTCGCCGAGAGGTATGGTCATTGAAAGCGCATCCTTCACGCCGGCCTTAGAGCGCACGCATACGCTGTGGCCCATTGACATGCCCGGACCGAAATTAGTGTATGACAGGCCTTTCGGCGCAAGGCTCTCAAGCAGTGTGCGCACTACAGAGTCTGAACCTGGGTCCCAGCCTGCGGCTATGATGCTCACGGTGCCTGTTGACTTGTTTATAGCGTCGAGAGAGCGGCGGTAGTCGACGATGCCGCTGTGTATATCGAATGAGTCTACTGTGTTTATTCCGAGTGGAAGAATCTGCTTGGCGTATTCTTCGCAAGAGCGGGTTGGAGTGGCAAGTATGGCCACATCAACATCCGACAGTTCCTTTATGTCGCTCACAACATTATACTGCGAGAGTTCTGCAGGACAGTTGCTGGCTCCCTGGCGGCGTACAATGCCTGCCACTTCAAAATCTGGTGCCGCCTCGAGAGCTTCGAGTGCGTAGCGTCCGATGTTGCCATAACCTACGATGGCTGCTCTAATCTTCTTCATAACGTTTGATGTTTTCTTTTTATAATACCTGTTTGTCGATGCAAAATTATAAAAAAAACAATGAAGAGTAATAGGAGATGGGCGGTGAAACACAGAAAATAATGTTATTTAACATAAAAATTAGGCTTGGATACAATATTAGTGCATTTTCCACGTTATTATATATACACGTGCGCAAATGTGTGAAAACGATTTGTAAGCAGTAATATTACTCTTGCAGAGCAATGTGTAATGGGAAATAAAGAAACAGAAACAAAATGATAGAATATATCAAAGGAGAATTGACAGAACTGACACCGGCAATGGCTGTCGTAGAAGCGGCAGGTGTGGGATACGCACTGTGCATAACGCTGAATACATATACTGCCCTGCAGAAACATGGGGTGGGGGAGTGTGTGAAACTGTATGTTAGCGAACAGCTTGTCACTGGCGGACGTGATGACTCATACACCCTGTACGGATTCGCAGGGAAGCAGGAGCGCGAATTGTATAGGCTGCTCATAACGGTGAACGGTGTGGGAGCGAATACGGCACGCATGATTCTCTCGGCGACAACGCCTGCTGACCTCTGCAACACCATAGCATCAGGCAACGAGAAAATGCTCAAGACGGTCAAAGGTATCGGACCAAAGGCTGCACAGCGCATCATACTCGAACTGAAAGATAAGATTGTGAGCCTCGGAATAGCACAGGAGCTGCACGCAACTCCTGGAACTCCAGCCCAGACAAATATCAATGGCGAAATACGCGACGAGGCGGTGGCTGCGCTCTCTGCTCTCGGATTCTCTCCTGCTCCGTCAGCGAAGGTCGTGACAGAGATTCTTACGGCTAATCCTGACACTCCGGTGGAGCATGTGATAAAAATGGCTCTGAAGATGATTAAGTAAACAAGTTGACAAGTTGACGAGTTGACGAGTAGACAAGTTGATTGTTTTAGTTGACAAGTTGACGAGTTGACGAGTAGACAAGTTGGTTGTCCCTTAAACATTAAACGTTAAACCTTAAACTTTCATCTGTACTCTTTAACCTCATAACCTCAATTTGAATAGACTGAGATACATAACGGCATGGATTGTTGTCAGCATATTTACTGTGCTGACAGCCTATGCTGTGGTTGTGCCGCAAGATAACAAGGGAAGAAAACAGGATGACACACAGAAATCGCAGAATAGCGGGGTGCAGAACAACAACCGCCTGGATACTGAAAAAAAGGATTCTATAACTACTGACCTGGGCGAACTGCTGGAAATTGAGGACGAAACGATCCCTGACTCGCTGCTTAATCCGAGATGGGCGGTGCAGAGAACCATTCCGGTGACTTTTGACGACCTAAAGCAGGGCTCGGCTGACTTGCAGCGTCCGGAGAACTTGCAGCAGAAGGTGGAGTATAACGACTCGCTCGACAGGTATATCTTTGGTTATAAGATAGGCGGCACATATATCGATGCTCCGATAATGATGACGCTCGATGAGTATCTGAATCACGTGGGACACCAGCAGAGAGCACAGTTCTACAGAAGCAAGAATGCAGAGATTTTCGAGCAGAAGGGTAAGGAGAAGTTCGACTTTACGGATATGCACTTCGACCTCGGACCTGCGGAGAAGATTTTCGGACCTGGTGGCGTGCGTGTCAAGACAAGGGGTACAGCAGAACTAAGATTCGGCGCTACGTTCAAGAATATTGACAACCCGTCGCTTCCAATACGCAACCGCAAGACTACAACTATCGACTTCGACGAGAAGATTAACATCAATATGTCGGGCAGTGTGGGTGATAAGGTGAATATGAACCTTAACTACAACACTGACGCTACGTTCGATTTCGACCAGCAGAATATAAAACTCAAGTACGAGGGAAAGGAAGATGAGATAATCAAGCTGCTCGAGGTGGGCAACGTGTCGTTCCCTTCTAATTCATCACTCGTGCAGGGCGCAACGTCGCTCTTCGGCATGAGAAGCGACCTGCAGTTCGGTAAACTGAAGCTGCAGACGGTCATCTCACAGAAAAAGTCTAACTCTAAAAGCGTCAGCTCGAAGGGCGGAGTGCAGCTGACTCCGTTCGAGATTGACGTGGCAAACTACGAGGAGAACCGCCATTTCTTCCTCTCGCATTATTTCCGCAATACGTATGACGCTGCCATGTCTACTCTGCCAAACCTCGCAACGGGCATAAAGATCGGACGTGTAGAGGTGTGGGTGACAAATAAAAGCGGTGCGACGACAAACACAAGAAACATCATTGCGCTGACTGACCTTGCAGAAACGTCTAATATAAGCAACGACAGATGGGGTGCAGCAACCAATCTTCCACCAGACAACGCGGGTAACTCAGAGTATCAGACGATGGTTACAAGGAATGTGGCGGCAAGAGATATTGACGCTACATCTACTACGCTTGATGCGGATAATCTCGTAGGAGGACTTGACTATGAGAAGATTGAGCGTGCAAGACAACTCAATGAGTCTGAGTATTCTGTCAATACAGCACTCGGATACATATCGCTCAAGACAACACTGCAGACTGATCAGGTGCTGGCGGTGGCGTATGAATATACCTACGGAGGAAGAACATATCAGGTGGGTGAGTTCTCAAGTGATATTCCTGATAACACAAAGGCGCTCTTCGTCAAGTCGCTGAAGAATGCAGCGAATAATCCGCAGCAGGGCAACTGGCATCTTATGATGAAGAATGTCTATTACCTTGCTTCGAGCGTAGAGAAGACGAAGTTCCGTCTTGACATCAAATATCAGAGCGATACGGCAGGCGTATACCTCAATTACATACCGGAACAGCAGGTGAAATCTACACCAATCATACGCTTGCTCGGCGCTGACCGCCTGGATAACAACAACCGTCCGCATCCTAACGGATACTATGACTTCGTGGAAGGATATACTGTTGACAACGGAAGAGTATTCCTGCCGGCAGCAGAACCTTTCGGACGTTACCTCTACAGATACCTCGTAAGAAACGGAATTGGTGAGGAGAAGGCAGCCAAGTATGCGTATACTGAACTCTATGACTCAACAAAAACCATAGCACGGCAGATTGCTGAGAAGGATAAGTTCATACTGCAAGGACAGTTCAAAGGCACATCATCTAACGTCATATCCCTCGGAGCATATAATGTACCGAGAGGTTCGGTTGTCGTAACGGCTGGCGGTGTGGTGCTTACTGAGGGCTCTGACTATACTGTCGACTATTCGGCTGGCGAGGTGACAATACTCAACCAGAGCATCATAGATGCCGGAACAGCGGTGAATGTATCGCTCGAAAGTGATACAGACTACGGCCAGCAGCGCAAGACAATGTTCGGACTGAACTGGGAGTACGACTTCTCGAAGGACTTCCAGATGTCGGGTACGATACAGCATCTTACAGAACAGGCGCTCACAACAAAGGTGACAATGGGTGCGGAGCCTTTGAAAAACACGCTGTGGGGCGTCAACTTGAATTGGAAGAAAGAGTCGCAGTGGCTGACGAATATTCTTGATAAACTGCCCTTCCTCCATCTTACAGCACCATCGACTATACAGGTGTCGGCAGAGTTCGCCCATCTTATAGCTGGTTCGGCAAGCGGAACGCAGGATAATGCATCTTATCTTGATGATTTTGAGAATACGAAGAACACTATCGATGTGTCTTCTCCTTCGTCATGGATTATATCAAGTGTGCCGACATTCTTCCCAGAACACAGCGACAAAGTGACCTTGAGAAGCGGATACAACCGCTCGCTCTTGGCATGGTATAACATCGACCCGCTTTTCACACGCCGCTCTTCATCGCTGACTCCATCTCACATAAAGGGCGACACAGAGCAGTTGTCTAACCATTATGTGCGTGAGGTGTATGTCAGCGAGCTCTTCCCTAACCGCGACCAGAGTTCATACAATGGTGCGACAAATACTCTCTCTATACTCAATCTCGCTTACTATCCAGATGAGAGAGGACCGTATAACTTCTCTACTGACATGAATGCGCAGGGTAAACTCAATAATCCGCAGCAGCATTGGGGAGGTATGATGCGTAAACTCGATACATCTGACTTCGAGGCGGCTAATGTGGAGTACATCGAATTCTGGCTTCTTGACCCGTTCATTAAGGGAAAGAATGGACATCATGACATAAGCAATATGGGTGGTGACCTATATATTAACCTTGGCGAGGTTAGCGAGGACATTCTTCATGATGGAAAGAAATTCTACGAGAGCGGCATGCCTATCGACGGAACGGATGCTTATACTACAACACAATGGGGCAAAGTGCCTACACAGGCGGCAGTGACTTATGCGTTCTCTAACGAGTCTGGTACGCGCCAGATGCAGGATGTGGGTTATAACGGCCTTACGAATGACGAGGAGAAAACCTTCGAAGGATACAGCAACTTCATGTCATACGTGCAGGCAAACCTTAATCCTGCCGACTCTATATATCAGGCCATAATGAATGACCCGGCAGCCGACGACTATCAGTATTTCCGCAGTTCAGACTTCGACAGAGAAGAGGCAAGCATCCTGAAGCGATACAAACACATAAACGGTCCTCAGGGCAACTCGCCTGACTCTGAGCAGAGGACGGAGTCGTATGATACATCTTACAAGACTGCACCTGACGTTGAGGATATCAATCAGGACTATACGCTGAACGAATACGAAAAGTACTATCAGTATAAGGTGTCGCTTTATCCTGAGAAACTTGTCGTGGGAGAAAACTATATCGTGGACAAGCGTGTCGTTGCTCCTACACTGCGCAACGGCGAGCGTGACAGTGTGACATGGTATCAGTTCCGCATTCCGCTGAAGACAAGAGCGGAGGGCGCAACAAGAGTCGGCTCAATATCTGACTTCTCTTCTATCCGCTTCATGCGAATGTTCCTCACCAATTTCAAAGAGCATGTAGTTCTGCGATTCGGAACGCTCGACCTTGTACGTGGAGAGTGGCGCGTATATGAGCAGAATCTCAACACATCATCTCCTAACACTGCAGAGATGGCTGTTTCTGCAGTTAATATAGAGGAGAACAACGACAAGACTCCAGTCAACTATGTTCTGCCTCCTGGCATATCGAGAGTTGTCGACCCATCGCAGCCGCAGCTCACAGAGAATAACGAACAGGCTCTCGCTATGACGCTCAGCAATATGTCGTCAGGCGATGCGAAGTGTGTATACAAGAATACTACTATAGACCTTCGTAACTACAAACGCCTGCAGATGTTCGCACATGCCAATGCGTTTGAATCGAATGTTACTAACCTTCAGGACAACCAGCTGGCGCTCTTTGTTCGATTAGGTTCTGACTATAAGTCGAATTACTATGAATATGAGATACCGCTGAAGCTGACTCCTGCGGGAAGATACGATACGTATTCTGGCAAGGACTGCCGTGAGGTGTGGCCTATCGAAAATATGCTTGACATCGATTTGAGCATTCTTACAGCATTAAAGAAAGACCGTAATCGCGCAAAGAGTGAGGGACGCGCCTCATACAATCAGGTGTTTACAGGATATGATGATGATAATCCGAAGAACAAGATTTCTATTCTTGGAAATCCTACGCTTGGCGAAGTGAAGACCATTATTATTGGTGTGCGTAACCTCTCGTCTGAAATCAAGTCTGGCGAAGTATGGGTTAACGAGCTGCGCCTGCGTGAGACAAACAATGAAGGAGGATGGGCTGCGCAAGGAAACATGTATCTGCAACTCTCTGACCTCGGCACTGTGAATGTCACAGGACGGCATACTACATCAGGATTCGGCGGTTTGGAGGAAGGCGTGGCGCAGCGTTCTACTGATGACTACTCATCATATTCAGCTACGGTAAGCCTTGAGTTAGGCAAGTTCTTCCCAGACAAGGCGAAAGTGTCGGCACCAATTTACTATAGTGTAACAAAGGAAAAGACTTCTCCAAAATATAATCCGCTCGATACAGACATGGAGTTGAACGATGCGCTTGACGCTTACACGAATAAGCACCAGCGTGATTCTGTTGAAAGCATCGCGGTGACAAAGGTGACTAACACAAACTTCTCACTGTCAAATGTTAGGGTAGGTGTAGCTACGAAAGGACATCCTATGCCGTATGACCCAGCCAACTTCTCGCTGTCATACAGCCACTCGCATACCAGCAAGCAGGGAGAGACCACTGTCTATGAGAATGAAGACAACTGGCGCGGCTCGCTTAATTATGCTTGGAGTCCGGTATACAAGCCGCTTGTGCCGTTCCGCAAGTTAAAGACAAAGTCGAAGTATGCTTCGATACTCAAGAACATAAACCTCAACTGGCTGCCGCAGACTATAGCGTTCAATACTGACATCTCCCGTTCTTACTACGAACTGCAGGAGCGAGACATGGAGTCATTAGAGGGTACACAGCTACCGCTCATCTTTAACTCGCAGTTTATGTGGAACAGAGACTTCAATATACGATGGGATATGACAAAGAATCTGCAGTTCAGCATGCAGACTGCCACCCATGCGGAGGTAGAACAGCCATACACTCCAGTGAATAAGAATCTTTATCCTGACCGTTATGAGGCATGGAAGGACTCTGTCTGGACAAGTATAAAGCATCTTGGCACACCGCTCGACTATAGCCAGAACGTGACAGCATCCTACCGTCTGCCGCTCAATCTTATTCCAATATTCGACTGGCTGACAGGCAATGGAACATATTCTTCTACATACAACTGGGTGCGCGGCACAGAGTTGGAGGACGGAACGTCTCTCGGCAATACGATTGCGATGAACCGTACGTATACACTGAATGGAAGTTTCGATATGGAGAAACTCTATAACCATATTCCATTCCTTAAGAAAACGAACGAAAGGTTCAAGAAGCAGATACGCAAACCGGTGAAGAAGACAAAAACAAAAGCGCAAAAGGGAAAAGATAAAGAGGAGAGCGCAAAGAGCAAACTCCCTCTTAACAGAAACACTACGTCGCTTGAGATAATGCTGTATCCTGACAGTGCCGTTTCGTTGAGCCATAACCGCAAGTCTCGTCGTCTTATTGTGACAGCCAAGACAAAGGACGGAAAGAGCATACCTGTTAAATTTAAGCCGATAAATGACAATAAGATATCTGTGCGTGTAAAGGCAGATACCGCCACAATGGTGAAACTGTCAGTTACGAAAAAGCCAGATCTTGAGAGCAAGAAATGGTATAAGGCAGCGCAGTCAGCAGCCCGACTGCTTATGATGGTGCGCAAAGTGGACTTTACATACCGCAACACATACGCCATGTCGCTGCCTGGCTTCATGCCGATGGTAGGCGATGCGTTCGGACAGCGCAGCACTGACGGCCTTCTTTCTCCAGGTCTTGACTTCGCATTAGGCTTTGCTGGCGATAGTTATATTGACAAAGCGAACGAAAGAGGCTGGCTTCTCAATTCCGACTCTATTGCCACTCCTGCAACGACAAACAGCACAGAGGACCTCAGCATAAAGCTTACGCTTGAGCCATTCCGCGACTTTAAGATTGATCTGAATGCTAATCGCACGCAGACACGTGCCAAGAGTGTGCAGTATATGTATGAGGGCAATCCTACCACACAGACCGGCACATTCACTATGACCACACTGTCGCTCTCTACAGCGTTTGAGGGCATGGGCAATTCCTCTAACGGTTTCTATTCAAAGACCTTCGAGAAATTCTGCAAGTCGCTGCCAGCTTTCCGTGAGAAGGTTGAGGCTCAGTATGCTGGAGCCAAGTATCCAGCTGGCACTTCGCTTGCAGGCAAACCTTTCGATGCTGCCAATGGCGGTGTCAACCAGTACAGTGCCGATGTCATGGTGCCAGCATTCCTCAACGCTTACACCTCTATGGGCGGCGGAAGCCTGTCACTCTTCCCGGCATTATCTAAGCTATTGCCAAACTGGTCGCTGCGTTACAGCGGACTTGGCAAACTGACCTGGTTCAGCGACAAGTTCAAGAGTGTCACCATCTCTCATGCATATAAGAGCATCTATGCTGTAGGTTCATACAGCAGTTTCTCTACATACATGGAGTATATGAACGGGCTGGGCTTCATAACCAATGCCGCTACGTCGATGCCTATACCTAATTCTATGTATAACATCTCACAGGTGAGCATCAACGAGGCGTTCTCTCCGCTGCTTGGAGTCAACGTTACGCTGAAGAATGATATGACGCTGAAGATGGAATACCGCACTACACGCGTAGTCAACCTGTCAATGACAAGCGTTCAGTTGTCTGAAATGACATCGAAAGATATTGTTGTCGGCATGGCATATAAGATACCTGATTTCAATTTCTTCTCATCTTCACGCCATCGCAAGGTGAAGGGCGGCGGAAGCAAGGACAGCGACAACGAACAGAGCAGCCGTACTACGACCCGCAAAAGAGGAGGATTCAGCCATGATCTCAATCTGCGTCTTGACCTCAGTTACCGCCGGCAGGCGGCCATAAACCGTGACATAGCCAGCATGACATCGACAGCTACAAGCGGAAACAATGCGTTTAAGCTCTCATTCTCTGCCGACTATACCATGTCGCGCCTGCTGACCATGAGTTTCTATCTTGATCGTCAGACTAACAAGCCGCTATTGTCAAACAACTCATATCCTACGACCACACAAGACTTCGGATTAGCCTTGAAGTTCTCGCTGGATAGATAAACGGGAAACGGAAAGGTGAAAGGTGAAAACGGAAAGGTGAAAGGGGAAAGGTGAAAACGGAAGGGGGGAAAGCTGTTCTCTGTAAACTATGATGATTCACTTACGGTAGACAGCTCCCAGCCTACAGTTGCATGGCCGTAGCCTTTCGTTGATTCTACTTCATGTAGACATTGTCTTCCTTCTACTTGCAAGGCATAGTTCATGCAAAGGCTACGCATAGGCGGCTGTAGGTCGGGAATGGCAAGGCTCAGCTCTCGTTTACACGCAGAATACTCAGTCTTCTGCATTAAAAAAAAGAATAGTATGCACAGTCTCTTCATATTACTGATACTCCTGCTGTCTGGTACAGCATGCAGCGTGCCGCTTTATGGCATGCCAGAAGAAGCAGCCCCCTATGTGGCGGGCAGCAGTAGTGCTACACCTTATTATATAGATAATATAGATAGTCTGGCTCACGACAGCATCTGTGCGGACACCGTTGCCCTCACGCTGCGTGAGAAACTTGATAGCATACTAAGCGATGACATGCTGCAGACATCGCAGATAGGCTTCGTGGCCTATGACCTTACAGCCGATACACTGCTATATGCATGCAATGAACACCAGACTATGCGCCCGGCATCAACAATGAAACTGCTGACCGCCATTGCTGCGCTCGACCGTCTGGGCGGCTCATACCGATATTCCACAATGTTAAAGGCAGACGGCAGCGTGTATGTCGGTGCTGATGGCGACAAGACATCACGCACACTGGCAGGCCGCCTGGTGGTGGTCGGAGGCATGGACCCTATGTTCGGATCTGATGATATGCGTGCGTTTGTTGAGTCATTACAGCGTGAGCATATTGACACTATATATGGCGAAGTCGTTGCCGACATGTCCTTCAAGGAGCCAGCACTGCTGGGTGAGGGATGGTGCTGGGATGATGACAACCCTGTGCTCACCCCTCTGCCGTGGAACCGCAAGGACAATTTCATGCAGAAGTTCAGGAGCTTGCTGGATGATGCTGGTATAGCCATTCTTTCGCCGGAGGCATTCCAGAGCCAGACCGACACAGTCTTCACGCTTGCCAGCGATACACTTGCAGATATGCCGCAGCCCGCCTTTATGCACATTGTGGAGAAGCAATTTAGCAATGCCGTCCTCAGCATGCGCTATCATACCATCGACCAGGTGCTGGTGCGCATGATGAAACGTTCAGACAATCTCTATGCCGAGTCGCTGTTCTATCATCTGGCGGCAGCGCAGCAGCGTCCGGCAACAGCCAAGCGGGCTGCACACCAGGTGGTGCGATTGCTGCAGAAGATAGGCGTATCGCACAAGAACTACCGCATAGCTGACGGTTCCGGGCTCTCGCTGTATAACTATCTGACGCCAGACATGCTGATGCGCATGCTTCGCTATGCCTACAGAAATCCCAATATCTATGAGTACCTCTATCCCTCACTCCCTATAGCAGGTGTCGACGGGACGCTCCAGAAACGCATGCTCACCGCACCATGCAAGGGTAATGTGCGTGGCAAGACCGGCACGCTGACTGGCATTTCCTCCCTCGCAGGCTATCTTACAGCAGCCAACGGCAACACCGTGTGCTATGTCATAATCAACCAAGGAGTCATGCGTGCGGCAACTGCCAAGGCCATGCAGGACAGACTGTGCCAGGCTCTGTGCGAATATAAGGCGGAAGCAGAACCAGCGAAGCCAAACGAGAAAGGAGAAATGAGAAAGAAGAAATGAGAAAGAAGGAAGGAGAAAGAAGATGTGATAACTCAGGAATGAGGAGCCAATCACAGCATGTAGAATCTTTGTTGAGTTGTGGCAGAGATTAATACGTAAGGACAGAGATTCATAGTCCTCTGTTTTGTCCAACCTAAATGATACAGAAAATTCTAATCAAAATAAATAAAAATACAACCTTATGAGAAAAGTTTTACTTTCATTGGCATTCCTTTTCGGAATGACCACAATGGCTTCAGCACAGCAGACTGCGGAGAAGCTCAACCGCGCTCCTGTCGCAGTGAAAACGGCTAACGGCATTCTGGTGTCGTGGCGTTCGCTCAATACCGATGCTGCAAGCACATCGTTCAGCGTCTATCGCAACGGAACGCAGATAGCTTCTGCCATTTCTACCAAGACTAACTATCTTGATGCCGACGGCAAGCCTGGCGATACATATCGCATTGTGGCAAGCACAGGCGAAGAAGCGTCAGCTACAGCATGGAGCAGCATGTACACCACCATCGACCTCCCGCGTCCAAAAGCACGCAAGTCGTTTGCCGGCAAGACAACGGGCCGCTACCGTCCGGACGACATTTCAGTAGGCGATGTTGACGGCGACGGCGAGTATGAGCTCGTATTGAAGTGGCTGCCAGACGACCAGCGTGACAGCGGCAAGAACGGATATTCTACGCCAGCGTATATCGACTGCTACGAGATGGACGGCACACGCCTCTGGCGCATCGACCTCGGCTTCGGCGTACGCTCTGGCAACCATTACACCCAGTTCCTTGTCTATGACTTTGACGGCGACGGCAAGGCAGAAGTAATCTTCAAGACTGCCGCTGGAACGAAGGACGGCAATGGCAAGTACGTCAGCGAGGCTGCTACAGACAGCAAGATAAAAGGCATAGACAATACTGCTATTTCAGTCAATTCAAATGGTCATGTGACTGACGGCGAGGAGTTCCTGACCGTCTTCAATGGACAGACAGGTGCTGCCATGCACACCATCTGGTATAGTCCAAACCGTGCAATGGTCAACTTCCCGACATCTGACGGCACATATAGCAGCAGCTGGGGAGACACAAGTTATAACCGTGGCGAACGCTACAATGCAGCCGTGGCATACCTCGACGGACTCAGCAAGCTGCCTTCAGCCATCATGGAGCGCGGTTATTATACTTATTGTTACATTTGGGCAGTCGACTGGGACGGCACTGCGCTCAAGACACGCTGGCTGCACAAGGGTTCTAAGGATTCATGGCAGGTGTTCGATGCCTCTGGAGCAGAGATCCTGAATGGCAGCGGCGCATCAAGCTACGGACAGGGCGTGCATGGTATTTCAGTAGGCGATGTCAACGGCGACGGCAAGGACGACATCGTTACCGGCGGTGCGACTATCGCTCACGACGGCAGCCTCCGTTGCTCAACAGGAGTGGGACATGGCGACGCCATACATCTCTCTGACCTCTGTCCTGATCGTCCAGGCCTTGAAGTGATGATGCCTCACGAGGATAAACCTTACGGATACGACGTTCACGATGCCACTACAGGCGAAATCCTGGCGTCAGGAACACACAGTGCTGATACAGGCCGCGGCCTGGCGGCAGACTTTGTGCCTGCCAACCGAGGCTTCGAGTTCTGGTCATCGGCTAACAATAACGTGTATTCATGTACAGACGGCAGCATCGTAATGTCAAGCAAGCCAGACACAAACTTCCGCATATACTGGACAGGCGACCCATTCGACCAGTCGTTTGACGGACGGTATGACAGCAATACAAATAAGTCAGTGCCACGCATACGTTCGTATAATACTTCTGCAAAGAATATTATCACCTTCCAGGAGTTTAAGGACTACGGCACTCCTCAGACCTGCAACACCACAAAGGCTACACCATGCCTGCAGGCAGATATTCTCGGCGATTGGCGCGAAGAGATAATCATGACCAACTATGAGGAAGACTGGAGCGCACCTTCATGCCAACTCCTGATTTTCTCTACACCAGAACCGACCGAATATAAGGTGACATGTCTCATGCAGGACCACACGTACCGCATGGGAGTGGCATGGCAGAACTCGTCATACAACCAGCCGCCGCATCTCGGATACTATCTCCCTGACGCCCTCGGCGTTGACGGCGCTACATATAAGACACAGACAAAGAACAGCGCACCTGCACTTGAGAGCAGCGGCGAGAGCGGAGAGTATACCGAAGCCCTTGCTATGCCAGCTGAAGATAAAGGCATTGTTACCGGCACATGCTACACCGCAGGAAAGAATCAGGAGATAACAAACAGCGAGAGAGGCGGATTCATCAAGGTCCGTACAGGCAATAACGGCAGCACTATCACCTTTTACGTGAACGAGGGGTATGTCATCACCGGCATGACCATATCTGGCTACAGCAACAACAGTTCTGACATGGCTGACCGCTCTATCTATATGACTGGCGTGTATGTAGACAATTCAGAGTCGTCATTAATCAGCACACCCTTCACTTTTCCTGGCGGAACGGCTGGAACAGACCCCGTTACGAAGTCGCTCAGCGGATTTGAAGCCGTAGACAACATAAAACTGACATTTGACAATAGCAATATCGTGTCGTCTGATGTCGATTCTGCGGGAAAGAACAAGCAGCTATATGCCAGTGTGAAGTTTACGTATAAACTCTCTACAGGCATAGAGAAGACCGAGACACTCATCATTGCCGACGGCAAGATGTATAACCTGCAGGGACAGCAGATTAGCTCTCCTCATGCAGGACAGATATACATACAGAACGGAAAGAAGATTATAGCAGAATAAGAAGCATAATAATATGCACGAAAAAAACTCAGCCGCCCGATTGGGTGACTGAGTTTTTTTGTGTTATATGTCATGGCGACGGATGCAGGAGGGCAGGGGGCAGACTGCCGGCGAAGGGCGTTTGTTTGTGAAACTGCCGTATGCCAGTCTGCAAAACGGTGATTCTGTTGCGCCTGTCTGCTGCTGTCCGCTGTTGACGGTTACGGATTACGGCGCTCCAGTTCCTGCAGGCTTTCCATCTTCTTTGTCTCAAGAAACTCGTATATTCCGCAGAGATGCTCACGCACACGCTGGTTTCCAAACTCATACACCTTGCCAGCCAGCCCGTCGAGGAAGTCGCGGTCGTGGCTCACCACTATCAGCGTGCCGTCGAAATCAATGAGTGCCTGCTTCAGGATGTCCTTTGTCTTAATGTCAAGATGGTTTGTCGGCTCGTCAAGGATAAGCAGGTTGACAGGTTCGAGCAGGAGTTTCAGTATGGCAAGTCGTGTGCGCTCGCCTCCAGACAGCACCTTCACCTTCTTTGTGCTCTCCTCTCCGCCGAACATGAACGCACCTAACAGGTCGCGTATCTTCAGCCGGACATCGCCCTTGGCAATGTCGTCAATGGTCTGGAACACAGTGAGATTATCGTCGAGCAGCGAAGCCTGGTTCTGTGCGAAATAGCCTATCTGCACGTTGTGACCCAGAGTCAGCGTACCGTCATGCTCCAGCTGGTCCATGATACACTTCACCATAGTCGATTTGCCCTCACCGTTGCGTCCCACGAATGCCACCTTCTCGCCTCGCTTGATGGTGAATGATGCGTTCTGGAAGATAAGCTTACCGTCGAATGACTTGCCTACGCCGTCGGCTATGACAGGGTAGTTGCCGCTACGTGGCGATGGCGGGAACTTCAGACGGAGGCGTGATGTGTCCTCCTCGTCCACTTCCACCAGCTCCAGCTTCTCCAGCATCTTCACGCGGCTCTTTACCTGCAGCGTCTTGGCGTAGGTGCCCTTGAAGCGTTCGATAAACTCCTTTGTCTCCTGAATCATCTTCTGCTGCTCCTCATACTGCTTCTGCTGCTGTTCGCGACGCTCTTTTCTCAGTTCGAGATACTGGCTGTAGGTGGCCTTATAGTCGTATATTCTGCCCATGGTCACCTCTATGGTGCGTGTCGTGATGGTGTCGACAAACTTGCGGTCGTGGCTTATCACAACTACAGCCTTGGCTGACTGGCGTATGAAATCCTCCAGCCACTGTATGCTGTCTATGTCGAGATGGTTGGTAGGCTCATCGAGAAGAAGGACGTCGGGATTCTGCAGCAGCAGCTTAGCCAGTTCGATGCGCATGCGCCAGCCTCCAGAAAACTCGCTCGTGGGGCGGCTGAAGTCAGAGCGTTCAAAGCCCAGTCCGAGCAGAGTTTTCTCTATATCCTCCTCGAAATGAGTCATGTCGATGGCATAGAATTTCTCGCTCAGCGCGCTAACCTTCTCTATCAGCTGCATGTAGGAGTCGCTCTCGTAGTCGGTGCGTGTAGACAGTTCGGCATTCATCTGTTCTATCTCCTGCTCTATCTCCTTCAGATGAGCAAAAGCCTGCGCTGTTTCTTCAAATACAGTGCGCCCGTCTTCGGTCATCAGATGCTGCGGAAGATACGCCACGACGCAGTCCTTCGGAATCTGCACCTGTCCGCGTGTAGGCTGGCGAACGCCTGCCAGAATCTTCAGCATGGTGCTTTTTCCTGCACCGTTCTTGCCCATGAGGGCTATGCGGTCTTTCTCGTTTATCTGAAATGAAATGTCTTTGAAAAGTGTTGTGCCGCCAAATTCTACGGCAAGTCCGTCTACTGATATCATGCTTCTTATTTGAAATTTTCTGCAAAGGTACGCTAAAACAACGGTATGGCAAAATTCTTGCGAGGATATTTGCATGACATAGAGCAATTGCTGGATGAGAAATGAGAAAGGAGAAAGGAAAAATGAGAAAGGAGAAAGCGAAGTTTCGTCAGCATGAGCATCGAACGTCAAACGAAGTACGGCCGCAGTTCGTAGCGTTAGGTGTGCGAACAGCGAATGCTGGCAAATGAGAAAGAAGGATTCTGCGAGTAAGCGAGAGCAGAGAATAGTATATTCATACTCTGCTGAGCGGAAGCAGAATCAGCGAAGCCAAATGAGAAAGGAGAAATGAGGAAAGGGCTGACGGGAAGTGGGACGGATTTGGACAGACCTGCTGCAGCACTGCTAAAATCGTATCATCTGTCACATGAAAATGCCTGACGCTGATACTATTTTGCCCCTTGCGCCTGCATGTGGAATTGCGGTGAAAATACTGGCTGATTTCCGTTGATGGTGTTTTATGAATGAGTTTTTCTCCGAAACGGAATAATTATGGGCATGTGGCAGTGCGTGTGAGTGGTATTTAATGTCAGAATCAGGGGTTGTTTCCATGCCAGCGATAGCATGTGGTTGTCCCAATAGCTACTTCTTGCATGCTCATCCGTAGCATCTTGGCATGCAAAAAGCTACTAATGACACGGCGGAAAGCTGCCTGTTAATACGCAAAATACAGCAAGCTGTTGTGCGTCAGTGTGTTACGCGTTGTGCTAAAAATACGGACAAGAGAGCCTGCTTCTGCTTTTTCGTCGGGATTTCAGGTTAAGAAAGTATTGACGGCGATAGGCAACTGATACTTTTTTGACGTATCCGTGAGGTTCGTAAGGCATGGCGCTGCCAATTATTTTCATAGCCAGTGTATGCCATCTGGCACCCTTTTGTCTGTTGGTTCTGCATAGTCCGTCCGGTTATTGCGGGCGGATTGAATCGTGATACATAACGTCTTGTTTGTTCCATATCATACGTCAGTTAGTTTGTTTCGTACGAAAATAGAAGTTTGGGGCTGTGTTTTGCATGGCAGAATTGCATAGCAGAACCATGCGGTGGCAGAAAAACGCTAATGCATTCGGACAAGTATTACACAAAAGTCGGTAAATGTGCATAAATAAATCGCATGTTGTGTTATTTTAGGATAAATCCTTTGCCTGTTATGAAAAATATTTGTACTTTTGCAGAAATCTTGTTTGTAAGAAAATAATAACTATATACAATTAATTATAATATGAGTTTGAAAATTGTAGTACTTGCCAAGCAAGTACCAGACACACGTAATGTGGGCAAGGATGCTATGACTGCCGAGGGTACGGTGAATCGTGCTGCCCTGCCTGCAATCTTCAATCCAGAGGATTTGAATGCTCTGGAGCAGGCTCTGCGTCTGAAGGAGCAGAATCCGGGTTCAACAGTCGGAATACTGACAATGGGCCCTCCTCGTGCTGCAGAGATTATCCGCCAGGGACTATATCGCGGCGCTGACACTGGCTGGCTCCTTACCGACCGTCTGTTTGCCGGTGCTGACACGCTGGCTACATCGTATGCACTGGCTACAGCGATAAAGAAGATAGGCGATGTGGACATCGTAATCGGAGGACGCCAGGCTATCGACGGCGATACCGCGCAGGTGGGTCCGCAGGTGGCGCAGAAACTCGGGTTGAACCAGGTGACATACGCTGAGGAAATCATGAAATGTGAGGATGGCCGTCTGACTATCCGCCGCCAGATTGACGGTGGTGTGGAGACAGTTGAGGCTCCTATGCCTATCGTGGTGACTGTCAATGGCAGTGCTGCACCGTGCCGTCCGCAGAATGCTAAACTGGTGATGAAGTATAAGCGTGCCACTGCTCCGCTGGAGCGTACACCTGACATGCCGTACCAGTATCTGTATGAGGAGCGTCCGTATCTGACACTGACACAGTGGTCGGTGGCTGATGTCGATGGCGACCCACAGCAGTGCGGACTGAGCGGCTCGCCTACAAAGGTGAAGGCGGTGCAGAACATCGTGTTCCAGGCTAAGGAGTCAAAAACTCTTACAGGAAGCGATGCTGACATTGAGGGCATGATAAAGGAATTGCTTGACGAAAAGATTATTGGTTGATGAATAGAGGAAGATAGAAGAAGGTAGAGGAAGGTAGAGGAAGATAGAAGAAGATAGAGGAAGACAGAGGAAGACAGAGGACAATACTTCTAAGTTGTTCCTTTTATCTTCGGAGTAAGAAAGCAAACGACATCTTTATTAAGTCCTTCCAATTTATTTGAAGTAATGTCTTATATCTTCGCGACAAAGTCGCATACCTTCATCTAACTCCCTATATTTACATTTAAAATAAGAAACATGAACAACGTATTTGTATATTGCGAGATAGAAGGTACACAGGTACAGGAGGTATCTCAGGAATTGCTGACTAAAGGACGCAAACTTGCAAATCAGCTGAATGTTGAGTTGCATGCCGTAGTAGCCGGCACAGGTATTAAGGGCACTGTAGAGGAGCAGATACTGCCTTACGGTGTGGACAAGCTATTCGTGTTTGACGGCGAGGGACTCTTCCCTTACACATCAGCACCGCATACTGATATCCTCGTTAATCTTTTCAAAGAGGAGCAGCCGCAGATTTGCCTCATGGGCGCAACGGTCATAGGACGTGACCTCGGACCACGTGTGTCATCATCGCTGTTCAGCGGACTGACTGCTGACTGCACAGAACTGGAGATTGGCCCGTATGAAAATAAGAAGGAGGGCAAGGTATACGAGAATCTGCTATACCAGATTCGTCCTGCTTTCGGCGGAAATATCATAGCTACTATTGTTAATCCGGACAACCGTCCACAGATGGCTACAGTACGCTCTGGCGTAATGCAGAAGGCTCTGTATGAGGGCGACTGCCGCAAGGAAGTGGTTTATCCTGAGGTGGAGAAATACGTATCGCCTGAGGCATACGTAGTGAAAGTGCTCACCCACGAGGTGCAGGAGGCGCAGCACAACCTGAAGGGTGCGCCTATCGTTGTCGCAGGCGGATATGGCGTAGGCTCGAAGGAAGGTTTCGACCAACTGTTCCAGTTGGCGAAAGTATTGCATGGCGAGGTTGGCGGCTCTCGTGCTGCTGTCGATGCAGGATGGTGTGACCATGACCGTCAGATAGGACAGACTGGTGTTACGGTTCATCCTAAGGTATACATCGCCTGTGGTATCTCTGGACAGATTCAGCACATCGCCGGCATGCAGGATTCAGGCATCATCATCTCTGTAAACAACGACCCCGACGCTCCTATCAACAAGATAGCCGACTATGTCATCGTGGGTACTGTTGAGGAGGTTGTGCCGAAGTTAATTAAGTATTATAAGCAGAATAGTAAATAGGAGTTATAATCTGGAGTTAAAACCTGGAGTTAAAACCTGGAGTTATAATCTGGAGTTAAAAGGAGCCAATAGTAATGACAAAAAGTTTTCAAGAACTTCTGGCATGGCAGAAAGCCCATCAATTTGTATTGATGGTGTACAACACCACTCGTACATTTCCTGAATGGGAGAAGTTTCGGTTGTGTTCTCAATTTGAGAGAGCTGCTGTTTCTATTGCTGCAAATATTGCTGAGGGATATAAAAAGATAAGTCGTGCTGATAAGCTTCGTATGATGAATATTGCTCAGGGAAGTCTTGAGGAATGCCGTTATTATATTATTCTTTCTAAAGACTTGGGTTATATTGACGAGAATCTTTTTAACGAAATGAACTACGCCATCTATACAACCAGTCGTTTCCTCAATTCTTATTGTAAAGGTATTAGAGAAAATAATTTCAGTAATCAAATCTAATGGCTCATCATAACTCCCCAAAATAACTTCCCATCATAACCTCCCCAAAATAACTCCCCATCATAACTTCCCAAAATAACTCCCCATCATAACTCCCCTAAAAAAATAAAATTATGGCAAACTATTATAGTGACCACCCAGAGATTGGTTTCCATCTGAACCATCCTCTGATGAAGCGCATCGTAGAACTGAAAGAGCATGGCTACGAAGACGCTAAGACATATGCTGATGCTCCCGTTGACTACGAGGACGCTATCGAAAACTACAAGCAGGTGCTCGACATCACGGGCGACGTGGCAGCAAACATCATCGCGCCAAACTCTGAGAGCGTTGACCTCGAAGGTCCGCACCTCGAGAACGGACGAATGATTTATGCAAGCAAGACGTTTGAGAATATCGACGCTACACGCAAGGCTGGATTGTGGGGCATTTCTATGCCAAGACGTTACGGCGGACTGAATCTGCCTAACGTTACCTTCTCTATGCTCAGCGAGATTATCTCTGCGGCTGATGCTGGTTTCCAGAATATCTGGTCGCTCCAGAGCTGTATTGACACTCTCTATGAGTTCGGCAGCGAGGAGCAGCGCCAGAAGTACATCCCACGTATCTGCGAGGGCGAGGGAATGTCTATGGACTTGACAGAACCTGATGCTGGCTCTGACTTGCAGCGTGTGATGCTGAAGGCTACATACGATGAGGAGAACCAGTGCTGGCGACTGAATGGTGTGAAGCGCTTCATTACTAACGGCGACTCAGACATACATCTCGTGCTGGCTCGTTCTGAAGAAGGTACAAAGGACGGACGCGGACTCTCAATGTTCATCTACGACAAGCGTGACGGCGGTGTCGATGTGCGTCATATAGAGCACAAGCTCGGTATTCATGGCTCACCAACCTGTGAGTTGACATACAAGAATGCGAAGGCTGAACTGTGTGGTGACCGTAAGCTTGGCCTTATAAAATATGTCATGGCGCTCATGAACGGTGCGCGTCTGGGCATTGCAGCACAGTCTGTAGGCGTTGAGCAGGAGGCATACAACGAAGCACTGGCTTATGCTAAGGAGCGTGCGCAGTTCGGACAGAAGATTATTGAGTTCCCAGCTGTATATGATATGCTTAGCCGCATGAAGGCGAAGCTTGACGCAGGACGTTCTTTGCTGTACCAGACAGCACGCTACGTAGATATATACAAAGCTCTGGAAGATATACAGCGCGACCGCAAACTCTCTCCAGAAGAGCGTGCAGAAATGAAGAAGTACTCACGCTTGGCAGACGCTTTCACACCGCTTGCTAAGGGTATGAACTCAGAATATGCTAACCAGAATGCATACGATGCTATCAGTGTGCATGGTGGTTCTGGATTTATTATGGAGTATAAGTGCCAGCGCTTGTTCCGTGACGCACGCATATTCTCTATTTATGAGGGTACTACACAGTTGCAGGTGGTTGCGGCTATCCGTTATATCACTAACGGAACGTATCTCTCTATTATCAAGGAAATGCTGGAGCAGGAGGTGGCAGAGGGACTTAAGCCGCTGCAGGCTCGTGTGGCAAACCTTGTAAAGACATACGAAGAAACATTGGAGTGTGTCAAGAATGCTGGCAACCAGGAGATGCAGGACTTCCTCGCACGTCGTCTGTATGAGATGACTGCTGACATAATCATGTCGCTGCTTATCCTTGATGATGCAACACGTGCGCCTGAACTTTTCGAGAAGAGCGCACAGGTGTATGTCCGTCATGCAGAGGCAGAGGTAGCGCAGCACGCTGCATACATCAAGGCGTTCGATGCGGAGGATCTTGCTAACTTCCGCGCTGTAGAATAAGCATTAGGATACAATAAATAAAAGTGGAAGAGTTAAGAACTTGAGGGTAGCTTTCCCTCAGTAGTCTTAACTCTTCCACTTTGTCTTTTAGACACTTCCACTTTGTCTTTTAGAAAGCAGAGGCTTGCGCTTTAGTCCGCCAGTTACTATGCGGACGTGGACAGCTGTCAGCTTTTTCGTGATAAAGGCGTCGCAAGGTTGCAAGGTTGCATTTCGATATCACGTACTATGACCTTGCTTTTGATTGCCTCGCATCGTTATCGGGGAAGAGGGAAACACATAATCGTATAGTCAGGTTTGTCTTTTTTGCTCTCTCGATTATTTCATTGTTGTGGGCAGAAAAACATAGTCGCAGGATTCTCCTTTGCCAGCATTCGCTGTTCGCGCACCAAACGGTACGAACTGCGTCCGTACTTCGTTTGACGTTCGCTGCTCATGCTGGCGAAGCTTCGTTTTCTCCTAACCAGGAAGCTTTGTGAATACCAGAATTGCGCCGTTGGCTCCACGTGCTCCATATATATGCGCCTCCTTCATCACCTCCACATAGTCTATGTCGTAGAGAGAAATATTCACAAGGGTTTCTGTTACGATACCGTCGACAACGAAGAGTGGTGTGGAGCTGCATAGAATACTGTTTATGCCTCGGATGTTTACCGAACCTTCTCCGCCAGGAGTGCCGTCAATGGAAATATTCAGGCCAGGCACTCGTCCGCTGAGAGCTGACAAAAGGTTGCTGTGTCCGCTGCGACGAAGTGATTCGCCGGAGATTATTGTGTTTGAACTGCCTATTCTTCGAACGTTATGGTCGAATCCCAGGCGGAATAGTTCTGCATCCTCATACGCTTGAATTTTTCCCGACTGCGGGTCGAGTTTTATCACTACGCTTCGCATGTTGTTTAATGCAACACTGTATACTTTGCCTCCTGTAGATATCTTCAGAGTGTCTTCTGTGTCGATGTCAATGAATCCGAATCCTCCAGACTTATTGCATGTGACGTATCGTTTCGGCGATTTGATATATACACGCGCCTTTTTGATATACTTCCCGTTGAAGTCTGTCAGTATTCCGTTAAAAGGAATCTTGCGTTCCTGTGCTAAGCACCATGTGCAGATGGATAGCAGAGCGATGATAGATAATAGTCTTCTCATGTTGCAGTATTGTTTTTAGGTTTATGCTTAGGAATGGCGGGACAAAGATATGTGGCATGTGACACGTTGTCCTGCCCTTGCCGCACGGGTTGATTATCCTTGCCGCATTATCTGTTGTCAGTAAGTTGTATTTGGTAAATCTTCAGTCCGAACTCAGGAGTCATAGCATATATTTTCTCCATTATGTCTGCAAGATTATGCTCGTAGTTCAGCCATGTCTTATCCTTTAGGAAGAAATAGAATTCTATGGGAAGCCCTGCATTTGTAGCTTCGAGCTGGCGTACTATCAGCAGCATGTCTGTATTTACCTCGGCTTGTTGGCTTAGGTATTTTTCCATGTATTTGCGGTACAGTGTCATGTTCACCATGCCAGGCTGAATCTCTTCTGCCGCAAAATATCCTTTCTTGATATAGATGGCGCATTCCTCTTTGCTAATAGGATGAATGCTGCTGAAATCATAGAATACTTTTCGTTTGACTCTTCGTCCTGGACTTTGCTGCATGCCTATCCAGTTCTGGAATGATTCGTCTACAAGTGTTTGCGGCGAGATGGTCAGTATAGTGTTGTCCCAGTTCTGTACCTTAACTGTTGTTAGGGTTATCTCGGTTACAATGCCATCTACTTGCGCCTTCGGCACACTGATCCAGTCGCCTTTATGTATCATGTCGTTGCTCGTAAGGCGGATTCCTGCGACAAGTCCCTTGATAGTGTCCTGGAAGATGAGCATCAGTATGGCAGATGTTGCGCCCAGTCCTGTCAGAAGCGCAGTAGGATTTCTGTCAATGAGAATGGCTACAACCACAATTACGGCAATGAATATGAGGATGATTTTCATTACTCCGCAGAAAGAATGCAGATACTGATGCTTGGCGCTTCGTATGTCAGTGTCAAGGAGTTGCAGCGAATTGGTCAGCGTGATGGCTGTCGTCGTTGCAGCAATGGTGATGTATATGGCTGTGATGCGTGACAGCAGTTCCTCTATATAGGGAAATCGGTAGAATATAGCAGGAATGAACATCCATATTATTATTGCGGGCAGTATGCGGCAGGCAGAGTCAAGCACTCTCCTGTTCAAGAACAGTTCGTCCCATGTGTTTTTTGTCTTGCTTGTTATTTTCATGATTATAGGGACTATGACTCTGCGGCTCACAAGACCAACAATAAATGCCAGACCAAACGCCAGCGCAATCAGAATGAGATGGCTCATGATGACAGACCATTCTGCGCCTGCTCCCCATCCGCTGAGGATTTCTTCTATATAGATGGTAGCTTTTTCCATAATATCTTATGCAATATGTGTGTATGGCAAATCTTGTGTATCGCCATGACGGTTAATATAGAGTAGGGGTGCCCCCTAATTCTGGCGTGCAGGAACGTAGTGTCGTCCTTTGCACTATTCATCTACAAAGATACGAAAAAGATTGGTATTGGCATGCCTTTTATTGTAAAAAAAAACGAATAACACATAATTACACCCTTTTTGGAATGCTAAAAAGGGTTATTCATATCCGCTAAAAGCTGAAAACAGGTGTTGTCTGTGTGTATCATCACTTACGGCAAACAGACGTTACAGCATCATTTTCTTCATGCAAATAACGGCACGAAACACTATAGCATCTATAGTTTCTTAATGCCGGCTAATGCGCAGATAATGGTGTTTAGACAGATGTCGCACATCGTGATTCGTTACTTAAGATGATGCAAAACTCATAAAATTATAAAAATGTATTCCATATTCCACTTTTCGCTTGTTTGTTGTTGATAATAAAAAGGTTAGGTGAGTGGAATATGTAAGGTTTACTTCCACTTTAATTCCACTCGTCTGAGTGTTGGGTATGCTTTCCGATGCGGCTTGCCCTTAAAGGTATCATGACATATCTATATTTGTATGATGATATCTTGCCTTCACCTACACTCTTTTCAGGAGAAAGTGTTGTAAGCGAGAGAGTTAGGAGAGTGAAGGTGAAACCATCTGCCTTCACTTACCTTCACTTCTGTGTGTGCAACAAGAGGTGGCTTTTGAGGTGATAAGATGCTGCTTTTGAGGTGGTAAGACGCTACTTCTTGGGTTGCGAAACGTTACTTTTAATAAAATATAAGACAGTTTCATGCAGAACAAATTGCAATGAATCTATTCGTTTCTGCTAAAAAACTGAAGGAGGATGAAGTATGTGTAGTCGCTGCCGAATAGCAGATGGTTATGTGGTCTGCTTCTATAGAAGGCATGGGCCTGCCATACGCATATTACTGGCGATGAAGAACGTGTCTACCATGTTGAGCCTGTTGCTGAGAGTGCTTGCCATACGCATATTACTGGTGGTAAAAAACGTTATTCCTATAGCACAAGGATGCTTCGGCGGACAGCAATAAAAACAAGAATGACAAGCTGTGTCAGACTGCATCGGCTCGTCTTCTTACGCTATGATTTATGCGGAATAAGTTAGTGATGAGAATGTTAGGAATATCCACTTAGATATTTGCCAGAAAGTTAAAGTAAACTAAAAAGCCTTTAAATAGATTGCTCAAGGTCAATAATGTTAATAAATTTTACTAACTTTGCATCAAATCGTGTTTTCTGCGTTTTTTCAGTTGCTAAGGCAGAATCTGCGAATTAAAATTCCTGAATAACAAAACCCCAAAATAATGACGCATATTAATTTTATCAGAGCAGTATTTTCTGCGGTTATCATACTAACATCTTCAATCTCAGTGACAGCGCAGGACATGTTGGCGCGACAGGCTCCTATAGATAGAAAGATGAAAGCCGTTGATACGCTTGCTCTTAAAGATTTGATATATCGTGAGCAGGCAGCCACTCCAGCGGCGGAGCTGTATGAGGAATGGGATAACATATATGCTCACAAGGCAACAGAATTGCCTGATTCTTTCTTGATAAACATGAGCCAGTTCTGCATGCCGACACCTTCAAGAGTAGTTACTTCAAACTACGGTTCGCGTTGGGGACGCCAGCATAAAGGTATAGATATTAAGGTTTATACTGGTGACACCATACGCTCGGCATTTACAGGTAAGGTACGCATGGTAAAGTATGAGGCGCGCGGCTATGGCCACTATGTTGTCATTCGACATAATAACGGATTGGAGACAATCTATGCGCACCTCTCTAAACCTCTTGTTAGAGAGAATCAGTCAGTGGACGTAGGTGAGGTGATCGGACTAGGCGGCAATACAGGTCGTAGCACTGGCTCACATCTTCACTTTGAGACACGCATCTGCGGTGTGGCGATTAACCCAGCCATACTCTTTGACTTCCGCAATCAGGACATTGTGTCAGACACATATATGTTCCGCCGCAGTACGTATAAACAGGAGTCAATAGCTGCCAACCGTCTGCGTGGAAAGGTGAACGGCGGCAGTTATACACGTGAGCAGGTTACAGGCGAGAGCGAGGTGGTGGTTCGTTCGGTTGATGATGACAGCACTGTAGAGCATCGCACAAGATACCACAAGGTTCGCAAGGGCGAGACGCTTAGCAGCATTGCAAGGAAGCGTGGCATTTCGCTGAAGAAACTGTGCCGCCTGAACCGCATCAGCAAGTCAAAGCGCATAAAGCCTGGACAGCTCCTGCGCTATTCATAAGTAAATCAGGAAATAATAGATACATACGTAAGGCTGCTCAGACGAGCAGCCTTTTTTGTGCTATTGGATGTAGTACTTCTGCGCCCAAATGTTAAGAAACATAATTTCTTTATATCATACTGCAGATGTTAGAGAATTTATTATTAACTTTGCGAAAGAGAAAATGAAGAATAAAAATATATTTTAATACTATGGCAAAGAAAGAAATGGAAGGTGTGCAGAACGCTAATGAGGCGAAGATGCTGGCACTGAAAGCCGCAATGGCAAAGATAGAAAAGGATTTCGGAAAGGGTTCGATAATGAAGCTTGGAGAGCAGCAGGTGGATAAGGTGGATGTAATCCCCTCTGGTTCGCTCGGCTTAGACATAGCACTTGGTGTGGGCGGATATCCTAAGGGTCGAATCATAGAGATTTATGGTCCTGAGTCATCAGGTAAGACCACGCTTGCCATTCATGCCATAGCAGAGGCACAGAAGAAGGGCGGCATGGCAGCTATTATTGATGCGGAGCATGCCTTCGACCGTTTCTATGCTGCAAGCCTTGGTGTTGATGTAGACAATCTCCTTATCTCACAGCCTGACAATGGCGAGCAGGCTCTTCAGATAGCCGACCAGCTTATTTCATCGGCAGCACTTGACATTGTTGTGATTGACTCTGTAGCAGCTCTCACTCCGAAGGCAGAGATTGAAGGCGATATGGGCGACAATAAGGTGGGCCTGCAGGCACGTCTTATGTCGCAGGCATTGCGCAAGCTGACATCTACTATATCAAAGACCAACACCACATGTATCTTCATCAATCAGTTGCGCGAGAAGATTGGTGTGATGTTTGGCAATCCTGAGACGACAACAGGCGGTAATGCCTTGAAGTTCTATGCGTCAGTGCGTCTTGATATCCGCCGTGTCACAGCGATAAAGGATGGCGACAACGTGCTGGGCAACCAGGTGCGCGTAAAGGTTGTGAAGAACAAGGTGGCACCTCCATTCCGCAAGGCAGAGTTTGAGATTCTCTTCGGCCAGGGCATATCAAAGGTAGGCGAGATACTTGATTTCGCTGTAGAGTATAATATCATCAAGAAGTCAGGCTCATGGTTCAGCTATGGTGAGACACGTCTCGCACAGGGCCGTGATGCAGTCAAGCAGTTGCTGCTCGACAATCCAGAACTGACTGAGGAGATAGAGGCTAAGGTCATGGAGATTGTAGCTGAAGGAGAAAAGTAAGTCTGATAGCATAATATATCATAGAGAAAAAATGACAAGAGCCATCATCACCGTTGTGGGAAAGGATACAGTCGGAATAATAGCGAAGGTGTGTACATACCTTGCCGACAACAAGATAAATATTCTTGACATCTCACAGACTATCGTACAGGATTTCTTCAATATGATGATGATAGTCGATCTCTCTGGCAGCAATCGCCAGTTCACAGATATTTCTGCGGAACTTGCGCAGGTAGGCGAGGGGTTAGGTGTCATCGTGAAGTGCCAGCTTGAGGATATTTTCGATAAAATGCACAGAATATAGCAAATCTATTCGTTTCCCGCTTTAATCCACATGATAAATATATCAGAGGTTCTTGAAACCAACAAGATGATTGAACAGGAGAATCTCGATGTGCGCACCATCACCATGGGCATATCGCTCCTCTCCTGTGCCGACACATCGTTAGAGACCACCTGCAGCAATATATACAGCAAGATAACATCGCTTGCAAGGAATCTCGTTAGCACTGGCGACGAGATATCCCGAGAATTCGCCATCCCTATTGTCAATAAGCGAATCTCAGTCACACCTATCTCACTTGTCGGCGCTAACTGCTGCAAGACGCCTGCTGACTATGTGGCGATAGCAAAGACGCTCGATAAGGCAGCAAAGGACGTCGGAGTGAATTTCTTGGGAGGATATTCAGCCATTGTCTCTAAGGGCATGACACAGAGCGATGAACTCCTCATACGTTCTATTCCTGAGGCCATGGCATCCACTGAGCGTATATGCTCAAGCGTCAATGTAGGTTCTACCAAGACAGGCATAAACATGGATGCTGTCCGCCTGATGGGCGACATAATCCTTGAGACAGCCCGTCAGACAGCGGATGACGATTCGCTCGGCTGTGCCAAGCTTGTTGTGCTATGCAATGCGCCAGATGACAATCCTTTCATGGCAGGCGCCTTCCACGGCGTTTCAGAGGCCGATGCTATCATTAATGTCGGAGTGTCAGGTCCTGGAGTTGTGAAGCATGCCCTTGATCAGATGGATAAAAATGACAGCAACGGTCTCGCTACATTCGAGACTCTCGGCGAGACAATCAAGAAGACTGCATTCAAGATAACCCGAGTAGGGCAGCTTGTGGCGCAGGAGGCAGCCAGACGGCTCGGCATACCGTTCGGTATCATCGACCTCTCGCTCGCTCCAACGCCAGCCATCGGTGACAGTGTGGCGGACATCCTCTGCTGTATGGGTGTTGAATATGCCGGAGCGCCAGGCACAACAGCTGCGCTTGCTATGCTAAACGACCAGGTGAAGAAGGGTGGAGTGATGGCGAGCTCATACGTCGGCGGACTCTCTGGGGCATTCATCCCTGTATCTGAAGACCAGGGTATGATAGATGCCGTAGAGGCAGGTGCACTGACAATAGAGAAGCTTGAGGCCATGACATGCGTCTGTTCAGTAGGACTGGACATGATAGCCATACCGGGTGACACGCCGTCTACTACAATTTCCGGCATCATAGCCGACGAAGCCGCTATCGGCATGATAAATCAGAAGACCACCGCGGTGCGCATCATACCTGTCATCGGCAAGGGCGTAGGTGAGAGTGTGGAGTTTGGCGGACTCCTTGGCCATGCTCCAGTGATGCCAGTGAATACATTCGGATGCAGCCGCTTTGTCAACAGAAAGGGCAGAATGCCAGCACCGATACATTCGTTCAAGAATTAAGACAGTTTCATAGTAAACCTTATGCAATATTAGCAAGGAGAGGGGGAAGCATATCACGAAGCTTCCCCCTCTCCTTGTTTTGTTTACTTGCGTGCCATAATGCCCTCCCCGTCAGTTCTGCACAGAGACTTCTACCAGCCATTACCATCTGCAAGCAAAGAAAAACTTCCTTTTGGAGGCATGCGTGCCTTGCTCGGCAGGGCATCGGCTGTACCAGTCTCCGTAGTTTCCTCTTACATGGCATAGCATCAGATGCTGCTGGCATGGGCGCAAGGTATTAATGCTTGCATGATTCATTGCTGATGGCATGGGCGCAAAGTGTTAATGCTTGCATTGTTCATTGCTGCTGGCATGGGCGCAAAGTGTTAATGCTTGCATGGTTCATTGCTGCTGGCAGGGGCGCAAGGTATTAATGCTTGCATGGTTCATTGCTATATGGTGGAGACACGCAGAGCCTATGCTTGCAGGTGGCAAGAGTGTCAGGGATGCAAGTCCTCTGCCCCGCATATCTCTGTGCTTACCTCTCCGAGCCATCCGCACTGCTGGTTTGTGGCGCTGTATACGCGTATGAAATCGACATGTGAGAGACTGACAGGTCGCCGCTGCTGGTCTACCGCCCAGTCAATGTCGAACATGCAGAGAGGATTCTTCCTGCCATCTATGGTGTTCGGATGATTATCAGCGTATCCGTAGCGGTATGCATTGAAGAGCCACTGCCCTGAGTCGTTGTCCGCCAGTGAGCCGTTAGGAGGCAGCAAGGTGCCGTGAAATGTCAGCTGATGCTCAGCCCATTCAGGGAAATACTCCTGCGTATGGTATGCGTTGCGTCTGACAGCTCCGCTTGCGCCACGGTTGTCCCGCCACGGAATATCCTGCATTTCGGCATAGTAGTAGGTCATTGAGTAGCCATATGTAATATTAGCGGCGCTGTCCGTGTCAGCAGAGCCAGCCAGTTCGTACCATGTGTCGTCAGGCAGCCCGTTGCCGTTAGTGTCCTGGCTCACCATCACGATGCCAGGTTCGCTGCTTGCCTCTCTGCTGCCGGCAGTATTTGTGAAGGCATTTCCCATGATGTAAATGTCATGTTCGCCGCTAACGTTGCGCACAGCATGGTCGAAATGGAATGTGATGTATCCGCCCCATCCCCCCAGAGTCACCATTCCTCCCCGGTTATTGCCTATCGCCTCGGTGCATTTGCGCAGCATGTCGTCATACGTGTCGCCGTCAGAATACATCGGCAGCATATTGACATGCTGTCCGGGTGCTGGCATGTATTCGTCTACGGCAAGAATATATCGGCTGTCATGTGTTGCGATGGTGTCAGCAGGAGCCTCTTCTCCAGCCGCTGCATGAGTGGTAAAGGCGGCGCATGAAGGTATGTCGCCCGTCCATGTTCGCCATAGGAAGGCGCCGTCGTGGGAGAAGTGGAGCAGTTCCCCGCTTGATACGTAGTTCTTTGCGTCCATAAGGAAGAACGATTTATCGTGCGGATTCACCGCTATGGCATGAGGCATGACCATGACCTGTATCTGCGGAGCGGAGAACAGGGAGGTGGTGATGTGCTGATGCGTCCTGACATTTACGAGCCCCATGGTGCGTGTATTCTTCATTGTCAGCTCGTTGTATGTCACTCCAATATAATATAATGTATCGCCCACGATACACATGTCAGACACCGCCACGTCAATTTCACCTCCTCGCTGCATGCGTCCGTCAGCGCCAGGCGCCAGCCAGCAGAGTCGCGGCGATATGTCGCGCTTGTTGCCACGGCTGCTCACCCACAGTTGTCCGTGCCGGTCGGCGCGCAGCCGATGGAGGTTGCACGCCACGTCAATCTTGCGTTCTTCTGTCATAGAAGCTATGTCCACGACCGATATGGTGCTGTCGTAGTCAGGCTGACGGTATCCGCCAGAGTTCGCCACGTACAGTTTCCCGTTGACCGCCACCATCTCCTCCGGCTGGTATCCTACGGTGCAAGAGTCAGTCTTCTCCAGTGTCAGCGTGTCAATCTTGTATACTCTGCCCAGCTGATTGCTGCCGCCAGCCTGCACAGGTCCTGCGAATGACGACACGAAGGCATAGCGTCCGTCGAAAGCAAAGTAGCGGCAGTTAGGAATGTCTATCTGCGCTATGCGGCGGCATGAGTCAGCGCTGCATACCTCAACCTTATTGGAGCAGTTGACAGTAATCCATAGCTTGCTGCCGTATATCTTCATATCGTTGCCCACGTCGCCCAGTTCCTTCACCGCAGAAGGGTTTCTGCTGGAGAATATATTGCGCATATAGTGAGTCTGTCCGTCGCTTGCAGAGAGGTCAAGATAGTCTATAGTACATTTGTTCGACCCCATGTTGCCTTCGTTCAGTATGTACATGCCCGCCCATCTGCTGTCCGCTGCCTGCTGCCCGATGACATTGTCCTGCATGGGCAGAATGTATTCGTCTTCGCGGCATGAGCAAAGCATAAGCAGAACGCTATATGTCAAGGTCAAGCGAGATAGCGTAGTTACGCTTCGGCATAGGGTAGTTAAGAATGACGTCATAGTCTTGTGAGAAGAGATTGTTTATTTCGAGAGTTATGCGCATGCGGTTCTTGCCGAGCTGCATGTGGCGCATGATATTCAGGTCAGAGGTGTACCACGGCTGCAGATGATTGTATATGATATTCTCTTGCTGCGAATATCTCTCGCCGGTATATATGAACGAGTAGTTGGCAGTCCATTTCCCCCATTTCAGTCCGAGTGTTGCAGAGCCGGAATGGTGGGGTATGTATGCTATCTGGTCGTTGTAGTATGACGTAGCCTTGTCGGTTACGTCGCGTGCATCCTGATAAGTGTATTGCAGGCGCATAGTCACGTCAGCGTCAGCGCCAATCCTCATGCTGGCGTCAGCAGAAATGTCGGCACCTGTGATTCTAACTTTGCCCAGATTCATCATAGTCCATCTGAACTGCTGCCCTTTCGGATAGGCGGTTATTTTGTCGGTGATGATATTATGGTATACATCGGCTTGTATGCGCAGGCTCTGCAGTGCCCGTCTGTCATACTGCTTCTCATACAGCATGCCGATATTCAGCTGTGTGGCAGTCTCCGGCTTCAGAGCAGAGTTGCCTATGTCGGCATAGTACAGGTCGTTGAATGTTGGCATTCTGAAACTTCGTTTTGCGAATGCCCGCAGAGAGAGGTCTGTGCTGCTGAGAGGGTAGTAGCAGATGAAGAAAGCAGGCACCCAACGTGTCAGCATAGAAGGGTCGGGAGCATGCTTCAGCTTGTCGTCGACGATGTTCAGCAGAATGCTGCCCTGCATTTTCACCCTCCGCAAGTCGGCGGCAGTAGCCACAGATATGAGATTGTGCAGGCGTGTAGGGTAATAGCATGGCGACATGTCCGACCACAGGTGGCTCCATCGGAAATCATAGCATGCCGATATGTTCCATCCGCTGCATAGCTCCACCATGTGCGAGGTGGATACATACATCTCCCTCTGGCGGTATCTGTTGTCTGTCATCTGTGTTGTAGTGTCGCGATTGGTGTAGTGTGTGCGGTATGAAGCCAGTTTCGCCAGCACACGCATGCTGTATTTCCCCGATACGTTGCGCTGCCACCATCCCTGCAAGAAAGTGTTGCTGTCGCCCTGTCGCTCCCCCCTGCGCCATACGTTATTTACTATAGCCCCTGGAATGCCCCTTGTGCTATGGTAGGTATAGAGCTTTGCTCCCCATGAGCCGCCGCGTATCTGTCCGTAGATGTTAGCCTCGCCTCGTACAGCCTGCACATCGCCGTTCTGTCTGACAGCCGTTGTGTCGTATGCTATGGTGCCGTCGTAGTTTCTTCGGCGGTAGCGGAAGCTGTATTTGCCGCTTGATGTGAGCGTGCCGATAGTTACGGACGATGTGATGCGGTCAGACAGACGGTGCTCCCATACACCGCTGAGCTGCAGCATGTCGCTGCTTCCGTATTTCGCCTTGATGCGGAAATGGTCCGTCTCTCCTTCGTCGAACCATGGGCGGCGGGTAGTGATGTATACCGTGCCGGCAGTGCCAAAGTCGCTTGCGGTCTGAAATATACCGCTGCGCTGCCCGTTGTATACCGTTATCTCTCCCACGTTGTCCATGGAGTACTGCCCGAGGTCAACCTGTCCGTTCTGAGCATTTCCCAGTTCCACTCCGTCATAATAAATGCCCAGATGCTGCGACCCCATGCTGCGAATGTTGACCGTCTTTATGCCGCCAATGCCGCCATAGTCCTTCACCTGCATTCCGCTGAAGAATCGCAGAGCGTCTGCCACGTTCACAGTGTTCAGTCCCTGCAGGCGTTCCCCCCTAAGGCTCTGCCCCGGAATGATGTCTCTGCCTTTTTTCCCTACCACCGTCACATCCTCTATGGCATGCACGGTGTCAGTCTCTGCCGTATGTGCAAGGAGCCTGCACGGAGCAGAGAGCACGGAGCAGAGAGCAAGTGTTATGCCAAGGCGCATGTTGATGGTTCTCATTTCGGGTCTTTTTATTTGCTTCGCTCTTATCTTATCTTTACGTCGTCAAATGCGAAGTACTGGGGAGTATTAAGTCCGTAGGCACCCTTGTCGCTGCCATCGTAGGTAAATTCCACTCTGTTGACCTGTCCCAACGAAGCCAGCGAGACATTGCGCCAGCCTTCCTCTATCACGCCGTTGTCTACAAGGCGAATCTCTACCTTGCCTGTAACAGCATCGCCGACATAGCCGGTGGCGATGACGCTATAATAGTCTGACGCGCCAGTCAATGGCTTCGAGAAGTCGTTTCCGTTCTTCACGGTGTTCAGCACGTAGGCTGTAGGCGAAATGCGCATGCTTTCAATGACGTGAGTGCTGTTGTCTTTGAAATAGAAATATGCGCGTGAGCATGCCACGGCAAAATTCTTTGAGCCGTTCGATGTAGCCACCGCCAGCTGCTTCTCGTAATTTGCAGTCTTCAGGTCGGCATTGTGAATGTAGTTAGAGATAGCTATGCCGCCGCCCCAGTAGAATCCGTCAGCATAGTCGTTGCTCAGTTCTGAGGATAAAGAAGTAGCGGGGTCGGTCCATGCGTATGTCCCGTCGCCATAGAGCAGCGGGCCGTAGTACTGCGGGCTGTCGATATACTGCGCCCATACAGACTCCTCGAATGTTACGGTCGTTGTCTTTACAGATGGTTCGTCGTCATCGCTTGAGCATGCCGCAAGTGTCAGTATGCCGGCAAAAAGCAGAGCTTTCTGCGAGAAGAAGAATAATTTTTTCATGCTTTGTCTTTTTAGTATGTTTATTGAAAATATAATTGGCAGAGCACGGATAAAGGTAGCCGAGCGGACACAGTGCATGCCGTCCACGCTCATATTCCTATTTCCGCTCCCGTTTCTGTTTCTGGCAAAGCGCAGGATGTGTCTTCTTATGCTTTCCTTTTCCGTTTTTTCTTCTACAGCGTCTAATCCACGAGTACACTATAGACTGTCGTTGTAAGGAGATGGCAGGTCTTCTGACTTTCTCACGTCTGCTATCGCCTTCCCGCAGCCTTCAAACGAAAGCGGCAGTGGCGTGCGTGATAGCAGCAATAATGGAGATTACAGCAGCGGGTCTGTCCAGGATTCACACCTGTGTTCCCTTTTAAGCCGTGCCGGCAGTGTTACGTGCCGGCAGCACCATTCTTATGTGCCTGCAAAGGTATGGCTTTTTTCTGTTTCATGCAAATATTTCCTGCTGTTTTTCGTTTGGCGAGTTTGAAATAAGAAAACTTTACATTTTTTAACGCGTGAGAATCGCCTGTAGAATTTCGGGTGCAGCAAAGCAGAGAAATATTGCAAGGAAAATAAGTTTGCGGTAACCGTTTGTGGCACAATGGGTTATAATGTGAAAGGGCGTAGAAAGGCAGTGACGGCACGGCAAAAGACAGCATCTGAGAAGGTGAAAAGCTACGAATGACGATGCAAGAAGTAGCAGTTGGCGTCATCACATGTGCTTAATGCCACAGCCTTTAGCTGCAAAACGGTCGGTTTTTTGAGGGTTTTTAATGCTGAAACAGCAAAACTGGCAGGCTCAAGTGGTGCAAACGGCAGGCTGTGACGATGAGAACAGAGTATTTTCATAGAAAACTCAGTACAAAAAAACATGCTGAACCACCCACGCTCCGTATGCCTCCTCTCCCTTCCTCCTCTCTCCGCCATGCCGCCGCTTTTGCCATTGCCCAGGTGCAGCCGCCAGCAGGCAGACTCCAGCTTTTCTTTTTTCTCTTGAAATTATTTTATAAAAGATTTGCAGATATAAAGTTTTTTTACGAACTTTGCCGAATAGTTATATAAATGGCAAGCAATGGACGACAAGAAATCTAATATCAATTACGACGAGATTATACAGCAGGCGGCAGAGAAAGTGTTTGTTTCTATGGAGCCACGTGTGTCAGAAAGGCAGTTGCAGCAGCTTCATGACGCATACGATTTCGCACGTGAAGCACATAAGGTACAGGTGCGCAAGACGGGTGAGCCGTATATCATACATCCTATTTCCGTAGCGCTTATATGTGCCGAAGAGCTGAAGCTGGACACTAATTCCGTGACCGCGGCATTCCTTCATGATGTGGTGGAGGACACGCCATATACGGTCAAGGACATCACGCAGCGTTTCGGCGAAGATGTGTCCTTTCTTGTCAATGTCGTTACGAAGAAAAAGAAGGAGGCTTACAAGACATCGAAGCAGGTCGATAACTACAAGCAACTGCTCGAATCCATACAGTATGACGTAAGAGCCCTTATGGTGAAGCTTGCTGACAGGCTGCATAACATGCGCACGCTGGCAAGCATGAAGCCAGACAAACAGATGAAAATAGCAGGTGAGACAGACTATTTCTATGCACCGCTTGCTAACCGTCTCGGACTCTTCAGCATCAAGACTGAGCTTGAGAACCTCTCGTTCAAGTATCGATGCTGCCTGGAATATGCTGACATAATAGACATGCTCGAGCGCGACCAGAGGAATAACCAGGCGCGCCTCAATACTCTGACAACAAGCATCGAGCAGGTGCTACTGGCGCAGGGCATACGGGTTACGGCGAAAGCCTACTGGCGTGCGCCATACAGTATATGGCGAAGAATGAAGGAGCAGCAGCGCGACTTCTGGCATCTCGATAATCGCTATTACATCAGAATAACATTCACAGACTGTGACGACAAGACACTGAACGAGAAGAATGTATGCCTGAAGATATATTCTATATTGACAGACATATACAAGGAAAAACCAGGTACGTTCCTGAACCTTATAGATCAGGCAAAGGAAAACTCATATAAGTCTATCAATGTGATGCTCCTCTCGGAAGGAGGCATGTGGGAGGACGTACAGATAAGCTCGCAGGAGATGGTCGAGGCTTCGCAGTTCGGATGCATGGCGGAGATAGCGCGCAAGGCGGAGACACGCGGAGTGGGAAAAGGATTGTCGCTCGACAATGTGACAAGCTGGATAGATAAGTTCAGAAGAGTACTGAAGGAGATAGCCGCCGAATCACAGGGGCCTGGCTTCATCGAGAATATAAAGACATCTCTATACTATGACGATGTCATGGTTTTCACACCAAAGGGCGAGGGAATAATACTGCCAAAGGGTGCCACAGCACTTGATTTCGCCTTCGAACTGCATACAGACATCGGCATACATGCTAAATATGCCAAGATAAACGGACGCCTGTCGTCTGTCAAGACAGTGCTGAGAAGAGGCGACTGCGTAGAAATCGGAACAGAGGAAGACTTCATTCCGCATCCTGAATGGCTCAGTGCGGTGCAGACATACAAGGCGAGACGTGCGCTGCGCTCGCTGTTCTCTGCCGACCGTTCAAAGCTCCGCTACAACCGCTGCCAGCAGTGCAAGCCGCTGCCAGGGGGGGAGACCATCGGATTCAAGGAGGAGGACTCTTCTGTGACAATGCATCGCAGAAACTGCCCGGAGGCTATACGCCTGGCATCAAAGCAGGGGGACAATATCGTGAATGTGCCGTTCGAGGACGACGAGAGCAGGGTGTATCCTGTAAGCATTTCTATAAAGGCTGTCAATAGGTATCACTTCCTCATTGATGTGGTAAACAAGATATCTAATGAACTGCATCTTTCGATTGACTCGCTCAATACGGTTACAAACGATGAAATCGTCGATATGACCGTTGTCTTCTATGTGCATTCTGTCAATGAGCTGCTCTCTGCCATGCAGAGCATCTATACCATAGAGGGCATAGATGAGGTGAGAGAGAGCAGACGGTAGGATGAAAGTGAAAACGGAAAGCTGAAAGCGAATCTTCGTCAGCATGTGCAGCGAACGTCAAACGAGGTACGGACGCAGTTCGTACCGTTTGGTGCGCGAACAGCGAATGCTGGCAAAACGGAAAACGAACAGCGAATGCTGGCAAAACGGAAATCGGAAAAACAAATAATATATAAAAATAACTCTATTAGGTGTGATTATTTCAAGATATTTCTTAATTTTGCAAATGACATCATTTATAGACCTTACATCATAAAGAATAATAACTATGGAATACAGAGAATTAGGCAAGACAGGACTGAAAGTGTCGACAATAGGCTTCGGCGCATCATCGCTGGGAGGCGTGTTTCACTCTTTCAACGAACAGCGCGGAATAGATGCCGTATTTGCCGGCATTGACGCAGGTATCAACTATATTGATGTGTCGCCTTACTATGGACACTATAAGGCGGAGACTGTGCTCGGAAAGGCATTGAAGGAAATACCGCACGATAAGTTCATACTGTCAACAAAGGTGGGACGATACGGCGAAGACGGAAAGAATACATGGGACTATTCGGCTGAACGTGTGACACGCTCGGCTTATGAATCTATGGAACGTCTGAATATCGACTACATCGACATACTTTATGTGCACGACATAGAATTCCAGGCTTCTCTGCCTGGCGGACTTCAGAAGATTGCTGACGAGACACTGCCTGCACTGCTGAAACTCAAGGAGGAGGGTGTAGTGAAGCATGTAGGATGTACTGACCTTCAGCTGGAGAATCTTAAATGGATTGTGGAGAATACTCCTGCTGGCACAGTGGAGTGTCTGCTTTCTTTCTGCCATTACTGCCTGAATGATGATAAGCTTGTTGACTTCCTCGACTTCTTCGAGAATAACAACGTAGGTGTTACTAACGCATCGCCATTCTCTATGGGACTGCTGACTGAGCGAGGAGTGCCTGACTGGCATCCGGCTCCGAAACCTCTTGTCGAGAAATGTGTAGAGGCGGCTGAGTTCTGCAAGCAGCAGGGATATCCTATAGAGAAACTCGCAATGCAGTTCTCTTGCAGCAACCCTCGCATAGCGTCAACTATATTCTCTACTACAAGACCTGAGAACCTGATAAAGAACATCGAGTTTGTCAATGAACCGATTGACTGGCAACTCGTAGAGAAGGTGCAGGAGATTATCGGCGACCAGAAGCGTGTTAGCTGGGCGAATACTTAATAGCTGATTAATGTACATGGCAGTGCTGATGCTGCTATATGGCAGGGAGATAAGCCGGCACGAATGCCATGGTCATAGGCATGCCCTTTGCCAGAGTAATCTCTTCGGCTGTGCAGCACGCAGGCTTGAACGCTATGTCTGGTGCTGACTCGCCTGCTGAAACAAGCAATATAATATTATATTATTCACAAGATGATTCTATCTGAAAAAGAATGTCGTGAGCAATACTTGCGTTCCGACAATCCTCCAGTAATAATTGATACGCACAGCCACCTATGGCTGTGGCAGCATACCGTTGTCAATGGCAAGGAGATAAGGCAGCTTCCAGACGGCCGCTCGTCATTCCTCGGAAATGAGGTGCAGATGATGAATCCATGGATGCATGACAATTACAACTCTGCTGAGAAATTCCTGGCTAACATGGACTATGCTCAGGTGGGCGGAGCTGTTGTCACGCAGGAGTTCATTGACGGCCTCCAGAACGACTATCTGGAGTATGTAGGCAGACGATGGCCTGAGCGTTTCTTCGTGTTTGGAATGTGCGAGTTCCGCAAGCCTGGCTTCCTCATCGAGGCGCAGGTTCTCTTGCGTCGCGGATTCAAGGGCATAAAGCTTCCTGCAGCGCGGCTTATTGACGACAGCGGGCGCATACATATCGACACGCCGGAGTTCATGGCGATGTACCATCTGATGGAGGACAACGGCATGATTCTCGGCATAGAGCTGGCAGACGGCAGCGTGCAGTGTGAGGAGGTGGAGCATATCATTGCTGAATGTCCTTCGCTCACTATCGTAATAGGACATTTCTGCATGGTGACACGACCTGACTGGATGGCTCAGGTGCGTCTGGCAAGACACAAGAATGTATACATCGATATGGGAGGCATTACATGGCTGTTCAATGATGAGTACTATCCGTATCCGTCAGCCGTTAAGGCTATTCGCGAAGCTGCTGACGAAGTGGGGATGGACCGCCTGCTATGGGGGTCTGACTATCCGAGAACTATCACTGCCATAACATACAGACAGTCGTATGACTGGATACTGAAGACGAAGGAACTGAGTGATACTGAGAAACGTATGCTCCTCGGATTGAATGCCCAGAAGGTTTACGGATTCGAGAATTTGCCGCATCTTCCGTATATTCCGAATATGAGTGAATAGCGTACAGGGAGGGCATGATAGGACAGAGAGCCAAGACGCAGGGCGTACTAAAGCATGGCTGCTTTCCCGTGGTCTTCTCTTTTGCGATAATGACTGCTCTCCAGAATATTACAGAATAACAGAAATTACAAAATTATCTAAATATGAAAGCAATAACAATTCCTGCACCACAGCAGATGACTGTGGTTGACCTGCCTAAGCCAGAGCCAAAGGCAGGCGAGGTGCTTCTGCGATTGGAGTATGTAGGCTTCTGCGGATCTGACCTCAATACTTTCCTCGGACGTAACACAATGGCGAAGGAAAATGTGATACCAGGACACGAAATAGGTGCCGTAATAGAGACTGTGGGCGAAGGATGCCCAGAGACACTGCAGCCAGGTATGGTTGTTACGGTCAATCCTTATACAAACTGCGGACACTGTGCTTCTTGCCGCAACGGCCGTGTTAATGCTTGTCAGCACAACGAAACTCTCGGTGTGCAGCGTGACGGCGCAATGTGTGAGTACATAGCTCTGCCTTGGCAGAAGATAATTCCTGTAAAGGGGGTATCTACACGCGACTGCGCACTCATCGAACCTATGTCAGTAGGATTCCACGCTGTAGACCGTGGCCAGGTGACGGATATTGACACAGTGCTTGTATTCGGCTGTGGCATGGTCGGACTGGGTGCTGTTGTGCGTGCGGTGCAGCGCGGAGCAGTAGTCATTGCTGTCGACCTTAGCGAAGAGAAGCTTCAGATTGCGCGCGAACTGGGTGCTACATACGGCATCAACTCTAAGGAGGAGAATGTTGTAGAAAAGGTGATGGAGTATACAGATGGCTTCGGAGCAGACTGTGTCATTGAGGCTGTAGGTGCTCCAGTAACTTATGTTACAGCCATCAATGCTGTATCTTTTACAGGCCGTGTGGTATGTATCGGCTATGCAAAGAATCCAGTAGAGTTCGAGACAAAGTATTTTGTTCAGAAGGAACTTGACATCCGTGGCTCGCGCAATGCTAATCCGAGCGACTTCCGTGCTGTTCAGCGCTATTTCGATAAGAACGATGTGCCTATGGAACGCTTTATATCTGGCATAGCAACACCTGAAACTGCACTCGAGGCAATGGAGAAGTGGGCGGCTGACCCAGCACAGGTGTTCCGTCTGCTTGTAAAGTTCTAAATCTGCAGATATGTTTTTTGCGCCAGCCGTCTTCTTTCAGCGGACTGCTATGTAGAGCGCGGAACGGAATGCAGATAATAAAAATGTTCAAAAAGGGGGATTTCCTTAATTCATTAGGGAAATCCCCCTTGCTGTTTAAAACAATCTTAGTAATTTTGCAGACAAGAAAACAACAAACAGAAAGGGACAGTTTATGAAGAATATCATTATTTTAGCAGTTACGGTTCTGCTGACATTTAGCAGCTGCAGTTCCTACACTATGTCAGGTGCAGCGATAGGCGGTATGGTTGGCTCTGCCATAGGTGGTTTGGCTGGTGGCCCCAGAGGTTCAGACATAGGCACACTCGTAGGTGCTGTGACGGGAGCAAGCATGGGCGCAGCTGCCGAGGCTAAGGAGCAGGCAGAGTATGTCCGCCGTGAGAGAATGCGCGCCGAGCAGTATTACTATGATGAGATGTATAACACAAACTCGCGTGAGAACAGGGGCAAGCGTCATTTCGTAACAAGAGAGAATCGTGTGACACGGAAGGCTGCAAGCGAGAAGCAGGTGCGCAGACAGCAGGCACGCAAGTCGTACCGATTTGAGATTGTCGATAGCGAACCAGGTCAGAAGCGTACAGTGAAATATTCTGCACCAGCTGATTCTGCATCATACAGTGAGACTCCGCTATATGATGATGAGATAAAGATGGAGTAATATGAGTGTAGGGCAGGGACTGTCTTATATAGAAAGTCTGCCATCTGCACCTCAGGAAAAAGAAGAAGACTCTGCCATGGGCAATCCCGTGGCAGAGTCTTCTGTTATTCTTATATTCGTATGTGCCTGCAGTGCTTATGCAAGAAACAGCATCTCGTGATGTAAAAATCTGTGTTCTGCATTGCAAGAAACTGTATTTTGCAACGGTATTAGCATCATGCTGGCAGTCTGCTGATTATGAGTATGGGTTTTCCCCGCTTGTCATGGGTTGCCAGTTTTCAGCAATATGGAGTGCTACTTGTCTTTGTCGAGCCTGAGCACTTGGGTGCAGTGGTCGCACACCGCCATGCGATGGGTGATGAATATTATGGTCTTGTCATTATGCCGCATGATATTTTGCAGCAGTTGACGTTCTGTTTCGGGGTCGAGAGCAGAGGTTGCCTCGTCGAAAAGCATAACGGGACGGTTGCGAAGCAATGCGCGCGCTATCGCAATACGTTGTGTCTGGCCTTCTGACAGTCCGCCACCTTGCTCCGTACACAGCGTGCTGAGACCTTCAGGCAGCGAGAAGACAAATTCTGCACAGCTTTGCCGCAGAGCGTCGTTTAATTCTTCGTCAGTGGCATCAGGCTTTCCTAACAGAAGATTCTCGCGTATTGTGCCGCTCATGAGAGTATTGCCCTGCGGCACATAAACGAAATTGCAACGGTGCAGATGCGACACGGTGCTGCTGTTTTCAGCGCTTTCGCCTATCGTGACGCTGCCTTCGGTAGGGTGGGCGAGTGCCAGCAGCAGGCGTATGAGTGTGGTCTTGCCCACTCCCGTCTCTCCTATTACGGCAGTGGCTGTGCCTGGCTGGAATGTGTAGGAGAAATCATTGAATATCGTTCTCTCCCCGTCAGCGTAGCGGAATGTTACATTATTAATATACACACCGCACGGAGCACACATCATAATCGGTTCTCCTGCCTCTTCTTCCGGTATGTCCTCCAGTTCCATCAGTCGCTCCGCGGCAGTCAGTACAGCCACTGAGCGAGGCAGAAGTTTTGCCAGGTTGCGTGCTGGGCCCTGTATTCTTGACACGAGTTGCAGGAATGCTGTCATACCGCCAAATGTCAGTGTGCCGGCAGACAGGCGCACTGCACTCCATGCGAAAGTGAAGAGATATGACACAGCGAACCCGAGTTTCAGCGTAAGGTTCGACAGCACGGAGAATATAGTCCTGCGTACGACGTTATGCCTCAGTTCGGCATGCGATGCTGAAAGCTTCCCTATCATGGCGTCGTCGCTCTCGAGCGTCTTTATTATCATGGCATTCTGTACGCTTTCCTGCATGACCGACTGTATCTTAGAGTCAGAATTGCGCACGTCGCGGTTAAGCTTTCGCATTTTTTTTACATAGAACTTGCTGAGCAGTATGCATACAGGCACGATGGCAATGGTTATAAGTGCCAGTGCAGGGTCCATGGAGTAGAGGTATGCGAAAGCACCCAGGAAGAGCAGCAGCGTAGAGAGTGCGCTGGGCAAAGTCTCTGTAAGAAATCCTACAACGACACCGACATCGCCTTCAAGTCTGTTTATCGTGTCGCCGCTGTGCCGTGCGTTGCGTGCCTGCCATTCAGAGCGCAGCACTCGTTCGAGCATGACCTGCTGCAGTCGGTTCTGCGCTTTTATGCCGAGCAAGTTGCGCACCCAGATGCTTGATATGTTTAGCACGAAGTCAGCAAGTATGATGCCGCCCATGAATGCTATGGCGATGTACAGATTGCCCTCCGTCTCGTGTGACGCCACGTCTATAGCATGCTTCACAGCATAGACAGAGAGCAGCGACGCTGCGACCTGAAGTAAGCCGATTGCAGCGTTGAGAAACATCTGCAGACGGTTGCCCCGTGCTATCGTCCACAGCCATTTCGCTATTGTCAGTATGGATTTCTGTGTAGTCAAATAATTATCTTATAAGAACCGTTTCCTTTTAATAAGAGTCTATGAGTGAATTTGTCAGGGAAGGAACAGCGTCTCTGTACAAAGCTTTTTGCTCTATTCTATTTCCTCTTTTAGTTTGTCGAAACTCTGCTGCACTCAGCATGGTGCAAGCAAAGTCTACGGATAGGCGAGATGTAGGTCAGGGATGGCTTGCCTTCAGCTCTCGCTTGCACGAGTTTTGCCCTTCCCCCTTTCCTCTTTGGCTTCGCTGATTCTGCTCCCGCTCGGCATAGTGCAAGTTCGCTTACCCTCTGCTCTCGTTTACTCGCAGAATTCCTCTTTACTCTTCCCTCTCTCTTTATCCCCTAATGTCTGCTCCCCACATCATCTTCTCGCGCAGTGTGCCGACATAGTTATGGCGGCGTCGCTTCACTATCTGCACCTCGTATGGCGCCTTGCGGATATGCAATCGCACCCCTTCTGGCAGTTTCTCCGAGCGTCCGTCTATTGCAACGAGGAATTTATGAGAGCGGCTTTCTATATCCAGCGTCACCTCAGCATTGGCAGGAACGACTATCGGGCGTATGTTGAGGCTGTGCGGCGCTACGGGAGTAAGGCATAGCACATCAGTCTGCGGCATGATAATAGGCCCTCCGTTTGAGAGTGAATAGGCGGTAGAGCCTGTCGGAGTGGATATTATAAGTCCGTCAGCCTGATACGTTACGAGGTTTTCTCCGTCCAGCTTCGTATGTATTGTTATCATTGAAGCGTTGTCCTGCTTCAGCACAGCGATATCGTTGAGAGCATAATGGCATCCGGATATTTCTCCACCCTCCAGCGCCACCTCTATCACGGCATGCTTTTCGGCTATGAATTCGCCTGCATACAGCATGTCTACAGCCTTCTCTATCTCCGTCGGTGTGATGTCAGCAAGATATCCAAGTCTGCCCATGTTTATGCCGATGATAGGCACATTGCGGTCGCCAACCTTGCTGGCAGCTTTCAGCAGTGTGCCGTCTCCGCCCATTGAGATGACAAAATCGACATCGAAATCAAGATATGTAAATGTTCCTGTTGCAGGCACTCGTACACGCTGTCCCTCTGTGAGGAACTTGTAGAAAGTCTCCTCAACATATACATCTGCTTTTTTCTCGCTGAGCAGGGAAAAGAGTTTCTGCGCTGCCGTTGATTTGCGTGTCTGGTATTCGTTACCAAATACGGCAAAAGATAACTTTTTCTTCATTATTGTTTGTTAATTTCATTGCAAATTGACAAATGTTTCGTATATTTGCAGATGCAAAGTTAATATTTTAAATTTATAATAAAGAACAAACATGGCAAAAGTTTATGAATTTATATCTAACGGGACAGAAGAAGTCGAGGCGCTGATTCCTGTTGATGTGTTGAGAAGGGCTGGTGTAGAGATACTGATGGTGTCGACTACTGGAGAACAGATAGTTACAACTGCACATGGTGTGAACATCGTAGCAGATGCCATGATTGAGGACATCGATGTCTCTGATGCTGACCTGCTGATGATTCCTGGAGGACTGCCAGGAGCAGAGAATCTGTGCAATCATCCGCTGGTGCGCGAGGCGATAAAAAAACAGTATGATGCAGGAAAACTTGTCTCTGCTATATGTGCCGGACCAATGATTTTTGGCTCGCTCGGCATTTCTGACGGTAAGCGTTGCACATGCTATCCAGGTTTTGAAGACTATCTGACTGGCGCTACATATACGGGCGAAATCGTCACCGTTGACGGAAATGTGATTACGGGCGATGGACCTGCGGCTTCCTTCGAGTATGCTTACACTCTGTGTGAGATGCTATGCGGTGCTGCAACAGCAGATGCACTGAGAGAAGGCATGATGTATAACCACCTCATGTCAGAAAAGAAGTAAGGAAGGGCGTACGGCTTGGATGCTGAATCTTGGGCAGAGAGGGAACGTATGGCTTTCTCTCTGTTGCCAGCATGCTCCTCCTTGCAGGGCAGGGACATGCAGCATGACTCTGCTCTGGGCTTTCATGAAAATTCGTAGTCAGTCTTATCATAATGGCAGATTTCTTCTCGCAGGACATAAAATACCTCTCGGGAGTAGGTCCGAAGAAAAAAGAAATACTCTCGCGTGAACTCGGCATTGAGACGTATGGCGGGCTTGTGGAGTACTATCCATATAAATATGTGGATAGAAGCCGCATCTATCCCATAGCTAACATGTCGGGTGAGATGCCTTATGTGCAGATTCGTGGCACTATACGCTCATGGGATGTCTATGATACGGGCAGAAGACAGAAACGCTACGTGGCGCACTTCTCTGACGGAACAGGTTTTGTTGACCTCGTATGGTTCCAGCGTGGACAGTATGCTTACGAAAGTCTGAATATGCATACGGAATACATTGTCTTCGGAAAACCTACTGTATATCAGGGCAGATACCAGTTTTCACATCCAGACATTGACGAGGCAAGCAAACTGGAACTCTCGGAAATGGGATTGCAGCCGCACTATATGACAACGGAGAAAATGAAGAACTCCGGGCTGACATCACGCGGTATGGAGCGTCTGACAAAGACACTTGTCACAAAGATGCCTGAACTTCAGGAGACTCTTCCGCAGTTTATCAGAGAGCACTATCATCTCATCTCGCGCACTGATGCCATCAGATGGATACACTATCCGCGCACGAACGAACAGATGGCGGCTGCGCAGAAGCGGTTGAAATTCGAGGAACTGTTCTATGTGCAGATGAATATAGCGCGATATATTCATGACAAGCACAGGACATTCCGCGGACATAAGTTTACTACCGTAGGCAAGCCGTTCCATCATTTCTATAATAACAACCTGAAGTTTGAACTGACTGGCGCGCAGAAGCGAGTCATACGCGAGATATATGCCGATATGTGCTCAGGCAAGCAGATGAATCGTCTGCTGCAAGGTGATGTGGGTTCCGGCAAGACTCTTGTCGCTCTGCTCACCATGCTGATAGCCATAGGCAACGGATTTCAGACGGTCATTATGGCTCCGACAGAGATTCTGGCTGAACAACATCTCGATACTATACGCCATTTCCTGCAGGATATGAATGTCAGCGTAGAACTGCTGACGGGAGCAGTGAAGGGCAAGAAGCGTCAGGCTGTGCTCGAGGGCATCGCCTCTGGCAGTATTGACATTGTTGTTGGCACGCATGCTGTCATTGAAGATACTGTGAAATTCAAACGACTCGGACTTGCTGTCATTGACGAACAGCACAGGTTCGGAGTAGCGCAGCGGGCAAAGCTATGGCAGAAAACGGAAGGAAGCGGGCAGGGAAGCAGCGAAATGCCGAAGGGAGTCATACCGCATATACTTGTAATGACTGCCACACCAATACCACGCACGCTTGCCATGACCCTGTATGGCGACCTCGACGTGTCTGTCATTGACGAACTTCCGCCAGGACGAAAACCCATACATACCATACATCGCTATGACGACCAGATGACATCGCTGTATGAGAATATACGTCAGCAGATAGCCATCGGACGGCAGGTCTATGTCGTGTATCCTTTGATAAAGGAAAGCGAGAAAATGGACCTTAAGGATTTGGAGCAGGGATATGCCATGCTGTGCCAGATATTCCCGGATATAAAGCTCAGCAAGATTCATGGCAAGATGAAGCCTGCTGAGAAGGATGCTGAGATGCACCGCTTTGCCACAGGCGAGACACAGATGCTCGTAGCCACGACAGTAATTGAGGTGGGAGTGAATGTGCCTAACGCTTCGGTCATGGTCATTATGGAGGCGCAGCGCTTCGGACTCTCGCAGCTGCATCAGTTGAGAGGACGAGTGGGACGTGGTGCTGACCAGTCTTTCTGCATTCTCGTCTCCGGGCGTCAGTTGTCTGCTGAGACACAGAAGCGTCTCAGTATTATGTGTGATACAAATGACGGATTCATGATAGCTGAGGCCGACCTGAAACTGCGCGGACCTGGCGATCTCGAGGGTACACAGCAGTCGGGCATGGCCTTCGATTTGAAGATTGCAAACATTGCGCACGATGGACAGTTGATTCAGATGGCACGCGATATGGCGCAGCATATCATTGAGAACGACCCGAATGCAGATAAGCCAGAATATGCCTGCGTATGGCAGAGATTGCGCCAACTCAAAAAAACTAATATCAATTGGGGCGCAATAAGCTGATGGCGTCTGTGTCTGCCAGCGAAATAAGGAGAGGCTGTTTCTGTAATTATGTGTTTTCTTCAAAATGACACACCCTTTTTTCTTTACTAATTAATGAATGCCGATGTCTTATTAATATTCTTAATTGGCTTCACCGATTCTGCTTCTGGTTGACATTGTCTGCCTCCTCCTTGCAAGACATAGTTTATGCAAAGACTACGGATAGACGACTATAGGTCGGGAGAGGTATAACTCAGCTCCTGCTTCGTTCGTCGGTTCGGCAAAGATTAAGTCAACTTGTCTCTGCTTTCGCTTAATCGCAGTTTTTTTATTCTTCATTCAGAAAAGTATCATCCTGCGAACAAAACCACAAATCCTGATACTTTCTTGCACGCAAAAAAAACGCAGAAACTCCAACAAACACCCCGATACCCGCAAATTCAGAATAATTTCTGTATTTTAAAACATGCTGAATATCAATCACTTGTGAATTCTTGTTTTTCTCCCATAAGCATATTGACGCACAAAAGGCTACGAATGACCGCCCCAAAAGCAGCATTTCAATTAATGAAACACTCTTAATAGCGCAGTCATTCGTAGCCTTTTGTCTTGCCAAATGCTATCCTTCACTCATTTATGCCCATTTTTCTGTCCTCCATCCAGCATTTTTCCGCCCTTCTATTATCATTTTCCAGCATTTCCCCCACTGCAAGAAAGTATCAGACAACGCATTTTTCCTTCCGTCATGATACTATTTTAGCAAAACACCCCTGCACGTTTCTATAATTCAAATTTTTACGTTTAATAATTTTGCAAACGTCCGTTAGTTATATATTGACGTTCTGGTCATATTAAGTGAATTAGCTATACTATGGTTTTGACGTTCTGCTACTTCCCGCATCATAGAATCGTAGCCAAGAAAAAGCAATGAGAATGTCCCGTTGATGCGTAATATGCCATGCTACGCTTTATTGTCTCCCAACTCGCGAATCTCCTCTATAAGTGTTAATGCTTATATATGCTTTAGATGCAAGTTATATACATATAAATCATCCTTTTTTTATTTCTATTTCGTAAAATTATATTTTATGCTGAAAAAAGTTGCAAAAATTAGACGTGGTTTCGCATATTATCACTAACTTTGCGAAATACGCCAATAAAATGGATATATTATGAAAGATTTAAATAGACTAAAAGTAGTATTGGTTGAACAAAAGAAAACTGGCAAATGGCTTGCCGAGCAGTTAGGCAAAGACCCCTCAACCGTTTCCAAATGGTGCTCAAATAAGATGCAGCCATCGTTGGAGATGTTGGTAAATATTGCAAAAGTGTTAGATGTTGATACCAGTATGTTGGTTAACAAATAAATCTTTATGATAAGAGAAAAACAAATAGAAGATAACTTTATCAAGAGACTATGCGATTTGAAGTATTCGTATCGTCCAGATATTTGCAACAGAGAAACTCTGGAGCAAAATTTTCGTGTAAAGTTTGAACAACTAAATAGAGTACATCTAACCGATGCTGAGTTTGATAGACTGCTTGATGAAATAACAGACTCTGATGTATATGCATCATCAAAGCGTTTGCGAGAGAGAAATACCTTTATCCGAGAAGATGGCACTCCATTGCAATACACCTTGGTTAATATCAAAGAATGGTGCAAGAATGAATACGAAGTTATCAACCAACTTCGCATGAATACTCGTAACAGTTTCCAACGATACGATGTGATTATTCTAATAAATGGTTTGCCCATTGTTCAAATAGAGCTGAAGACATTGGATGTCAGCCCTCGTCGAGCAATGCAGCAGGTTGTGGATTACAAAAACGACCCAGGAAATGGCTATACGAATTCACTACTCTGCTTTATGCAGCTATTTATTGTAAGTAATCAAATCACAACATACTACTTTACCAACAATAATAACCAGCATTTCAACTTTAATGCTGACGAGCAATTCTTGCCTGTATACCAGTGGGCCGACCAGAGCAATAAGAAGATTTCGAATCTCGATGATTTCTCAGAGGTATTCTTGGCCAAATGTAAACTCGGCAAGATGATAAGCCAATATATGGTTTTGATTGCCAGTGAGCAGAAGTTGCTCATTATGCGCCCATATCAGATATATGCAGTCAATGCTATTATGGATTGTATTAATGAGAATCGCGGGAATGGCTATATATGGCATACAACCGGTAGCGGTAAGACTTTAACATCATTCAAGGCCTCGACTCTCCTCAAAGACAATCCTAGTATCGAGAAGTGTATGTTTGTTGTAGACAGAAAAGATCTTGATAAACAAACTCGTGAGGAATTTAACAGATTCCAAGATGGGTGTGTAGAGGAGAATACAAATACGGAAAGTCTTGTAAGAAGAATGTTGTCGGATGATTATGCAGACAAGATTATTGTTACGACAATTCAAAAGTTAGGCATCGCATTAGATCCTAACAACCGAAACAACTATCAAGAACGTCTACTGCCATTAAAGGATAAGCGTATTGTATTTATATTTGATGAGTGCCATCGGTCACAGTTTGGCGAGAATCATAAAGCTATTAAAGAATTTTTCCCTAAGGCTCAACTGTTTGGTTTTACAGGAACGCCTATCTTTGAACAGAATGCTTCATATACTCAAATAACAGGGGAACAGGCTCAGTATAAAACTACGGAGGATGTTTTTCAGAAAGAATTACACGCATATACTATAACAAATGCTATTGACGACAAAAACGTATTGCGCTTCCATGTGGATTATTTTAAGCCAGAGGGAAACAATGCATCAATAGATGAGAGTACTCGAAAGTTGGCGATAGCAGAGGCTATTATCAAGAAGCATCGATTTGCAACTGGAGGTTGTCGCTTCAATGCATTATTTGCGACGGCCTCCATAAATGATGCTATTGACTACTATCATCTGCTCCTGAAGGTGCAAGAGGAATACCTTGCACAAAATGAAGAGGAAGAACCGCTAAATATAACTTGTGTATTCACCCCTCCTGCTGAGGGTAATAAGGACATCCTGCAACTTCAGGAGGATTTGGATCAAGAACGTAGAGATAATGAGGTAGAACCTGATAAGAAGAAGAAGGCCCTTGAAACCATTATCTGCCACTACAATACACAATATGACACAAATCATTCTGTGTCTGAGTTTGATGTATACTATCAAGATGTTCAGCAACGTATCAAGAATCAGAAGTACAGTAACAAGGATTATCCGCATAAGAATAAGATAGACATTGTCATCGTGGTAGATATGCTACTTACAGGATTTGACTCTAAGTATTTGAACACGCTGTATGTAGACAAGAATCTGAAACATCACGGATTGATTCAGGCTTTCTCTCGTACGAATCGAATACTTAATGATACCAAGCCTTATGGTAACATTCTTGATTTCAGAGGACAGCAAGATGCAGTTGATGCTGCTATAGCTCTTTTCTCTGGAGAAAAGGCTGATACGGCACGTCAGGTGTGGTTGGTTGAACCAGCTGAAAGCATAAACAAGAAGTACATGAAAGCTATAGCAGATTTAAGAAACTTTATGAATATACACAACCTCGAATTTAAAGCATCAGAGGTTGCAAATCTTCGTGGGGATGAGGCTAAAGCTGGCTTTATTAATTATTTTAAAGAGATACAAAGATATAAAACGCAATTAAGTCAATATACAGATCTTATTGATGTGTATGATATAAATTCTAATATAGTATCAGAGCCACAAGCGGGATATGGGTTTACAGATGAAGACTTACTTGCTTTCCGTGGAGCGTATTTAGACTTGGCATATAGCCTAAAGAAAAGACGAGAGAACAGGACGGATGAGGGAATTTCTGATGAAATTCAAGACCTCGATTTTGAGTTTGTACTCTTCGCCTCGGCTTTGATTGACTATGACTACATAATGGATCTTATAGCCCGATATGCAGGTGCTCCAGCAAAGATGAAGATAACTAAGGAGCAACTTGTCAGTTTGGTAAGTTCAAGTGCAAATCTTATTGATGAGCGTGACGATATTGTAGCATATATTGATAGTCTCGATGGTGTTAATGGAAAGACCGAACAAGAGATAAAAGATGGTTATGAGGTATTTAAGTCGGAGAAATTTGCGAATGAACTTATCGCTATTGCTGAAACGCATAAGTTGAGTGTTGCTTCATTACAAAGTTTTGTACATACTATCGTGGATCGCAAGATTTTCGATGGCGAGAAATTGAGCGAGCTTGTTGCGCCCTTGGAGCTGGGTTGGAAGGATCGCACCAAGAAGGAGACTGCGATAATGACCGATTTGATACCGTTGTTAAAGCGTATGGCCGAAGGACAAAAGATTTCGGGCCTTTCTGCATACGAATAGATATAACTCTACTGTAAAGAGCAATTGATATGGCAACCGAAAATAAAAAATATATCCCTGCACTCCGCTTTCCAGAGTTTCAAAATGATGGGGAGTGGAAAATTGTGTTATTAAAAGATTTTACAGAACGTATAAAATCAAAAGTAGGCAATGCCCAATTAAGACCAATTAGTATATCAGCAGGAATAGGGTTTGTAGACCAGAAGAATAAATTTGGTCGAGACATATCGGGCAATCAATATTCTAATTATATAGTATTAAAAAAAGGAGAATTTGCATATAATAAGGGTAATTCAATTAAGTATCCCCAAGGCTGTGTATATCAATTAAAAGAATTTGAGATTGTTGCATGTCCAAATGTTTTTGTATGCTTTAGGATTATTAATAATAGCGTTTGCCCTAATTTTATGAGTGCATATTTCGCAAGTAACTATCATGGCAAACAATTACAACAGTATATAACAAGCGGAGTAAGAAGCAACGGGTTGTTGAATATTAGTGCTGAAACGTTTTTGGGGATAAAAACTCCTTTGCCAAGTCCTGCAGAGCAAAAGAAGATTGCAGATTGCCTGTCGTCATTGGATAAGTATATTGATGCGACAAAGCGTAAACTTGAGCTGTTAAAGGAGAATAAGAATGGCTTAATGCAACGCCTATTCCCAGCCAAAGGTGAGACCGTACCTGAATTTCGTTTCCCTAAATTTCAAAATGATGGGGAATGGAACTATGAAAATGGCAATGATTTATACGACTCAATAGTAAACAAAGATCATAATTCGGATTTATCCATTTTAGCAATCACTCAGGAGAATGGTGCAGTTCCGAGAGATGATATAAATTACAGAGTCGTTGTTGAGAAGAAAAGCATAGAAGGATATAAGGTTGTAGAAGTTGGAGATTTTATCATAAGTCTTAGGTCGTTTCAAGGAGGTATCGAGTACTCAAGATATAGGGGGTTATGCAGTCCTGCCTATATTGTCCTGCGTAAAAAACATAACGAAATATGTGATGATTTTTATCGTCATTATTTTAAGTCGTTTCAGTATATACAAGAACTGAATCGTAATTTAGAGGGTATTCGCGATGGCAAGATGGTGTCGTATAAACAATTCTCAGATATCAGGCTACCGCATCCGAGTCCTACCGAACAAAAAATGGTGGCAGATTGCTTGTCATCTTTAGATGAAACCATTAAGTCCTGCGAGGATAAAATTTCTGCATTAGAACTCTACAAAAAAGGTTTAATGCAACAACTATTCCCAAAACTATAAATGAATAAAAGTATGGCGAAGCAAAAAGAAACAAAAATATACTCTAATTTACCAGACCTTGCTAATGACATCCGCTCTTCAGACTGTCAACGCACCATTATATTTGCGCATAATGGTGTAGGTAAGACTCGTCTATCTATGGAGTATAAGGGCATTGGAACTATTAAAGATGATGATGGCAATACCATATCTAGAGATACGCTGTATTTTAATGCTTACACAGAAGACCTTTTTACTTGGGATAATGACTTGAAAGAAGACAAAGAAAGGAACTTAATAATAAATACTCAATCTCATTTTTTTGATGGGCTCACGGAGGAGGATATAGATATTGAGAGCAAAATTCGTCCTTTCTTACACAGGTATGTTGATTTTAATTTTAAAATCTTGCCTGTGGATGAAAAACATAAACAGCCAAGAATCTCTTTTATAAAGGAGGTTATTGTTAAAGATGGTGATGCTGACAGAGCCGAGACGCAAGAAAATATAAAAATATCCAGAGGCGAAGAGACTATATTTATTTGGTGTTTCTTCTTGGCTATTTTACAAATGACTATAGATGAGCATGATAAATATAAATGGGTCAAACACATCTATATTGATGATCCTGTATCCTCTTTAGATGATAATCATGCTATTGCGATCGGTGCACATTTAGCACAAATTCTAAAGAAAGATGCTACGGCGAAACGAAAAGTTATAATTTCAACTCATCATGGGCTGTTTTTTAACGTGATGTATAATGAATTTAAGAAAGCTGATGCTTTCTTTTTAAAAAAGTTAACAACAAAAGAGGGGTATTCACTAATTAGTACAAGGGATACACCATTCTTTCACCATGTTGTGATGATGCAAATGCTTCAAAAGGCAGTTGACACAAGGGAACTCTATACATATCACTTTAATATACTGAGAAATCTAATGGAAAAAACAGCGGCATTTCATGGGTATAGTCGTTTTAGGGACTGTATTACATTGGCGGAGGATGAGATGGACAGTGTTGTATATGGGCGTATGATTGATATTATGAGTCATGGAAATTACTCTATATTTAGTCCTACGGAAATGCAAGATGAGAATAAAGATGATTTCTCTATACTAGTTAAGAAGCTAAGAGAAACTTATAAATTTAACGATAAGCTTTTTGAAGAGTTGGAAATAGGTGAAGACTATGGCAACAAATAATAACCAAAATAAATTAGGCAAAGCTCTTTGGGCGGTTGCAAATGATTTGAGAGGAGCAATGATGGCGGATGACTTCCGTGATTATATGCTGTCATTCCTCTTCTGGAAATATCTGTCGGACAACTACCTAAAAGCAGCAAAAAAGGAGTTGGGATCAGACTATCCTGCTGAGGTGAAGAATGATTCGGAGAATGAGGCTATTTGTATCCCTCTTCAAATATGGTACAATGCCAATATGGACGATGCGTCCCTGTTTGAGCAGCAGATGCGCCGCAAAATCCATTATGTGATTGAGCCACAATACCTATGGGATAATGTAGTAGGTTTGGCTCGCACTCAAAGCAGTGATTTGCTCAAAACCCTGCAAGACGGATTTAAGTATATCGAGAATGAGTCATTTGAAAGTTCTTTCAAGGGCTTGTTCTCTGAGATAAATCTCAACTCCGAAAAGTTGGGTAAATCATATACAGAGAGGAATGCCCTACTTTGCAAGGTGATAAAGACCATTGCTAATAAATTGGCCGAGTTATCTGTAGATAGCGACGATCTTGGAGATGCATACGAGTATCTTATCGGTCAGTTTGCTGCAGGTTCCGGACAAAAGGCTGGTGAATTTTACACACCACAGATGGTGTCGTCTATCTTATCAAAGATAGTTACTTTGGATTGCCAAGACCCCCAAAGTGGTAAGAAGAGTAAAATTGACAGGGTTCTGGACTTTGCGTGTGGTTCGGGTTCGCTGTTACTCAATGTTCGCAAAGAGATGGGTAGCAATGGTATTGGCAAGATTTACGGTCAGGAGAAGAATATCACAACATACAACTTGGCTCGAATGAATATGCTTCTTCACGGTGTAAAAGATACCGAGTTTGAGATACATCACGGCGATACCCTTGTCAATGATTGGAGCATATTGAGCGAAGAGAATCCTGCAAAGAAGTTATCCTTTGATGCCATTGTTGCAAATCCTCCATTCAGCCTGCGCTGGGATCCGAAGGAGGAGACTGCAAAAGATTTCCGCTTTAATGGTTTTGGCGTTGCCCCAAAGTCGGCAGCAGACTTTGCGTTCCTACTTCACGGCTTACATTTCTTGAGTGATAGTGGTACGATGGCTATCATTTTGCCTCATGGTGTGCTATTCCGTGGAGGTAAGGAAGAGATTATCCGCAAAGAACTTATCAAGAAGGATTATATCGATGCGATTATAGGTTTGCCAGCAAACCTCTTCTATTCGACAGGTATTCCTGTGTGTATCATTGTTTTGAAGAAATGCCGTAAGAACGACAAAATACTCTTTATCAATGCAAGTTCTGAGGAGCATTATGAGAAGGGCAAACGACAGAATTATCTGCGCGAGGAAGATGTAGATAAGATTATCAAGGCATACAAGAGCCGCGCAACAGAAAGCCGATATGCCCGAGAGGTATCGTTGAGTGAGATTAAAGAGAATGGATATAACCTAAATATCACTCGATATGTGAACTTGTCGAAAGATGAAGAAATAATCGACCTCAAAAAGGTTAGTAAAGAACTTGAAAAGATTGAGGAGGAAATTATAAAAGCAAGAGACGAGCATAATGCATTCCTGGAAGAGTTGGGATTGCCAAAACTTAAATAATATAGGAATGGTTAGTTTTGAACTAAACACTTGGGTCATAGATGTAAGGATTTTATAGCTTCAATGGCTAGAAACGAGAAAATCTATTGCAAGAATATACAATAGTTGAGGGCAACAAGTTAGTAATGACGTCTGATAAAACTTTTTCAAGTCCAAGTATCGCAGCTGACTTCTGCATAGGTAGCAGTAACAACGGCTGGCTTGTATGGAAAGACAAAGATTGCAACACTTTAGATTCGGTTTATAGAACACAGTTAGAATAAAAAATAGTAGTTATGAAAATCATAGACATTATTGCAATTTTAGGCGCCCTTGCATGGCTCCCTCAAATTATTTCATGGGTATATAATTGGTTAAAGA
>JAZUMR010000030.1:0-24531 GCA_045603685.1 Prevotella sp.
CTCCACTATGCTTCAGACTGCGGAGCAAAGGTACAAACTCTCAGATAAATTAACAAGAAAACAGCGAATAAAGTCATCCTGCAATTTGAGCTATTGAATACCTACTACTCAAATTTATCCTGCAAAATGAGCCATACGCCACAATATGCACGGTAACGAACACGCTAAGCCATAGCATGTTATGATTTCTGTGCAGATGTGTAGTTATTTTTAAAAACAATATAAATACATACTAAATAGTGATGTCACGGATAGAAATAAAAGCAAACTAAAAGAGGAGCCGCACACCAAAATGTGATGTGCGGCTCCTCTTTATTAATCTATATAGATGCTAATGCTGTCTTATCTGCAGATGGTTTTCAGTCTCTTGTAGACGTAAGCCTGTTCTTCCGGCGTGTCGCAGTATGTCACGACTATCAGTTTCATGCCTGGTTTCCACAGCTGCCTTACCTTCTCTATGACAACTGACGGCTGTCCCACAATTCTCACATTGAGCACCACACCTGTGCCGGCAAAGACATCGGCATAGCCTTCTGCAGGATTAGCCCCTGGGTCAGTAGCGAGCGAGAATGCTCCGTCCGCCATGCGTATTCCTTCGATATTGGCGATACCCTCCTTCTTACCGCTCCAGTTGCCGCAAGAGTGGAACACCGGACCGCCGAAAGGCTTGCCTGCCTTTATCATTGGCGGAACACACATGCCGAAGTAGATGTCGTCAGGCATCATAGTCACTGTGTCGTCAGACATGCCAAGGCCGGTGAACATGCGGCTTGATGCGAAGCCGTGGCCAGGGCGTGCCAGAGCGTTGCCTATTATCTTCTGCTGCTCCAGAGTGAAGTCTGTCAGCAGTTGCGCCGTGCGGTCTAATGCGGTGCGCATATCGGCAGGATTTTCGTAGAAATCAATGTAGAACTGATTGCTGTCGATGATGTTGCTCACGGTGTTCAGCGGCGACTGGATGTCGCAGAACGACATCGGTATGCGGCCCTCGGTCTGCTCAACGAAGTATCGTGTCATCTCGAGCGTGTGCTTTCCGATATTTGTTTCCGCCACCGGCATATACGGAGCGTTCACCAGCTCATTGACAGAAGCGAACTTTCCGTTTACGGCAGGCGCCTGTCCTGGTTCCCACAGATAGTCGAAACCGTATGCCGACGCCACTGTGCCCAGTCCGTACCATGGTTCGATGAAGTTGGCTATGTCTGCCTCAAACTTCATGCTCTCCTTCAGTGCGCCCAACTGCCACTGCAGTGATTTCTCCATGTCGCATGAGTCAGCGGCAAAGACTTCCTTCACACGCATTCGCCTGTAGACAAGGATACCCTCGTCAGCATTCCAGAACTCCCTGCATCGTTCGTCCAGTTCGGCAGCATAGTCGGCATATTCGTTCAGACAGAAGTCCTTCGGCTTGATAGGCTGCACGTTGGTTGCCTGGCTGTCAGCCAGATTGAAGTTGAATGTGTCGTCTACGCCCTCGAGGTCCTCCTGGCGCAGTTCATCAGCTATGCCGTATATATCTCTGATTCTTTCGTCCGACACCTTGTCGTCCATGTTCACGCAGCATATACCGGTAAGAGTCTGGTCATTGCCTGAGGCGATGACACGCTCCTTGATAATCTGGCGCAGTTCGTCAGTTGACTTCGTCTCAATATCAACAGGGTTGAGACGGATATTGAAGAATGTGTCTGGCAGATGCTTGCGCAGGTGTGCTACATCGCCTCCCCATCCCAGGTCGAGGAATGCCAGACGCTCTATCTTGGCAAACTCTTCGGCATGGCGGTGAGGGTCGTTGCCGCAATAGTGGATGCCGTATGGCTGATGGCGCATGCTCCATTCTATGTCGATAGGCAGGATAAACTCGCGGTAGTCTTTTTCTGAAATCATCGTGTGCGAACACTCTGAATGGATGGCTACAGGATGGTCGAACAATCGTGCTGAGCGGTTGACAGAGATTGACGAACTGCCGGTGAGGCTCTGCACATACCACACGAAACGGTCTATAACATTGGCAATAGAACGGAAATACCGCTTCACCTCATCCGGGCGGGTTATCATGTCGGTGAATATCTCTTCGCCGCGCACGTCAATAGCAAGATTAAGCACGCCGCCCCAGTTTATGTCACCCACGACATATCCGTATTTCGCCTTCAGCTGTTCTATCAGTCTCACCAGTTTCTGGAAAGCCTCCGACTTGAATGCTGCCGCCTCGTCAATCTTCAGGTCCTCACGATGTGCGCAGATGACCTGAGGAGCGGAATCCTCATAATATTCTATCTCGCAGCCCAGCATCTCTGAGAGCAGATAGCCAGAGGCAAGATGTACGGCGCCTATCTGTGGCAAGTCCTTCAGATGGTCCTCACCCAATCCTAAGTCACCGAAGCGCTCATACAGCACTTGTTCCATGAGTCTCTCGTCTTCCACTCTTCGTCTTGGGTCATAGAAGAAACTTTCGTCGAACGATATGCCCGCATTCTTGTTCCACCATGACGGATGGAACACTATGTCAACAGGCAGTTTCTTTGAACAGAGCTTTTGCATATATGTTATTCTTTTCTATTAGGTAAAGGTTATTAAATACAAAGCCTATAATCAAGATATTGCTGCTACTGTTACGCAACGCAACACCTTCTGCTCTGCAAAGATACGAATAAACGAGAACAATACAAAATAAAAAGCAATTTTATTTTTATTGTCGAGTGAAAGTATCTTCGGCGAAGCCAGTGATACGAATAAACGAGAACAATACAAAATAAAAAATGATTTTTTTGTTTTGCATTGTCGAGTGACAATATCCATCAACACCCGAAAGAATTAATGGTTTTGCATAGTATATACGATTTTTAATTTACAACAATTCAAAAACTTCTTTCTTTAATTCTGAAAGAGGACATTTCAATAATTCTTGATTAATTTCATACCTCTGACATTCATTCGCCATAGTTTGTTTTGGATGAGGATCATGTAGTCCTATCGTTTTGTACAAGATACAAATGTATCTTGTATGGTAATCATTATATCTATAAAATTTGCATAGCATACAATTTCTTATTTGAATGCCTTTATGCACTAAATACACCAGTCCTTTTTGATACGGGTTGAGTGTGTTCATCTGAACGTTAGTGTTTTCTTGCCCATATATACCTAAATCTTTGATATTCAGTTCAATTAATGATTTGGGATGTATTTTCTTTTCCTTTTTATCACAATAGACCCTATAATCTAAAGCCGAGTAAAAAATTGCACTATTACTATGAAACAATACAAATCTACCAATAGAAATTTTATATCTACTTGAAGGAAGTTGAGGATTAAAATTATATGTTTTACAGTTTTCACCTTCAACAAATCCTCTTTCAATAATATCATCAATTACGTCTTCAGAATCAATTTTAATTGTTTCTATAATCCTATTTGACGATGAGATTTTCTTTTCATTTGATTTATGCGTCTTGAATATTTCAATAAAAACAGGTTCCCTTTCTGGTTTAGAAGAGCATTTCAGTAATAAATCAGGGCGAAATTCTCCAACAGAAATTTCCTCCATGCATAAATCATACACAATATTATTATTAAAAAACTTCAAGTCACTTGCAATCCTTACGTCTTCCTTTTCACAATAAAATCCCATATAAAAAGGACATTCTTTATGTTCTATGCATGGAACACTTCTTGTAAAATTAATAGGAAAAGAATTAACCTTGTCAAACCTTTCTTTTATTCTACGTTTAGCTAATTTGTGAAGATACGATTCTCCGTCACATGCACATTCTGATTTATGAGAAAAATGCCATGTCTTTTTGGTTCCCAAGTTTGCAACCATTTCACGACCACATTGCAAACAATATAATTTCCGAGAATGTCTCGTTAAATTAGTAAGACTTTTGATATGAACAAGTTCGTTATTATCATCTATGCAGTAACTATATTTGATTTGTTTCATATCTTTCCTGGTCTATAATAGTAATGGAAAATATTAAGTCCTTAAAGGAGTGTAAGAAATATATGTCAAACAACGTTAATGTTGCTAATTATACAACACAAAAGTATAAATTATATTTCAATTACGCAATAGTTTAGTGCACGAAATGGAAAATTTCTAGTCTTTTTACTGCACGAAATGGAAAATAATGAGAGAAGAACAGGGTGTATTTTTTATTCTTGTGACTAAAGTACAAGCGACTGAAGTCGAGCGGTCGAGTGGCTTCAACAAGAAAAGTTATTTCATTCGGTGATTTATGGATAATCTGTTTGGTGATTTACAGAGACAAACTTGGAAAATGTGAAATATCCGCCGACATAAAGGCGGATTATGTGAAAAATCTATCTTTTTATAGCTGGGATTATGTGAAAAACATCATGAAGTGAACCCCAGCAGTTAGATAAAATACTTCTGGAATTCACTTCATAATCAGCACACCCTCATGGTGTTTTTCTTATATCAAGCCGCTGTATGGCAAGACATCGTTTATCAAAGATGCCTTACAACGTCCTGTACTTGAAATGTCTGAATACAGCAGAGCCATTGCCCTGCGCATAGATGCCAGGCAGGATGCTCTGGAACTCATACAGTGTGTTATGGTTAAAGCCTGACACCTCCAAGCCCCACTGCTCCTGATGCCAGTACTTGCCGTTCTCGCTCCAGTATGCTGTCACGACATGGTTGTCGTTGCGCAGACGGAGCCACAGACGGTTGGTGTCTGTCTTGCCGCGGCGTCCTGCCTCGTTGCGGCGTATGCGGTAACGCTGCTTGCTGTCGAAGCCCGTGCCTACATTAAACTTGCCATTATAGTAAAGCACTAGTCCGGCTCTCACCTCGCCCTGCAGCGTTATCTCCGCCTCTATCTCATAGCTGTGACTGCCTGCCACAAACATCAGCGGAGCAGAACTTGCCACATCGTCACCCTTCGCCTGCAGCGTCAGCACATTGTCCTTGACAGTGGCGCGCTGAGGGTCATAGGTCTTATAATATTTCCAGTCGAGCCCTATGCGGAACTCATTCAGACGCGACAGGCGGTCATACGGCTGCCATACACTCGTCGGCTGCGCCATAGGCTGGCTGGCATCGCCGCCCTCTGCCTTTATCCATCCGTCAGCGGTGAAGCTGACAGGCTCCATCAGCGTCTGGCGTCCGAGGTTCATGTATCCGTTCTCATAGGCATGATACACCACATGCCAGCGGCCGTCAGGGGTATCAATGAGCGAGCCGTGGCCCTTGCTCCACCAGCGTTCGCTGTTTTTCCATGTGTGCACCAGCGGATTCTCCGGCATATTCTCCCACGGACCGTCGAGGCGCTCTGAGCGTGCCACGGCTATCATGTGGCTGGTAGGCGGACCTGCCGTGCCGCCCTGTGCTGCAAGATAGTAGTAATACTTGCCCACACGGTAAAGTTTCGGCCCCTCAAGGCTGAAACCTTCCGTCACCCAGTCTTCCGGATAGCGCCATCCGTCATAGATATGCTTCATTGTGCCCGGAATGACAGACAAGCCATCTTCTGCAAGCTCCACACGGTCGCCGCCGCTGAGCACCAGATAACGCTTGCCATCCTCTCCCACCACATGGCACGGGTCGATATGGTCGACCTTCAAATCAATAGGGTCGCTCCACGGTCCGTAGGGCGAGTCGGCCCACACCACATAGTTTGTTCTCGGGCGCACAGCCACAGTAAAGTAAATATAGTATTTATCCTTATATTTCGTGATGTCCGGCGCCCAGATAGAGCCCAGATACGTCTTCAGTCCGAAACTGATAGGCTGCCAGTGCACAAGGTCTTTTGAGTGGAACACCGTCAGTCCCGGTACATAGTCGAACGCCGAGTGTGTCATGTAATAGTCATCGCCGTCGCGCATGATAGACGGGTCAGGGAAGTCGCCACCCAGCACAGGATTCTCATACATATTCTGCGCATTAGCAGCTGTTGCGAATGCCACAAGCAGCATCAAATTCAGTAGTATAGTTCTCATAAATACTTTGTTTTAGTTATTCACTGTTAGTCATCTGCAAAAATAAACATTTTCACATAATCTGCCAAACATTAAGACATGTATTTCACAGTTCTATGATATTGTATCTCTCGTTTCCTCATATACACATGAAGCATATATTACTACAAACTTTTACAACTCCTAAATATCTGGCAATGCATTCTTTACCTTCTCTGAAATTTCTTGAGATGCAGTATAACCTTTCTCCAATTGCTTGCTCATAGGATTATTCACCCATTTCGTTTTCAATATCGTCTATTTGGGGTAAAGCAGAAGCTACATCCGCAAATAGTTTTTCTGTCTCGTATTGAGCAATACCCATAGGTTGAGTAACGCCACGAAGAGAGAACTCTGCTTTCTTATCGCTTTTTGTACGACACAATAACAATCCGATGGTAGGCTTATCCTCTGGAGACTTTATATATTCATCCACAGCAGAAATATAGAAGTTTAGCTTACTTACAAATTCTGGTTTAAACTCTACGGCTTTCAACTCAATGACGACATAGCAATGTAATTTAAGGTGATACATAAGTATATCAATATAATAATCGTCACCATCCACCGATATGTGATATTGTCTGCCGACATAAGCGAATCCACGCCCCATTTCTAATAGAAAATCTGTTACCTTGCTAGTTAACGATTTCTCAATATCCAATTCATTTTGGAGAGCAACTGTTCCCAAGAAACTGAAATTATATGGATCCTTGAATATATATCTTGCCAAATCAGATTGTGGTGGAGGGAGTGTTTGAGTAAAATTATTGATAGCATTACCTTTGGCATAGATATATCCGTTAGCAATCTGCATAAGCATCACATCTCTACTCCATCCATTTTGAGCTGTTTCGATTATATAGTATGCGCGTTCTGCATCGTCTTTCACCTTTGATAACAATGAGATATGATGGTACCAAGTGATTTGTGTAAGAGGAACTTGCACAAAATTTAGTCCTTCTTCTTTTAATTTGGCAAGTGGCACTTGCCAAATTTCTTGTCCTTCTAATTTGGCAAGTGGCACCTGCAGAAATGGGAAATCAGGATATTCTGTTGCAAATCTTCTCATGTTTCGCAAGTTTCGTTCCGAATACCCCCTATCATCAGAAAACCTCAGACTTAAATCTTTTGAAAGTTGCTCTATAACTTTCTTACCCCATCCCAACTGTTCTTGTTTCTCAATAATCTGCGAACCAATATCCCAATATAATGACAACATATTCATATTGACATTAATAGCTGTACGAAGTTTTGAAACTTCTATTAACTCTTCAATATTTTTACGCCATTCTGAATATCCATCAGGAAGCATCATTATATTACTCCTATCCAAATCTCCCATATGTTATTCCTTGTTTGTATTGTTAAACATAAAGCTATCCAACTGTTTCCTCAACCCAGTCGCCACATGGTTGACATCCTACATGTATACAGAGGCTGATTATTTTAGTTATTCACTGTTAGTCATCTGCAAAAATAAGCATTTTCACATAATCTGCCAAACATTAAGACATGTATTTCACAGTTCAGCGAGATTCTATAGTGATTAATATGCCCTTTTTCCATAATCCTGCAATAGATTATCTATCCCTTACCTGCATATTCTGACCATTGCCACTACCAGCAATTATTATACGAATCAAAAGAAAATACAGCTATTTCTTGCCGATATCGGCAAATTTTTGTATCTTTGCCAGCAAAATATATAAACAAACTTGCCGATAGAACCACAATGAAGTATATATCTGTCATACAATTTGCCGAGAAACACAGCATATCAGAGCGCACCGTTCGTAACTACTGCGCCAAAGGGAAAATAGAGGGTGCCTTCCTGACTGGCAAGACATGGAACATCCCCGCCGATGCCTCGCTGCCAAAACGCCATAACGAAAAAATCGAAATCTCACCGCTGCTGCAAATGCTGCGCGAACAAAAAGAACTGCGAATGAAAGGCAGCATCTATCATCGCACGCAGATAGATCTCACCTATAATTCTAACCATATCGAAGGCAACAGGCTCACACACGACCAGACACACTATATCTTTGAAACAAACACCATCGGAATAATCGATAATGCCGTAAGAGTAGACGATATCATAGAGACTGTCAACCATTTTCGCTGCATAGACGCAATCATCGACCATGCAGAAGAACCATTGACAGAGAAATTCATTAAATCCCTTCACCATCTGCTGAAATGCAGCACAGCAGACAGCAGCAAGACATGGTTTGCCATCGGCGAATACAAGCAGTTGCCAAACGAAGTAGGAGGAACAGACACCTGTCTGCCAGAAGATGTGCCACAGAAAATGAAAACATTACTTGCCGACTATAACAAGTTACGCCACAAAACCTTCGCCGATATACTTGACTTTCATGTTCGCTTCGAACGAATCCATCCATTCCAAGACGGCAACGGTCGCATCGGACGTCTTCTAATGTTCAAGGAGTGCCTCGCTAACAGGCATGTTCCGTTTATAATAACCGACGAACTAAAACTCTTCTATTACCGCGGGCTGCGCGAATGGGGGCACATCAACGAATACCTCACCGACACCTGTCTTACAGCACAAGACGAATACAAAGCCCTACTCTCCCATTTCCGCATACCGTTCTGATATATATATTTACGTCACACGGGGAACTGCACGACCATGCAGTTCCCCGTGTAGCGTTATTTAATATTGTAAATATTATTACTATCCGCCAAACATGCTTTTGACAATAGAGAAGTCCGTAGTTTGACAGCGAATAACCTACGTTTTCAAATCAAAACAAAGAAAGCTCTGAATCCCCTTTGTTAGCAAAAGACGTATCGTAGTTTAGCTTAGTATTATTGCAACATTAGAATATCCTTTATATAAAATACATTCATTTTATTCTCCTATCAACATCTTCCATCCAATTTCTAATCTGCTTAATACACCAAGGCAATTGATCACGAACCTGCTGTACCCAAAATCGTATTACATCCCAGCCTTCACGCATAAGTGCTTGATTGCGCAATTGATCATTATAACAAAGTTCTCCTGTCCAAGTTTGATGATACATCGCACCATCAACTTCAATATCTAACTTCCTCCCTTTATAAAAAAGCGCAAGGTCTAGATAATACTTGTCAACATGATATTGTGCTGTAACAGGAATTCCTGCATCTGAGAGCGCTTCCTGCAACATTTGTTCCCATTCAGAACTTTCAACAGGAGCTTCTTCACCGCAACTATATTCTGCAAAATGTTCAAGATAACTAACTCCACATTGTTTGCAAAATTGCTTATCTCCAACAGTTACAAGCAAAGCCCTTGCTCTGGTAATAGCAACATTAAATAGATTTCCTGTAGACTTTAGGAACATCAGACTTTGTGACTTTGTTCCATTTGAAACTACTGGAGAGAAGATAATAACATCACGTTCATCTCCTTGAAATTTATGAACCGTATCTATAAGTATTTTATTGTGCAATTCCAAATGATTCCGAAGTTCAGCATCTCGCTCTAGAGTTTTTTTTATCATATCGGCTTGTAAATGGAATGGGGTCGTTACACCAATACTCCCTTCAAACTCTAATTCTAATGCCAAGCGTTTAAGGATGCGAATGACACCCTCTACTTCTTGAAGATTATATGCACCACCTGTTTCAGGACGAATAGTATTTCCTGTAACATTCATCCATTGTATTCCTAGGATTGGTTCCCCGTTATTGGGTGATTGTAATCGGCTATAATCCGTTGCCACTCTTAATGTGTTATCATAAAATTCTTGATTAGAGAACTGTATAATATCAAGGAAACTGCGATGGTGGTCCCTGAGTTGTATAATATTTTCTGCTTCAGCCATACTTTCTGCAAGATCATAAATAGAACTGCCAAGATACGACCATCGTGCCTCTATCTTATTATTAATGATTAAAGACAAATCCGTTTGCTTGCTAAGAAGGCATATATGGCTAAGTTGCTGTTTGTCACCAATAACTGCAACACGCTTTGCTCTCAATAACAAAGGTATAATTGATGCTATGTCACATTGACTAGCTTCATCAATTATAAGCAAATCATACACAGCCTCCTTAAACGGAATACGCCTGCGTGCACTAAGAGATGTGATAGCACTGACTGGAAGCATCTTTTTCAAGTCTGATGTATATTCATCAACATGATCATGTTCAAGAAAACTAATATAGTCATGCATTTCACCTCGATTTTGGGAATTAAATACACTTATATGATGATTAAGCCATGCTTTCCATACTATTTTTGCTTTTGCCTGCAACTCCATATGTTCTATCATCATAGCAGCATCAAGCTGCTCTAATGACACAGAATCACATAGCGCAGAAAGACATGAGTTATATTTTGCTATCAACTCTAAATCGCTGATTAGAGGTTTGAATTTCGTATCAAAGGCCATCCATTCTCTTTCTGACATGTTGGAATTTACATTTAGTCCCAAATGATGTTTTTCTGAAAAAGAATTAATAGTATGCGCATTTATTTCTAATTCGTTTATGATTCCCCTTTCCCATTTTTTTCTGAACAACTTATCATGCAGCCTTACAGGACCGTCTAATAACAAAAGACGGTATTCATTAAATCTATCATATGCATTTCTAATTATTTCTATCTCATTCTCATATAGAACACCTATCCATTGCTGATATTTGTCTCTTATTGTACAGACTACTTGTTCAAGTTCATCTATTTCGTTTCGATTATTTACAATTTGATGTTTTTGTGTACGTTTCTCATTATAACTTCTGCTGATACGTTCGTATGCTTCAAGCACCTCTGCCAACGTGTCTTTTTGCGGTTTTGCTTTTTCCCATTGCTGAGCATAATTTGACACGCACTCTTTTGCACTCTTTTCATATCTGAGAATTAGAGGCAATTCCTTATTCAGAGAATTTACACGCTTAACTACAACATCAACAGCATTATTGTTCTTGCTTGTGAACAAAACGTTTTGTCCAGCAATTGCCGCATTGATGATTATATTGGCTACGACTTGAGTCTTTCCTGTTCCTGGAGGACCAGAAATCAGAGTAACATCAGCCGTTAAAGCAGAACGAACAGCCTTCTCCTGCTCATCATTTAATGGAAGGACTTCAAGTATCTCCTTTTGGTATTGTGTGTTCTTATTAAAACATTTATGTATAAATTTCCATAATATTGAATGTCGGATATCCAAGTCTCCTTTTTTTTCCAAATTAGCCAGTTCATTACTTAATCCAACTGTATAAGGAGTGGGGGCTTTTGCAAAAATAATAGCCCTATTCAATATTCCATCACTGTCTGATAACCTTATTGCCCCCTTTTTCAAATTTTCTTTATCCAATTCGTCTTGCCATTCCCAATCAGGACGAATTGATCTAAGCAGATTTACCTTCTCTGATAAATCATTAAACGACGCATGGCTATCTATAAAACCTAATTCCGACTCCAAAGCCCGAAGTTCATAAATATTTTCCGTCTTATCATTAGTAGAATATTTGTCGATAATGTCTTTATTTATTATAATATCATCATCTATTGAAAAACCTTCAGGTTTTCCATGCTCACCATCGCTATAAGTGATATGAATAATAAATAACGGAGAAAGGAAATGTTTACTTTTTAACACAGGATATCCTATCAGCAACTCCTTTTCCTTATCATGATTACCACGAAGGAATGCCTCAATCACAGACATTTTTAACGCGCCCTTGTTTAACCAAGGCATATTAATAAATGACTGTTCGTCTTTCATTGAAGCACGGAGAGTAATATTATTCTCTAACGCAATGCAACTTATGTAGTATTTACAGAGATCCTTTAATTCCATATTTCCTTTATCAGATTTAGCAAAAAACTACCCCTATAATCATGAAAGGCTTCCAACTATACCTTCACAATAAACACATATTTGTTATTATGCTAAAACCTTATGGCATACCCTTATTATTGCTTAATTAAGTTTAATGTCTAATTTTTACAAAAATCATTGTTCATTTTGCAAAGATAACCATTATTTCTAAATAAACAAAGTAAAAGGGGGGAAAAGTTCGGGGCAGAGAGGAAATACTGCGATTAATGGGTTGTGGCTAAAGATTATGCGGACAAAGGTTAATAGTCAACAAGAGTAAGAAAAAGGGGGGGCTGAGTATGTGGAGGTTATACGGCCAGTAGCAGCGGGGGGGGGTGTGGTGTCTTCATTTGTATAATATATAGTTGAAAAAATGCATGTATCATTTACAAAGTTGATAATTTTCACATTATCCGCTAAACAAACAGAGATGTTTTTCGTACTTTCCGCCAGACTTTTATCAGTTGTAGCGAATGGCGCTGTCAAAAGCTACTTCTTGCAGGGTCAAAGGCTGCTTCTTGCATGATGAAAGGCTACTTCTTGCAGAACGGTGCAGAAATGGGCGGTGCAACGGCTGAAAATGCTGAAAAAAAGAACCCGGGCCAGGACTGGTCCGGGTTGCTTATATATGTTTCTGAAGGGGGATTCTTGCTTCTGAAAAAGCGTGCGTTCGTCCTTCCTGCTTACTTGAACAGTTCGTCGAGGAGGGTGTAGAATGCAGGATCCTCGCCTACGATGGTCTTCACGATCTTGCCGTCAGGACCTACGATAATCTTTGTGGGGAATCCCTGCACGCCGTAATCAGCGAGCACCTTTGAGCTGCGTGGGTTGTAGACATGCAGCCATGGCAGCTCGTGCTTCTTCACAGCATCCTTCCATTTCTGCTCTGTGTCGTTGCAGTCGATGCCCAGAATCTCGAATTTGCCTGCATACTTCTTGTAGTACTCCTTCATGTCAGGGAATCCCTTGATACACCATCCGCACCATGAGCCCCAGAAGTCGAGGATGACATACTTGCCGCGGAGACTTGAGAAGGTGAATGGCTTGCCGTTGATATCGTTGAGAGTGAAGTCTGGCGCTACTACGCCTGCCGCCTGCTTCTTGGCAGCCTCAGCCTCACGCTTGGCGTATGCCTCCATTTTGTCTATAGTTGTCTGATACAAAGGCTTGCAGCGTCCGTCGCGCACAGCAGGCGAGAGAAGCTGTGCGGCAGCCTTCATCTTTTCGAGGTCCTGCAGATTAGGGATGATTGCAGCACAAGCCTCGTAGTCAGGGTGTGCCTTGATGAAATCTGTGATGCCGTCCAGCGCCTTCGCTCTGAGCGGTCCGGCCTCCTTCTGATAGATTTTCATGACTGAGTCCTGTGGCACTCCGTCCTCCATCATCTTCTGGCATTTCGCCGTAAATTCCTTCAGGTCCTTGCTGGCATTCTCCATTGCGAGGTCAGCCTCGTGATATTCAGCATAGAACTTAGAGCCGCTGATGTCATAGCGGTCAGCACTCTCAGCTGTCAGCACGACAGATTCGCCAGGTACTCCTGGAATCTGGAACTGCTGGCCTCCCTGTCTGCGTAACGCCTGTGGTTCAGCAAGATACAGTGTCTGGGCTCCATCGAGCTCCACATCAAACTCGAATACGCCCTGCTTGCCTGTGAAGGTCAGACGCTCCTGTGTATTCTTCATTGATACAACAACCACAGAGTCGCCCATGCCCTTAATGTCCATTTTCACGTGCAGCTTATTGTTGTCGGCCATACAGCCAATAGTGGCGGCAGCTGCAAGAACCAGCCCTAAGATAATCTTTTTCATGTTCAGTAATGTTATTTTACGTTTTTATTTGCCTTAGAATTATGCTGTTACATCGTACCAATCGCCAAAGGTACATAAAAAACTTGCAAAAACAAACAATTTAAGTTTTTTTGTGTAAAATAAAAGCTGCCCGCACGCTGATGCGCCCCCTCTTTCACCCTCCCAGCCTACGCAGGACGCACTGAAAACGCCCCTGCTGCACACGGTCATTTGCAGACTGATTTCGCGGCACGACACACGTCATGTCGTCATAAACATTCACACACGGACACTGCGGGATTATGTAAATAAGAAAAACAGTATGCAAAAAAAATTAAAAAAAGATATTTATTATGGCACAAGAGAATAAGATATGTATAAAAATTCATTATCTTTGCATTATGTTTTCAACATAACATCACTACGTAATCAACAAAATAAAACACATATGAGATTAATAGCAACATTAGCAATGGGACTGGCGCTTGCAGTTGGAATGCCTTCTGCCGCCTATGCCAAGAAGAAGAAAAAGGCTATAGACCTCTCGGCACTTAAGAAGGACTCAGTGTCTGACTACAAGAAGCTCGTGAAGGGAGCCACAGTAAGCAAGGGACTTTTCAATGTCTACTTCAACAAGAAGACAGGCAAGGTTTATTTTGAGATTCCACAGGATGCCTTCAAGCGCACCTACATGCTCTCGAGCCGCATCTCGTCAATCAGCGACACACGTGACTACGTGGCAGGCCAGATGCACGTGAATCCGATTCTCGTGAAGCTGTCGTCTGATGAGCGTAATGTATACATGCATCAGATACAGCATATCAACACCATCGACAAGAACGACCCTATAGCGCCAGCATTTGAGAGAAACAATCTTGACCCTGTGCTGAAGGGCTTCAAGATTATGGCTACGAAGGACAAGTCGGTATTCATTGATGTCACTGCGTTCTTCGGCGCTAACGAGAAGTGTATAAGCCCTATCAAGACAGCCAGCCCTATAGCGAAGCTGTTAGGCAACGGCGGCGGCATAAAGGGCACGTTCCAGCCTACAGCCTCTGGCGTAAGCGAGGTGAAGGCTTTCGAGAAGAACATAGAAATCAAGTCGCTGCTGTCGTTTATGACGACTGGTGTGATAGAGAAGCCATACTCTGTGAATATGCATCGCTCGTTCTTCGTCCTTCCGGAGAATCCTATGGCGATACGTCTGCAGGACAACAAGGTAGGCTATTTCTACGACAACAAGAGCATATACTCTTCTAACGCTGACAGAATAGAGGAGAAGAACTACATCAACCGCTGGCGTCTGGAGCCTAAGCCAGAAGACAGGGAGAAGTATTTCAACGGCGAACTCGTTGAACCAATGCAGCCTATCGTGTTCTACGTAGACTCGGCTTTCCCTGAGAAATGGCGCAACACCATCAAGGAGGGCATTGAGGTATGGAATGTGGCATTTGAGAAGGCAGGATTTAAGAACGCTATCATTGCCAAGGACTATCCGAAGAACGACAGCATCTTTGACCCGGACGACATGAGATACAGCTGTTTCAGATACGTAGGCACAAACACGCCTAACGCAATGGGACCAAGCTACACTGACCCGAGAACGGGCGAAATTCTCTCTGCTGACGTCATCTGGTATCACAACATCCTCTCACTGCTTCATAACTGGCGCTTCGTGCAGACAGGCGCAGTTGACCCTCGTGTGAGAAAGGCTAAGTTTGACGATGAGGTGATGAACGAAGCTATAAAGTATGCTGCGTCGCACGAGATTGGCCACACGCTCGGATTAATGCACAACATGGGCGCAAGCTACTCATTCCCTGTTGAGAAACTGCGCGACCCGGCATTCACGCAGAAATACGGCACAACACCAAGTATCATGGACTATGCCCGCAACAACTTTGTGGCGCAGCCTGGCGATGTGGAGCGCGGTGTGAAACTTACTCCTCCTGACCTCGGCGTATACGACATCTATGCCATTGAATGGGGCTACCGCCTGATTAAGAACGCCAATACTCCTGACGCTGAAAAGCCTGTGCTCGACAGCTGGATAGCAAAGCATGAGGGCGACCCGATGTATGAGTTCGGCGCACAGCAGGTGCTCGGCATCGTCGACCCTACCGACCAGACCGAAGACCTCGGCAACGACCATATACTTGCAAGCAACTACGGCATCAGCAACCTCAAGATTCTGCTTAACAATCTGGAGCAGTGGACTCTTGAGAAGGGCGAACGCTATGACGAAGTAGAGAAGACTTATATGGAGGTGACAAAGCAGTATGGCAGATACGTGAAACACGTCATGCCATATCTCGGCGGCATCAGATACGAGGATATAAGACAGGGCGACGGCAAGGCTTCAGGCAAGCACTACATAGGCAAGGACTACCAGAAGAAGGCCATGCTCTGGCTTGTTGACCAGGCTCGCACCTACGATTCATGGCTCACACCAAGAAAACTGATAGACAAGCTGGAAGTGAACATGGACGGAAACAATAAACTGCGCTCGCAGATTGTTGCAGGACTTATCAACGGCACCGTGCTCTACCGCATAAAGGACGGCGGCGAGGCTGACCCGAAGAAGAACTACGTCATCGACGACTATCTCAACGACGTGACCAACGCTATCTTCACAGCACCGAAGGCTGGCAAGCTCACTGAGGCTGAGAAGGACATGCAGAGCGCAGCTATCGCACAGATGATAAAGAATCTCGGTCTGGAGGCTCCTGCAGCGGCTAAGAAAACATCGCTCGATGAGTATGCTGAGTTCTGCGAGGAGTATGCTGCTCATGACATGCCATGCTCTCACCATATCAGCGACGGCACAAACTCATTCGCAAGAATCAACCTCGGAGTGTCAAGCCTCTCAAAGGATGAGTTCGGAGCTATCATGATGGGACGCCTGCAGGCAGTGGCACAAAAATACAAGACCTTCAGAAATACAGCCAAAGGCACGACAAAGAACTTCTACGACTACCAGATTCTGAAGATTGAGCGTGCGCTGAAGAAATAATGAAGACGTGTATTCTTAAAGGAAACAAAAGAAACCAACAATCATACCATCTAAGGTCATGCAAAAGATAAAATCAATTATTATTATACTGGCTATTATACTGTGTCACATAACGACAGCGGCAGCGCAAGACCAGACCGTGACAGGAAGTGTGACTGACACCGGAGGCGAACCGCTGATAGGAGCACACGTGAAATGGAAAGACCAGAAGACCGGCACTATCACTGACGCTGAAGGACATTTTGTGCTGCCGGCACAGAAAGCTAAAGCCACACTTCAGGTGTCTTATATAGGTTATAAAACCAAGGATGTGGAAGTCAAGAAGGGGCAAAGCATCGTAAAAATCACCCTTGCTGACGACGCACAGCATCTTGACGAGCTCGTCGTGGTGGGCTACGGCATACAGAAGAAATCGTCTCTCACGGGTTCGGTAGAGACTATCAAGGCTGAAGACCTGCTCATGATGCCAGCGACAAACCTCGACCAGGCGCTGACAGCACAGGTGGCTGGCTTGCAGGTAATGCAGGCGACAGGCGACCCGAGCACGGCGAAGGAGTCGACCATCAGCATCCGAGGCATAAACAACGCACCGCTGCTCGTAATTGATGGCGTGCCACGCTTCGGCACAACCACCTCTGACGGCGAGACTCGTCTCTCTGACCTCAACCCTGACGACATCGAGAGCATCACAATCCTGAAGGATGCCGCATCGGCTGCCGTATATGGAGCACGTGCCGCTAACGGTGTAATCCTGGTGCAGACAAAGAAGGCGAAGGATGGTGAAAAGGTGAACGTAAACTATCGCGGACAATTTAACGTACAGCAGGCTACCGACATGCCTGAGTTCCTTAACGCATACGAGTTTGCCACACTCTTCAACCGTGCCGTTGAGAACACTCCTGGCACAACTGTCGAGCCATACAGCGCAGAGCAGCTCGAGATGATACGCACTCACGCTGCTCCTAACATCTACGCTGACGAAGACTATCTCAGTTACCTGAACGATACGGGCTGGTCTACAACTCACAGCGTTTCTGTCAACGGCGGAAGCAAGAAGGTGAGATACTACCTCTCTATGGGATATGCTGACAGCGAGGGACTATACAGCGGCGTAGGCAGAAGCCGTCTGAACTACATGGGCAAGATAGACTCAGAGCTGGCAAAAGGGCTTACGCTCTCGTTCTCTGTCAACGGTTCACGCACAAAGGCGCAGAACAGCAGCTACTACACTATCGACAACGCCTATGCCTTCTCTCCGCTGCAGGTGGTGCGCTTCGACAACGGACTGCTGGCAAGCAACAACGGCTCTAACCCGCTCATAGCAGTCAATGGACTGGGCGGATACATTAAGGACAACAGCAAGATGAACACCATCACTGCCAACCTTAACTGGGAGGTGCCTTTCGTAAAGGGCCTGTCACTCTATGTGCGCGGAACATTCGACGACAACAACCGCATAGAGACCACATTCGACAAGCCTGTGACGCTCTACACATACGACAGCACTACCGACACATACGCAGCCGACCCTAACACCATCTACCCTACAGCGAAGGTGTCAATGGAGCAGGACGACCGATTCTTCGACAGCCAGCTCTATGAGGCAGGACTCAACTACATGCGCACATTCGGCGGCAAGCACGATGTAGAGGCTACGGTGGTGGCTAACTACCAGCGCACTCATACTCAGTATATGTACGGCACAAACCTCGACAAAGGAATATATCCTGAGATAATAGGCTCGGCACAAGTGGCTGAGCTCTACGGCGACGAGCTCTACAACCAGAGAGCATCGCTCATCGGACGTGCGAAATACGGCTACAGCAACAGATACTTCGCAGAATTCAGCTTCCGTGTTGACGGCAGCAACAATTTCCATCCTGACCACCGCTGGGGCTTCTTCCCGTCAGTGTCTACAGCATGGGTTATCTCTAACGAGCCTTTCTTCAAGAACTGGAAGCAGAACGTGCTGAGCAACGCTAAGCTGCGTCTCTCTACCGGTCTGCTCGGCAATGACGGACTGGCTGGCGCATACTCATACCTCAAGACTTACACCGAGACAACAAACAACGGATATAACATAGGCGGAAACTTCCGTCCGGGCATGATTATGACCAGCAACCCTAACATCAATCTGACATGGGGCAAGACACGCGACTATAACGTCGCTGCCGACCTTGGATTCTGGCAGGGACGCATCGGAGTGACCTTCGAATACTTCCTGAGATATGAGACAGACAAGATTACGTCAGCGCCTGACTATCTCTACCCGCCTTCAACTGGTGTCGACGGCAACATGCCAAGCCAGAACTTCAGCAAGCTGAAGACATGGGGATGGGACCTCTCGCTCACTCACCGCAATACAATAGGCAAGTTCAAGTATAACGTCGGAGTGACACTCTCTAAGTCTGACGACAAATATCTTGACTTCGGCGACGAAAGCGCACAGATTCCGAACATGCGACGCAAAGGACGAAGCAGCCTCGTATGGACCATGTACGAAGCCGACGGACTCTTCAAGAGCCAGGAGGAGATTAGCAGCTACGGTGTAGACCAGGACGGACAGAACAACACGACACTCGCACCTGGCGACATAAAATACGTAGACCAGAACGGCGACAACAAGATTGACGCCAACGACCGCATCTACGTCAAGAACTCATCACATCCTGACATGGATCTCGGCGTGCGCATCAACCTTTCGTACAAGGGATTCTTCGTCAACGCCCTCTTCCAGGGAGAATTCGGATACAAGCAGAACATCAGCGAGAACTACTCGCTCGAGAACGGCACACTGCAGAAATTCCAGAAATATCATCTGTATGAGACATGGACACCAGAGAACCCTGACGCTCGATATCCACGAATCAAGTTTGCTACATCAAACGACAACAACCGCAAGACATCAACATTCTGGATTCAGGACTGTAACTTCATCCGTCTGAAGTCGCTCAACGTGGGCTATCAGTTCCCGAAGGAATGGATCAGAAGCCTTGCGCTCTCGTCAGCAAGCATAGCATTCCAGGCCAGCAACCTCTTCACCATCTCTGACCTCAAAGGCATGGACCCAGAGTCGCTGCGCGGATATCCTATACAGAAATCATACGGTGTAACACTCAATCTCAGTTTCTAAACATCCTCTCATAACATGACAAAGATGAAACATCACAATATAAAATCACTCGCTGCAGCAGCCATAGCAGCCATGCTGACGCTGTCAAGCTGCAACAACCTCTTCGACGATGCGCCGAACAACAAGATTTCAGAAGAGGCGGTATGGGGCAACAGCATGCTGCTCGACGAATACGTCAACGGCTGGTATCGCAACATGAGCTTCGGATTCAAGACACTCGTGCCTACCAACGCCATGCTCAAAGGCCTCAGCAGATACTATATGCCGTGGTTCGGCGACCAGATAAGCGTAGGCAAGAACGACTGGTTTAACGCCGGATATGGCGACATACTGAAGGCTAACGAGTCAAGCACAAGCCTTTGGGCGCAGAACACATGGAGCGCCTACTACACCCAGATACAGTATATCAACACATACTTCGCTAACCACGACGCTGTGTCTGACCAGGCGCAGAAGCAGCGCATCGACGGCGAGGCGCATTTCATGCGTGCCTACTACTACTATATGCTGTGGAGAAAATTCGGCGGTGTGTTCATCATCGACCGCACCTTCGACCCACTCACAAACGCTGAGAAATTCCCACGTGCATCATACGACGAGATGGTAGAGTTCATCGTGAGCGAAGCAGACAAGGCTGCGGCACTGCTGCCTGTAGAGCACGAGAGCATCAACGTCGGACGCGCTACACGCGGAGCAGCCATCATGCTGAAGGCGAAGACCTACTTCTGGGCGTCAAGCCAGGTGTTCCAGAACAAGCAGAAGGAATATCTCGGATTTACCGACGACAAGAGCAGCCAGATGCTTGCCAAGGCCAAGGAGGCATACGACGAGATCTTTGCTCTCGGACACTACTCGCTCATTCCTATCGCTGCCGACACACAGGATGGAATAAAGAACGAATACAGACAGATTTTCCTCACAAAGAACAGCCAGGAGTCTATATTCGAAGTGCAGCACTCTGACGACGGCGACTACGCTAACAAGTTCGGACACAAGCTCGACCGCGATGCAGCATCGCCATTCTTCACCGGTACAACAGCGGCATACACTCCGACTCACAACCACGTAAAGGAGTACGGCATGCGCGACGGAAAGACCTACGACCCAAACAATCCGTATGAGAACCGCGACTACAGATTCTATGCCAACGTACTGTACAACGGAGCAATCTTCCGCAACCACGTCATGGACATGGCAACCACTGACGGCGTGAAGGGCAAGGACATCACAGCATACGGCACATCAACCTCAGCCGCCTTCACAAGAACAGGCTATTACCTCGGAAAGTTTGTCGATGAGAATCAGACTATCGACAACGACGACACATACGCCTCATCGCAGAACTACATCATCTGGAGATATGCCGAGGCACTGCTCGACTATGCTGAGGTGGCTTTCCGAATGAACGACCACGCTACTGCGCTCAGCTGCGTCAACCAGATACGACAGAGAGTGCACATGCACCCGCTGACAAGCATCACATGGGACGAGATTGTCAACGAACGACGCATAGAGATGGCATTCGAGGAGACTACCTACTGGGATTTCTTCCGCTGGGGAACAGCAATGGAGAAGCTTAACGGACAGACCAATCCGCTCAAGAGCATCACCATCACAGTGAAAAACGGAAAGACAACATACAAGGAGGCTAACCTCAACCGATTCCCAGGCAGAATCCGTGTGTTCCAGGAGAAGCAGTACTATCTGCCTATACCATGGAGCGACGTCAGATATCACGGCGTAGAACAGAATCCTGACTGGACAGAGGTGTAGGCTAAGGTCTAAGGGGTTAAGGTTTAATGGTTATCGACATTAATAGAACATTCAAAACAAAAGGTTCTGTGCGTGTTGCAAGTTTTGCCTATAACAGAATAAATCAATTGTAACATAACATTAAACCTTAACCCTTCCCCCCTTCATGTGTACTCTGTTTACTCTTTCAAATAATAAACACAAACAAATAAAAAAAAACTGATTATGAAGAAAATCTTTACTCTCACAGTGCTCGCCCTTGCCGCTATGGCAGCGACTGCACAGACAAAGCAGAACATGTTTCCTGCTGCTGACACTGACGCCGACGGATGGCTTTGGTTTGACACAGCTGAGAAAATCGAGAAGTACGTCGGTATCATCGACGAGACAAACTACAAGGTTGACCCTAACGGAAAACCTATACAGCTGGTTTATGCTGACATCTTCCCAGACTATCCGCCATCAGAGGCTTCTGCCGACATCGTAGGCGCTGGCACTGACGGCGAGACCGGCTCTGCAGGTTCACGCACCGGAGCACTCATGCTGCAGCCATCGTCAGCATCAATGTCTGTCAACGGCGGCGGATTCGTTGTCTGCATGCCATCATGCTCAGAGTATGCTATCTGCTATTCAAGCAATAGCAAAGTGATGACAAGACTCGTGGCTACAACAAACGTCAACGCGCTCATGAGCGACTGCAACTCAGGATACGCCCTCGACTACGAGAAGGGCTGGAAAATCATCAACGCTTCATACGTCAGCGTATTCAAGCGTCTGCCAGCAGGCATCAATAACTGGAGCGGACTGGAGAAACTCGACAACGGCTCTGACGAGACAACACTAAAGAGCGACAAGCCTATCTACGCATGGTTCCAGAGCGCAACTCCTGACACTATCTACATCCACGGAATCCGTGCCATCACTCAGGAGAATGCCTCATCTACAGGTATTGAGAATATCAATGCCGCTGCTGCTGGAAAGAAGGCTGTATACACCATCGACGGCAGAACAGCAGGCAACAACACCGCTAACCTGAGAAAGGGACTCTACATCGTGACTGAGCAGGGCAGAACACGAAAGATTGTGAAGTAATACACAACGTGCGTTCAGTGTAAGAATCCGAACTGAGTTTTCTCTGAAAAACATCTGGCTTCTGACGTAAGAAGCCTTCGCCTGCACCTTCTGAATCGGCATATTCTGCTGTTTCAATAACGAAAAAGCACAAAACGCCGGCAGAACTGCAGCAAGCAACGTGCTCAGAAAGCATGTCTCATGCTGCCAAAAGCTACTTCTTGCAGCGCAAAACACTGCTTCTTGGCATGCCAGATGCTGCTTCTTGCAGCACGGCATACGGATGGCATGGCCATTGTTTGCCGTAAACCTCTGTATTACAGATGTTTGTCCAAAACGTGATTTCCTCGCGATATTTCACTGCACCGCTGCTCCTGTAATTATGCAGACGATTCTCGCACGTTAAAAAACGTAAAGTTTTCTTATTCTGAAATCACGCTACATAACGTACACATAATACGAAGCGGGGATACACCAGATGATGTCTCCCCGCTTTTCCGTATAGTCCTATCACACCGCCCGCATATCGAAAGCTGAGCGGATGCGCCACTCTGTGCAGTCAGGTGCAGTGCTATCTGACTACGATTTTCCTTGTTGTGCCGTCGCTATACCTCACGATGTTTATGCCGCGCTGCAGACGGTCGGTCTGTATGCCGTTAGCATTGAATATCTTCTCTACGACACGCTCTGCTGCCTCAGGCAGGGTGACAGCCGTATCTGTGCCCGTTTGCGGCATAATGCCTATTACCATCGACTGGTTGTTGCAATAGTTATTCTCGCCATCAAGCAGGTCGATGTCATAGTAGCCGTTGTCTGTGCCGCGCCAGCCCCAGTTGATATGCACACGTCCGTTAGAATCATATCCGTCAATGACAAACGCATGGCCGCCGAACGACGGACTGTTGCCAGCATAGAATATCGGGCGCCCCATCGTCAGCTCGTTGAAGATAAGCCGCATCCACTCCTCCTTGCTGTAGTCGCTGCGCGTCACGTAGCGTATGCTGTCCTCTGCATAGCGGAAATTCTCCACCATGTCACGAGGAATATTGCCATAAGCAAACGCTGAACTGCCGCTGAGAGCGTATATTGTGCCTACAGACACTCCCGCATGAAAGAGCAGGGTTGCCACAGCATCGGCCTCCTCGTCAGTATAGAACTTAGAGCTTCCGAAACGAACATAGCTGTCCTTCATCAGCGTCCACTTATACTGTGTGTTTTCAAAATCGGCAGAGATGACATTGCCCACACCGAACGGCTGGTAAGACTTGCTGCCCTTGCCTGTTTCGGGATAGTTATAATACTTCATTATCTGTCCGAGAGCGAGGGCTACACATCCCACTGGGCAGTTCTCCTGTTCGCCCGATGAGTTGGCCTTCGTCGGACAATACTGGTTGTAAGGCGCATTCTGCCCCCATGTGGTCTTCAAAAGAGGTTGTACGTTAGACTTATACTCGCTGCCTGGTGCTATGAGTTGTGCTGAAGCTGATGTCATGAACACAAGCAACGCAAGGATTGTCATTACAGCCTTTTTCATGATTTTCTTAGTCTAAAGTCCCCAAATAAAAGGCATGCCGCCCTCTATTTGGGGATTTTGTTAATTTACTGGTTTGTTATTTCTGATTTATTTGCTCACCTTGACAGTCTTGCCAGCTGCTGTCTTGATGATGTAGAGTCCCTTCTGCATGTCAGAAAGGTTTGCACCACGCTTGATGAGCTTGCCGTCTACTGAGTAGATGTCGCCTGTCATTGCTGCGTCTGACTCTATATTCTCAATGCCTGTAGCCGTAGCCTTAACTGCCACTGCGATAGTCTTGAAGATGTTTGTGCCGGTGAACTTAGGCAGTGCCTCTGTTGTCATCGTGCAGTATACCTTCTGCGCCTGCTCCTTCACGAATGTGAACTTGCCTGCGTCCTCTGTGTAGTCTGTGCCTGCAACGAGCGCTGTGCCGTCCT
>JAZUMR010000031.1:0-34148 GCA_045603685.1 Prevotella sp.
CGAAGCAAAGAGTTATGCTGACGGAAAGTTTGTGACGCTTAATACCGAACAAGAGATAACGGCAGCAAAGAAGTTTGTTAGCAAGTTTGACTTCTTCGGAACTCAAAGTGATGGTATTTATTTTTACAATCACGATTCTAACGGTGTCTTGATAGGACATTACGGAAACAATTATTATGGAGACGATAGTTACCTTCAGTTCCGAAATGGAGATTGGAAAGGGTATGTGCAATTTATGAAGGGCATAGTGGGAAACGTAAACGTCAAAAGTGGCGGTATTGAGATATTTGACACAACGCCATACATTGACTTCCATTACGGCAATAGCACGACAGATTTCACATCACGCATCATTGAATCCTCTTCGGGAGTCCTTGAGTTACTCAGCAGTTCATACAGCCCAGGCACTCTAAAAATCGGCAACGCATACATCACCTACGACAGCAAGAACAACGCTCTGATGGTGTCGAACGGAAGCGGTGGCGCAGTGAATCTTGTAGTAATGGGAGATGTGGCAGCCTTTGGCGGACTCGGCAGCGGGTTTGATACACTCATGGACTTGACGTTGACGAATAGTTTGACTGTGGGCAAAAATATAATGATTGGCACTAATAGTCTTTCGCTTGATAAGTACGGAGCCTTAGTCATAGATGGTGGAGAGCAAAAAGAAATCTACTTTAAGGGAGTTTGCTATTTTGATTCTGATTTGGAACTGGGGTTTGTAGCGGCAAGTGAGGCATACTTTAATGAAGCATCTATAGAAGAGTTATGTATAGGTGAATCTCCTTATCCTATCACATCGCTTACCGCTGACGGCACAAACGTCTACATCACCATCAACGGCAAACAATACAAACTCGCAAACGCATAACCTATGGACAGATACACAAGATGGCAAAAGTTAACTTAATATAAATATTAAGAATAAATCAATATTATTATTAACTTTTACAGAGAAATTAGTATCTTTGCAACATGGATAAAGACAGGTACATAGCACAAGGAATAGCGACTGCTCCGATAACGACAAGCGCACTGCGTCAGTTGCTGAAACGCAGCCACATAAACATGAACGATGTGGTGACCGACTATGCACCTGTTACTATTAGTGGGCTATGCACTCATCCGAACATAAACAAGTGGGCATTGTTCAAGCCGGTGAACTCAGAACGTTTTTATGCGTCCGACAAGAATCTTGAAGAAATCATGCAGGAAGCGAACTACGGGTTGATAACATCGAATCTGCTATATGACGCAGAAAATCTTGCATTAGGCACATCGGCAGACAGCATCGACTACCTGTACGACCAAGTTCGGGCACCTTATCATTTTTGGCATTTCACGAAGTATAACCACATGGCGTTATGCCCTATCAGCGTAACGTGGCAGATAAAAGACACCGATTACGGACAGTCAATATCAGCCATTCTAAATCTTGATGAAAGAGATATTAGCGGACTTGACCTTATAAGCAATTACATCAACAGTCTCGGCAAGAATCTTGATGATTACACCTTTGCGATAGCGGTTATTCAGAACGACAATGTTGTAGCATATGTTCGGGCAGAAGATTCATTAAAGGACTACTACGATGAGTACAACCGGGAAATAGGGTGTTATCTGAACGAAGTAGCGGGTATGACAGACAATGCAGCCACCTATGCAGTAGCAATGCTGTTAGGGAACAATGATGCTATCTCTCTCAATGCAGACAGAGGGGCGATGTCTAATACATTCTTCTATGACAAGGACACATTGTCTATTGCGCTACGAGGTATTACTTGCACACTTGAATCATTCACCTTCGAGAGACAGGACTATGACGAAAAGAACTTTGCGTTGTGGCGCATTGATGACATAACCTTCTCGACAACAATCCCAAACATCGTGGAGTTCATGGCACGATATACAAATGGGAAGAATGCGAGCAGTTTGCAATCTGCAAAATGGAGAATACAGATACGTTCGGTAGGTGGAGGATACCTGTATATCTCGGAAAACGGCGAGCCGTCCGATGCGGAGAATGGCTGGGTAGACTTGTTTTACACGGGTACAGGAAATGAGAACGGCGTATTCATCCCGAACTCTGCAGATGACCCGTTATATGGTTTGTGGGAGGAAGGAAAGACAACATACAACATGTTCGCTGACGCTGCTATTAACAATGATGGTAGTCTCGGGGACTGTTTCTTTTTCGGCGTAGCCTTAAAACACAGTACTTTCTTTACAGACAGAGATACCAGCACGAACGACACCATGACATTTGGACTGAGAATGGTTCTGTATGCGGGAGGCGACAGCAACACCTATAGAGAAATAGCATTCGAGAGTGTAGATATAGAAATTCCATTGAATGGAGATTTAGCAAACAACATAATAACTGAAAATATATGATACAGACAGAGAATGTAATACAGACTACGATACTTGTGTCAAACGGCACAGAGCAAGAGTATCAGATTACTGCGCAAGTGGCTAAAGCAGCAGTGCAGACAGATATGACAGGCGGTCCGACACAGCACGGGCAAGTGACAAACGGCAAGGTGCGGAAAGATGAAGCAACCCTCGCAACATTCACCTGCTACAAGAATATAGGAATTAATTACAATACGGACGAGGTTGCAGAACAGCAGTCTGTATTAGCGGCAGTTCAGAACTTTGTAGCAGAAGCAAAGAACTATGCCGACAACTCAGTTATTAACGTAACAACAGAGGAGGACACAAACAATGGCTAATTTTGGAAAAATCCCTTTCAAAGGATTGGAGGTCGAAGAGACAATCGACATCCGCAAGCAGTTAGGTAATTTCCTATTCTATTCCAGCACAGACCTTCAAGGCTCTGAGCTCGGACGGAAGATATATCACTCGTCAGGGGAAATAGCCCTGCACGAGGAGGACAAGAAGATAATTCTTGCCGCTCTTGAGCGTGCCTTCCCGTCATACGTGGTACGGCAGGCAATCATCGAAGCAATGAAGTAACTTTTTCTCATAATCTATAATGTTTTAGTATTGGTTATACACCCCTCCCCGTTCGGAAGAATAGGGAGGCTTTTCAAAAAAATGAAAACGGGAAGCATTGGAATAACAACTATATGGTTTACCTTCTCGGGCGAGGCAATAGGGGCAATATACGACTGCCGATGGCTGATAGTCCTATGTTTCATCATGATGATTGTCGACCTGTGGTGGGCATACTCCGAGCACATGTACAAGCAAGCGCATGAGCAGCAGGATGTGTGGCGAAAATCACGGGCGATAAGACGCACAGCGATGAAGTTCGTTGACTACCTCACACTGATGGTCGTAGGCGTAGTCTTAGGACTTGCAGTGACTGAACCGCTCGGCATCTGCGACCATGTGACATCAGCGGCATGCGGAGGACTGATAGGCTTCACAGCGGATATATTCTCGGTCGTGGGTCATATCTGCGTAGTCAAGGAATGGCGCACACCGACAGCATTCATGAAGAAGTTTATGGTGGCACTGGTCCGAACCAAGAACAACGACATTGCCGAAGCCTTAGACGAGACACTTAACAATAAGGAGGAGAACAATGAAGAAGATAGTACAGGGAAATGATTTCAGAATGCGGATACCTGTATTCCGCATCTTCAACGGCGAGCAAGTGCCTTTTCCGCTACCTGCATCAGAGCAGATACAGGTTCGCCTGTGCGGAGAATACCGCCGCATAGAACTCGAGTACGAAATAGACGTCACCAACGACAATGTCCTTGTGGCAAAAGTTGACGGCAGAAGCATATCCTGCGGCTGCTATGCCTTGGAGGTTAAAGGTGTGATGTTCGGGCAGGACTGGCGTTCTTGCGAATATGAGCAGATACGTATAGTGCATAACAACGCAGAAGCGGACACAGAGTTCGACTACTCTGAAGGCGAGCCGTCTGTAGAGATGGATACTGCACTGGCCATCCTCGCTGCCGACCCTGACTTCTATACAAAAGTAGAGCAGGCGGAGCAAGCACGTGTGGCGGCAGAGCAGGAGCGCAATGCCACATTCAAGCATTTTATCGAAGTGTCCCAGGAGGCCGTGGAAGGCGCAGAAGATGTAGTTGCCCTTATGCAGGGCGAGATTCAGATGCGAGACAATGATTTCAAAATTAAAGGCAAAACAGGCACGGTCAAATTCAACAAGACAACAGCTGCAATAACGTACGACGTAGAAAACACCGACTCAGGAGGGGATGTGTACGACACTACAACAAAGATTTCTCCCGTTGAACTATCTACTACTATTACGGCAAGCAACGGCAAGAGCACTTCGTTCAAAGTTGGCAGTGATTCGATAAAGGCAGGGTCAAGTGCGGGGATGACATTTGAACCAGAAGGAACGTTCAAGGTAAGCGCAGGCGCAATTGAAATGAGAAGCGCAGGCTCTATCAAAGTTCACGCCGAAAAAGCATTGAATTTTAAGCACGATTCAGGCAGCAGTTTTAACGTATCCGTTGATAATAGTCATGGTTCAGAAAACACGCTTAAACTCAAAAAAGACGGCTTTGACCTCCAAGTATATGACGACGAAGACGAATTAACTACACGCATCCAAGTGTCAAACAGCGCACTGAGATTCAAGGGCAAAGGCGACATTAATATAGACGACGAAAAAAGGTTATACATCAACGCTGCTGACGGAGATGCTATAAGAATTACTGGTTTCGGAGAATACGACGCTACAGGGGTGACATACAAAGAAATCCATCCGAATATTCACTACCGCTTTGGCGAGGTTGACGAGTTGGAGGTAGTGTTAGCAGAGCCAAGCACTGGCAATTATAAGAAAGAGTACAGCTTCGAGTTTACTGCTTTAAGTAACAGCAGCGACATAAAACTGCCATCAGGAGTGTGGTGGGAGACTCCGCTTGAAATTAAAGAGAGGACTCTCTACCAAATAAAGATATTAAACAACATCGGCACGATAAACTCTTGCTACATCCCTACGATGGAAGAGAGGTATATGTATTTTTATTCCAACACTAATGATTTTACCGTTGGCTGCAATACCAGTCTCGACTATCTCCTTGAGGGAGAATCAACAGGGTGGGTGAGTGGAAAAACCTTTCTTGTTCCGGCTAAGACGAAAGTTTATGTAAAAAATAATATTCGCAATAGTGTAAAATCTTTGCATGGGAGTGATTGGTATAACATTGGCGGCAATATTAGGTCTTTACATCTAGGGGACGGGGCTTATGATGCGCCTCCATATAAATATGAAAGCTATATGGAGTGGTTCGCAGAAGAATACACGCTTGTAAGCGCGTCTGACTTGCATTGGGGGTGTGACTCAATTGGTTTTAGTGCGTGCTGGCGCATGTTTTACAACTGTATCCAACTATTGCATGCACCCAAAAGATTGCATTCTATTTTGTTAGATGAAGAGTGCTATGATGAGATGTTCAAAGGATGCTACCATCTTTTGACTGCTCCAGAACTTCCTGCTACAAAGTTGACAAAAAACTGTTACAGACGAATGTTCGAAGGTTGCGGTGACATTACGGTTGCTCCAGAACTTCCTGCTACAGAATTGGCAGATTATTGTTATTACGAGATGTTTCGCGCTTGTGTTGAACTTACTTATGTAAAAGCCATGTTCAAGACGCTGCCGAGTAACTACTGTACATATCTTTGGATGGCAGAAATACGCACAAGCGGAACATTCGTGAAAGCAGAAGACGCAACATGGGACGAAGTTGGTCCGAGTGGCGTACCAGAAGGTTGGACTATATTAACAGAATAAAGAAATGAAATTATATATAAAAGAAAAAGACGGAAAGATAATCGTCAGACCCGAAAATAAGATTGACGTGGTACTAACACACACGTCGACAGAAGAAATAACATTAATTGATGAAGAGGGCAAAGAGTACACAGAACAAGTTGAACGAAAACACAGGGAACATATTCAGAACCCTACACATGAACAGATTCTCGCTGACGGTTGGAGTGTTTACAATCAGAAGAATTTAGCAGATAACGACGAGCGTTCTATGTCACTTATTCTTAGAATAACCAAAGAGAGTGTATTGAAAAAGATAGACGCTCATGACACGTCATCAGCAGTAAACGAGTTCTATTACGGCGATATGAGCTTCTGGCTCCCGAGAGAGACACGTGTGTCTGTGCGCTCAACGGCTCAGATTCTGAAAGATTCAGGACATCAGACGATGACGCTGTGGCTTGGCGATGTCAACGTGACACTTGCGCCAGAGGAAGTCTTGCAGATGCTTGCAGTGCTGGAGGTATACGCTCTTGAGTGCTATAATACGACAGCAAAGCATAAAGCAAACGTGAATGCCTTAACAGATATAAAAGAGGTTAAGGCGTATGACTTCACAACAAATTACCCCGAAAAGATTCACTTTTAACACATAGTTTTTATATGGCAACAACATTCACAATCATAGCAATCTTGCTATTCTTAATAGTCCTCGCAATAGGACTGCTGTCAGACGAGGAGTTTACTTGCTTGTCAGACGCATATTACACGATGAAGACTTGCTTCTTCCCAGTAATGGCGATAATGGCTGTATGCACACTTATCCCTGCATTAACCGTCACACCCGACAATTTCACGTTTCTTGCATTCTTGATGTGCGGACTGATTGGCTTCGTGGGCGTGGCTGGAGATTATAAGCATGACGAATCGAAGCGCAAGATACACGTCATCAGTGCGTATATTTCGGCTATCTGCTCTATAGCGTGGACTACGGTAGTATGTCCGTGGTCACTTCTTTGGCTTGCCGCTTTGCCGTTAGCAATCTTCGACAAGATGATGCGCATTCTTTGGCTTGAACTAATGTGCTTCGGCATGGTGTTTACAAGTCTGCTTGTCTGATATAAGGACACACAAAAAGGACAACCCTTACGAGCTGTCCTAATGTAATTAAGTTCTATATATATCAGAGCCTCACGGCTAATTAAAATTTAACTTCTCGCATATTGGAAAGTATTCGGTTGTAGCCATCCTGGATGATTCTCCGTTGCTTTTCGCCCGCAACGACTATACCGCCCTTGTATTTCCTCATCAAAGAAGGATTGAGGCCAACGGCTGTAGCAAATGCAGAGATGTTGATAAAAGGGAAAGCTTCAAAAAAGCCGCTAATATCATACACATAGTCTATTTGGGCATCTTTCCAATCAGGAGCACACCCGTGAATTTCTTCATAGTATTCCGCTTGCTCCTCAAGGACTTCAATAAACTCTTGCTTCGCCTCTTCCAAAGTAAGACCGTAAGCGAAGAGTCCGTTTGGTTCTTCGGCACGGATAGAGATACCTCCGTTCTGCGCCTTCTCAATAATTGCGGTAAGTGTCATAGTAGTTAATTGTGTTAATGGTGTAATTAAGCACCCACCGAAGTGGGTGCAGTCCCCATTACTTCAACCCTGCTTGTTTCATCATCGTTCTTAGTGTTCCAGAAGGAACTTCGTGCGAAGGATGGCGACCTACAGGAATAAAGTAATCAAAGTCGGGATGGACATACTTTGCATGCCGTGCGCCTTCCTTTTTGACCCAGCCATTGGATTCAAGAAGGCGATAAAACTCTGAAAACTTCATATGAAAATAATTTAAAGAACTAATTACGATGCAAAGGTAACAAAAATGTTCCATGTATGCAAGAAAATATTAAACTATTTATTAATAATTCGATTAATTTATACGATGCGACAACAAATAATAAAAAAGGGATGCCGAAGCACCCCAAATAATAACTAAAAACTATAACCTGTGGAATTAATAATTTAATTGATTAATACTAAGGAAAAGTTTTCACCGCAAAGATACAAAAATAATTTGACATAAGCAAGAAAATGGATATAAGAATTAAACGAATAGCACGCAAGAAAGGGTACACCATCGGCAGAATGTATATTGATGGGGTATACTTCTGTGATACATTGGAGGACCAGGACAGAGGACTACGAAGCAGCATGACCTCGGCAGAACTGGCATTCCGCAAGGTAAAAGGCAGTACAGCTATACCAACCGGCAAATATGAGGTGACAATGAACGTTACATCACCACGCTTCGGAGGAAGAAGTTACTATAGGCAATTATGCAATGGCAAACTTCCACGCTTGTTGCATGTGCCGAATTTTGAAGGGGTGCTGATACATGTCGGCAATACTCAGAAAGACACAGAAGGATGTATACTTGTGGGACGTAACACCGTAGTCGGCATGGTTACAGACAGCAAGGAGACATTCAGCAAATTGATTAAACTACATCTGCTCCCAGCCAATGAAAAAGGCGAGAGCATATACATAACAATAGAATAATATGTCACGCATCACATTCCTTATTATCTCAATTCTGTTCATCGTGTCCTGCAGATCGCAGAAGACGGTGCAGTCTTCCATGTCCGAACAGACGGACAATGTACGTGTAGAATCAATATACGATTCTACATGCTATGATAATATTCATACGAATAACAGGACCGAAAATAAGGAAATCAGCACGGACGAGTTTATATATCGTGTTGAGTATTCTGCACCAGATGTGAATGGCGTGCAGCACATAACAAGCGAGACATATACAGGTAAATATGCAGACGTAAATATCGGGGTGAATCAGACTTCATCTTCGGCACAGCGTGGCGGTCGCAAGAGAGTATCGGAACAGACCGAGCTGAAGAAGACAAAGCGCAGTGCTAATCATAATGCGTCTACCAAGCAGACATCGGGCAGCGTGTTTGCTTGGGGCGGATGGGAACTCCTGTCCGGCATTGTCGCTGTCCTGCTGTGTATCATCGGCTGGTACATGGCAAAACGAAAAGGTTTCTTCTAACAAATTTCATAGTTCTTAGTGATTTTGATAGTTACGGTCTGTGAAGATAGTAACTACTTTTTTTACAGAAGAAGAACAACAAACTAAACTATGAAATTTATGGAAAGAAGGAAAATGAAAGAACGGAGGGATTCCACGATTCCCCGGCATAACCAAGTGCATCAGTTGTATGACGAGGTTATCAAGGAACTGGGCGAGTTCGCCTACATTGTTCCTCGTGGAGAGATATATAAGAGAATACGCGCAAAGCAAGGGCAAAGCGCAATGAGTGGCAGATGGATTGCCTATATTCTCAATCACACAAGAGTGACATAAGTGTTTTATTATATTTGGTTATTAACGAAGAGGGGCGTTGGGAAACGGCTCTCTTTTTTTGGTTTTATTCAGACTTTCTTTCGGAACTTACTTCCTCTGTATCGGAACAAAACTTTTGTGTAACTGTATAATACTAACTAACTTTGCTCCCAATCTCAATAGTGAGAGAAACACAAAACACAAACACAAAATGGAAGAAGTAAAGACTTTTAACTTTGACACGGGAGCAAACTCGCTCCTTGCGTCTGTACTGCCTGCACTCGCAAACAGGGGTGTAGACACTAATGCCCTTCTGGCTATGTGCAACAAGGGTAACGGATTCTTCGGTGGCAACGGAGGATTCCAGGACATCATTGCTCTAATCGTGATTGCCGCAATCTTCGGTCTTGGCAACGGCAACGGCATCTTCGGAGGAGGTAACAACAACAATGCAGAGCGTGAAATGCTCATGTCTGCTATCCAGCGCAACGGAGTAGACATCAGCCAGCTTGCATCTGTACTCAACTGTTCTATCGGCAAGGTAGATGCTGCAATCGGCAACGTAACATCGCAGATTTGCAACCTTGCAGGTCAGCAGGGCCTCGGATTCCAGCAGGTAGTCAACTCTATTCAGGCTGGCAACTGCGCTCTGACTGCTCAGATTGCTAACTGCTGCTGCGACCTCAAGCAGGCAATCGGCAGCGTAAACGTAGGCTTGGAGCGTGGCTTCTCTTCTGTAGCATACGAGACACAGCGTCAGACTTGCGACATCCAGAAGAGCATAGCAGACAGCACCGCCCAGATTCTCGCAGGTCAGCGTGCGGCAGAGATGCGTGACTTGCAGGACAAGCTCGATGCACTCCGTGAGAAGAACGCACAGCAAGCGGTATTCATCAATAACGCTCAGCAGACAGCGCAGTTCCAGGCAATGCTCGCTCCGATAGCATCTGACCTTGCAGAACTCAAGTGCAACCAGCCACCTGTCAAGAAGATTGTATGCCCAGAGCAGTATGTGCCAGTCAATCGCTCTATCAACGAGAACTACGGACTGATACCGACAGGCTACTGCGGTTGTGGCTTCGTCAATGGGTTTAATAACGCATTCTAAACTTATCGGCTATGTTTATATTGGATAGAACAAGAGGGATTGAGAGTAAGAGCGTTTCCGCTACAACGTCAAATGTAACATATACATTTGATGCGTTCCGGAACAATGCTTTTACAGGATTGTTGCTCGTAGATTTACAGCAGCCAATCCCGACGACTGCGACAGATACACTTCCCGTTCTATTCGGTTCTGTACAGTTGCTTAACTCTACAGGAGGGCAGGCGACGGTAGCCGATTTAGGTGGTGTAGGTGCGGCAAGTCTGATACTTGCGTACTATAACAGCCGTTCAGGTAGATTGCAATTAGTGGGGACTTACGAAGCGCCTGCCGCTGTTGCAACAGCATCAGTAACAGAAAACAGCACTTCGGGTTCGTTTTAAGTTATTAACAGAGTAAAGTTAAGATTATGTTTGGAGGAGTTAGACAAGGCAGTCTGCTCTATATTTTGAGCAAGACGAGCAAAGGGGCGGAATTAAAGGTGGCACAAGTGGAAGAGTTTACTACTCCACAAGACAAGTATGGTCGCACTGGAATATATGCCAACCCACAAGACTCAGAGTTATCTATTAAGGTCAAGTGCGGAGAAGAAGCGATGAATCTAACAAAACTTCCTGCACACGCTAGTATAGGTTATTGCGACAACCTTATTGTGAGTGACACAAGGGAGGCTATGTCCGCAGAAGTAGAAGCGATGCTAAGGACAAGTCGGCAGACATTGGAGAACGTGCCATACCATGAGCAAATGGTTACAAATTGCGAAGCTATGTTGAGAACACTCAACCCTCATCTTGCGAAGGAGAAGGAGCAGGAAGAGAAAATCGGTCTGTTAGAATCTAAGATGAGTAACATAGAGGGTACTCTCGTGGATATACAGTCAATGCTCTCGTCTGCCTTGTCTGCCGCCAAAAAACCAAAGAAGGAGGAATAAAAATGGTAACTATCAAAATCACTACAAAGAAGAAAGAAAAGATGTCCGAGCATGCCGAAAAGGCTCTCAAGCACATGGGCAAGCTGATGCAGTGCATCGAAGAGCTCGGAGAAGATGATGACATGGGCGGAAACTATGGCAACCGCTATGAAGGCGGAAACTATGGCAACCGCTATGAAGGCGGGAACTATGGCAACCGTTACGGCAACCGCTTCACGGGTGAGCGTGATGACGAGGATGACGATGACGACTACCCAATGCACGAAAGACGCAGACGTAGCCGTTCGACAGGTCGATACATGTAATTAACTAAGGAGGGAGCATTGCGCTCTCTCCTCTTAAAATTAGACGAATATGAAACACAAGATACCGCTTGATATGTATGAATACGACCTCATGCCAGCAGCGCAGAAGGTCTATCTGGCAAGACACAACTGGCACTTCTCTAAGCATGCGTACATGATTGCCGCTAAGCAGATGCGTAAACTCAACAAACAGACAGGTAAGGAAGAGAAAGTGCCTGTATACACCAAGGAGGAGGTGGATGCCCTGCTACAGAAGCACAATATCACCGTAGAGAACAAAGGCGGCTACGACTATGTCTTTGCTGCTCAGATGTGCCGTGCAGACTATCTCGGAAGCAGTATTGTCGATGAAGCGCACCTTGCTATGTATGTCCGTGACGTGTGTGATGATGTCGATGCCGCCCCTGGGACGACAATGCGCAGATGGGTTGCCACAATGGTTGCTAACGGAGACCCAGTAGATTGGGAAGAACTCTTAGAGGAGGATTGATATGATACGGCAGAGGATATATCTTGATAAGCACGACTGGTTTGTCTACGCCTACTACTCCGTAGGTCACTACTACACGCAGGAGATAATCAGCAGACTCGTGCGGATAGGCTGCAACGGCAAGAACCTTGCAAGGGCATACGCTAATCTGTCGGCAGGAGAACTCGACACAGGACTGACATACAGCAGTAGCGAGATACGTGCTTCCGTCATGGTGATAGGCAAGACATCATCGGCAGAGGAGTTCTTCAACTCTCTCCTTCATGAGATGCGCCACCTTGAGGAGCATATCTGCGAGGCGAGCGGCATTGAGCCGTATGGCGAACCTGTAGCATACCTTGTAGGCGACCTTGCAAGGGAGATATATCCTACAGTCGGCAAGCTGCTGTGCAACTGCTGCCGCAAGCATGTAGGGTGATGCTGAGCGCACAAGGGGTGCTGCACGTCAACCAGCATCGGTCTACTAAGAAGGGCAGGAATCACTCCTGCCCTTTGATTGTTTGTTTTATTAGATTGTCAATAAACTCACTCTTATTGTGTATAAGCGAGATTTTTTCTTTCGCTTCCTTTGAGATTCGCACGCTTAATGCGTAATCTCTATCCCCACGTGGTTTGCCTGAGTTCTCCCGGGACCCACCCCATCCGTTATTGTTCTTCTTTTTCATTGTCTTCAATTATCCATGATTTTGAAAATTCTTCATCCTTAAATGCTTCGGCAAGTCCCGTAATCTGCTTTAATCTCAGCACTTCGTCAGCATCCATGCCAAGTTCCATGCCTATTCTCGCATTTGTCCAGTTATGTTTCTTAAGCAAGACAATAAGTTTAGCAGAAAGTTCCACCTGATGTGTACCTCTCGCCATGTTATGTCTGACGGTGGAAGTAATGCGGTCCTCTATCTTCTTGTTAAGGCGGCTAACCGGTACATATCCATTAAGGCTCTCGTTGACTGTCTTGTCGTGTTGCACTACCGTAGTGCGATGGAAGCCATCCACAACAGTATAAGGATGTTTCTTGTCCTCCGGTGTATCACACACTACGACAGGCATAGTCAATCCGTCTTTCTTGATGCTTAGTTTCAGAAGTTTCATTTCGGGCGGTGCGACCTTGTTAGGGTTATAATCGTTGCCCTGTACCTTGTCTGCTGGCACCAACTGAACATTGAGTGTAGGGTGATTTATGCCGAGCCAGTCATACAGCTCTTGCGTAATCTCATTGAACACCTTAACTTTTTCATCAAAAGGCATATCTTTTAATAATTCCTGTATCATAGTTCTTCGTTATAACGTGTTATCATTGCAACCTGTTTTTCAAGTTCTTTTTTCGTCTGAGAGAAAGACAGTCCTTTGCACCAATAGTCATTCTTGAGCAAGACTTTGCATATCCTGCGCCATGATGGAACTTTCTTGGCAGCTTCCGCTTTTGTATCTGCATAATCGGGAATACAAGTTACACCCTCTTTCTCCCACCATGCGAGGAATTTGTTAATCTTCTGCCTATAATGTTCGGCAAGGTATGGCGGCATGGTGTCAAGAAGGAACTTCGCATAACTCTCATAAGTATGTCCTGGCGGGAGACTGACTTTGAAATTACCCAATGTTGTGCGGTCTGTCTCGGTATATCTGTTGCCAAAGTTAGCACCCTCTACACGATTAACGACCTTTGCCCATGTTTCGGGTTCCAATATTTTGAAGAGATACAGGCCTTGTCTTTGATCGTCTCCGTATGGCTGACACAGACGCTGCTTATATATGCTAACACCTGCCATGTGCATAATATCGTATATCTTGTTATAATCCCATCCGAATTTCCCGTTTGCTCGCCAAATATCTTCCGTTCTCCAGTCGTATATTGGATAGCAGTTATATATATCGCTTTCTTCCTCCTTCGGGAATAACTTTGTGGTCCATTGCAGACCATCAAGTGTTATTTTAGATGTGCTGGAGATTGTACGGAAACGATTAAGGCTCTCGTCTGAACGTATGCCTACACATGTTGCAGTTTTCTTTCCTTGGGAGAACCACCGTGCGAACTCTGGCACAAACTCCTCAAACTCCATGCCGTGACGAAAAAACGGGAAATACTCCTCGTCAGTTATAACGTGAGGATTGTCCGGGTATTCTCTTACCCATGCTTCCCTTGCTTCCTTATCCCAACAGACCCAATAAGGTACGATCTGACTGACAGCATTTCGAAGATGTATAGGTAGACACACCCACCATCCTGTCACTTCCTCACGGCTGAACATTCGGTGTGTATACTCGATAGCACGTGAGTACTGCGCTTCCATGTCGATGTAAAGGACATTGACAGGCAATTTTCCATGCCGTCTTGCTGCTTCAATGGCAAGATTCAGCAACACTCCGCTATCTTTTCCATTGCTAAAACTGACACATACACGCTCAAAGTGTGTATATATGTAGTCGTATCTTTCAACGGCAGCTTCGTACACATTCTTGTCAAGGTATTTTTTCATAACTCTTTTTTTAAGTCTTCAAGCGACACCTTCTTAAGATATTCGCTCATGCTAATTTTCTTGGCGATATTCTTGTCTATCATTGTGTCAAGACCGACATCGCCTGTCAGTTCATAGTAGTGACAGTCCTGCTCCTGTCCTGTACGGAAGGTTCTGCGAGTACTCTGCACGTATAATGCGTAATCCCAAACCTTGTCAAAGTATATCGTAGTTGTATACTCCTGTAGGTTCAAACCTAACGATTCCTTCTGCATTGACAGAACTGCGCAGTCGGGGAATGCTTTTTTGCAAAGTTCGGCACTTGCGATATACCTGCAGAAGATAATGACCTTTTTCGGGTCTACACCTTCGGCTATAATATCTTCAACAGCACGAACTTTATCTTCTTCCTGTGCATAGGACATCTGCAGCTCTGTTGTCATGGCAAAGAAAATATTGTTGCTTCGCCATTCCAGCATCTCGTCACTAAGGTAACGTTCCTTTATGTCCTGGTACTTCTCCTTATTCTCGTCACTAACGTGATAATACCTTGTGTGCCACTTCTGAGAGACATTCAGATGAAGGTCACATTCATAGATATAGTGACGGATAAGACTATACAAGTAGTCCACATTCTCCATACCGGTGATATACTCACGGGTATATTGTTTGTACCCAACACGCTTTGTTATGGTGGTATAGGAGCAGAACGTGTTCTTGAACTGTGGCAGAGACATGTTGAGAATCTTAGGTGATAAGAACTCCATCTGCGTCCACATGTCAAGAAGGTTGCGTGTTACAGGTGTGCCGTTGAGTACAAGTTTCCATTCAACTTTCTTGCCTATTTCAAGCAGTCGCTTGGTGCGCTTAGCATTGGCATTCTTTATCTTTAGGCTCTCATCTACAACGACAAACGGCAGCTTGCTTCGCTCCACTTCGTTGTACAGCTCAAGCCATATTCTATCACTTGCAGATATGCTTTCAACTCCATAATAGTGCGGTGTCATTTTCCAACCTCCCCACTTAGCGACCTCTGCCTTTGCGTTATCTAATGTTCGCAGAGGAGCAATCCAAAACACGTCTGTGCAGTTGGTAGAGTTTACAAGATTCATGGCGACACGGGTCTTGCCCGTGCCTGCTTCCATGAATAGTGCGCCAACCTTCCAAGCATTTAGGTGCTCAATGGCTGATGTCTGTTGGGATGTTAGCATTATCTGTTTAGATCGTTAATAACGTTGTTATCTTTAGATGTGAGTTTGTCGGGAGTGTGATGCTCTACCGTATAGGTAGGCAGCTGGTGACCATTCTCGTCAAACCATGCCTTCTTCTTGGATGAATATTGAATATTCTTCTTGTCAAGAATCCAAGCTGATATCCAATAGGCATCTGATTTTATGACATCGTAGTCCTGCCCGAATACTTGACTTGCAGGTATTATATCTGTAGTTCCGTCAAAAGAAGTGGCCTTGTAAGCCTTGTCGCTGATTTTGACAAGGCTCTCGAGGCGAACGCTATAGCATAGGGTTTTCATTTCAACTCTAAAAGCTTAAGATAGTAAAAAACATTTAAACCTTCTTCCGTCAGAAGAGAGTCCATGTTTATCCTTATTGTTAACTCTTTCAAGTAGCAATCCATACGATATACATCACTCCAATATCCATTCCAAGAGATAGTGAGAGTCATAGTGGGTTCGATTGCATAGAAGTTAGGACTCACTGACACTATTTTCTTTTCAGAGTCTATCAATTTGAAAACCTCTTTCGCAGCTGCCAGGACACGACGCATACGCTGGTCGTACATGGCAAGCTTTGCTGCTTGAGCTTCGTTGTATTCCTTGGTTGTATTACATTTGGTAGGAGCAAACTTGATATACCCTTGTCCGATGCCTACAGGTTTTAGAGCCTCCACGAGACCACAGTCACCCATGAAGTACCATCCATAGTGGTGATGCTGAAGTTCACCAAAAACTTTGTTCAAGTTTTCTGTTGTGCGTTCGTTCATCTTAAAACCTAAGCTCTCTATCCATTCGATTGCTCCCTCTACACTTGATGCAACGAAGTTTACGTCATTGCCTTTCTGGCAGTATGTGAAAATTCTGTTCATAGTAGTATTATTAGATTAAGTCTTCGTCATTAACACTATCGTAAGAAACGATGTTGATAGTCTTTTTTGTGTGGTTGATTGTAATATTATTGAAGCGTGTACCACGTTGGTTATTCTAAGTTACAGCGTAGTCCTGGTACTTTCCTGGTACTTCTGCTACTTCGTCAGAAGATGCTGATGCTATGAATGTAGTGTCATCATCCAAGTTGTAGGCTTCAATAAGTTTGTCGGCCTCCATTTTGACTGCGTATGCATCTTCTCCACCCTTTATCAACTCTACGCAATGATTATAGAACTTGCATGCTTCTTCTTTGCTGGTGAATGTTTCAACTACGTCATCTACTCTTAAACTTTTGTTTTTGCAGAATGCTGTAACGGTGTAAATCATAATTCTTAGTGTTTATTCGTTTGTTATGTTTTGTGGTACAAAGGTACACATAAATCTTGATATATGCAAGAAAATATCAAGTTTTTTTACAAAAAAAATGCAGTTTTCTTTATTTTAGCGATTAAAATAGTGCTAAAACTTCAAAAAACTGCAAATTTGTTGCGATTTTGTTGCGCTAAAATATAAAATACGCACAAAACCACTATAAATCAATATAATACATTACACTTTGTGATTTTAGTGCAAATTTACAAAACTTTACTAATATTACCAAGAAAAATACAAATATTCTATAAATTTATGTAAATAATTTATAATTTAATATTAGATATGTCTACTAAATTGTTTACTATCGCATATATTGTGAGTCCTGCAGGACTATGAATTTGCAGTTTCTTTGCGATATTGCGTCTGTGGGTGATAACCGTATTGGTAGCGATACACAGATGGTCGGCTATTTCTTTGTTCGACATTCCCTGCACCAAAGCAACCACGACGTCCCTTTCGCGTTCAGACAAAGCTTCGCTATGCGATTTAGTGTTGCTAATCATGCCTGAGATCTTCATAGAAACATCCTTTTGCCTCATCTTTCGTTCGAGATGCTCTATTGCCGGGATGAAGATATAATCTTCTACGTCAGCATGCTGAGACAGCCATTCTTCGTTATTGAATATATCATGCAGAGCGGCCATCAGCAGATTATTGCGATGGCTGTCTGAAGGAAGATACTTGATTATGATGTTCTTCAGCTCACGCAGTTTCATGTCTGTCTGCTCGTGACGCTTCGAGTATGTCTCTATACTGAAATTCGGCTTAGGATTTCCATTAATAAGCGACTCCACATACGGGAACACGGTCTTCTCCTCGTATACCATGTGCTGATATATCGAGTGAGCATATTCGTCATATATCTTCAGTATCAGCCGAGCTACGTTATCATCTGTGTCTATAGCGTCAGTAAGCTCCTTGCGAATAAAGGGCAGCTGGAATCCGAGATAATACTCGTGGCATGAACGCAAATAATTCAACAGTGTGGGGACACAGAGCCTGTCAATTTCGTGCACGTTTCTAAACTCATTAAGCGTAAAGTTTACTATTGCAAGAAACGTATATGTATCAACATCCTGCTCCCTGCAAACCTCTGCTACGGTCTTATTTCCAAATCCAAGATTAATTCCAAATCGTCCAAGCGACTGCAGTATATTATAATTGTCGCTTATCAGTGAAATCATTTGGTCTGATGGCTCGTATAATTTCTGGCTCTTCATATTACGAGTGATGTTTTTACCTTAGGCGAGAATCTCTACTTAAGGCGAGGAGGTTTATTCTGAATCTTCCAATAATGTTTTTAGCGTATCACACGTTTTTCCGTATAACAGCAATACGAAAACGAATTATCAAGGAATAAAGCATATAGTTCTGTTGAAGCAATATAAACACAGAGGTCTCGTAGCCGCAAACGAAACACACAGTTAGCCATACATTTGCAATTCATGCAACGAGGCAACCTGAAGAAAGTCAAAGGCTATGCAGGCTCTCTAATCCTTACTGTTTCCTTATAGCGAACTGAGTATCTGACGAGATGCAAAAAAACTATTCTACTCTGCTATCAGTTCTACTATCTCATCTCCACGCGCAGGCTCATGCTTAACAATGAAGTCGAGGAATAGTTCGAGTGCTTTATCTACAGCATTGTTTACATTTTTCTCCCGCCCCTCATCTTCGGAAAGCCTAATGGCCACCTGCTCCTCCTTGTTGCCGCATGCAATCCATATAGTGCCCACAGGGATGCCCTCCATTGAGCCAGGCCCTGCAAACCCTGTAGATGCAACAGCATAGTCAACTCCAAGCTTCTCTATTGCTCCCTTCACCATCTGCCTTGCCACTTCCTCACACACCGCAGTCTTCTCTGCAAGGAGTTCCGCATTTACATCCAGCAGTGACGTTTTCATTTCGTCACAGTAGCATATTATCCCCCCTTTGAAATAGTCGGAGGCTCCAGGAACCATTGTTATTGCTGTCGCTATCATTCCTGAAGTGCAGCTTTCTGCAGTACCAATGCTTTTGCCTGATTCATATAGTACAGACAGCAATTCCTTGCTGTATATTTTTTTCTCGAATTCCATTATAGTTTTATTATTTGAATGTTACTTTTGAAAATGTCGGAACATCAATAGAGCAGAACTCCTTATTCTTATATTTATATGTTCCTACTATGCCAATCATGGCAGCGTTGTCTGTAGTGTATCCGAACTTCGGGATATATATTGTCCATCCATACCGTTTCGCATGGTCATAGAAAGCATTCCTCAAACCATTGTTCGCACTCACTCCTCCAGCCACAGCTACGTGCTTTATTCCTGTCTGTCTGACTGCAAGCCGCAATTTCTTCATCAGAATGTCAACAATAGTCCACTCTAACGATGCGGCTATATCCTCCTTGTTCTTCTCTATGAAGTCAGGATCTGCCTCACACCATTTTCTCATATTGTAAAGAAAAGATGTTTTCAGTCCGGAGAAAGAATAATCCAGTCCGGGGATGTTCGGCTCTGCGAATTTGAACGCCTTAGGATTACCCTGCCTTGCAAGCCTGTCAATTATAGGTCCTCCAGGATACCCCAGCCCCATAACCTTCGAGCATTTGTCTATCGCCTCGCCAGCAGCATCATCTATTGTCTGGCCAAGCACCTCCATGTCGTTGTATGCATTGACCTTTACTATCTGGGAGTTTCCGCCGCTTACGAGCAGACACAGGAATGGATATGGCGGTTTGCTGCAGTCCTTCTCGCCCTCTTTGATAAAGTGAGCCATGACATGCCCCTGCAGGTGATTCACCTCTATCAGCGGTATGCCCAGCGCCCGTGCCATGCCCTTAGCAAAATTCACACCCACAAGCAGCGACCCCATGAGTCCCGGACCTCTCGTAAATGCAATAGCGGAAAGCTCCTCCTTGCTGACGCCTGCCCTTTTCAGCGCAGCATCGACCACCGGGACTATATTCTGCTGATGTGCTCTTGACGCAAGCTCTGGCACAACCCCGCCGTATTCTTCGTGTACAGCCTGCGATGCTGTGACATTGCTGAGCAGCACTTCGTCTTGCAGAACCGCAGCAGAAGTGTCATCACAGGACGACTCTATGGCTAATATATTTATCATGTATCGCTTCTTCTTTTTTTTACCTTTTATATTATTTAAGTTTCGCAAGTTCCGCTTGCCTTGTAGATAGAGGGAGGTTGAGGGAGAAGGAGATAAAAGGAGGTAGAAGGAGATAGAAGGAGATAAATGACATTTGTTTTGATGCAGAACACCCGCTTGCCAAAGTATCGTCTTCTATCTTCGCCGCTGAAAGCGGCATATCTTCCTTTAACTTCCTATATCTTCTTCTTAACTTCTTCTTAACTTCTTCTTAACTTCTTCTTAACTTCCGAAACTTAATTATATTATTATAAGCCTTATGTCATTATGCAGGAAAAACGCTGGCGCCATATTAATACGCAAGGATTTCCACACCGCTCTCCGTCATCAGCAGAGTGTGCTCCCACTGCGCTGACGGCTGTTCGTCTTCCGTAATCACCTCCCATCCGTAAGGGTCGTCAGAATCAATGAACACTCTCCATGTGCCCATGTTAATCATTGGCTCTATCGTGAAAGTCATTCCTGGCACGAGCAGCATTCCAGAACCTTTCTTCCCGTAATGCGCAATTTCTGGCTCCTCGTGGAACTGAAGGCCTACACCATGCCCGCAGAGGTCTCTCACCACACCGTATCTATATTTATTTGCGTACTTTTGTATGGCATTGCCTATATCGCCGACAAAGCAGAAAGGCTTCGCCGCCTCCATGCCAATCTCCAGACATTCCTTTGCCACTCTCACAAGCTGCTCTCGCTCGGGAGTCGTCCTCCCTCCGATGATAAACATTCTTGAGGCGTCTGCGTAGTATCCGTCATATATGGTAGTGAAGTCAACATTGACTATATCGCCTTCCTTCAGAATCTGCGTAGGCTTCGGTATTCCGTGGCATACGCATTCGTTGATGCTCACGCATACTGATTTGGGGAAGCCTTCATAGTTCAGACATGCAGGCGTAGCGTTATTCTCCCTGCATACAGCCATGCAGATATTGTCTATCTCCTGTGTAGACATTCCTGGACGTATGGCTGCCGCCACCGCATCAAGCACCGCCGTGTTGATTCTTCCAGCAGCCCTGATGCCTTCTATCTGCTCTGGAGTTTTTATAAGGTCACGGCTGGGCACATTCTTGCCTCTGTTCTGCCAGTACAGTATCTCTCTGTCCGTGTCTGTCAGCTCCTGCCCTGGCATGACAGACCATTTGTTTCTGCTATTTTTCCGTATCATTCCGCTGTGATAGTTAAATACGATGCAAAGTTACAAAAAAGTTTTCTATTTGGATTACAACTTTTCGTAAAATACTAAAAAATAGGTATACAAAAAAGGCTTAAGCATAAAAACCTAAGCCTTTCCCTCCGTGTCGGGGTACCAGGATTCGAACCTGGGACCCCCTGCTCCCAAAGCAGGTGCGCTAACCGGACTGCGCTACACCCCGTGAAGGTATCGTCTGTCTGAGCTTTCTCAGAATTGCGGGTGCAAAGTTACTGCTTTTTTCTGAACCGTGCAACTTTTTTTGCAGTTATTTTCATTTTGCCGCCATTTTTTTTCGTCGCGCCGCCTGTCCCGACCTTATATAATACCGTCAGCGACACCAAAAATCCCCCGCCTGCCTGCGCACAGAGAAGTCGCAAACGGCGGGAGTTTTCAATGGAGGGGTGTTATATCTATTAGGCTCCCCCCCCACTTTCATGCTACGCAAGACATGCCAGCATGAAAGTTTGCGGGAGCGGCAGGCATTGAGGCGAACGAATGCGGAATACTTTTTTTACGTCGGCCTCCCTTGGTTCTTACCACACATCGCACTGTCTGCGTTCCTTGTCCTCCTCTATGGTCGCTGGCAGGAGAATGCCGTTGACACGGGAATTGAGGAATCGGCACTGGCGTGTCCTGTAGAGATATGCGGCATTTGTCGCACGGTCAACAGTGAAGTTCTTCACCGTCACGCTGCTTACCGGCTGGCTGTCATTGCCGTCGTAGTATATGGCATACGACTGCGCCTCCTTTGCGCTCACGTTGCTTATATAAAAATCAGAATACCTCGGAGGGTGGTTCCCTCCCCTGTATCCGAAATAGTTTGTCTCGAAGCGCAGCACTGCGCCTGCCGCCGTTCCGATGCGGACGGAGTCGACATAGACGGATTCGACGTATCCTCCCCTGTCGAGATTAGCCTTGAAAAGGAGTGCGTTCTTCACATCGCCAATCTCTATGTCTGTCATGAAGACATTGCGCACGCCGCCTGACATCTCAGAGCCTATGCACAGCCCGTTGCACTTGCTGTAGAACTTGCAGTTGCGGATGACGATATTTTCTGACGGGCGTCCCACTCGTCGGCCGTCGGCATCGCGTCCCGCCTTTATCGCCACGGCATCGTCGCCTGTGCGGAACACGCAATCCTCTATTAGCACCCGGCATGATGATTCTGGGTCGCAGCCGTCGTTGTTAGGGAAGTGTGAGTCGATTGTGACATTTCTTACTGTCACATCTTCGCAGTATACTGGGTGTATGCACCAGAAGGGGCTGTCCTTCAGCGTGAATCCCTGAAGCAGTATCTGCTGGCATTCGAGCATTTCGATGGCGCACGGACGCAGTCTGCCATCCCTGCCGAAAACACGCTGCTCTACGGGCGCAAGCCTGTCGCCCATTGCCCGCAGGCTGTCCACGTGCTGTTTCTCTGGTGTGACGCCATGCGTGCCATGCGTATTCTCCACGAAATTCTCCACGCCGACAGGCATGCCCCAGCGTGCCATGATATGGCCGTTTGCGTTTATTACTGCCGTCCCCTCACCTGTTATCGCAATATTCTTCTGCCTGTATGCACGAATCATTGAGGAACGGTTATACACTTCTGTCCCCTCCCATCGTGAGCGCACGGCAGGCAGATAGTCATCAGGGTTATCACTGAAGAGGAGCGTTGCTCCGTCAGAAAGGTGCAGCCGCACATTGCTCTTCAGTTCTATGGCGCCCTGGATGCTGTGTGTTCCTGCAGGGACAATAACCGTTCCGCCTCCGTCAGCACTGCACTCGTCTATGGCTTCTTGCAGATTATGGCGTGCAAGCGTTCCTTCCAGACGGTGCGCCTTGTCAGGGAAAGCCGCAGGTTTTATGCTTCCTGCAATCATGTTCTGCCTGCGCCGTATATCCACATCCTGCATTTTCAGTTTCTCACGGTTGAGTGTCGGTATCACCTTCTGTATTGTCCCGTCAGCATTATAGCGCAGCGTATCGCAGCATATATTGCGTCTGACTCCGCAATGATAGCCTGGACGGATGCTCTGGCTCAAATCTGCGGTATGATAGAACAGGTAGTCGGCCTCCTTATAACTGACGATTGAAGCGTGGTTTGTCCCGCTGTTTACTGGGCCGAGTATTACACCCTGATATGTATACGGCCCCAAGGGATTACTGCTGGTGCAGTAGGCAATCTGCGGCTCATGCCCATGGAAAGGGCCGTCGGAATATGACAGGTAATAGATGCCGTTGCGCTTATGCACCCACACCGCCTCAAAAAAATCCTTCACGCCTTCTATAATATGCACCTTCCCGTCGTAGGACACCATGTCGTCATTAAGTTTTATGCAGCAAACCGTATTCTGCCCGACAAAGAGGTAAGCCTGTCCGTCATCGTCAATGAACACGCATGGGTCGATGAAATCACGGTCGCACACCACACCTGGCGAATCGATTGACAGCAGCGGCTTCCCTATCGGGTCGTGGAAAGGGCCGTACGGTGTGTCGGAGACAGCCACGCCGATATGCCGCTTGTCTGTTGGATAATAAAGGTAATACTTCCCATTACGATATACACAGTCAGGCGCCCATGCAGCCGACTCAGCCCACGTTGTCTGCCTGATAGGATTGAATATCACACCATGGTCTGTCCAATGCTTCATGTCTGTCGTGCTGTAGACATGATAGTCTTCCATGCTGAAGCTGCGGGCGTCGTCCTTGTCATGACTCGGATACACCCATAGCGTATCGCCAAACACACGTGCCGAAGGGTCAGCCGAATACATGTGGGTGACTAACGGATTGCCATGCAGTGCTGCGCCTGCCGCCGCCTCGTCCTGCTGGTTTCCCTGTGCATTGACGGCAAGGCTGGATAATAAGAATAGGAATGTAAATAGGGTATGCATATATTCAGGTTATTTTAGTTTCGGAAGCTCCGCTTGCCTTGTAGATATAGGAAGATAAAAGGAGGTAGAAGGAGGTAGAGGGAGATAAATGACATTTGTTTTGATGCAGAACACCAGCTTGCCAAAGTATCGTCCTCTATCTTCGACTCCAAAAGCGGTATATCTTCCTTTATCTTCCTATATCTTCTTGACATACGAAACTAAAAGGAGGTAGATGAAGATAGAGGGAGGTAGAGGGAGATAAATGACATTTGTTTTGATGCAGAACACCAGCTTGCCAAAGTATCGTCCTCTATCTTCGCCGCTGAAAGCGGCATATCTTCCTTTATCTTCCTATATCTTCTTTTTAACTTCTTCTTAACATCCGAAACTCGAATCAGGTTGGAGTATTGATAATAGGAAAGGCTGCAAGGAAGAATGGGGGCTGTGACGGGAAATTCTGCTTGCGGACAATCTTACCGTACGGCTTTCAGTTTCCCGCCTCCGCTTTCTGTCCTTATCCGCTCTATGTATTCCTTGAAATCATCTATTGTCTTAGTACGCAAGGACTTGCGCTTCTTCTTGTCATCATTTATCGACGACTTGGCCTTCGCCGCTATATATCCCTTTGGCGAGAATCCATTCTCCAGGGCATCGGCAAGCGTTCCGACCTTGACATCGTACGACAGCCGCAACGCATCAAACGCTACTGTCATCTGCTTGGCTGTCGCCTTATTCTTGATTCCGTTTATTACAATTTCTGTGATGTCAAGAAAAGGACTGAAGATTTCCTCGGTCTTCCTGCCAAAATATTCAGCAGCATTTCCTATGCGCTGCTGCAGCACTTCGCTCTGCGCATAGGCTGCGCCTGCTTCTGTCAGTATTCTGCAGTACTGATTCTTGAATTTCGCTGCCACGTCTGTTATGTCTGCCGCTACAGCCTGCTGCACATCGTACAGCATATCAAGGTATGTCTCCTGCGAAGATGGCAGATTTGAGCATGCCACCCGCTTCAGATGTTCATAGTCTCTTGCTATTGTATCGAATGAGAACAATTCGTTCAGAAGCGTGCAGAAATACTCATAACGCTGCACTGGCAGGTGCTGTATGGCTGTCTGGCTATGCTCTATCGCTGCGCTGACGAAGCTGCCGACTCTCGTGTCTGTAATAATGCTGCGCGGATGGAGCGGCGATGTCAGCACCATGCCCTCAAGCGAACGGCAGCGTGACAGTGCCACGTATACCTGCCCGTGAGCAAAGGAGTTGCTAACGTCAAGCACAGCATGGCTGAACGTCAGTCCCTGCGACTTATGCACCGTTATCGCCCATGCCAGACGAAGAGGATACTGGCGGAAAGTGCCTTCCACCTCCTCCTTAATCTCCTTTGTCTTCTCATCCAGCGTGTATCTCATGTTTTCCCACGTCTCCGTAGACACTATGATATACTCTGCCGCAGACGTCTGCTCGTTCTGCGTTCTTACGACTATTCCCTCTGGAACGATATCGTCTACCACACCTATCTTTCCGTTGTAATATCGTTTCTCTGGCGACGAATCGTTCTTCACGAACATGACCTGAGCGCCGGTCTTAAGCGTCAGCGACACATCTGTGGGATATGAATATTCAGGGAATACTCCCTCTATGTCTGCCTTGAATGTATGCGGCGGCGCCTGCAGCTGCTCCATCTGCCTGTCATTATACGAATTGGCGGTACGGTTATGTGTGGTCAGATGAATCCACATCTGGCGGCCGCCGTCCTTTAACTGATTCTGCTCAGGCTTGAAATCTGGGATGTATCGTGAATTCAGGGCGTTAAGTATGTCATACGTGGCGCGGTTTTCACGTATTGCTGCCAGCAGCTCTATGAAGTGTTTGTCTCGCTGACGGTAGATATGCTTCAGTTCTATAGTGACATACCTCAACTGCTGCAATGCCTTTGAACCGAAGAAGTAGGGGGTGTCATAATACTTCGAGAGCAGCTGCCACTCATCATCCTTCACTACAGGAGCAAGCTGCTGCAGGTCGCCAATGAGCAGAAGCTGCACTCCTCCGAATGGTTCTGACGGATTGCGGTAGCGTCTGAGCGTGTCGTCAATGGCGTCGAGCAAGTCTGAGCGCACCATGGATATCTCGTCGATGACAAGGAGGTCGATGGTTCTTATCAGATTTTTCTTCTCCTTGCTCATTCTGAAATACTTTCGCTCGCCATCGGTCTTCATGCCTGGCACGAAGGGAGTGAATGGAATCTGGAAAAACGAATGTATGGTCTGGCCGCTGGCATTGATGGCTGCCACGCCAGTAGGAGCAAGGACCACCATACGCTTAGGCGACCGCTCGCGAAGCCGCTTCAGGAATGTTGTCTTGCCAGTGCCCGCCTTGCCAGTGAGAAACACAGAGATGCAGGTGCCCTCAAGGTATTGCCAGGCAAGGTTCATTTCGTTATTCTGCTCCATTAAGTAGATGTTCTTCTTTCACCTTTAAAAAAGAAGCAAGGGTAATACTGGCAGAGAAGACATAATCATTCAGGCTTGCCGCCTTTGGCTGGCAGTTGCGAGCCGTGTCAGTTGTCTGTATTCCCTAACGTATTATCCTTGCTTCGCCGTGTTTATCTAATTAGGTAGGTTCTATTAATTAGCATTGTCTTGTTTTCAGTTTGTTTTTGCAGGCAGAGTGTCAGTCTTCTGAAAGAATATAGCGGGCTATATGACTGGAGAAACTGGCAGTCTGTACCAAAAAGAAACAAAAAGAAGACAAAACGTTAATGCGCATTACAACAACAAGATAACGGTGGTAATGAATAGAACCTGCCATTATATATTAGAAGTTGAAATACTGCTTTGCGTTGTTGTAGCAGATGTCTTCAATCATCTGGCGCACACGCTGCTCTTCATAGCCCTCGAATGGTATGAGTCCGTTCTCTATGTCCTTGCCTACGAGGTTGCAGAGAGTGCGGCGGAAGTACTCATGGCGTGGGTATGAGAGGAAAGAGCGTGAGTCAGTGAGCATGCCCACGAAACGTGAGAGAAGACCGAGCACTGAAAGTGCGTTCATCTGCTTCTCCATACCATCCTTCTGGTCGAGGAACCACCATCCTGAACCCCACTGGATCTTACCTGGGCAAGAACCGTCCTGGAAGTTGCCAAGCATTGTAGCGATTACTTCGTTAGCGCATGGGTTGAGGTTATAGAGAATAGTCTTCGCCAGCTTGCCCTGTACGTTCAGTTCGTCGAGGAAGTGGCTCATAGCCTTTGCTGTAGTGAACTCGCCGATTGAGTCGAAACCTGTGTCAGCGCCAAGCTTGTTGAACATAAGGGTGTTGTTATTACGGATTGCGCCATAGTGGAACTGCTGTGTCCATCCTGCCTCGTAGTCCATGATAGCCATCTCCTTGAGGAAGGCATGCTTATACTTGCGCTGCTCCTCTACTGTAACATCCTTGCCAGAGAGAGCCTTGTCAAGTATTGCATCGATTTCTGCGTCTGTGTATGGCTCATCGTAGAACTCCTCGATGCCGTGGTCAGAGAGCTTGCAGCCCTTTGATGCGAAGAAGTCATGACGCTTCTGGAGTGCTGCAATCATATCAGCGAAAGTCTTGATTTCTACACCAGAAACGGCTGAGAGCTTCTCTACGTATGCCTTGAATGTGGCTGCCTCGATATTCATGGCAGCGTCTGGACGCCATGCAGGAATCATGCGTGTCTTGCATGTTGGGTCTGCAGCTACTACATCATGATATTCGAGAGTGTCAACAGGGTCGTCTGTAGTACAAACGAGCTCTACGTTGTAGTGCTCCATAAGTCCGCGTGGCGTGAACTTGGCATCGTTTGCGATGAGGTCGTTACACTTATCGAATATAGCGCGTGCGTTTGTTGGGTTCAGCGTCTCCTCTATGCCGAAGGCTGTCTTCAGCTCGAGGTGTGTCCAGTGATAGAGAGGATTGCGGAATGTGTATGGCACTGTCTCTGCCCACTTCTCAAACTTCTCCCAGTCTGTAGTGTCCTTGCCAGTGCAGAAACGCTCGTTCACACCGTTTGAACGCATTGCACGCCACTTGTAGTGGTCGCCCATGAGCCATATCTGCGCAATAGAATCAAAGCGCTTGTTCTCCGCTACCATCTGTGGGATGAGGTGGCAGTGATAGTCGATGATAGGCATCTTTGCCGCATGATTGTGGTATAGGTCCTGCGCTGTCTTGGTTTCGAGCAGGAAGTTTTCGTCATTAAACTTTTTCATAATGTCTTTTTAAGGTTATTGTGCTAATAATTTAATAATTTTCTGTCTTGAGAAACATTCATGCAGAGATATTCTGTGCACATTTGTTTTCTTCTATGCAAAAGTACAAAAAAAATTGTATTAAAGAAAGAATTTATCAAGAATTAACAAGAAAGTAGTGTGTTTTTCCTCTCAATCGTTTCATTTTGCGCCTGAAGCATTGTCTGCTGACGCTCTCTCGTCATAGCGGAAGGTGGATAAAAAAGTATCATGTCAAGGGGCGTACATACAGCGAATGATACTTTCTTTGCTGCAGTAGGATTGATGCCGTTTTGCTGCTGGCACTCCGTTTTTTGCCGTTTCAGCAAGCAAAAGCATACGGTTTTGACGGCAATCTACACAGTTTCTGCTGTCTTTTCGTAGATTATTACGATGCCAAGAGTAGCATATTGGACACTAACGCTGCTTTTCATCTGCTCATTCGCTACTTCTTGCATGCTCATTAGTAGATTCTTGCATGCTCATTCGCTACTTCCTGCGTGCTCATTAGTAGATTCTTGCAAACTAAGAATATCAGCCCTGTCTGCAAATTCAATGTATCTCACTGAGTAACAACGTATTACAAACACAACCAAATTTTCTTGTTTTTTCGCTCATTTTCCCGTTCGCACATAGCACGGCTGATTTTTCCGCACAAAAAAGTATCAGCGGAGCGAGGGAAAGCGCCATACTGATACTTTCTTATCATAGCATACACTGTCTGCGTTATTTATCTGTCAGACATTCTTCCGTTTCGGATGCGGGCAGCAAATAGCAGAAGAAGGAGAATCAGGGTGGCTAACACCTCGGCCAGAGGCATGGCGAGCCATATGCCAGCTACACCAAGCACGCAGGGCAATAGCAGGAAGCATGGCACGAGGAATATCAGTCCGCGGAGGAATACAAGCAGCATGGAAAGACGGATTCGCTCTATGCTCTGATAGTAGCCGATAATTGCAACGTTTAGAATATAGAATACTATACCGGCTGCAAAGTTCGGGAAGCCTTCAATGGCTATCTGACCGGCATCGCTGGAAACATCAACAAAAAACGCAACAAGCACATCCGGAAACAGGAGGAACAATGATGCCACGATGACGCCGGTAGCAAGAGACGTGCCGAGCAGCAGCCTGCGTGTCTCGTATATCTCCTTCCAGCGTGACACTCCGTAGTTATAGCTTATAATTGGCTGTGCTGACTGAGCTATGGCATTGCCAATCATGAAGAAAAACGGTGTGTAGTAGCAGGCTATACCAAATGCGCCTACGCCTGCATCGCCAAGATATTTCATGAATACAAGATTGCCCACAAGTACAAAAACGCCAAGACTCAGTTCGCCTAACAGCGTTGAAGAACCGACCTTGCACTGGTAGCCTATATTGCGGCAGGCAAGCATCAGACTCTTGCGGCTGACCTTTAGGGGCACCAGACGCAAGCGGCGGGCAAAGAACAGAAGATAAGAGAGGGCCATAACTCCTCCGATGGATATACTCAGCGAGGTGGCTATGGAGGCTCCCTTTACTCCCATTCCAAGCGGGAAAATAAAGAGCCAGTCAAGAAAAGCATTGATTATCGATGGTATAAGATTGCACCACATGGCATAGCGCGGTGCACCGTCAAGACGTATCAGGAACAAACCTATGAGGCTCCACATCTCAAACACAAAACAGGGCATTATCCATAAAAGGTAATCTCTCACCTGGGGCAGAAGCGTCTCGGAAGAACCAAGCATGCGGGCGGTAAAAGACGGGAAGGCAAGAACGGCAATGCTCATCAGCAATGCAAGCAGCGAAGTGAGGATGATGGCCTGCGACACGTTTATCTGCGCTACTTTTGTGTTCTTCCTTGAAAGATGTATGGATGCGACAACAGAACATCCTGCCCCTACCATCAGCCCTATGCCTGACATGATCTGGTATATTGGCACGACAATATTGACAGCCGCCACACCGTCTGCCCCTACCCCATGGCCTATGAAAATGCCGTCAATGGCTGTCACTGCAGATATAGATATGCAGCCTAAAAGAGTTGGTATAAGGATTTTACGAAACAGGACCGAGGTTCGCTCTGTCTCAAAATTTATAGCGTCTCTATTCATATCAGATTATTATGACCTAATTCTGGGATTACAGCAGGCATAATGCCGTCATGTCAGCAGATTATTGCTGAGGTGCCAGCTTCGTTTCACATTTACTTGTTTTTCCGATGCAAAGTTAGCAATTATTTATGAAATACTGCAACAAATATATTGCCTGGCGATTCTTTTCTGCGTTCTGTGGTTCTTATTTGCAAAAATTATGGTACTTTTGCAGCACAATTGCATAACAAGGACAAAACACAATTAATCTACTATTCTTGAATTATGAATATCAACAAGATTCATCTTATCACATTCTCTCCTACCAAAACATCATTGCGCATAGGAAAGGCTGTTGCCGAGGGAATAAATGCCGAGCGCTACATCGTATCTGATCTTACGCATGACGAATCTTGCGCGGAAAACCTCAGCGATAAGGACGTGGCTGTGATAGCCATGCCTGTATACGGCGGACACGTTGCTCCGCTCGCCATGAAACGCATAGAAGGGCTGACGGGCAACAACACGCCTGCTGTTATCATTGCTGTATACGGCAACCGCGATTACGAAATGGCGCTGCACGACATGAAAGACTTCTGCACAAAACATGGATTCCGCATCATTGCTGCCGGCACCTTTATTGGCGAGCATTCATATTCTGCCTCACTGACACCTATCGCTGTGGGACGCCCGAATGATTCTGACATAGAATGCGCCAAGGACTTTGGCAGACGGATATGCGCAAAGATTGAGGCGGCAGGGTCAGATGCTGATTTACAGACGATTGACATAAACAGCATCGAACGACCAGAACAGGATGAGGAGAATGTAAGGATTTTCAAGTCTACCGTGGCTGGATGGATGAAAAACGGCACAATAAAGCCTTCGCTGCCTGTAGTTGACAAAGACAGATGCACACAATGCGGCATCTGCATAGACCTCTGCCCGACTGACGCCATTTCGTCTGATGACGCTGCCATAGTGTCTGCCGAGCTGTGCATCAAATGCTGCGCATGCGTTAAAGGATGCCCTGAACAGGCGCGCTCGCTTGACACTCCTTTCGCAAAACTCCTCTCTCAGAACTTTACAAAACAGAAGGAGAACAAGACACTCATATAATTGAAAAAACTGAAACATCAGGAATCAATAAAGCCGCAGGAGACTCTGAACCACACTCAGCCCTCCTGCGGCATTTGTATATTTTACCTATTACAAATACAAAAATGACATTATGCTATGCTTTAACATAAATTTAACACGATTAACATAGTCGGTAAAAATAAAATTAGTACTTTTGCAGTGAAATAAATCACTAAGTAACTAAAATTATTTATTATGACAAAAACTTTACGCTTAACTCTTATGAGTTTTATGATGCTGCTTTGCAGCACCGCCTTTGCAGAAACAGTAACATTCGTATTCAATGGCGAGACAGGCTATGGAATGACTCTGCTTAGCGGAAACACAAATGAGTATAATCCTGAAACTGTAACATGTACAGAGGGAGCCGTAACACTTACACTTAATGGAAAAACAAGATGGTGGAAGGCTAATAGTGGCAACGAGCTTCGCTTCTACGCAGGTTCAACATTCTCTGTTTCTGTTGCATCTGGTGTAATCACCAGAATCGAATTAAATGCCAAAGTCCCTGCTAATTTCACTGCAACTGGTTATAACAACGGTGTATGGGAAGGTGTAGGACAAAATGTAGACTTTGCTTGTACTATTGCTAAAAGTAATACTCCAATATCAACAATCACCGTTACATATTCTACATCTGCTGCTACAAAGAAGGCTGCAAACATGTCGTTCAGCAAAAACAGCGTAGAAACCGTTATGGGACAAACATTTACGGCTCCTACACTGACTAAGGAGACTACTGCCGCTGTAACATACAAGTCTGACAACGCAAGTGTCGCTACTGTCGACGCTACATCTGGAGCAGTTACTATCGTTGGACCTGGCACTGCTGTAATCACAGCTACTGCAGAAGAGAATGCGGAGTATTACTCTGGCACTGCTTCATATACTATAAAGGTTAAATCTGTTGATGTCACAAACACTCCTGAGACTGCTTACACCGTAGCTAAGGTTAAGGAACTGATTGCTACCGGCGAGACTTTTGAAGACCCTGTATACATTAAGGGTATCATCACACAGGTAGTAGAAATAAGTCTACAACACGGAAATGCCACTTACTATATCAACGATACTGACTCTAAGGACGGACAGCTGAGCATTTACCGCGGTTTATATCTCGACGGAGAGAAGTTCACTGCAACAGACCAGATTATCGAGGGCGATGAAGTAGTCATCTATGGTGTAATGACCACATTCAAGGAAGAGCCACAGATTGCACAAGGAAACAAAATCGTTTCTATAAAGAAGGGTTCTGGAACTATTGTTGACATAAAGAACACTCCTGAGACAGCATATACTGTAGCAAAGGCTAACGAACTTATTACTGCTGGAGAAGGACTTGTAAATCCTGTTTACGTGAAAGGTGTAATCACAAAGATTAACGAGGTTAGCACTTCATTCGGCAACGCTGAGTTCTACATTAATGACACAAACAGCGAGGAAGGTCAGCTGATGACATATCACTGCTACTATCTGGAGAATGAAAAATTTACATCAGAAGACCAGATTGCTGTAGGCGATAACGTTATCATCTACGGACAGCTGAAGAACTACAATGGTACATACGAGATGGTATCATGCTATATCTACTCACTGAACGGAAAGACAACTGGCATCGAGAACATTACTGCAGAAGAGGCTGCTGGAAACGGTGCTATATATGACCTTAGCGGCAAGGTTGCCCCTGCATCATACAAGGGTATAGTAATCAAGGGCGGCAAGAAATTCATCAAGAAATAATACGCCAACTGAATCAATAAAGCAATAGGAGGTGTTGCAGCGCTGCAACACCTCCTATTGCTTTACAGTAGCTCATTCAAGCTATTACTGAAATGATATATATAGCAGACCAGCGCAATACTGCTGGCTATCTATCTGCCTGGCGGCATCAGTTTGCGGAGAGAACGCCACTTTATAAGACTTATCTAAACTGCCACCACTTGCGTCGCGGACGGTCATCGGGCACATTATCAAGAGATGTCTGCTGCTGATTCTGCAGTATCTGCTTGTAAGTCTTGCGCTCTTTTATTATCTGATATATCGTGCCCCAGTCTGGCAGACCGCCTACGTTACGGTCATCAATAAACAGGTCAACGCGGAGCTTGCGTGAATATTGTTCATTCTTCTCGACATCTTCCTCCGGGAAATCCTTATTTACTGCATAGAACTCTACGCCTCTCTGCCTGCACCATTCTACTGCCTCATCGAGCAGTTCGCCCTCACGAACACTCCAAAGTATAAGCCGGTGCCCATCGTTAATAAGCATTTTAAGCGTGTCTGTAGCAAAGATTATTTCATTGCCAATCTCCGGATAACGGTGTTCTACTATCGTTCCATCAAAATCTACTGCTATTGTCATGTTTCTTTCTCGTATTTTTTTATTATAATTTATTTGGTCTGTATATTCCTCTTGCTCTATATACATAATTAAATTAGGCGTATGGCTCATTTTGCAGGATAAATTTGAGTAGTAGGTATTCAATAGCTCAAATTGCAGGATGACTTTATTCGCTGTTTTCTTGTTAATTTATCTGAGAGTTTGTACCTTTGCTCCGCAGTCTGAAGCATAG
>JAZUMR010000032.1:0-20776 GCA_045603685.1 Prevotella sp.
TGTTTTAGTTGACAAGTTTCGGATGTTAAGAAGATATAGGAAGTTACAGGAAGATATGCCGCTTTCGGCGTCGAAGATAGAGGACGATACTTTGGCAAGCTGGTGTTCTGCATCAAAACAAATGTCATTTATCTCCCTCTACCTCCTTCGTATGTCAAGAAGATATAGGAAGATAAAGGAAGATATGCCGCTTTCAGCGGCGAAGATAGAAGACGATACTTTGGCAAGCGGGTGTTCTGCATCAAGACTAATGTCTTTTATCTCCCTCTATCTTCATCTACCTCCTTTTATCTCCTTCTACCTCAACCTCCCTCTATCTTCATCTATCTTCATGTTTGAATAAGCCATAAATCATATAGTTGACAAGTAGATTGTTTAGTAGACAAGTAGACGAGTAGACGGGTTGACAAGTTATTTGATAACGCTTTCACCTTTCCGCTTTCCGTTTTCACTTTAACCCTTAACCCTTAACTCATTACCTCCACGACAAAGTTGCGCTTCTTACGGTCCTTGCCCCTTTTCAGGAAAAGAACAAGGCGCACCGTCTCACCGACAGAAAGGGTATCAGCAAAGAGGGAGAGACGTGCCGAACCTTCTGCAGTGACCTCACCCTCCGGTGTCGCCGGGATGTCTGACTTTATCCTATAGCAGAAATAATCCTTCTCCTTATTTATATATGTAATGTCAGCAGTATACGTGCCAAATGACTGCCGTCCTTCATCCGCCTCCATGACTGAATGTATTACAGCAGACTTGAAGCTGTCCTGTGACGATATGACTGGCGAAAAACGCACATAACCTCCCACAGCAGGCTGAACATGCGGATTCTCCGCAACACAATGGCGGGACAGCGAGTCATAGACATGATAATGGCAGTGTGCAGCATCGTAATATTCCACGTATCCCGTGACAACTGGGAAGACATCGGCAATACTGCGCTGCGTCAGCGCTATCTCCTGCACCCGGAGTGCGCTACGCCCCTTGCGAGTCAGCACATTATACATTCTGCCGCATATCTCCCACGGCTTGCAAGGAAAAAGGTGTGAGTCTGCCAGCAGTTCCGTTCCGTCAGGTGAGATGAGCTTCACGGATTTCATTCGCCTGCCGCCGCGCTCCGTCTCGAACATCTTCACGGCTATCATCGGCATGATGCCCTCAGCAAATGATGCTGTATTCTCACTGTCTGCATGATGCAGCCTATACGACTGGAGTGTTCTTTCTGTCTTTTCATATAAGGAGAGAAGCTCTCTACCATTCTTGCCTGTTCGCCGTATACGGTCTTCCTCCCTCAGCATCTTTTCATACCCCCAATACTCAAGGAAGGATGGCAGACGGAAGTCAGTATATGTCTCAGCTATATGCAGTGCGGCAGACAGGATGCAGGAATGGACGTATGACGGGCGTGAAACTGGCAGATGCAAATATGTGAACAGCAGCTGGCGTGCCGTCTGCGACCCTACCTCCTTATAGTGAGCCTTCAGGAAATGGTATATCTGCCACGCCGCCTCCTCTGGAGACAGAACGGCCTGTTCCAGTGATCTGATGAGTTTGTCTAAGTCTGACAAGTGTGTTTCTGTCATGGAAAGAAAAAAAAGTGATATTATTCGGTTATTAGAAATATATTTGGTAACTTTGCAGTCAGCATGTTAAACCATTAAATCTAATTATTATGTATAGTGACCCAAAAGATTGTCTCTACTGCACAAACAACGAGACACTGCACAATCTGATGATTGAAATCTGTCATCTTCGTGTATCACGCGTTTTCCTCTTCAAGGAGCAGACATACCACGGACGCTGCCTCGTGGCATACGACGGACATGTGAATGACCTCAACGAGCTGAACGACCAGCAGCGTAACGACTTCATGGCTGACGTGGCACAGACCACACGTGCTATGCAGCGCGCATTCAACCCAGAGAAGATAAACTACGGTGCATTCTCTGACACACTCTCACATCTCCACTTCCATCTCGCTCCTAAGTATGTAGGAGGCCCTGACTATCCAGGACTCTTCCGCATGAATCCAGGCGAGGTATATCTATCTGATGAGGAATATCAGGAGATGATAGAACTGATAAAGAAGAATCTCTAATACATTCAGGCATTCCCTGAACACGCACAGAGACAGCATGGCTATACCAGCACAGGCCATGCAAAATAATTAGGAGTTAGGAATAACGACCGCATACCCACGCTGTCATTTCCCTAACTCCTAATTCTTGTATTCTATTTATATCTCATCCATTTTATCATCTCCTTTACGGATGGCTTCTTGCCGTACATAAGTATGCCGACACGATATATGCGTGCTGATATCCATACAAAAAGCAGGGCAGTAGCAAAAAGCAGAACAACAGAAAGTATTATCTGCCATACCGGCACGCCAAACGGCAGACGCACCATCATCACCACTGGTGAGGTCAGCGGGAACAAAGAAGTCCAGAAGGCAAGCGGACCGTCAGTGTTCTCCATGCTTCCCATTGCAGCATACATGGCGAAAATCATGATAATCATCATCGGCATCATAAACTGCGATGAGTCTTCCTGCGAATTGACTGCCGCACCTATCGCTGCATAGAAAGAAGAGTAGAGTATGTATCCCCCGAGGAAATACAGCACGAAGAGCACTACTATCTGCGCTATCGGCAGACTCGCCAGTGCCGCCATCAGCTCGTTAGCAGGCTGCTGCTGCGCCATCTCCATAGCCGCCATCTGCTGCTCTGGCATGGCTGCCGTCTCTGGCATAAAACTGATTCCTGCTATTGCGCTTATTGAAAGAATCATGAGTCCCCATACAAGCATCTGTGTGAATCCCACAAGCATGATGCCTATAATCTTGCCCATCATAAGGTCGAACGGACGCACGCTTCCCACAATAACCTCTACAATACGGTTTGTCTTCTCCTCCATAACGCCCTGCATGACCATTGCGCCATAGATAAGCACAAACATATATATCATGAGTGATGACATCAGGCCGAGCACCATAGCCAGCTCGCTTGAAGAGAACGACTCCTCTCCGTCCTCAGTCCATTTCACTGTCTGTATGCTTATATCCTTCTGCACATCGTTGATGATGCTGTCCAGTTCGGCTATCTGATATTTCGCCAGCTTGTCCTTCCTCACCTGTGTCAGCAGAAGGTCTTCCGTATATCTGCGCAGGTCGGCCTGCACCTCTCCCTGGCTGTAAATCTTCACGCCGTCAGGATTCTTCGCTATATCATCAGTAATATATATGACAGCATCCACTATCGGTTCCTCTGTATTATACTGTTCCAGAGGACGGTCGGCAGGAGAGAATGTATAGCCTTCTGCCTTTGTAGAGTCTGCCTTCTGTGCATCAACGAATAGCTGTATGTATTTCCCCGTCTGGTCGAGCACAGCAATAGGGCGCTGCTCATCGCTTTTTATTGAGCCGAGCAGCATAGGGGCGAACACCATGCCCACGATGAGGAACGGCATGAGTATGGTGAGTATGATGAATGATTTTTTCTTTACGCGTGTGGCATATTCGCGTCCTATAACGATAAATAGATTTCTCATCTCCTTGTGTTTTAAGATTCTGTAATAGTTTTCAGGAACACATCGTTCATTGATGGCAGCACCTCGCTTATCTCCACATTAGAGAGCTGCTGTGCCAGCTGCTCCACCTGTTCCTTTGTTCCCTGCGCCTTAATCTCATACTGTCCGCTGGCGAACTTACGCTTCACATCGAGCACTGAGCCCTCCAGCACCACGCGGCTTTTGTTTATCAGGGCGATATTGTCACACACGTCTTCTACAGAAGCCATGTTATGCGTAGAATATATAATGGTGTGCCCCTCGTCACGCAGCGAAAGAATCTCCTTCTTCAGAAGCTCCGCATTGACTGGGTCGAATCCAGAGAATGGCTCATCGAATATCATCAGCGGAGGTCTGTGAACCACAGTAGTGACAAACTGCACCTTCTGCTGCATGCCCTTTGACAGCTCCTCGAGCTTCTTGCTCCACCATGGCATAATATCAAACTTCTCAAACCATTTTGTCAGCTCGCGCTTAGCATCAGCCGACGACATTCCTTTCAGTCGAGCAAGATACATGGCCTGTTCGCCCACACCCATTTTCTTATATAGTCCGCGCTCCTCTGGCAGATAGCCAATACGTCGCACATCGTCTGCAGTGAAAGGATGTCCGTCGAAGATAACCTCTCCGCTGTCAGGCGCTGTAATGCGGTTGATGATGCGGATAAGCGTAGTCTTTCCTGCACCGTTCGGCCCAAGCAGTCCGAATACCTTTCCACGCTCCACACTGATAGAGACATTGTCGAGCGCAGTATGCTCAGCATATCTCTTCGTAATGTTTCTTGCTATAAGCATTTCGTTGGATTTCATTTTTCTCTTTTTGTTCTGTTATATTTTGTTGTCTGTGCGTTAGACGTGCAGCATCCACGTTTTACTACAGGACGAGACATTTTTTTTATGGCTCAAGAGCGCCAGATGGTCTTGGCTATCTAGATTTTCTAGCCTTTCTAGTTTCTCTAGTTCCTCTAGATCCTCTAGATCCTCTAGATTCTCTAGATTCTCTAGCCCCTCACCCCCTCTTTTTATAGCGTCCCTATTATTTTTCGGGCGAACTCTATTATAGTATCCTTGCCTTTCGCCATGTCCTCTTCCGTGAGCTGCACATTATAGTCAGGTGCTATACCCTCCTCTATGCACTGCTTGTTTACATCAAATGTAGGGCATGCGCTGAAGCGTATGAGCCAGCCATTAGGCAGTTCTGACGTAAACGGCATGCCTGCGCCGCCACCTGTATGGTCGCCCACGATGACAGCACCCAGCACCTTCATGTATTTCACAAACTCATTAGCTGCGCTATACACCCCGCGGTTCGTCAGCACCACCACTGGCTTCTGCCATCTCATGCGGTCAGTAGCCTTAATATGCTGCTCATACATCTCTGAGAAGTCATTATGCCCCTTGCCGGTCTTATGCCGTATATATCCCACCAGGCGGTCCTCGTTAGTGAATCGGCGTGCCAGTTTCTCCGCTGTAGTCATCATGCCGCCACTATTTGAGCGAAGGTCGATAATCATTCCGTTGCATGGCGCAAGATAATACATTATCTCATCGAGATTCCCTTCTCCTATATCATTGCTGAACGATGCGCAGCGCACATATCCCGTATTGTCATCGAGTATGCGGTATTGCAGTCCTGACGCTATGCGGTAGTCTGTGCCGAGATATTTCCTAAGCAAGGTGTCTGACAGATTTGTAGGATAATCTTCCTTCCACGACCAGTTTCTTGACAGGTCGAACGACGATGACATATTGACATGCCCGTCGCGCAATTCGCCGAGCATATCGCCGAGCACTTCAAACAGCTGTTCTGCTGGCAGAGGCTGTGCTGTCCGCTGTCTGTATTTTATGTACACCTCATCCCAGTTTACGCCTAACTGCTTTTCCTTCTCTTCAAAGAAACAGTATCGCTCGTCCATTATTCTCCACAGAGCCTCAAAGTTACCCTGCGTAGTATTTGGCAGCTGTTCCTCCTTCACACATGATGTCATGACAGCAAGTACAGCTGCCGCCACGAATGCTATGATGTATCTTGTCTTCCTGCTTGCCATACCCTATCGTGTTCTGTATTTCCTCGTTGTTGCTATGCCGATGATTATTCCTGATGAATATACGTGCCGTTTCAGGCTGTTCACCTGCTGCTGTCTGTAGTCGCCGTATATTCCGAGCCGCCACGTTGTCCTTCCCCATGGCACATCGACAGTCAGCGTCTGTCTGATGCTTGGTGTGCTGACAATGGTTGTAGGCACCACATTACGGTCGTAGTGTCCCTCGCTGAAAATCTCGTAGTACGACTGTCCGTAGTTTGGAGAGAAGGTCAGTCCGAACAGAGGGCATGACGCCTCATAGCTGAAGGTCAGCTTTCTGACGTCATAGTCGATATGCACCAGCGGACCGACGGCTGCCATTGCTATCGCCTGCGCTGGATTATTCCCGTTTCGTGTATTATAGATGAAGCCCGCAGTCATCTCAGCCTGTCCGCCAGCCTTCACACGGAGCCTGTTCTCCGCAAACCGCCATTGATACATACGGCCATACTGGAAATGATAGCTGCCTGACATGGTGCTGCCATTCTCTGAGCGCGACTTGCCATAGGCTATATTTCCTTCGTTAATAAAGAGTGTGCTCCAGCGTGTGCTGTCCTTCTCACGTATGGTGTGCGAGATGTACCGCATCTCCATGCCCGAATACTCCTCTGGCGAAAGATACGTATCCTGCACCCGTGAGTATGCCGCCGCAAACATCTTCGCATTGGTCACAGTCCTCTCCTGCGCCGCTAATTTATCCTGCGCCATTGTCCTCTCCTGCACTGCCGTTCTCTCCTGCGCCATTACTTTCTCTGCAGAAAGCAGAAGAGTGAGGAAACACATCAGCCCCACGCCTAAGCATCTGTGTCTTAGCGTGAGGCTGCCTGTTATAAGTGTGTTATCTATCATAGAGACCATTATTTTTAAAAAAAGACTGAGAGAATCTAGACCATCTAGAACATCTAGACCATCTAGAGATTCTAGAACATCTAGAGAATCTAGAGAATCTAGACCATCTAGACCATCTAGACTATCTAGAGAATCTAGAGAATTAATCATCAAAGCTAAAGCTGAGCTGTCCGGTTATTTCGTCTTCTACCTGCTGCTCTGTCTTTCCCGCATCAGGATCAAGATTCACAGGCTCATCATTCTCCTCCCTCTCATCGTCTGCCTCCGCCGGCTGCTCTGGCTGACGTGTCGGCTCGAGTTCCGTTATTCCAGTCACAGGCCATACCGCCACGCGTCTACCCTTCGACTTGAATCCCGCCACCTTGATGTCTATGAACGGTTCACACTCAACGATGAGCGGCTCATGCTGTGTCGTGCCGCTATTGTCGAAGTCAATCTGCACTCTCGGATACGGAGTATCTGTCAGAAGAGCTATTGCCGACTGTTCATGTCCGAGCATGTTCTGTATTTTCTTCGTAGCCAGATCCATGCGGAAGCGCTTCATATACACCTGCCCCTGCATCTCGCCATTATAGAACAGCAGCGTCCATTCCTTCTGCGTGTCAAGCTTCTCTATGAGCAGGATATTCTGCTCATAGTGGTTTGTGAGGTCGAAGTTCGTAGTATACAAGTCGCCATTCTTCAGCACCACCAGTATGCGGTCGTCATCATTGAATTTGCCGAGATATTTTCCGTGCTCCTCATAGTTTATTCGCTGCACGTCTGGGTCGAACCACACATCACGGCCCTCCAGTGTAGAATGTCCCTTCGACTTCAGCGTGATGCGATGTATCGGATGCTTCGATAGGATATTGCCGTTTGCCCCGCGTCCTTTCACCGCCAGCTGGCTGAAATCAAATTCATAGAACAGACGCTTGAGTTTCGGGTTTGGCTCGTACGTCACCTTTATCACCTCTGCCTCGCCATTAGGATTGGCTGTGAAATACACCACCTTTGAGTGCGGAGTGCCCTTCGTCAGATTATACTCATTGTCACGTGTGAAACTTGTGACGTTGAATCTCTTGGCATAGTACGTGCCCTGCTTTCCGTCACGATACACCACATTATATATTGTGCGCGTATCGTTCTTCTTCTGCACCTGCACGTGTATGATATTCTTACCTACGAACATCTTCTCCTGCACCTTTATCACCTTGTATGTTCCGTCCTTGTAGAAGACTATCAGGTCGTCGAGGTTAGAGCAGTTGCACACGAACTCATCTTTCTTCAGTCCTGTACCGATGAATCCCTCCTGGCGGTTGATGTATAGCTTCTCGTTCGCCTCCATCACACGCACAGCATCGATATTCTCGAAACTGCGTATCTCTGTCAGTCGCGGATGGTCTTCACCGTATTTCTCCTTCAGATAGCGGAACCAGTTGCATGTCACCTCCACAAGATTCTTGAGGTCGCGGTTTATCTCTGCTATCTCCGCCTTGATGTTCGCCATGAGTTCGTCAGCCTTGTCCTTATTGAACTTCAATATGCGCTTCATCTTTATCTCCATCAGACGCAGGATGTCATCCTTCGTCACCTCACGCACCAGCTGCGGATAGAAAGGTGTGAGTCTCTCATCTATATGCTCGCATGCAGCATCTATATTCGGCGCCTGCTCATACTTGCGGTCCTTGTATATCCTCTCCTCGATGAATATCTTCTCTAACGAAGCATTGAACAGCTGCTCCATAAGCTCACCCCTGCGAATCTCAAGCTCCTGGCGTATGAGGTCCTTTGTCTGCTGCGCACTGTAGTCGAGCACCTCCGACACTGTTATAAATACAGGCTTGTCCTCCTGTATGACACAGCAGTTTGGCGAGATGCTCACCTCGCAGTCAGTGAACGCATACAGTGCGTCGATGGTCTTGTCCGACGAGATGCCCGGCGCAAGATGCACCAGAATCTCCACCTCCGCAGCAGTAAGGTCTTCCACCTTTCTCGCCTTTATCTTCCCCTTCTCTATAGCCGATGTTATAGATGCTATGAGAGTCTCCGATGTCTTTGAGAATGGAATGTCACGTATGACGAGCGTCTTCTGGTCGAGCTTCTCTATCTTGGCGCGCACTCTCACCTTTCCGCCTCTCAGTCCGTCGTTGTACTTCGATGCGTCGATAGAGCCGCCTGTCGGGAAGTCAGGATACAGCTGGTACGGCTCGCCCTTCAGCGATGCCACGGCGGCATCACACAGTTCGTTGAAGTTGTGCGGCAGTATCTTGCTCGACAGTCCTACGGCAATGCCGTCAGCACCCTGCGCCAGCAGCAGCGGAAATTTCACAGGCAGCGTTATCGGCTCCTTGTTCCTTCCGTCGTAAGACAGCTGCCATGCTGTGGTCTTATGGTTGAAGAGAGTTTCTAATGCAAACTTCGACAGGCGAGCCTCAATGTATCGTGGTGCAGCGGCACGTGAGCCAGTGAGGATATTTCCCCAGTTACCCTGGCAGTCGATGAGCAGGTCTTTCTGTCCCATCTGCACGAGGGCGTCGCCAATAGACGCATCACCATGCGGATGGAACTGCATGGTGTGTCCTACGATGTTCGCCACCTTGTTATATCGTCCGTCGTCCATACGCTTCATAGAGTGCAGGATACGTCGCTGCACAGGTTTCAGACCGTCCTCGATGTGCGGCACGGCACGCTCGAGAATCACGTATGAAGCATAGTCAAGGAACCAGTTCTGATACATACCTGAGAGATGATGCACTACAGAGGCATCAAAACGGCTCGTCGGTTTATATTCTGTATTTTTCTGTTCTTCACTCATTGTCTTGAGTCGTAGTATGATAGGTTTTCTTTCTTAAAAACATTCCCGAACACGGATTGCTCGGATGAACACGGATGATGTTTAGTTGACGAGTAGACAAGTAGACAAGTTAACGAGTAGACAAGTGGACGAGTAGACAAGTAGACGAGTTATTTGATAACGCTTTCACCTTTCCGCTTTCCGTTTTCACTTTAACCCTTAAACATTAAACATTAAACATTAACCCTTAACCTTTAACCTTTGCCACCATTCGCTGTTCGTGCACCAGACGGCACTAACTGCGTCCGTACTTCGTCTGACGTCCACTGCTCAAGCTGACGAAGCTTCGCTTTCCGCGCTCGTATGCAAAGTTACTTAAAATAAGCGAGAAACGCAAATTATTTATTATATTTTTGGAACTTCGTCTTATTTCGCATCCACAAGTAAAGAGTAGCGACGCTGATTTCATTTCCGAACACGCAAAGCGACGCTTCGTCAGCTTGAGCAGCGAATGGTGGCAATGGTTAATGGTTAAAGGTTAAAGGTTAATGGTTAATGAGTTCACGTTAACCAAAATCCTCTACTCGTCAACTAACCAAGCAACTTGTCTACTTGTCTACTCGTCTACTCGTCAACTAATCAAGCAACTTGTCTACTCGTCTACTCGTCAACTTGTCAACTAATCAATCTACTCGTCAACTTGTCAACTAAACATCATCCGTGGGCAGACAAAAAAAACAGCGCCTGAACTTCCCAGCCCAGCCGCTATTATTATAAAACAAATATAAATAAAAATACGAGTATTTAGAATGATTTAATCTTATTCTATATGTCGTTTACCATGTGAACTCGTCCCAAAGTCCGTCCTTAGAGAGAGAGCCTCCTTCATCGTCTGCATCACCTTCATCAGGATTACCACCAGGCACATTTTCACCACCTGTGCCCCATCCTATGTCTTCACCACCTTCTTCGCTTCCTGGGCTTGTTGCCATTATCTGTGACGGTTCTGTTGCGAGGACGAGCAGTGTTGGTTTTACATATTCCTTTTTCATTTTTTATTATCCTTTCTTTTTCGTTTGGGGTGTTATAGCGGCTGACGGTTTGCTGATAGCCGTCAGCCCGCTTTCTCACCGAAAATTATTTCACAACCTTTTTCTGTCCGTTAATGATGTATATGCCCTTTGGCAGATTATTGAGCGATGTGCCCATGTACTGGCCATTGATGCTGTATACCTTATTATTGCTAACGTTTACGCTCTCGCTCACGTTTACATCGACGATGCCTGTTGCTTCACCGTTTGCATCACCCATTATTTGTTCAAATGACAATGACTTACCTGCATTAGAAGGATTTGTGACTTCTCCAGCCAGAGCCCTAAGGTCATTCTCATTATCTGATACGAATCTTACACTCTGAATACCTGTCTGTCCCTCTGTGTCAACACCAGTATAGTTAGGGTTATCAGAAAGGCCGACAATTACAGCAGAGTATGGATTCCACTTCGTTGTTTCCTTTGTTGTGCGGAAGAACTGATGCGCTCCTGTAGTCTTATTCTTTCCAAGATAGTAAGCATACTGAGGAACTGTTGTCTGAGTGTATGTGCCAACGAAACGATAGTATGCTGGAGATTGGCTTTCTGCATCCTCATATACGAACTCTGGAGTATTTCTTGCAGAAGTATTTGGAGAACCATTGCCCTTCACAGCATGAATCTTATGCTTAAAGCATGGCAGATAAACCTTATTCTCAAACTTACAGTCTTCGTTATAACTGTAAGGTGCTGGCAGACCTGCGCTTACTGCTGCATTATTATATGAATCAGCCATAGCCATGATATACATACCGAGATTCTTAATCTGGTCATTCCATTCCTTCGGCACATAAGGACGGATAAGATAAGCGTGTCCGCCTTCCATGACTACAGGGTCATCTCCCTCCAACGTTGCGTGTGTGTAGCCCTGGCCGTCTTCGTTTATATCAACATAACTACATGTTATTGTGCCATTTTCGTCAACGCGGATAAGCGGTTCGCTAAGATGTAACGTAACCTTTCCAGAAACATAAGTGCCATTTTCGTTTATGTCTCTTGACACATGTGTCAGGGCACGCACGTCAGGATAGAGGTTCTGAGTAACCGTTGTGCCGGTTTCACTAACTTCCCACTTTCCTTCATTTTCCTCTAACGCATATACAGTCTCATCATCTTCTGAATTAACGACGCCAAGCATATTGAGCAACTGTGATTTTGTCAAATCATAAGGCACGCATATTGTATACCAGTCACGCTGTATGTACTCACGATTCTCCTTCTGAGGGTCGAAGTCACGTGAACGGCTGTTACCTACGAGCACGAACTCATGCCATCCCTGATATGCACGGTCGTATCCATTTGGATTTACAGAGACTATACTAGCATCATAAATCTGAATAACCTCTGTAGCCCCTTCTGCGTATTCCTTCCAGTCATACCAGATATAACCGTTTAGAGCCTGTTCATATGCGCGTTTGAACTCTGCGTGACGTGGCCATGCAATAGGTCTTCCGTCACCATCCACGTTACCAACCTCGTCAATAAGAGTATAATTACGTGTTATATCAGTATATTTCGCCGCCTCTTCATCTGTAGAAGATGATGGATAATGCAGAACACATATCCACCTATTACCGTTATTATAGTTCTCGCGGCAAATTGGGTGCGTCCAGTTACCAGCAAAGCCATTGTTACCGTATGTCATCGAACCTGCAAATGCGTTCGCACCACAAAGAGGAGCCTTTTCTGCAAGAACATAAATGTCTGTCACATCCTCAATATGGTCTCCGAAGAATGTAGAGTTATCTCCGATTCCTCCCTCGATTTCTATGAGGTTTGCAGAGAAAGTGTATGTATATGGTCCGTTGTCTACGATTGTCTCATCATCAGAAACATCCTCTGGGTTATCTGTGGTATAGATATGCATCAGAGCATGTGTATTGAAGAATGCACACGAGCCGATTGTTGTATAGTTGTAAGGTATACAGAGTTCTGAGACTTGCTGCAGGTTGTTGAACGCATTATCAGGAATCAGAAACATGCTCTCATGTGTTGGCAGTTTGACAGTCACAAGCTTCTCACTCACCTTTGCAAACTGCATGTCTGTCTGAACAGCGAACACTGCATCTGTGAGATCAAGATATGTCAGTGCGTTACCGTTCATTGCAGGCGAACTGTTCTGCACATTTTCCTCATGTCCCTGTCCTTCTGGAGTAACAGTATTACCATTATCCGTATATGCCACATGTCCATATTCCGTAATAGTATTTCCCGAGGTGCCTATATCAGCATAGTTCACATCACCAGAGAGTGTGAGGGCTGTGACATCAGTAACGGTATAGTCATATCCTGAGTGCTTGCCGTTTGTAACATCTAATTCACTCCAGCGTGCAAGAGTATATGTCAGTGAACCAGGCTTGCTTACGTATGCAGTAAGGTGTACCTTGCCTGCAGACTCTTCCGAACTTGTCAGTACAACTTCATGCGTTACCGTTACAGAAGACTCCTGCTCCATCGTTTCATAGACAACAGTTTCGCCAGTGATTGGGTCTGTATATGTATACTGATACACAGCCTCCAATAGCGACAACACACTATTGTCGGTACATCCGTAAACGCTATCGTAGTCATTTGCTTTCTTCGTAACATATTCGCCTGTATATACGTAATCTGTGTTGTAATAATATCCTTCTGCAGAATATGTTACTGGAGTTTCTGTTCCACCAATCAGACCAGTAGTCTCGTTGTATACTCTGCCTGTAAAGAGCGTATTTTGTGAATATCCACTTACATACGAAGATGTTATAACATACGCCTCTTTATTATACGATGCAAGAAGAGTTGCGGTGATAGTATTTTGTGAATAATACACCTGCTTACCGTCTACCGACACATAGTTTTCTTCAGTAACGTCCTGTTTAGCATCACCGTTCCAACGGTAATAGTATTCTGATGTTTCCTCTTTTAGCTCAACGGAGCCTCCACCATCGTAACCAAAATACTCGTTGTTGTATGTGTATACATCACCTTCGTATGTTTCACCGTCCTCTTTTGTATACGAAATTCTGTTTTCCAGTTCTATCTCTGTACCATCAGTATATCCGTAGTATTTGCCGTCCTTGGTGTAGACCTGTCCTTCATAAGAAGTGCCATCATATTTATAGCCGTATTTTGAGACATTATATATTTGCCAGACGCTCCAATTTACATATAGACTCGATCCATCTATACTTTTGTAAACGTAATCTTCAGTAATATTTGTAGCCAACTCAAAACCATTACCGTAACCGTAATCAATATACCAAGAATCGCCTTCTTTTTTTGCTGGCTTCCATTCACCGTTATTATTAACCGGGGCAATTCTTTTGCCATCGTAACTTACATAGAATCCTTCGCCTGCTTCTGTTTCTGTACCATTATCATTGTAATAATACACCAAAGACAGTTCCACAGGAGTGCCTCCGTCTCGTCCGTAAACCTTTTCTCCGTCAATACGTATAGGACCCTCATATATGTTATTGGTATTTGGAACATAATATGCAGAAACCTTTGTCAATGGAATCTCAGTGCCATCAACATGTCCGATATTATTGTTTGTTACCAAACGACCGTTCTCCTCGTTGTATACCTCGGATGTAGATTCAATTATCCACTTTGTTTCCTTTTGGATATCTAAGAAAGAACCACCTTCTAGCTTATAGAAATTGTCTCCCTTCTTTCCAAGATTGGGAACATATTCATTGTAGACAAACGGATACGTCACACCATCCTTCTCGTAAATATACTCAACGTTCTGCTTCTTTACAGTAACTGTTGATGGATTAGCAACACCGACATATCCACCATTTTCACTTACAACATAGTAACCAGAGCTATTAGGGTACAGTCTTGTCGTACCATTATCATTGTATGTATAACGTTCTGTATATGCTGTTAGCTGAACCGATTTGCTGTCGTCATTTGTTTTATACGCAACACCGCTTTGGTCATAGAATACTTTACCATCATAAAGTTTTGTCTCGTTGTTGAGGGTTACCTCCTCAGAAACTTTGCCCTTTACAATATCTCCCTGTTCATAACGTCCGCCGTTATAAACAGTTTGTACTCCGTTCCTGTTGTATTTCCATACAGTTTCTGTATGAGCTTTCTTTGACGCAGCAGCATCTACGGTTTTGCCGAGAGCATCAACATCAGCCTTCGGTGTGTTGTCTGGCAGAATGACATACTTCACTGCAGTGTTCCCGGCGAACACGCCAAAGTTTGTCATGCCAGTAACCTTAGAAAGGTCTACTTTCTCTTTATTAATGCTTGACAATGCGTCGTCTTGATTCGTGATATCACCGATAATGCGAATCATGTATGAGTCTTCTCCATTTGCAGCAGTGATAGCGTCTGCAAGAGCTGCTTTGTCGCCAGACTCATCCCATGTGATGACAGAAATGGTGTAACTGTCTTTTCCGTCTTTAGCTTGATAGCTGGTACCATTGCTCCATTCTGTACCAACCTTCCACCCGTCAGCCCATGCTGTGGCAGTGGCTGCGAGTACGATAATTGTTGTTAAAAATTTCTTTAACATAGCTTTTACCTTATTTTGTTATTATTTCTTCATCTGTATATACACCAAACAATGTTCCGCAACGACCTTGCTTGCAGAACTCTGTACATTCCTGCTGACGGCAGAACCGTCTGCAGCCAGCAGTGGCTATGGGAATTGGCGTTCGTTTTGAAACATATTGTCTTGTAATACCGAGACGGCTACATGCTTGCTCCCTATTTGCTGGCATCAGCGTAGCACGTCATCATAAGTTAGTGACCCGCATTTTAATCTCGCGTCTTTGTAATTCGTTAGTGAAATCTATGCAAGATTCATTTCTCGGTGCAAAGTTAATAACTATTGACGAAATAAACAAGAATACAAAGTTAAAAAGCATTGTACTAATGGCAATTTATAAATATTTAACTATTGAGCTAAAAAACAGACGAATGGGGGGTGTGTTTTCGCAGAATTACACCTATAATATATAATACAAAAGGGTGCAGAATGCCCTACAAAAGGCGCAATCGTTGATAATCAAGAAGTTATGACAGACAGTGTTGTTAACGATAACAGCAAAGAAATATGCATAATTCATGGTTCTTTATGCATATTTTGACGTATCAGAAAAACCAACGCTCTGATTGCTTGTATTACGCTGTATATATCTGAAACTGTTATAGTTAAGTGGCACAAAAACTGTTAACTTGCCACCAACCTGCTTCCCCTGAATTGATTTAAATTATGAACAATGTTGCAAAAACAGCAAGAAGAAGCCGAGGACGGAGAAAAGAGAACATAGTTGTTTCTGAAGGAAACGAATGTGAATAATGTGGGTAATTCTCCCACTAATAGAAATTAATAATATTAATGAAGAAAATTATTTTAATTATTCATATTGGTTTCAGTCCTTTCTAAAGGAAACGAATGTGTATAATGTGAATAATCTTGCCACTAATAGAAATTAATAATATTAATGAAAGGAATTATTCTGATTAGTCATATTGGTTTCAGTTAAGACAAAAGAAACGAATGTGAATAATGTGAACAATCTAACCACTAATAGAAATTAATAATATTAATGAAAGGAATTATTCTGATTAGTCATATTGGTTTCAGTCCTTTCTAAAGAAAACGAATGTGCATAATGTGGGTAATCTTGCCACTAATAGGAATTAATAATATTAATGAATGAAATTATTCTGATTAGTCATATTGGTTTCAGTTAAGACAAAGGAAACGAATATGAATAATGTGAATAATCTTGCCACTAATAGGAATTAATAATATTAATGAAAGGAATTATTTTAATTATTCAGATTGGTTTCAGTTAAGCCAAAGGAAACGAATGTGAATAATGTGGGTAATCTTGCCACTAATAGAAATTAATAATATTAGTGAAGAAAATTATTTTAATTATTCAGATTTGTTTCAGTTAAGACAAAGGAAACGAATATGCATAATGTGAATAATCTTGCCACTAATAGAAATTAATAATATTAATGAAGAAATTTATTTTAATTATTCAGATTTGTTTCAGTATAAAAAGAAGAAAGTTGTCTCTTGTTGTCCAAGTTGTCTTATATTGAGATTCAGTGAGAAAAAGGAAATCTGCTGAATCTGCGAAATCTGCGTGCCTAAGATAATTCCGTGGTCTTGATAAACAAAAAGGAAGGGAGGGGTGTCGGTTTTACTGGTTTTATTTATCAAAGAATAAAACACTCAAAACCTTAGCCATTAAACCCTTCTTTCAGTTTCTTGAAGAGGTCGGAGGCGAAGACGAGGTCGTTCAACTTCTCGTTTGTTGCGCCCATGACCATTGTCTTGTCACCCTCCCACTCTTTCTGTCCTTCGTGGATAAAGAGGATGTTCTCGCCTATGCCCATCACAGAGTTCATGTCGTGGGTGTTGATGATGGTTGTGATATCGTATTCCACGGTGATGCTATGAAGCAGTTCGTCAATGACAAGCGATGTCTTAGGGTCAAGTCCGGAGTTTGGCTCATCGCAGAAGAGATACTTCGGATTCATAACGATAGCCCTTGCAATGGCTACACGCTTCTGCATGCCACCAGAGAGCTCGCCAGGGTATTTCTGCTGCGCCTCTATGAGATTGACACGGTCGAGGCATGCCTGCGCCCGCTTCACCCTCTCACGGTATCTCATATCAGAGAACATATCGAGGGGAAACATCACGTTCTCGAGTACAGAGAGCGAATCGAAGAGTGCTGCCGACTGGAATATCATGCCCATCTCACGGCGCATGGCTATGCGCTCCTCTTTTGTCATGGTCACGAAGTTGCGGCCGTCATAGAGCACCTCGCCACTTGTCGGGTCAAGCAGTCCGACGAGGTTTTTCATCAGCACGGTCTTGCCAGAGCCAGACTGTCCGATGATAAGGTTTGTCTTTCCGTCGTGGAATGTGGCGTTGATGCCTTTCAGCACCTCACGTCCGTCAAAGGATTTATGCAGTTCTTTTACTTCAATCATCTTTTTTTCTGTTTGCTTTATTTTCTTTCGCAAGCTTCGCTTGCCTTGCAGATAGAGGGAGGAAATAGAAGGAGGTAGAGGGAGATAAATGACTTAACTTTCGCAAGTGCGAAACTTGTAGTAGATAAAGAAGTTAGAGAAGTTATCGCTTCGCTCGTCCGTTGACTTTGTCTTCCTCCTCCTTGCAAGGCATAACTCAAGCAAGCTTGGTTCTGCTCTTGCTGCGTTCGTCGGTTCGGACAGAAGTTAAGAAGCCATTAGTTTCTTGTCTACTCGTCTACTTGTCAACTCGACGGTAATAGCTTAACTTCTTCTTAACTTCTTCTTAACTTCTTCTTAACTTCTTCTTGACATCCGAAGGAGATAGAAGGATATAGATGACACTTCCTTTTTCTACTTCAAGGGGCGGCAACTAACTCAGCAGCCTTGTCAGGAACACGTCGGTAAAAAGGATAAGCACTGACGACGATACCACTGCGGACGTTGACGCCTTGCCCACCTCTACCGAACCGCCGTTAACGCTATAGCCATAATAGGACGACACGCTGGCTATGATAAAGGCGAAGAACTCGCTCTTGATAATCGACATCCATACGAACCATTCGTTGAACGAATGCTGCAAGCCGAGCGTGAGGTCGGCAGGCGGCAGGATATGACCTATGAATGCCGTAGCGTATGCTCCCATGAATCCCATGGCGTTAGCAAAGACCACGAGCACTGGCATCAGTGTCAGGAGTCCGAGTATCTTCGGCAGGATAAGGTATGAGGCGGAATTTATGCCCATAATATCGAGCGCATCAATCTGCTGCGTCACACGCATGGTGCCGAGTTCCGACGCTATGTTAGAGCCTACCTTGCCGGCAAGAATCAGACACATGATAGAGCTGGAGAACTCAAGCAGCATAATCTCTCGCGTGGTATAGCCCGACACCCATCGCGGCATCCATGGCGACTGGATATTGAGCTTCATCTGAATACAGATGACGGCTCCGATGAAGAACGAGATGAGCAGCACGATGGGTATGGAGTCGACTCCCAGCGATGACATCTCCTTGACATACTGCTTCCAGTACATCCTTAACCGCTCCGGACGGGAGAAGGTGCGCCCCATCAGGATGAAATATCTTCCAAGTTCTGTAAGTGCCTTATGTATTATCATTTTCTACTTCTATGTGTTTATTTTCCAAAACAAGGGGGAAAGCGGAAAACGGAAAGCGGAAGGCTATCAATCAACCTGTCTACTCGTTAACTCGTCTACTTGTCAACTAATCAACCAACTTGTCTACTCGTTAACTCGTCTACTTGTCAACTAATCAATCAACTTGTCTACTTGTCTACTCGTCTACTTGTCAACTAAACGCCATAAGCGTTTCCCCTTTTCCAGTGCAAAATTACAAATTATTTGTGAGTTATTGATGCGGAATTATAAATAATATAGTTAAATAAGGTTTAAGATTGGAGAAGTAGAGCAATTATTCGGCTGTTTTTTAGTAACTTTGCACTCTAATTGTGTGCGTGTGTCCTTAGACATGCGCAATGTCACTATGATATAATATAAACAAAATAATACACAAAACAAACAAGAAGCAATGAATATTTCATTTGACAATTCAGCCAAGGTCAGCGGAAAACTGACTATCGTTGTAGAAGAGGCTGACTATCAGAAGGATTACGAAAAGGCACTGAAAGACTATCGTAAAAAGGCAAATGTGCCAGGATTCCGTCCAGGAATGGCGCCAATGGCAATGATTAAGCGACAGATAGGCCCATCTGTTCTCGTTGATACTCTCAACAAGCTTGTGGGCGAGAAGATGTTCGGCTATATCCGTGAGGAGAAAATCGCTATGCTCGGCGAGCCAATGCCAGCAGCTGACCAGGAGCCTATCGACCTCGAGAAGGCCGCTCCTTACACATTCGCTTTCAACATAGCACTTGAGCCTGAGCTCAACGTGACTATCGGAGCAGACGACACAGTACCTTATTATAATATAGCAGTTGATGACAAGCTCATCGACAATCAGGTGCAGATGTATGCCGGACGCAGCGGCTCATACGTAAAGGTAGAGGAATACCAGGACAATGATATGCTCAAGGGCGACCTTCGTCAGCTTGACGCTGAGGGCAACACTCTCGAGGGCGGCATAGCTCTCTCTGAGGCTATCGTTATGCCTAAGTATATCAAGAACGAGGATGAGCAGAAGAAATTCAACGACATCAAACTCGGCGACATCATCACATTCAACCCACGCAACGCTTACGCAAGCGACGCTGAGCTGGCTTCTTTCCTCAAGATAGACAAGGAGCAGGTGTTCATGTACACTGGCGACTTCAGCTATCAGGTGACAGAAATCAGCCGCTACGAGCCACACGCTGTTAACGAGGAGCTCTTCGAGCAGGCTTACCCTGGCGCTGAAATCAAGGACGAGGCTGCATTCCGCGCACGCATCGCTGAAGACCTCAAGGTGCAGCTGGCACAGAACTCTGACTTCCGCTTCCTCGCTGACGTGCGCAAGCTCGCTGAGGAGAAGGCTGGAGAGGTTCAGTATGCTGACGACATCATGAAGCAGATCATGCTCGCCAACAACAAGGACAAGGGCGAGGAATATGTTAACCAGCACTACGAGGCAAGCATCAAGGAGCTGACATGGACTCTCCTCAAGAACAAACTCGCCGCAGCTTACGACGTGAAGGTTGAGGAAGACGACGTGAAGGTTGCAGCTAAGGAAATGGCTAAGATGCAGTTCGCACAGTATGGCATGACAAACGTACCTGATGAATATCTCGACAACTATGTTGAGGATATCCTCAAGAAGCGCGAGAATATCGACAACCTTGTTGAGCGCGCTGTAGACGTGAAGCTCGGTGCGGCTATCAAGGCTGCTGTCAAGCTCGACGAGAAGAACGTAACAATCGAAGAGTTCAACAAACTCATGGAAGCATAAGATAAGAAAATGGCGGGACATCCCGCCATTTTTTTTTGCATAATATGGCTACGTTCATTCTGAGGGGGGGGATTAAAGGTTAAGGGTTAAAGCGAAGCTTCGTCAGCATGAGCAGCGAACGTCAAACGGAGTACGGACGCAGTTCGTACCGTTTGGTGCGCGAACAGATCATGCTGGCAAATGAGAGAGGTGAAATGAGAAAGCGAAGCTTCGTCAGCATGAGCAGCGTACGTCAAGCGATGTAAGGGCATAGCTCTTACCGCTTGGTGCGCGAACAGATCATGCTGGCAAATGAGAGAGGTGAAATGAGGGCGCCGCCTATCTTATGCAAACGATTAAAGCTGTGTTTCAAGACGAAAACATCACTATTCAGCATACATATTTTTGTTTTTTAAAATAAGTGCACATCTGCACTGTAATCGTAACTATCTGTGGTTTAGTGTATTTGTTCTTGTGCAGATGGTGTGCAGATGAAAGAGCAAAGAGCAAAGAGGAAAGAGGAAAGAGG
>JAZUMR010000033.1:0-122977 GCA_045603685.1 Prevotella sp.
GGTAAGTCGTATTTGCTTTTCAATTTGTTTGGCGACTATCTGAAAGCTCAGGGAGTAGATGATGAGCACATAATCAAGGTTGATTTGGAAGACCGTCGTAACAAGAACCTCCGTAACCCCGATGCTTTGCTTGAATACATAGATGCCCGCATAGCAAAAGATGGTATGCATTATGTGATGCTTGATGAGGTGCAATGGGTGGATGAGTTTGAGGATGTACTGAATAGTTATCTTAAAATTCCCAATGTAGATGTATATGTGACAGGCGGTAACTCCAAATTTCTATCAAGCGATGTTATTACAGAGTTTCGTGGCCGTGGAGATAAGATAAAAGTTGCACCTTTATCGTTCAGTGAGTTTTTTTCTGTCTTTGAGGGTTCACGTGAGGAAGCTATGGAAGAGTATATGACTTTTGGCGGACTCCCGATGATTGCAACAATGCAGAGTAATGAGGAGAAGATGAAGTATCTTCAGACACTCTTTAAGAAAACATACATTACCGATATATTGGAAAGGTACAAAATCAAGAACGAAGAGGAGTTGGAGGAACTTAACAATATTCTTGCATCTTCAATCGGAGGGCTTATCAATCCAAACAAACTGGTAAACACCTTCAAGTCGGTCAAGAATGTTTCTATATCTCCAAATACCATAAGTTTCTACCTTGAAATACTGCAAGAGGTCTTTATGGTGGAAAAGTCAATACGATACGACATTAAAGGCAAGAAGTACATTGACACTCCTGCCAAATATTACTTTGCCGATTTAGGTTTGCGTAATGCCCGTATAAATTTCCGTCAGCACGAAGTAACACATTTGATGGAAAATCTCATATACAACGAGCTTCGCATTCGTGGATTGATGGTAGATGTGGGTGTTGTAGTGGTAAACACCAAAGATGAGGAGGGCAAGAACCAGCGTAAACAATTGGAGGTTGATTTTGTATGCAACGAAGGCAGTAAACGATGTTACATACAATCAGCTTTGAGGTTGCCTAATGAGGAAAAACGGGAACAGGAACTACGCTCGCTAACGCATATATCGGACAGCTTCCAGAAGTTTGTAATCACCGAAGGTCCAATAAAGCGTTATCAAGACGAAAACGGAGTTGTGTTTATGAACATCTATGAGTTCCTGCTTGACAGAGATAGTTTGAAAGTTTAAGCCAATGATAAAAAAACAAAGGCATAATAACTGCATTTGCGAAAATTATTATACCTTTGTACAACAAAAGTTATTTGAGAGTATTGCTACCGCAAACCGCAGAAATTCGCACGATTTCCAAATCGTTACCACGCTCTTTTCAAAATAGCTTCAAGTGTTTATTCTTCAAACGATTATATCAAATCGATGAAATATTAAAATAAAAAAACATTATGGACAATATAATATTCTACGCGCTATGTCTTGTCGCTGTTATTGCAGGCATCTGGATAATAAAGAAATGTGTTAGCTGCATAGTGCGGCTGGCTGTGCTGGCATGTGTGCTTGCACTGCTCGCATATGTCTATTTCACATATATTGCGGTCTGAACACATGATAAGGCAGACAATCACAATTCTCGCAGGTTTCTTAGGCCTTTGTATGCTATGCAGCTGCGAGAACAAATGGCCGGACAACGGCAAACTTGATGGCATGTGGCAGTTAATGGAGATTGTGCGCGATGATTCTGTCAGCCATGTGAAGGACAGCAAGCTGTATTGGTCTATACGTTCTAACCTCGTGCAGTTGAGTTGCATAGACGGCGATAGGAAATATTCTCATTTCAGAAAGACTGGCACAACTCTGACCATATATGACCTATGCTTCTATTCGGACAATGCTACGGCGGAGGATAACAACGAATGGATAATGCCAGAGGATGCTCATCTGCTGGCACGATGGGGGATAGAACCTGTAGCGGCAACTGACGATAGTATGGCTGGCCCTCTCATGCAGGTATTTACTATTGAGACACTGACATCATCGAGAATGGTCCTTTCCGCAGGACACTATAAGCTTGTATTCCGAAAATTCTGATATATACGTAATCAGGGGGCATTCTCATACGTCTCCTGATTCGTTTTTCCCGCTTTTGCGAAAGCGGAAAACGGAAAACGGAAAGGTGAAAGCGAAGCTTCGTCAGCGTGAGCAGAATCGAATAAAACATTAGAAACATGAATAATTGGTATATATTCCATGAGCAGAAACTGCTTCTCTGCAAGCATGCCGACGGGACATATTCTGTGCCCTGCGGTGTGAATCCTCCGATAAGTCTTGAGAGAGACACCTATATACACACGGTGAATTTTCCTGATGGCACACCGGCAGCACGTACTGCCGCTATCAGTAGCCCTGTAGCAGAAAGCGAGGCATACGAAATTGTTGACTTGCGCGATTCATACAGCATTCTTCCTTATGATAACTATCTTGCTGCTGGCAAGTGTAGGGAGATTCTTTTCTGGGATTCTCAGACACAGTATTGCGGGTGCTGCGGTACAAAGATGATTCCACACACCGACATTTCTAAATTATGCCCCTCATGCGGTAAGGAGATATGGCCGTCTCTTGCTATTGCGGTCATTGTGCTTGTCAGACATGGGAACAAGGCGCTATTAGTCAAGGCACGCAACTTCCGCCGTGACTATTACGGACTTGTTGCAGGATTTGTTGAAACGGGGGAGAATCTCGAACAGGCTGTTGCCCGGGAGGTATACGAAGAGACTGGCATAAGGATTGCGAATATCCGATACTACGCATCACAGCCTTGGCCATACCCCTGCGGACTGATGGTTGGCTTCTATGCAGATTATGTTTCTGGTGAGATACATGTTCAGGAAGAGGAACTGAAGACTGCCGGATGGTTTGAGAGAGATTCTCTGCCACCCATTCCTGGTAAAATGTCAATTGCACGACAGTTGATAGATGCATGGGCGGAAGAACGCGCATGATAGCAGGGGATGCTTTACATATCTTCGCAAACAGCAGAACAAAATAATTTGATTCATTTTCTTCACCTATTGGGATAAAAACGAAAAAGACTGGAATTGTTGGAATTCCAGTCTTTTTCGTTTTACAATTGTCTTTTGCGGAGAGAGGGGGATTCGAACCCCCGATACGCTTTTGGCGTATATGCGCTTTCCAGGCGCACCTCTTAAGCCACTCGAGCATCTCTCCTTTTATTCTATCATGATAAGATCGGTCATTACGCTGTCACTGACAAACAATGCTTGTCTTGTAAGCCTTATGCGGTGGTCGTCTATTTCTAAATTCCCGTTGTCTATATGTCTTTGCGCCTGCGACATGAGATAGCTGCGCTGTTCCGTTGTGAGTATGTCCAGAGGAATACCGTCAGCAGTTCGTAGCATTGTTGCTATGATGTCGTTATAGCGTTCCTGATCGCCTATTGTCTCAGATTCGCACTGTGTGCCGCCGTTATGCGTAGTACGTATATATGTCTCGATGTCGCTGACATTCCATGAGCGTGATGCGCCGCTGTAAGAATGTGCTGCCGCACCTATGCCAAGGTATGGCGTCTGCTGCCAGTAGGAGGAGTTGTGCCTGCTCCTGTAGTCGGGTAGGGCGAAATTGCTTATTTCGTAATGCTCATACCCAGCACTGGTGAGAGAGGCGGTTAGTGTCTCGTACATCTGCAGACTTAGTTCTTCTGTCGCACACTCCGTTCCTTTCTCACAGAGAGACTGTAGCGGTGTGCCTTCTTCCACAGTCAGCGAATATGCCGATATATGCTCGGGTCTCAGGTTTATTGCTTGCAGCAGGTCGTCATGCCATTGCTCCAGCGTCTGACCAGGGAATCCGAACATGAGGTCGATGCTGATATTGCTGATGCCATGCTCTCTAAGACGCTTCACTGCTGTGACGGCTTGCTCGGCTGTGTGCCTGCGTCGTGCCCAGCGAAGGCGTGTGTCGTTGAACGTCTGTATGCCCATGCTCACACGGTTGATGGGCGATGACGCTATCCATGCTGCAAAATCTTCTGTGATGTCATCGGGATTGCATTCGATGGTCCATTCCGTTATGTCTTCTGGCGCGATGCGGTCGAGTATGCCACGAATAATTGTATCAAGTATTCCTATGGGCATTGACGATGGTGTGCCTCCGCCGAAATATATGGTATAAGGCGCAGTGTATGGTTCGGTGAACCGCTGCGTGAATTCCTCTATCATTGCTTCTGCATACTTCTCCTGCATGTGGAGATGTGTGGTGGAGTAGAAGGCGCAGTATATGCAGCGCGACTTGCAGAACGGGAAATGGAAGTATATTCCGGACATGGTCTATTCTGGTGTTATGTAAGTGCTGGCATCATTCACTCTGCTTTCCGCTCGTTGCCTTTCGTGCAGGCTTCCTGCGCTTGTAGCAGTTCTCCTGTGTGCATATTCCGCAAGTGTATTGAAGATATCTTACATCAGGGCCGAGGCCGATAATGCCGGATATAGATTTAATAGGCATCATTAACGAACTGTCAGTCAGTGTCACTCCTGCCGTTTTATTATTGAAAAGCGGGAATAGTTTCTGCTGCTCCTTTACGTGCCATCCGCAGTAACCGGGGGAGAAACGGTTTGTACGATTCCAGTTTAGCTTATTAATCTGCTCCTGCAGCGTTTCCTCCATTCTGTCGCCGCATGCTTCTGCTATCACTGACCCAATGGCATCGGCAATGAATGTCTGAAGAATATCATCAGCGCAGTCATCTATGAATTGCTGGTATTCTTTTCCTGCTGTCGCAATAAAGAGGGCGCAGGCCTCTGCACCTTTTAACTGCCGTGTTATTATGGGCGAGCAGGAGAAGACTGTCTTTGATCCCGATGTGCTGACTTCTACAGCGGAATGCTCATGGTCAATTGTTCCGTATGTAACGAAGAACACGAAGCGGGCCTTCAGCCATGTTCTGATATTGCTGACCATATCTTCTACCATTCTTGCGATATCTTCGTCGGGCGCAGTCGTGCCGTACCCCATTTGCATGTATATATCAGACATGCTGATATGCAGTTCGTCGAATGTGAGATATTTCTCGGTCATGGATTAATGGCGTATAGTATTTAATGTGTGGCGTTATACCATGCAGTTTGCTTTACGGTCTCTGTCAGACTGCTGTGCTGTGTCGGCTCAGAAGTGTTCAGTCCGCAGAAAGAGTCTATTTCTATTGCCTTTTTCCCGAATACACTGTAGAAGGACGGTGTATGGTATTTATATGGTACGAGCAAACGCATCGTGTTATTGAATTCGCTGCGCAGGGTGTTGTCAGTGCATACCATATTAATATAGTCTGCGAAGTCGAAGAAAACAGTAGATGAAATGCCTTCCATCCGTTGTATTTCTTCTATGTTGATTGTCGTATTGGAAGATTGACGGATTTCCTTTATCACCTTCGCCATTTCTTCGATATATCTGCAGACTGTCACAGATATTGTACCATAGGGCGTTGACTTATTAGAATAGAATTCATAATACTGCTTTACAGCCTCATGATAATTGTGGCTGAGCAATGCATCGCCCATTATTTCATACGGCATGCCGTAGGCAAGAATCTCCGTAGGTGATGATATGAAATAGTCGCATACTTCACGGTATTCATACACAGTTTCTATGTTCGACATGAAACAGGCATCGAAGAGTATGTAGTTGAGATGCATGCCCTCGTTGAGTAAGGCAGTGACAAGCGATGAGTTGTCTATCTGGAAATTCGTGGTGCCTGTGCCGAACGCTCGTGAGTTTAGTTCACTGAGGCTGTATGTTCCTGCGGGCAACCATGCTGTGCCATGGCAACCGATGATTAGCGAGTATTTCTCGGCTTCCGCCTGCTGTCTGATGACGGAGAGCATACGCTGAATATCTGCAGTCACCTGCTGCTGGTCATTGCTATCGAAAGATATGTTAATGTTTGACTCAATCGTATGGTCGGTACATACGCCATTCTCGTATTTTATCTCATACAATTGCGCCCTGCCATTTGCTATAGTTTGGAAAACGACAGCACGGCTCTTGCCTAATCCGCCACGGGCAATAATGGCTTTCTTGAAACTTTCTATGTTCTGCTTAATAGATGATTCAAGTCCGCTGTACGGAAAGAACATTATAACCGTTTCGGCCGCTTTGGCGGGTTCGTCGTCTTTATTATGCTCCTTGCAGGATACTACCAGAACTGCTGCTGCAATGGCAAACAGCAGACTGAGGCATGATATGAGATGTTTCTTCATGTTGTATTCTCGGATTCAGAGTTGTTTGGCAGCGCAGCGTCTCCAGTGCAGATGGCTGCGCCAGAGACGCGCTGTCAGTGAAGACTTTATTTAGTCAGGCTGGCTATAGTCTCTTTAAGCGCAGCAATCTTCTCTAATGTGTCAGATTCTTTTTTGCGTTCAAGTGCTACGACCTGCTCTGGTGCGTTGCTTACGAAACGCTCGTTGCCGAGTTTCTTCTGTATTCCGATAAGGAATCCTTCAAGATGCTTGAGTTCTGCCTGAGCCTTGCTGAGTTCCGCTTCAGTGTCAATGAGGTCACCGAGAGGAATGGCATATTCCTGCGTACCGATGAGGAATGAAGATGTTCCGTCACTCTTCTGTGCAACATAGTGTATCTCAGAGATAACAGCCATTTTGCAGATAAGAGCTTTCATCTCTGGCTGTTTTGTTACATCAAGGTTGTTATCATTAGACTCAACCACCTCAAGTGTCAGAGGCTCACGAGGCGAAATGTTCTTTGTCTGTCTTACACCACGTGTACCAGAAATAACCTGTTTCGCTTCTTCATACAACTTTATCAGTTCATGCTCCTCAGAAGAAGGTGCATCGAGCTTAAACTCGCTGACCATGAGCGATTCTCCGTCTTGACGTTCTGCGATGTGCTGCCATAGTTCCTCTGTGATGAACGGCATGAACGGATGAATTATATGGAGCAGCTGGTCAAAGATATTCAGAGTGTCATTGTATGTTGTAGCATCAATAGGAGCCTGATATGCAGGCTTTATCATTTCAAGATACCATCCAGAGAATTCATCGGTGAACAGTTTGAATGCAGCCATAAGGGCGTCGTTCAGTCTGTATTTTGAGAAGTGGTCGTTTATCTCTGCATATACTTCTTTGATTTTTGCAAGCATCCAGGCAACACTCTTTGCGTTAGCCTCAGGCTGCGGCATTTCTGCTACTTCCCATCCCTTGACAAGGCGGAAAGCGTTCCACATCTTGTTACAGAAGTTCATGCCCTGTGCGCAGAGTGCATCATCATAAAGGATGTCGTTTCCTGCAGGGGCTGCAAGCATCATGCCCATACGAACTCCGTCAGCACCGTATTTGTCAATCAGTTGCAGCGGGTCTGGAGAGTTGCCGAGAGACTTTGACATCTTTCTGCCGAGCTTGTCGCGCACGATACCAGTGAAATAAACATTGCGGAATGGAATTTGCTTCTGATATTCGCAGCCCGCCATAATCATTCGTGCCACCCAGAAGAATATGATGTCCGGACCAGTTACGAGGTCAGAAGTAGGGTAGTAGTATTTTATTTCTTCGTTTCCAGGATTTGTTATACCGTCGAACAGAGATATAGGCCACAGCCATGAAGAGAACCATGTGTCAAGAGCGTCTTCGTCCTGCACCACTTGATCTGCCGTGATACTGCTGTCAATGGCCTGTGCTTTGGCAACAGCCTCTTCCTTGGTCAGGGCTACAACGAAACGTTCTTTGCCCTCTGTTGTCTCTGGCAGGAAATATGCAGGTATGCGGTGTCCCCACCATAGCTGGCGTGAGATACACCAATCCTGTATGTTCTCCAGCCAGTTCTTGTATGTAGTTACATATTTCTGCGGATAGAATTTCAGCTCCCCGTTCAATACAGGAGGAATTGCGATGTCCGCCATGTGCTGCATAGACAGGAACCACTGCTTGCAGAGGCGTGGCTCAACTGCTGTGTCCTGATTACGTTCAGAGTATCCTACTTTGTTCACATAGTCCTCGATGTGGTCAAGCAGACCTGCTTCTTCAAGGTCTTTGGCAATCTGCTTTCTAACATCCATTCTGTCCATGCCGACGTAAAGCCCAGCCTCTGCAGAGAGAGTTCCGTCAGGGTTGAATATGTCTATAGTCTCGAGGTTATGTGTCTTGCCGAGCTGGTAGTCGTTGATGTCGTGTGCAGGAGTCACCTTTAGGCATCCTGTTCCGAATTCGATGTCAACGTATCTGTCTTCGATTACGGGCACCACTCTGTTGACGAGCGGAACGATAACCTTGTGTCCCTTGAGCCAATGGTTTTTCGGATCCTTAGGATTAATACACATAGCCGTATCGCCCATAATTGTTTCAGGACGTGTTGTTGCTACTATGGCATAATAGCCATTCTCGTCTTTGTGACACACTTCGTCTTCTGCGCCTGTCAGTACAACAGGGTTTACGTCTGCGTCAGCAACGTAATACTTCAGATGGTAAAGCTTTGATTTCTCTTCACGGTATATAACCTCCTCGGTAGAGAGCACTGTCTGCGCTTTCGAGTCCCAGTTAACCATTCGCAGACCTCGATATATGTATCCTTTCTCGTATAGGTCTACAAAAACCTTCAATACAGACTCAGAGCGCTTTTCGTCCATGGTGAATGCAGTACGGTCCCAGTCACATGATGCGCCAAGTTTTCTAAGCTGCTTCAAGATTATACCTCCATGCTCTTCTGTCCAGTCCCATGCATGCTTTAGAAATTCCTCTCTGGTAAGGTCAGACTTTTTAATGCCTTGCTGTGCCAGTTTGTTCACCACCTTTGCCTCAGTGGCGATTGATGCGTGGTCTGTACCAGGCACCCAGCATGCGTTCTTGCCGTCAAGGCGCGCTTTACGTATAAGAATATCCTGAATTGTATTGTTCAGCATGTGTCCCATGTGCAGTACACCAGTTACGTTTGGTGGTGGGATAACTATTGTATACGGTTCTCTTCCGTCAGGTTTGCTTGAAAATAGTTTGTGAGTATTCCAGTACTCATACCATTTCGATTCTACCTCTTTTGGTGAATAATTCTTCGCTAATTCCATTTGTATATGATGTATTTTATAATTTTCTGTGCAAAATTACATATTTTTATTTATAATGCGACAAGAATATTCAAATTAATTTGTACTTTTGCACTATAAATAAGTTAAAATGCATACAAGAGAAGAAAAATTAGCTGCTTTTGGACGCTTGCTTGACGTTCTTGGTGATTTACGGGAGAAATGTCCGTGGGACAGGAAACAGACAAATGCATCGCTGCGTCCTCATACAATAGAGGAGGCGTATGAATTGTGCGATGCTATTGTGCGTGAAGACAATAAGGATATATGCAAGGAGTTAGGCGATGTGCTGGAGCATGTCGTTTTCTACAGTATAATAGGGTCAGAACAGGGCGAATTTGATATTGCGGATATTTGTAATTCTGAGGCAGACAAGCTCATATTCCGCCATCCGCATATTTATGGCGATGTTAGTGTCAGTTCAAGTGACGACGTAAGCAAATTATGGGAGAGGGTCAAGCAGAAGGAGAAGGATGGCAATAAGACCGTTCTGTCAGGTGTCCCTTCCGCTCTTCCGTCGTTAATCAAGGCGTATAGAATACAGGACAAGGCGAGCAATGTCGGATTTGACTGGGATAATCCAGGTGATGTCTGGGCAAAGGTGTATGAGGAGATCGGCGAATTGAAATCAGAACTGGATAAGGGCGACCAGGAAAAAGCTATGGATGAACTTGGCGATTTCCTGTTCTCTGTAGTTAATGCCGCACGTCTCTATCATCTCAATCCAGATACTGCGCTTGAACGTACAAATCAGAAGTTTACCAATCGCTTCAATTATATCGAGCAGGCAGTTAAGAGCCAGGGCAAACAACTGTCAGATATTACGCTTGGCGAGATGGATGTTTTATGGAATGAAGCAAAGAAACAAGAAAACAAATAACTAATATGAGAAAAAACATTTACCTAACTACGATGTCTGTGCTTACCTTTTTCCTGTTTTTCTCATGCGACGGGAAAAAGGCAAATGTTGTTACAGGTATTTCTGACACAGTAGAAATGTCCTTGCCTGACACTACGATATATGGCGTGTGCAGCGCTGCCACGACAATGCATATGCTTTCATTGGTGACTGATGATGGCAGAGAAATGGCATTTTTGGTTAATACGGACGACAATGACGAAAATATTGTAAAGGGCGGAATGTTTGCAGGCGACAGAATGGCAGTTACATCAGCAAAGATAGATGGCGACTCCGTTGCGACAAAAGTCATAAACCTAAATACTTTGCAGGGCAGATGGACCAGCATTGACCGAAATTTCGAGATATTGCATGGCGGTGATGTTATTTCTGCCGTAAAGAGCGAGACCAATCCGTACACATTGTGGAAGATACATAACGGACAGCTAATTCTCAACAGGGATACCTTTGATATCATAACATTAGGTGCTGACACGCTGGAGATAGAGAACGATAAGGGTATATTTGTTTATATAAGAAAATAACAGAGATACGGTAAAGTCACATATCCTAATACAATGCAACCTTTTAAGATACATATTCTTGGCTGTGGTTCTGCAACCCCGACGTTGCATCATTTCCCCACATCGCAGATTGTCGAGATAAATGGCAAGCTGTTTATGATAGACTGTGCTGAGGGCACACAGCTGCAAATACGAAAGACCCGTATCTCCTTCACAAGGATACAGGCAGTTCTCATATCACATATCCATGGCGACCATTGCTTTGGGCTGATAGGTATGATTTCAACATTCGGCCTGCTCGGACGCACTGCTCCGCTACATATATATGCCCCTAAGGCTTTGGAACAAATGCTCAGTTCGCAGATAAGCCTATTCTGCAATGATTTGGGATATGATGTTGTTTTTCATGAGATTAACACGTTGGAGCATCAGGTGATATATGAAGACCGCAGTATTACAATAGAGACAATTCCGTTGAAGCATCGTTTGCCGTGTGCGGGTTTCTTGTTCAGAGAAAAACCGTCACTGCCACATATCCGGCGTGATATGATTGACTTCTACAACATACCGGTGTCACAGATAAACAATATAAAATGCGGGGCAGACTGGATAACGCCAGACGGAGAGCACGTGCCTAATGAGCGTCTTGTAACACCTGCTGCCGCGCCACGCTCCTATGCATATTGCTCAGATACAGCCTATCTGCCACATCTTCACGAAATAATATCTGGCATAGACCTACTTTATCATGAGGCCACATACGCAGAAGATATGATTAGCAATGCGGAGAAATATATGCATTCCACAGCGCGCCAGGCGGCATTGGTGGCAAAGGCGGCAAATGTAAGAAAACTTCTAATAGGCCACTACAGCTCACGCTATACAAACGAAAAGATACTGTTAGACGAGGCAAGAGAGGTCTTTAGTGAAACCTACCTTACTGACGAGTTGCAGGTACATTCTGTATAATGCGGATTGGTCAGCGAACAGACAGATCGTGATGAGCCTTTTCATAACGGCTGCTTGTGTCAAATCATCTGTGCCACATGTTTTCAGTTAAAACTCATAGTCATAGAAACCCCTTCAACTACATAGCACATTAATATATGACAATTATTATCGGAATATTGATGGTGATGGCTTTGATTATAATAGCCGCCTCACCATTCACATCAGTCAACAAGTCTGCCGTCTCCATGTTTGCTGGAGCAGTCGGCTGGGTGCTGTATCTCTGTTTCGGAACAGACTTCGTTATGGCCCACCATTCTGCAGAATATATTTCTTTCCTCTCTGGCACAGAGGCTGACAGTGTAGCTGTAAAGGAATATATCGCGTCTAATATATTCATCAAGTATGTCGGCAGAGGTGCGGAGATTATCTTGTTTCTGATAGCGACGATGAAGATTGTTGAGATATTAGAGAACAACGGCTGCTTCGACTTCCTTCCGCAATGGATAAAGACGCGTCACAGCAAGCGCCTCCTGTGGTCTGTCGCTACATTGACACTGCTTGTCAGCGCAAATCTTGACAACCTCACATCTACAATTATGATACTTGTCCTGATGCATAAGACAATATCAAACAGACGTCACAGAGCCGTATTCGGAGCGGTCATTGTGCTTAGCGCCAACATTGGAGGGGCATTGACAGTCATAGGCGACCCTAACGGACTCTTGCTGTGGAATATGGGAGCTGTCACACCGAGCCATTATTCAGCGTGGATGATTCTCCCTTGCCTTGTTGCATGGGCGGTGCCTACAGCACTTATGTCAAGAATGCTTCCGGAACGCCTCGACCTTGAGTCGTATACACTCCCATACCGCGGCGATGATACTAATCTGCAGTTGTGGCAGCGAATACTTATGTTCTTTTTCAGCATCGCAGGCCTGTGGTTCATTCCTATATTCCATAATATCACACGCTTGTCTCCTTTTGTAGGTGCATTGTGCGTGCTCTCCCTGCTTTGGATTGTAAACGAGATATTCAACAGAAAGCTTATCGATTCAGGGCAAATCACACATCAGCGCCCTACACATCTGCTGCAGGACAGCCTTATACAGACCATGCTCTACGTTATGGGTATAATGCTTATCATGGGTATTCTGATTGAAACTGGTGCAGGCCATTTCGTTGGCAGACAGGCCATGCTGCTCCTCGGAGATGTTTGGACCATAGCCATTGCACCGTTCATCGCAGGCATGGTGAGCCTTGTCCTCGACCCCTTCGCAAGCGCAGCGACATTCTTCTCGCTTTATGACATACAGGGAACGGAATACCTTATGCAGAATGGAGAGTATTGGATTTCTATAGCATATGCTACAGCTGTAGGCAGCACAATCCTTGGCATAGGCTCGCTAAGTGGTCTCGCCATGTTCAAGATGCGCAGCACAACCATCGGCTGGTATGTCAAGTACGCCTCACCGAAGATATTCCTCGGGGCATTACTCGGACTGCTGGTGTTGATAGCCGAAGCGGTAGTATTCTAATAACGAGTTGACAAGTAGACAAGTTGACGAGTAGACAAGTTGCAAATGGCTTGACTTCATAAATTCTTAACTTTTTAACCTTTAACTTCTTAAACGACATGACAAAGATAAAGACAATTGGCATACTCACATCTGGCGGCGACGCACCAGGCATGAACGCCGCAATACGTGCCGTCACACGTGCCGGCATATCACAAGGTTTCAACATGAAAGGCATCTATCGTGGATATGAAGGCCTTATGAATGGAGAGATTAAATCCTTCACTACAGAAAACGTGTCGGGTATCATCGGGGCTGGCGGTACAATACTAAAGACCGCACGTTCAAAGGATTTCCTCACAGACGATGGCAAGCGCCGCGCCTATGAGAATCTTGTGAAGGAAGGAATCGATGCCCTCATCGTGATTGGAGGTAACGGCTCTCTGACTGGCGCCATGGAGTTTGCTAAACTCTATGACATTTGCTGCATAGGTCTGCCAGGAACAATTGACAACGACCTCTACGGCACAGACAACACCATTGGCTATGACACCACCATGAACACCATAATGGAGTGCGTTGACCGAATACGCGACACAGCCCAGTCACACGAACGAATATTCTTTGTCGAGGTGATGGGTCGTGATGCCGGATTCCTTGCGCAGAACTCTGCCATAGCCTGTGGTGCAGAGGCTGCTATTATACCTGAAGAGTCAACAGATGTCGACCAGCTTGCGGAGTTTATGAAGCGTGGCATACGCAAGTCGAAGAAGTCATGTATCGTCATCGTCTCTGAATCTCCGAAATGCGGAGCGCTGTTTTACGCTGACCGTGTCAAGAACGAGTTTCCCGACTACGATGTGCGCGTCTCTATTCTCGGACATCTACAGCGTGGCGGCAGACCGACAGCGCGCGACCGTATCCTCGCTTCACGTACAGGAGTAGGGGCTATAGAGGCCATCATGCAGGGACAGCGCAATGTCATGATAGGTGTGCGTAACAACGAGGTGGTCTATGTCCCCCTGTCAGAAGCCATAAGGTCAGACAAACCGTTTGACAAAAAACTCATACAGGTGCTCGAAAAACTGTCTATTTAACAAGTATAAGCAAAAAGGCGAGGATTCCTCGCCTTCTTTTTTATGTCACCCTCGTGTCTATGATACAAAACGGAAGAAATGATGAATCAGAACCTTTCATAAATAACAGTAACGCTATCACTAAGGAGAAGAAGGCTTGATCGTGGCAGAGATGCAAATATTATAATTATGCGTATATCTTATGATTTATGGTGTATAATAAATAGATTACAAATGTAGCATATTTCAAATGGTTGCATTTTTATTCTGAAGGTCATGCCTTAATGTCAAAATGGGGGAGTGTCAGATTGTGGTTCTGAATGTCGTGTAAATATAAGAGATAAAATGAGCTATACGCCAAAAATAAGATAGCTCACTGATATTTCTTTTGGAAAGATATCGGTGAGCTATTTTGTATGCTGAGAGCATTTTGTACTCTCCGCATTCCCCTTACTTTAGAATTTTATTTTTACGTTGCGTGTCAGGTGTGGAGTTTCTTTCCCAGAACACACCGTCCTCATACCCCTGTATTGAGGTGTCTGTTTCTGCCATCATGATTCGTTTAGCTGCCCAAAGGCAGTATTCTGTGTTTGCTTCAATACCGCAGTAGTGACGGCCGAGTTTCTTGGCTACTACGGCGGCTGTCCCGCTTCCGAGGAAAGGATCGAAGATACGGTCACCTGGCCTTGACGATGCCAGTATTAGCTTGGCGTACAGCTTTTCTGGCTTCTGTGTGGGGTGGTCGGTATTCTCAGGCATGGACCAGAACGGCACGCTGATGTCGTCCCAGAAGTTGGACGGATGGGTGAGCCTGTAGTTTCCGCTGCTGGTGGCGGTCCAGTCTTTCGGCATGCCGTCAGATTTGTATGGTGCTCGCACACGTCGCTTGAGTTTTACGCTGTCCACGGAGAAGAAATAGTTGTGCGGGTCTTTTACAGCGAACCATATATCCTCCATGCAGTTCTTCCAGTTGCGGCTGGCGCCCCGTCCTTTCTCCCTCTGCCATGTTATCCTGTTTATGATGGTGAGCTCCTCCGCTATGACTTTCTGCATGGATGAGGAGCATCGCCAGTCGCCGCACATATATAACGTTCCGTCAGGAGTCAGTTTTCTGCATACCTTCTGCAGCCATGAGCGGAGATACGCCTCATAGTCAGCGTTGCTCATAGCGGGGAATGTGTTTCCGTGAAAATCTTTATGCAGATTGTATGGCGGGTCGATTATAATCAGGTGGAAATGGCTGTCGGGGATATAGTCTATGCACTGCAGTGTGTCGCCGTGTATGATAATATCGTCTGAGTATCCGTTTCTGATGTCAATGCAGGAGCGTATTTCCTTTGACAGCATGACGCGCTCTTCTTCAGAGACAGTCAAGGTCCTATTCCGTGGCGCTCGCTGTTTTGTCTGGTCTTTCACTTTTTTCTATATGATTGGCCACTATGTGTGTATCACATTACTCTTCTATCTGCAGCTGTTTCAGGATGCTACCTATCAGTCTGTCCATGATGATAGGTTTTGTTATGAAGTCATTTGCGCCAGCCTTGAATCCTTTTATTATATCTGCATCAGAATTGAGTGCAGAGAGAATTATGACAGGCAGGTTTTTTGTTGATGCGTCGCTGCGCAGACGGCGTAACACTTCATAGCCGTCGATGTTAGGCATCATAAGGTCGAGAAGCACTACTGACGGAGCTTCCTCGGCAATCATGTTCAGAGCCTGTTGTCCTCCGCCTGCTTTTTTAATATTGAAGTTATAGCGTCCGAGCATTTTTTCTACGAGTACGAGATTCAAAGGAACGTCGTCTACAACTAAGATTGTGTAATTTGAGAAATCTTTTTCTGACATAATAATGTATGTTGATAGTTTTATTGTTTATTAATAGGAACGTGATTGAGAATTATACAGACACGGTGGCCTTGATGTGCGGCCATGGGTCGTAGTCAGTCAACTGGAAGTCTTCGTATTTGAAAGAGAATATATCTTTCACGTCTGGGTTTATCTGCATTCTGGGCAGTGCCCTCGGTGTACGTGTCATCTGAAGCTCCGCCTGCTCCAGATGGTCAAGATACAGATGAGTGTCACCTGTAGTATGTATGAATTCTCCTGCCTGCAGCCCGCACACCTGCGCCATCATCATCAGTAGTAGCGCATACGACGCAATATTGAACGGCACGCCAAGGAATGTGTCTGCCGACCGCTGGTAAAGCTGAAGCGACAGTTTGCCGTCGGCTACATAGAACTGGAAGAGACAGTGACATGGCGGCAGCGCCATCTGTGGTACATCAGCCACATTCCATGCGCAACACATGATGCGGCGTGAGTCTGGCGTATGCTTTATCTGGTCGACAATCTGCTTTATCTGGTCGATATGCCCGCCGTCTGCTGTCGGCCAAGAGCGCCACTGGTGGCCGTACACTGGTCCGAGCTCGCCATTTTCGTCAGCCCATTCGTTCCATATCCTTACACCGTTGTCTTGAAGGTACTTGATATTTGTGGAGCCGCTCAGAAACCACAGGAGTTCGTGTATGATGCTTTTAAGGTGGAGTTTCTTCGTGGTAAGCAGGGGAAAGCCTTCAGACAAGTCGAAGCGCATCTGATGTCCGAAAATGGATTTTGTTCCCGTTCCCGTGCGGTCAGTCTTCACCGCACCTTCAGTCATGATTTTGTTTAGAAGATTGAGATATTGTTTCATTTTCTCTTGCAGTTTCTGGTGCGTATTATGTCAAAGAGGTATGTGCCCTTTATGACTATTGCATTATGGTTTGAACGTGAGAAATAATCTGCTTTTGTATTACCGAAAATATTCCCCAAACCATAATAGTATCTTGCTTCAATCAGTATATGACCAGCATTGCGCATGGAGAATTCTGCTCCGATGCCAGCGGTAATGCCGTAGTCGAAATTGTTTTCAACCGCCATGGTGTCTTGCGCCACAACCTGGCTGATTCGCGACGGTGTAGTATTGAAGGCGTTGTCTACGGTGAAGTTTGTTTCTGTCTTTTCTGAAATCTTAAGTCCGAACTGCGGTCCGAGATTCAGGAAGAATTTTGCTCCTGACACCTCTCTTCCGAATCCGAGGTGCGCCAGGAGTGGTACTTGAATGTATGATATTGTTCTGCTGTATTTTGCAGGCTCGTTGATGTCGTTCAGTATGCATACGTTGTCCGTGATGTCAAGTATTTCCTCTTTCCATCCCATCTGTGCATAGTTAGCCTCAATCTGAATGGCGCATATGGCGTTGAAATATTTTTCGCAGACATATCTTGCTGTAAATCCATAGTTTATGCCGCCATGCATGCCCTGCGGCACCTTTGGTACGAAGGCGATGCTGTTAAGCTGGTAACCACCATTTATACCTATGGCGAAATCATTGCGATGGCTTCCTATTTGTGCATATATCTGAAGCGAGCATCCTAATAAGAGTGCAGCCAGCAAATATAACTTTGTTCTCATCATTGTATTTGAAAATTAATATGTCTACCGGTATCTGATAAACATATAACTGCGATTCTGATATCCTCCGTTTCCTATACGTTCAAAACGCAGAGGTGTTTGCACGGCTGTATGGCAGCGCTGAGAGTCTTTGCCGTGGAATTTCTTTCCGTATTTGCTTACGCCCTTCACGAAATACATCATGTGGTCGTAGCCAGTAATGGCAAAGCGTGGCAGAGCCTGCTGCATAGGAGTCTTGTAATATATATTGTATTTTTGCTCGAATGCCTTAGTCTCTGGCGAAGCGGCGTTATAGTCGTATGTAGAAGGAATGTATGTGTCGTATTTCCTGAATTTTTCATCGTAGACCTTGGTATACATGAACCATTCGTTATATCCGAACATTGAGATGCTCAGTTTAGGATATATGGTGGTAAGCTCGTCGAGCTTTTTTATCACCCTGCCAAGTTCTGGTGAACGTGCGGTGTTTAATACTATGACATTACGCTTCGTGTGGTCGAAGGCTTTAGCAAATACGCTTAAATCGTTGTTTGCGTTTGTTATGTTATATTTTATTTGCTTTTCGTCGAGTTTGCTGCGCAGTCCTGCTGTAAACAGCCCTTTGTCAGAGGAAGTGTCGTTGCAATCAATGAATACAGGATGTGTGTCTTTGAAATGAGACATGAATTGCTGTATTGATGTCGACATTATATCGTAAGGTGTCTGATATACCTGATATATCATAGGGCATTTCTGCACATCCGTTCCGTTAATTGAAAAAGGAATTACAAGGCGGATGGTGTTTTGCTCGCAGAAATTCGCTAACGCCCCCACCTGCTTGGTGTATAGCGGGCCGAAGATTATATCGCATGTCTTTGCCTTGCTGTCAAGCAGGGTTATTCTTATATCGTCGTCTTCTGCCACATTCCACGCATTAACGGTGACACTGTAGCCTTCACGCTTAAGGTCAGCAAGGGCTAACAGTATGCCACGGTAATACTCTGTCATTCGTCTGCCGTCTCCGTTGATGTCATGAAGCGGAAGCATCACTCCGACAGTGACAGGAGCATTTTGTCTCGAGGCAGTATTCTTTGCTGGGACAGACTCTGGAATATTAATCATCATGCCTTTTTTCAGGGTGAAGCCTTTCTCACGCATCATCGGGTTGGCGTCACGCAATGCTTCTATTGTGACATTGTATTTCTTTGATATCCCGAACAGTGTTTCCTGCTTCTTGGTCTTGTGTACAGAAGCAATGCGCTGTGCAGACAGAGTAGATGATGTGAAGAGGAATATCAGCAGGATGACTGCCACTTGCAGAAAAGAGTTTTTTTTCATTAAGATAATTCTTTGAATGAATACCAAATAAGGAGATGTCGCTATCGCATGATATGATAAGCTGCAATGCCAGATTATGAGATTTGAATATTGTCTGTTATATTAAATCTGTCTGCTGCATCAAAACTTTTGCTATTTCTCATTTCGTTTGCTATTTTCCAACCTTATAGTGCATATTTTATTGCAAAATTAAGAAAAAGAATTGGTAAATCAAAGATAATTATTTAATTTTGCATGTAAATCACAGAAAAATGAGACAAATATTATCTTTATTAACGTTACACTTGGCGTTTTTGTTGTTTCCACTATGCACTTGTGCGCAAGCAATACCAACAATCACACCGACAGCGACATATATAGCAGACGACGGTACGGAGGAGACAACGGCAGAGAAGTCGGGCTCCGCACCGATTAAGGGGCTGTTCAGAGCCAATCCGCAGGATACTGACGGATGGACATGCTACTATGAATGGCGCTTCACAAGGGAGAATGAGGAGCAACCTTATCTCATAAGATATGAAGAGGATACAGAACTCACATTCAATCAGTATGGCACAACCTCGATAGTCTGTTACGCCACTTTTACATGTAATGGCGACTCCGTAATATATGGAGCGGAATATTGGGCGACAGAGATGCAGCCGATGAGGTGCAGCGTCGCTTCCTCAAAACTTGATATGCCCAATGCTTTCTCTCCAAACGGCGATGGCATAAACGATATATACAAGGCAAAAGACGGATGGCAGTCAATCGTAGAATTCAAGGCTGTTATCTTTAACAGATGGGGCAACAAAATATATGAATGGACAAACCCAGCAGATGGCTGGGACGGCACTCATAACGGAAAGCCCGTAAAGGATGGCGTATACTATTGCCTTGTGAAGGCCAAGGGTGCTGACGGTATCAGATATAACTACAAGCGTGATGTGAATCTTCTTAGAGGATACACAGAGACAACACGTCAGTAGGCTGTCTATATCCATCAGGGTGCATGTTTTTTTCGTCTACCATAATAGCAATTTATTATCAATAAGCACGATGTCCTCCAATAACAAGATACAAGTAATAGGTGCGCGAGTTCATAACCTGAAGAATATTGATGTCGAAATCCCACGTGACTCGCTCGCTGTCATAACAGGATTGTCTGGCTCAGGCAAGTCTTCGCTGGCATTCGATACAATATATGCGGAGGGCCAGAGAAGATACATAGAAACATTCTCTGCATATGCGAGAAACTTTCTTGGAGGGTTGGAACGCCCGGATGTCGATAAGATTACGGGACTGTCTCCTGTCATAAGCATTGAACAGAAGACCACCAATAAGAATCCGCGCTCGACTGTCGGAACGCAAACCGAGATATATGATTTCCTCCGTCTGCTATATGCCCGTGCAGGTGAGGCTTACTCGTGGGTTTCGGGAGAGAAAATGGTGCGATATACCGAAGAGAAGATTATCGACATGATTCTCACTGATTATGATCAGCGCAGAATATATATTCTTGCTCCGGCTGTACGTAACAGGAAGGGACACTATCGCGAATTGTTTGAGCAGATGAGACGCAAGGGGTATCTGTATGCAAGAATTGACGGAGAGATAACAGAACTGACGGAGGGGCTAAAGGTTGACAGATACAAGAATCATAATATCGAGATAGTAATTGACAAGTTTATTGTGCGCGACTGCGATATGCAGCGGTTACGTTCAACTATTGCCACCGCCATGAAGCAAGGCGACGGACTCATAATGATTCTTGACAAGGATACGGATAAGGCTAACTTCTTTTCAAGACGACTCATGTGTCCGACATCGCGCATAGCCTATAAGGACCCTGCGCCAAACTGCTTCTCCTTTAACTCACCAGAGGGCGCATGTCCACGGTGCAAAGGATTGGGATATATTAACGAAATAGATATAAGCAAGATTATCCCTGACACATCGCTCAGCATATACGAGGGCGCCATTGTCCCGTTAGGCAAGTATAAGAGTTTCATGCTTTTCTGGCAGATAGAATCTATTCTGGCAGAGAACGGCATGAATATAAAAACTCCTGTGAGGGATATTCCTGAGGATGTCATGCAGGAGATTCTGTATGGCAGACTCAAGGATGTGCGTATCTCAAAGGATATTGTCAAGACCTCATCAGACTATTTTACCGATTATTCCGGTATAATAAAGCATCTGCAGACCTTGATTGACGATGACGACTCGTCTGCCGGACAGAAATGGGCGGGTCAGTTTCTCGAGACGTGTGTCTGTCCTGAATGCAATGGACAACGTCTGAACAAGGAGGCATTGTCTTACCGTATAGGTTCGAAGAATATAGCAGAACTGGCGCAGATGGATATAGCCTGCTTGAGAACGTGGCTTGTGCAGGCAGAGAAGGAAATGATGCCATGGCAGCAAAAGATTGCGGCAGAGATTCTTAAGGAAATACGTGTAAGGCTTGATTTCCTGCTTAATGTAGGATTAGACTATCTTTCTCTTTCTCGGCAGTCTGCCACGCTCTCAGGCGGAGAGTCACAACGCATACGTCTTGCTACACAGATTGGCTCGCAGCTCGTAAATGTGTTGTATATCCTTGATGAACCTTCTATCGGACTGCATCAGCGTGATAATGAGCGACTTATATCTTCTCTTAAACAGCTGAGAGATATCGGCAATACGGTTATTGTTGTAGAACACGACCGTGACATGATGCTTGCTGCAGACTATATCGTAGACATAGGGCCGAGGGCAGGACGCAAGGGCGGAGAGGTCGTGTTTCAGGGCGTGCCAGAGCAGATGCTCCTCTCTGATACAATCACAAGCCGTTATCTTAACGGGAAGACAAACATACCGCTGCCGCAGAAACGACGCGAGGGGACTGGGCAGTTTATAACGATAAAAGGGGCGTCAGGCAATAATCTCAAGAACGTCACTGCCACATTCCCTCTTGGCACGCTCATTGTCGTTACTGGCGTATCGGGTTCTGGCAAGTCGACGCTTATTAATGAGACATTGCAGCCTATATTGTCACAGCGTTTCTATAAATCACTGCGCCGCCCTTTGGCATACGAGTCTATAGAGGGTATTGAGCACATTGACAAGGTCGTGACTGTAGATCAGTCGCCTATTGGTCGCACACCACGTTCTAATCCTGCCACATACACCAACGTCTTCTCAGACATACGCTCCTTGTTCACTCAATTGCCAGAGGCAAAGATTAGAGGATACAAGCCAGGACGCTTCTCCTTTAATGTGAGAGGCGGACGATGCGAAGCATGCTCGGGCAATGGCTATAAGACAATAGAGATGAATTTCCTGCCTGATGTCATGGTTCCGTGTGAGGTATGCCGTGGCAGAAGATATAACCGTGAAACGCTGGAGGTCAGATATAAGGGAAAATCTATTGGTGATATACTCGATATGACTATCAACCAGGCGGTGGAATTCTTTGAAAGCGTTCCTGCCATACTCAACAAGATAAAGACATTGCAGGATGTCGGTTTGGGATATATCCGCCTCGGACAGTCATCAACAACATTATCCGGAGGCGAATCACAGCGCGTAAAACTTGCCGCAGAACTGTCAAAGCGTGATACAGGCAAGACCTTATATATTCTTGATGAACCGACGACAGGACTCCATTTTGAAGATATCCGCATACTTGCTGATGTCCTCCAGCGACTTGTAGACCGTGGAAATACTATAATTGTCATAGAGCATAATCTTGATATTATTAAGCTTGCCGACCATATAATTGATATGGGCCCAGAGGGGGGAGCAGCCGGTGGACAGATTCTTGCTACAGGGACGCCAGAGGAAATTGCGCAGACAAATGTCGGATATACTGCAAGATTCATAAAGCAGGAGCTGTATAACGGAACAGAATAAACGGAGCACCGCTCCGCCCGAGGCGTGAATGAGTATGTGTCGTGTTTGTATTCTGGACATTTATTTTATATTGTGTGAGTTCAATATATGAAAACTTTACGTTTTTTAACGCACGAGAATCGTCTGTAGGATTTTGGAAGCGGCTGAGCTGCGAAAAATCGCAAGGAGTTTAGCTTGTTGGTAAATATCTGTAATACAGGATGTTATCGTGAATAATAGAGTAGGAATGAAAGACTAATGTTGCAAAAAACAGCTTCTGGCAAGGTGAAAAGTAGCTAATGACGATGTAATAAGTAGCGATTGGCAATACGATATGTACTTAATCAAGTGATTATTTGCTGTAAATTGGTTGGCAATTCGGTGTTATTTATTACAAAAAACAGCAAAACGACTATTGCGAAGAGTTCATAAGCATGTTTCCTGCTATAAAAATGGTGTTTTCATTAGAAAACTCGGGGATTTTCTGCGGCATTTGAAACGGCTGTCCGCTAAAAAAAAAGGGAAAACGAGGACTCTATGTGGCTTACTTTTCGAGAAATAAATCTGTAATGCCTGTTTATTGGCTGTGCAGACACCTGCTGCATCCATTTCCAATTTTAGCGGACAATATTCAAATAAAAAAGAGGATGCGCCTGTTGGCACATCCCCCCAATATAAAAGATATTTCAGTTTCTTGTATCCTCTTATTTATAGAGTTGAATTGTGAGAGATACGCTTACTCCTTAGTGAATACGAGCTTGAACTCTCCGCCGATTTTCTCTACACGACGCTGGTGGCGTCCGCCTTCGAATGTCGCCTTGAAGAATGTGTCGAGAATCTTCTCAGCCTCATTGTTTGTAACGAAACGTCCAGGAAGAACGATGACGTTTGCATCGTTATGCTGACGGATAAGCTGTGCTATATCTGGACACCATGCTATGCCTGCACGTACTCCCTGATGCTTGTTAAGTGTCATCGCCATGCCCTGGCCTGAACCGCAGATGCCGATACCTACATTTACAACGTCGTGCTCGATGCCTTCTGCAAGTGCATGGCCGAAGTCTGTATAGTCACATGAAGAGTCGCTCCATGTTCCGTAGTCTTCTACTGGATAGCCTTTCTGCTCGAGATACTGCATTACAAACTGCTTGAGTGGATAACCTGCGTGGTCGCTGGCAACGCCAATTTTCTTTATTTTCATGATTGTAGAAATTTTATATGGTTTAATTAATTATCTCGGGGGTGGGGGAGTTCCCTCCCCATCACCCTGAGGTTTTTATTTATAGCATTGATTTTACTTGATTATATACATTCTCTCCTGTATAGCCAAGTTTCTCGTCGAGCACTTTGTATGGAGCAGAGAAGCCGAAGCTTTCAAGTCCCCATATCTTTGACTCTGGTGCTGCTCCGATGAGGAATCCCTGAAGATTTACTGGGAGGCCTGCTGTCATACCGAACACCTTTGCTCCTGTTGGAACAACAGACTCCTGATATTCCTTTGACTGACGGCGGAAGAGACCTTCAGAAGGCACGCTGACGATACGGCATTTTACACCGTCCTTGCGCAACAGTTCTGCACCAGCTACAAGTGTTGATACTTCTGAGCCAGATGCTACCATTACAACATCTGGATTCTCGTCAGAGCCTGCTACGATATATGCACCGCGTTCTGCCATTGAATAGTCGTTTCCTGCAGGGAGGTCGTTGATATTCTGACGTGAGAAGATAAGTGCTGTAGGAGTGTCTGTGTTCTCCATTGCCATCTTCCACGCAACTGTGGTCTCCTGTGCTTCAGCAGGACGAAGTACGAGGACGGAGTTCTTGCCATGGTGATTCTGGAGCTTCTCCATGAGACGAATCTGTGCCTCCTGCTCTACTGGCTCGTGAGTAGGGCCGTCCTCGCCTACGCGGAATGCGTCGTGTGTCCAGATGAACTTAACTGGGAGTTCCATAAGCGCAGCCATGCGAACGGCTGGCTTCATGTAGTCAGAGAATACGAAGAATGTGCCACATGCTGGGATTACACCGCCATGAAGAGCCATACCGATACAGCAGCATGCCATAGTAAGTTCGGCTACACCTGCTTGGAAGAATGCTCCAGAGAAATCGCCCTTCTTGAGGTCGTGAGTCTTCTTGAGGAATCCGTCTGTCTTGTCAGAGTTAGAAAGGTCTGCTGAAGCGCAAATCATGTTTGGCACTTGCTCTGCTAATACGCTGAGGCATGCTGCGCTTGCAGAACGTGTGGCATCGTTAGCCTTCTGCTGAACTTTTGACCAGTCAATCTCTGGTGCCTTGCCTGCAAACCAGTCTGCCTGTGCTGATGCTTTTTCTGGATTTGCTTCAGCCCATGCCTGCTCCTCTGCATAACGTGCTGCGCAGATTGCTTCAAGTTCCTTTGCACGGTTAGCGTACAGCTCCTGTACGTCAGGGAATATCTGGAATGGATTTTCTGGGTCGCCGCCAAGGTTTTTCACTGTATTTACATATGCGTCGCCGCCAAGAGGAGCGCCGTGTGTCTTGCAGTCTGCCTCGTATGAAGAGCCGTCAGCCTTCAGGGCACCCTTGCCCATGATACATTTGCCGATGATAAGTGTTGGCTTTCCAACAACCAGCTTTGCCTCTTCAATGGCCTTGCGAATCTGCTCAACGTCGTTACCGTTAATCTCGATAACTTCCCATCCGAGTGACTTGTACTTTGCAGCGGTGTCTTCGTTCATAACATCCTTTGTCTCAGTAGATAGCTGAATATCGTTTGAGTCGTAGAACATAATGAGATTGTCGAGGCCAAGGACTGCTGCGATGCGTGCGCCACCTTGTGAGATTTCTTCCTGTATGCCGCCGTCAGAGATATATGCGTAGATTGTTTCTTTTGCAAATGTTGGGTTTCCTGTGTGCTCTGCAAGGAATTTTGCAGCAATTGCCGCACCAACAGCGTAGACATGTCCCTGGCCGAGTGGTCCAGATGTGTTCTCGATGCCACGTGCAATATCAAATTCTGGATGTCCGGTTGTGGGTGAGCCCCACTGGCGCAACTGTGCAAGTTCGTCGAGTGTGAATTTGCCAGTCAGACACAATTGTGAATAGAGCATTGGAGCCATGTGACCTGGATCAAGGAAGAAACGGTCACGTCCTACCCATTCTGGATTCTTTGGGTCGTATGTGAGATATTCAGAGTAGAGCACGTTGATGAAATCTGCTCCACCCATAGCACCGCCAGGATGTCCTGACTTAGCTTTCTCTACAGCACTTGCAGCAAGAATGCGAATATTATCTGCTGCATGATTCATGACATTAATCGGATTTGTCATAGTTGGAAATATTTTAATGTTTATTTATAATAATTCTGTTTGTTATTCCTTTACGGGACAGGAAATTGCTCTTCTTGAATCTTTGTTAATCTCCTTTTATCCCTTGTGGCTTGCTACTGCTGCATGCTCTATAGCCAAATCTGCCTTGTATGCTTCAATGTATTTGTTGAAGCCCTCAACGTCTTCCTTTACGGGAGCAATTTCTTCTCCTGTATTGCCATCGAACACAACTTCTTCAAGATAATCTGGCAGTGACTGTCCGTCAGATTTATTTACTAAGTATGAAGCAAGCAGTGCAATGCCCCATGCGCCACCTTCGCCCGCAGTCTCCATTACTGAAATAGGGGAATTGAGTGCGGCAGCAAGAATGCGCTGGCCTACGCCTTTTGTCTTGAATAAACCACCGTGTCCGGTTATTCTGTCTACCTTGACATTCTCCTTGTTGAAGAGGACATCGTTGCCAAGTTTCAAAACTGCAACTGATGCATATAGGTGTGCACGCATGAAGTTTGCAAGATTGAACTTGTCTTTTGTACTCCTTACAAAGAGTGGACGTCCTTCTGTAAGTCCGGTAAGGTGTTCGCCAGAGAAATAATTGTATGAAATGAGTCCGCCACAGTCAGCATCGCCATTAAGCGCGTTATTGTACAGTTTGCCGAACACCTCGTTCATGTCAACTTCTACGCCAAGCAGTTGCTGGTACTCCTTGAATATATTTACCCATGCATTAAGGTCTGAGGTGCAGTTGTTGCAATGTACCATTGCCACAAGGCTGCCATCAGGAGTGGTTACCATGTCAATCATCTCTGACGGTTCTGACAGTTCCTTTTCGAGAACAATCATTGAGAATGAGGATGTTCCAGCAGAGACATTTCCTGTGCGTTGCTTTACTGCGTTTGTAGCAACCATGCCTGTTCCAGCATCTCCTTCAGGAGGACATACAGGGATACCTGCTTTCAGATTTCTAGAAATATCAAGCAGGGCAGCACCCTTGGCTGTCAAGACGCCTGCACTCTCTCCTGCAGAGAGTGATTTAGGAAGGATGTCAAGAATCTTCCAAGGGTAAATCTTCTCTGCCACAAGATTGTCGAACTTCTCAACCATCTGCTCGTCGTATGACTTTGTTGCAGGATTTATCGGCAGCATGCCTGATGCATCGCCTACGCCAAGAACGCGTTCGCCTGTTATCTGCCAGTGAATGTAGCCGGCTAATGTTGTAAGGAAGTCAATATCCTTAACATGCTCATCGCCATTTAATATGCACTGGTATAGATGTGATATGCTCCAGCGAAGCGGTATGTTGTAGTTGAAAAGTTGTGACAGTTCTTTCGCTGCTGCTCCAGTATTTGTATTACGCCATGTTCTGAACGGAACAAGAATTTCTTCTTCTTTGTTGAATGCCATGTATCCATGCATCATGGCGCTAATGCCTATGGCTGCTAATTGCTCTATCTCTACACCGTATTTGGTGTTTACATCCTTGCGGAGAGAAGAGTAGCAGTCTTTCAGTCCGTCCCATATCATGTCGATGCTGTATGTCCATAAACCATCAACAAGCTGGTTCTCCCATTCGTGGCTGCCTTGGGCTATGGGCTTGTTCTCATCATCGATAAGAACAGCCTTTATACGGGTGGAGCCGAACTCTATTCCGAGTACGGCTTTTCCCGCCTTTATAAGTTCTGATGTATTCATTAATCGTGAATATGAAAAGATTCTACATGAGTGCCTTGTTCAGCATGTAATAAACCTCGTTTATGCGCAGGTCGCGCTTAACAGACTCGAATGTTGAGTTCTTGTCGATATGGAGGTATTCGATGTTAAGCATTTCTGCGTAATCCTCCCAATATTCAGGAGTGATGTCGTAAGAGAAACAGCTGTGATGTGTGCCGCCTGCAAGAATCCATGAGCCTGCACCAATTTCAAAATTAGGCTGTGGAATCCAAAGTGCATTAGCAACAGGGAGTTTTGGCAGTGGCTCTGGTTTGATGCAGTGTACATCGTTTACGATAAGACGGAAGCGGTTGCCCATGTCAACAACAGTTGCTGTAACGCCGTCACCTACCTTTGAATTGAATACGAGACGTGCTGTCTGCTGTTTGCGAACACCAATGCCGAGATGGTGTACCTCAAGGCGTACAGGTTCGTCTTCAACTGCGATGAGCGGGCATATTTCGAGCATGTGGCTCTGCAACAGTGATGAGTTCTCTCCGTTGAAATTAAGTGTGTAGTCTTCCAGGAATGAGCATCCTGTCGGCATTCCTTGAGTCATATACCATAGAGTGCGGTAAAGTGCGGCAGACTTCCAGTCGCCTTCTGCACCAAATCCGTATCCTTCTGCCATAAGACGCTGTGATGCAAGGCCTGGAATCTGGTCGAAACCAACGAATCCTTCAGAGTCAGGGTCGTCCCATGAGCCGAGGTCATCGAAGTTTGTTGTGAATCCCTTCGCTCCCTTTGCCTTCAGTATTGCACGGAGAGCCAGTTCTGCACGAGCGGCATTCCATATTTTCTTCTTGCCGATTTCTTCTCCTGCCTCACACGGAACAATCTTGTACAGTTTGTGATACTCTTCTACAAGGGCGTCAACATCTTTAGGGTCTATTTTCTTCCAGTAGTCCATGAGTTCCGACACAGGAGTGTAGTCAACATGGTATCCAAGAACTTGCTCTGCAGCAACCTTGTCACCATCAGTAACAGCTACGTTGTTCATCTGGTCGCCGAAACGGATAATAAGCATATCCTTTGCATCTGCTACTGCAGCAGCAACACGTGCCCATATAGCAATATGCTCTTGTGTCTTAGCCTCTTTCCAATAGCCTACAACAACCTTGCGAGGCTTACGGAGACGTGAGCAGATGTGTCCGAATTCACGGTCACCGTGCGCACTCTGATTCAGATTCATGAAATCCATGTCAATTGTATCCCATGGAATCTCCTGATTATACTGTGTATGGAGATGTAGCAGTGGTTTATTCAATGCCTGCAAGCCGTGAATCCACATTTTTGCAGGAGAGAATGTGTGCATCCATGTTATAACTCCGACACAATTATCTGAGTTGTTTGCTGCTTTCATGATAGCTGCAACTTCTTTGTCTGAGTTTGCTGTACCCTTATATACTACCTTGATAGGAATTATGCCTGTAGAATTGAGCCCGTCAACCATTTCCTGTGAATGGCTGTCAACAATCTTTACTGTCTCGCCGCCGTACAGCAACTGTGCGCCGGTAATCCACCATAATTCAAGATTTTCAAATGCTTTCATAATTATTTGGTATTTAGTTGTTATTTTATCCTAGTTTGGTTAAATTGTTATTTTCTACGGTTCGTATATTGAATGAATCTTATTTTTTCTGTCCGTAGTATGCGTTTGGACCATGCTTGCGCATATAATGCTTTTCAATAAGCAGCGGATTCATTTCAGTCTGTGGGTTGAGCGTAAGAGACACGAATGCCATTTTTGCGCATTGCTCCATTACTTTTGCATTGTATACGGCGTTGTCAGGCGATGTGCCCCATGAGAAAGGGCCGTGGCATTTAACCAGTACTCCTGGTGTGTGGTCAGGATTGATTTCCTTAAATGCGTCAATGATTACTGTGCCGGTTTCTTTTTCGTACTCCGCCATTTCTGATTCTACCATGTCGCGTGTGCACGGTATGTCCTTATAAAAATAATCAGCGTGTGTCGTACCAATATTTGGTATTGGAAGACCTGCCTGTGCAAATGCTGTGGCATATGTAGAGTGAGTGTGAACTACACCCTGTATATTCTTGAATGCCTTATAAAGTTCTATGTGTGTAGGTGTGTCAGAAGAAGGGTTTAGTTCGCCCTCAACAACTTCTCCTGTATTGATGTCTACTACCACCATGTCTGAGGCTTTCATATTGTCGTATGATACACCTGATGGCTTGATTACCATGTATCCTTTTTCACGGTCAATACCGCTGACATTACCCCATGTGAATATTACCAATCCTTGTTTTACAAGTTCAAGGTTTGCCTTAAAGACTTTTTCTTTGAGTTCTTCTAACATAGTAAGTATTTATATATTTAAGGTTATTATATTTCTTTCGTTAATAGTGTTGTCTTTAGAAAATATCATCGATATTCTCTTTCAGACGATATAGGGCAGCACCACGTTTTGATGTGGTTTTGTCTATTTTATTTGTTTCTATAAGAACACCGCTCTGTTTTATTTTTTTTCTAAAGTTTCTTTTGTCTACTTTCTTGCCAGCAATTGCCTCATATACATTTTGGAATTGTGTAAGAGTAAACAATTCTGGTAGGAGAGGGTAGCAGAGAGGAGCGGCTTCTATTCTTCTCTGTAGCAGTTTTAGTGCGTCAGCCACCATTTCTTCATGATCAGAGAATAGCTCTGGCATTTCGTTAAGTGATACCCATTCCAGATTATATTGCTGTCGAAGCCTTTCATCATAATCTTTCACATTGATTAGTGCATAATAAGCGACAGATATTACTCGTGAAACGGGGTCGCGCTCAATAGCGCTATATGCTCCAGTTTGTTTCATATAGACGTCTTCTATTCCTGTCAGCTCTGTCAAGACCCTTTTCGCAGCTTCGTCAAGGGTTTCTGTTGGCGCAACGAAGCCTCCATATAGAGACCATGTTCCGCGTCCAGGATCAATGTTACGCTTGCCGAGCAGTATTCTCAGTTTCCCTTTGTCGAAACCAAATATAATACAGTCGACAGAAACGTATGCTTGTGTGTATTTATCGTAGTAATTCGCCATCTATTCTTAGTGTGCCAATTAATAATTCGCTCACTTTTTGTTTTATAATATATTTGTAAAGGTGTAGTCATTCATTTTCAGAATGACTACACCTTAATATAAAGTGCTTACCAGAGTACAATATAGAGTATTGTAAGTATAAGTATTACTCCCAGCGCACCGTAGTTGAACGCCTTGTCGGTTTTGAATATTTCGAGATTAATTGTAACAAGTTTCGGATCCTGTACTTTATCAAGAGCATTAGAACGCAGGTAGAATGCCAGAGTTGCAGTCATTGCTGCGAAGAATATCATTGCACCCTGTACTCCGTGAATCTCGAGAGTCTTGTCGAAGTATGCCCATACAAGTACAGCAATTGACACAGCGGTCATACCCCAAAGCACATTGCTCCAGAACAATTGTGTCTTTACTGTGCTGGCATCAAGTTCGTCAGCTTTGACAGCCTTCTTGCTTGCCAGTGATATGCCGACAAAGAGAACAACGAGGCAGATGAACACATATCCGGAACGGATAAGGAACGGAACCTCAGGAATAGTGAACTTGAAGAGGATTGAGAATGCAAATGTTCCGATAGCAGCTACAACTGCAGCAGTGCCAGATGCACGCTTCCAAAGCAGACCGAGACCGAAGATAACTACAACGCCAGGATATACGAATGCTGAGTATTCCTGTATGAACTGGAATGCCTGGTCAATGCCTCCCATCAGCGGATACACTGCGAAGAGGGCAATGATAAGCGCAGCGACAGATGTTGCACGTCCTACGCTAACAAGCTTCTTCTCGCTTGCATTCTTGTCGATAAACTGTTTGTAAATATCCATCGTGAACAATGTTGATGTTGAGTTGAACATTGAAGCAAGCGATGAAATTACAGCAGCAGCAAGTGCAGCGAATGAGAGTCCCTTTATAACGGTAGGTGTAAAGTTACGTATCAGGAATGGATATGCATCATCAGAACGTGTGATACCTCCAAAGAGAGTTGTTCTAAGATCTGCACATTCAGGTGAGTTCATGATAAAGAATGCACAAACACCAGGTATACAAACGATGAATGGGATGAGAATCTTAAGGAAAGCGGCAAATATCATACCCTTCTTTGCTTCAGAAAGAGATTTTGCAGCAAGACCCTTCTGTATGATGTACTGGTTGAATCCCCAGTAACCTAAGTTTGTAAGCCACAGTGCGCCGAAAATCAGTACAATACCCGGGCTGTCAAAATATGGGTCAGAAGGCTGGGTTACAGCACCTGCTGCATCTTTCACACCGTTGATAATAGGGTAGAGTTCTTCATTTCTTGTCACTACAAGGTTGAAATGTTTGTCATCAGGATTAGATATGCAGTAGTTATATATATTTCCCAACGCCTCCATCGGACCGCAGTTCCATACCTCGGCGCCGATTACGTAGAGTGCAGCATAAGCAGTAATAAGACCGCCGCCTACAAGGAATACCACCTGCATAACGTCTGTCCATGCCACTGAAGCAAGACCACCATAGATAGAATATATTCCGGCAATAAGGAAAAGCAGCAGAATGATAAAGAATCTAACCTGGTCTATTTCCATGCCCATTACATTTATCACCATGTCTGTTGGCAGGCCGAGAATCTGCTGGATAGCAAGTGCGCCAAGCCATGACACTGAAGTGAGGTTTACGAAAATGTAGAGAAACAGCCAGAGGAGCGAGAATGCAAGTCCTACGCCCCAGTTATATCTTTCGCGGAGGAACTGAGGAATAGTGAATATCTTTTTCTCAATCATCAGTGGGAGCAGGAATTTGCCCACAACGATGAGAGTTGCAGCTGCCATAAGTTCGTATGCTGCCTGTGCGATACCACTGTAGAATGCCGAACCAGACATTCCGATAAACTGTTCTGCTGAGATGTTTGCTGCAATAAGTGATGCACCAACAGCCCACCATGTCAATGTGTTACCTGCGAGGAAGTAGTCGTTAGATGACTTTTCTTCACCTTTTTTGCCTCGGCTCAGGAAAATTCCGAGACCTACGAGGAGAACAATGTAAAGCAATACGACAATATAGTCAACTGTTTCAAATCCATTGTTCTGTAATGATTCAATTACACTCATTGGTTTTTAATGTTTTAGTTATTTTTTTTTTATGTTATTTATTCGTGTTCTTGTGTTTGTCTGTAATTCTTGTTTTTGCCTTATTCGGACAATATATTGCTTTAGAATGTAGAGAACTTGTATATGCAGTGGCTGTTATATGTTTCTCCTGGATTTAGAATTGCTGATGGCCATTCAGGTTTGTTTGGTGTGTCAGGATATTTCTGTGTCTCAAGACATATGCCTGTTCTTTCCTTGTATACGATACCGTTCTTTCCTGTTACTGCTCCGTTGAGGAAGTTGCCAGTGTAAACCTGTACGCCTGGTTCGTTGGTGTACATTGTCAGCATTATTCCTGTAGCAGGACATTTCAGCACAGCTGCCACCTGCGTATCGTCACCCTTGGTGTCGAGCACCCAGTTGTGGTCATATCCGTTGCCATTGCGCATCTGCTCGTCGTTTTTCAGATTTTCCTCTGTGATTTCCTCACCGATACGCTTCATTGCAGAGAAATCGAACAAAGTGCCCTCTGTCGGAACAATCTCTCCTGTAGTCATATATGTGCTGTCAACAGGTGTGAATGTTGTAGAGTTAAGATAGAGGGAGTCGTTTAGGATAGTGTTGTTTGCATCTCCAGACAAGTTGAAGTAAGAGTGGTTGGTCATATTTATGACAGTAGTCTTGTCTGTTGTTGCTTCATATTTGATGTCAAGCGCATTGTCTGCGGTTAATTCGTATGTAACAATTGCTTTTACGTTTCCAGGGAAGTTCATGTCGCCGTCCTTTGAATCCATTGTCAGTTTCAGCGTGCTGTCATTTACCAGTTCAGCATCGTATACCTGATACTGCCATCCTGCAGGTCCGCCGTGTAGCGTGTGGCCAAAGTTGTTTGTAGGAAGCGTTATTTCCTGTCCGTCAATGTTTATTTTGCCTTTGTTTATACGGTTGGCATATCTTCCTATCGCTGCGCCGAAGTCAGATGGAGAGTTGACAGAGTCTGCATACTGCTTGATATTGTCAAATCCCAGCACTACATCTTTCATGTTTCCGTCTCTGTCAGGTACGCAGATATATACTACGCGGCCGCCGAAGTTGGTTATGGCAACTTCCATCCCGTTGCTGTTTTTCAACTGGAAGAGCTTTACAGGCTTTTCGTTTATGATTGTGTCGAATTTCGCTTCGTCTAATCCAGAAGCGTTTGCCTGAATCTTCTCGTTCTGTGTACATGACGCCAGAGCGATTGCTGCTGCGCCGATGCATGTAAATAGTAGTTTTGATGTTTTCATATATAGATATTTCTTAGTTATTCATATTTTGCGTTCAAAGTTACTAAAAATTCTTTTAATAAGTGTAAAACAATTTATTTATTTATGTTAAATTCATGATTTAAGTGTTTGAAATGGTGTTGCAGGCATTTAATTTTATGTTTATTTGCATGCGAACAGCGAGTTCTGGCGGTTTGCGTTTGTGTCGTGCAGTTCGCATTTTTGCCTTTTGAGGTGGTGGTTCTCTGTGAGTGGTATTTTGTGGCTTTATGCATGCTCATGCTTTAAGAGGATAGAGAAGAAAGTGTTTTCTGCTGTGCTAATAAAAAATGCGTATGGATGTTCTTTGTTGTGTTAGTTAATTGCTTTACTCTTTGTGGCTATTTGATTGGTACAGTGTGTTTTATGTATGTGAATAAAAGTAACGGTTAAACCTTTCGTGGAGGAAAGGTTTAACCGTTTTGTTATGATGCTATATGTCCTGCAGGATAATATTCTTGTGTGATTCCTATATGAGTGTTGCCTATGTCTAGAGTTTGTAATCCTTACATATATTCTTGCAGGTCTCGGCAAATCAATATGTGTTTGTCTATGTTATTTCTTTCTTATTGGTTCGCATGACAGTCCTATACCCAATTTCTTGAATATGCGTCTGTCTACATCGCTGAGCATGACTGTGGTGTGTACCTGGCAACCTCTTAGCGCAGGCAATTGCTGTAGAGCTTTCTCGCAGTTCTCGTCGTTCTCGCTCAAAACTGAGAGCGCCACCAGCACCTCGTCAGTATGCAGTCGTGGATTCTTTCCGCCAAGATATTTGATTTTCGTTTTCTGTATAGGCTCAATCATGCTTTGCGGTATCAGCTTTACATCATGTGCAATACCTGCAAGATGTTTAGTGGCGTTAAGCAATAGTGCTGCAGAACATCCGAGCAACGGGCTTGACTGCGATGTGATGATTGTTCCGTCGCTAAGTTCTATAGCTGCTGAGGTATGCCCGCATTCCATCTTGCGTTTTTTTGCAGCAACAGTTGTTTTACGGGAGTCAGTATTGATGTTTGCCTGCGTGAACAATACTTTTATTTTATTTATCTCCGACTGGTTGTCTGCACCATCTGCCTGTTTGTTTGTAGCCTCGTAGTATCGTCTGATGATTTCCTCGCATGATGCCTGGCAGCAAACCTTGTCATCGCTAATGCAGAATCCGAGCATGTTAACCCCCATGTCTGTAGGCGACTTGTATGGATTCTCTCCATATATGCTTTGGAATAGAGCGTTCAGTACAGGGAATATTTCTATGTCTCTGTTGTAATTTGTTGCCACCTGTCCGTATGCATCGTAGTGGAATGGGTCAATCATGTTAACATCATTAAGGTCGGCCGTAGCCGCTTCGTATGCGATGTTTACAGGGTGTTTCAGTGGAAGGTTCCATACAGGGAATGTCTCGAACTTTGCGTATCCGGCGTGAACACCTCTCTTGTTCTCGTTGTATAATTGTGATAGACACACAGCCATTTTTCCAGAGCCAGGACCTGGGGCAGTAACAACAACCAGCGGGCGCTCCGTTTCCACGAAGTCATTTTGTCCGAATCCGTTGTCTGATGCTATCAGTTGCACGTCATGCGGATATCCGTCAATCAGGTAGTGCATGTATGTCTTTATGCCCATATTGCGCAGGCGGCTTCTGAAGATTTCAGCCGAAGGCTGGCCGTTGTAATGTGTTATTACCACTGAGCCGACGTAGAATCCGCACTGCTGGAATTCAGAGCGGAGCCGGATTACATCCTCGTCGTATGTTATCCCGAGATCGGCCCTTACTTTGTTGCGCTCTATGTCCTCAGCGCTGATTACAATGATAATCTCCAGTGTGTCAGAAAGTTGTTTTAGCATGCTCAGTTTTGAGTCAGGTTCAAATCCTGGCAATACACGGCATGCATGGTGGTCGTCAAAAAGTTTTCCGCCCAATTCCAAGTATAGCTTGCCTCCAAACTGTGCGATTCTTTCACGTATATGTTCCGACTGTATCTTGCAATACTTCTCGTTATCGAATCCTATCTTCATTTTTATCTATTTGTTATGTGCTCTGAAAATATAATTTTACAAAGTTACGTTATTTTATTCGTATTGTAAAATTTATTAGCAAAAATTAAATTTTTGTTTATGCTTCTGCCTGTCGGCACACTCTTCGCTTAAAACAAAAAAAGCACTAAGTTTGCCTTAGTGCTTTGCGGAGAGAGAGGGATTCGAACCCCCGGTACCTCTCGGTACGGCGGTTTTCAAGACCGCTGTAATCGACCACTCTACCATCTCTCCAGTGTTGCATTGAGAAGAGTGATTCCCGAATTGCGAGTGCAAAGGTATTACTTTTATTTGAAACGTGCAAGTTTTTCTTGTGTTTTTTTTGAAAAAAATGATTTTTCCTCTTTTGCAGTTTGTTATTTTTGCTCTACACATTAATATATTTATATATTGTCAGCGTACTTTCATTATTGGTGAGTACTCTTTTCTATGCTATCTTTCTGTGTGATATTTTTTTTTCTAGAGTGAACATCTGGTATATGGTTTCGTCGTTTTTCAGTAAAATTCGTGCTCTCATTCATAAAGTGACATGGTAATTCTTCTTGTTTTTTGCCATTCTGTATTTAGTGTTGCCCTTAATATGCAGTGCTCTATATTCCTTGCATTGCCATTGTAATGTTTGAGGCTTTTCAAAAGAAAACTTTACGTTTTTTAACGCGTGAGATTTGCCTGTAGGATTTCATTATTGTCAGCGCTCTGAAATATTGCAAGGAAATTGATTTTGTAGTAAACGTCTGTAATACAGCGGGTTATTCGGTTGGTTTGCTATTCCTGGCATGAACGACTCGGCAAGATGCTGTGTTTGGCAGGCCAAGAAGCTACTAATGACGACACAAAAAGTAGCTGTTGACAGTGCTGTATGTATTTACTTGCCTGATCTTTCCCTACAAATTGGTCGTTTTTTATGCGTTTTTCGTTATTGAAACAGCAAAATGAAGAGTGTTAAGCGTGCTGGTGTAGGATTGCTTTGATATTAATTGAGGAATTTCATAGAAAATCTTCACATAATTAACCATATATTTTATAATTCTTTCACATGTGTTTTTTTGAACTTAGGCGGTTTCTACGTGATACTTGACAGCACTTCTCTGCTTTTTTAATAAAGTATCTTGATGATAATTTTGTAGATTTGGGAAAAATATATTACCTTTGCAGATTGTTAGGCCGATACCGAAAGTCTGCTGCATAGTATACATGCACAATGTGGATGGTGTCTGCTGAGTCAAGTATAGAAAGTAATAATTCAAAAAAATAATTGATATGGAAAAGGAAACAAATTACAGATTTGGAGTAGAATATAAGTTGTATACTTACATGAATGGGCCAGAGCAGTTGGATGAAGAGACTCGTGATGGCGAGCCATTCCGTTTCTTGAGCGGTTTTGGTATGGTGCTCGAAGATTTTGAATCAAATATTTCAGGCCTGTCAGTAGGCGATACATTTGATTTTGTCGTTCCTGTGGAGCGTGCCTATGGTGAGTATGACGAACGTGGCGTTATAGAGCTGAAGAAGGATATGTTCACTATAGATGGCAAGTTTGACAGTGTGAATGTAGCGGAGGGCCGTATTATCCAGCTTCAGAATGCCGAGGGGCAGCAATTCCCTGGATTGGTGCTTTCTGTGGGCGATATGGTTCGTATAGATCTTAATCACCCTTTGTCTGGGAAGAATCTTCATTTCGTAGGCAAGGTGCTCGAGAAGGAAGAGGCGTCAGCTCAGGAGATTCAGGCTATGCTGGCACATATGACAGGCCAGGGCGGCTGTGGCGGCTGCAATTGCAATAGCGACTGCGGTAGCTGCAGCGGAGGTTGTGGTAACTAATTTGTTTGTGACGATTAGATAGACTGTTTGCGTAAAACACAATTTGCATGTGTTTATGCAGGCAGGCTTGCTGACAAGCGGGTATTAGTATCAAGTTTGAAGTAACATAATATGGAGTGGTGTTATGTCTAACAGTATAGGAACAATATTTCGTCTGACAACATTCGGCGAGAGCCACGGCACGGCTGTAGGCGGTGTTGTTGACGGCATGCCTGCCGGAATTGATATCGATGAAGTGTTCATTCAGAACGAACTGAATCGTCGTCGTCCTGGTCAGAGTGATATAACGACGAGCCGCAATGAGTCCGACCGTGTGGAACTGCTCAGCGGTGTGTTTGAGGGGAAGTCTACGGGCGCTCCTATAGGTTTTGTGGTTTATAATGAGAATCAGCATTCTCAGGACTATGATAACATGCGTGATGTGTTTCGTCCGTCACATGCCGATTATACCTATCAGCAGAAGTATGGCGTGCGCGACCATCGTGGCGGCGGCAGAACCTCTGCTCGTATCACTCTGAGCCGTTGTGTTGCAGGTGCGCTTGCAAAGCTCGTGCTGCGTAAGTATGGCATTAGTGTTACGGCCTACACCATGCAGGTGGGTGGCATCACTATAGGCAGCGACTATAAGAGCCATGATCTTACACTGATTGAATCAAATGCTGTGCGTTGTCCTGACGCAGAGAAGGCGGCAGAGATGGAGCGTCTGATAAAGGAGGTGAAGGCAGAGGGCGATACTATAGGTGGAGTAATACAGTGTGTTGTCAGCGGCTGTCCTGTTGGGCTTGGCTCTCCAGAGTTTGACAAACTGCATGCTGTTCTTGGTAAGGCCATGCTCAGCATTAATGCAGTAAAGGGTTTTGAATATGGTGAGGGTTTCTCTGGTGTTACTCAGAAAGGCTCACAGCAGAATGATCTGTTCTTTACGGATGAGGATGGTGATGTTCATACCTGTTCTAATCATAGCGGCGGAATACAGGGCGGTCTGTCGAATGGCGAGGATATTGTATTCCGTGTGGCATTCAAGCCTGTCGCCACATTGTTGCGTGAACAGCCTACAATAGATAAACACGGCAATGCTACAACACTTTGTGCACGAGGCCGTCATGACCCTTGTGTCCTTCCTCGTGCTGTGCCTATCGTGGAGGCTATGGCTGCAATGGTCATTCTCGATGAGATTCTGACAGGCAGAGCAGCCTGTTTGTGAAAGACGAGGCGGCCTCATGAGTAGCACGGTGTACCTTTGCGGAAACAGAGAGGGCCTCACATGAAATTCACGTAAGAGGCTTACTCGGAATTTACGAGAATGTTATGCAATTTACTTGTAATCCGTGCTCTTTTCTATGCGGCATGTTTATGCTGGTGTTTTTAATTAAGTGTGTGTTCTGATGTTATGATAGAGTTAGAAGTAGAAATAACGGAGAAGGCGTATAGCAGACGAATCAATCGTGCTACGCTTGAGAAGATACATAAAGGTATACATAACTATATCATTGTGGCGAAACGATTCAGAGATATCAACTATACTGCTAAACGATTGGCTGATGACATAGAGACCAACACCCGTTATCTTTCAGCCGCCATAAGATTCTATTACGGTTGCAACTTCTCTGAGTTAGTCAACAAACTGCGTGTGGAGGAAGCGAAGGGCATGCTGTCGGATGCTGATGCAACAATGACTATGGAGGAGATAGCCTTCTCCTCAGGTTTTGCCAACAGGCAAAGCTTCTATACGGCATTTGACAAATACTGCAATATGACACCAAAGAAATACAGGCAGCAGGTGCTTGCACGGAATGCCGATGAGGCATTTGAGCTGATTATAGAATAGAAGCATATATATCGGAACTGTGAATCAGCGTGCCAGTGGCATGCTGGTTTGCGGTTCTTGCTTAATAGATAAATTAATGATGGAAAGATTTGCTGACATTGAGATATTAAGATACGAGCTGACAGGATTCGACAAACTTAGTTTGCGTGAGAAACGCTTTGTGTATTGTCTTTCCCAGGCTACGCTATGGGGGCGTGACATCACGTTCGATCAGTATGGTAGATATAATCTGCGCATAAGAAAGTTGCTCGAGGCCATATACACATATTATGGAGGCGAGGAGAAAGACGCTGAGTATTCCATGCTTTTGGTCTATCTTAAGCGCATCTGGTTTTCTAACGGCATACATCATCATTACAGCGGCATGAAAATACAGCCGGAGTTCAGCCAGGAGTATTTCGTGCGCATGGTGAGGGCTATACCTAAGGGAGAATGTACGTTTCTAAGAGATAATGATGTTGATGCCCTGCTGGAGGAAATCTTGCCAGTGATGTTTGATGAAAGCATAATGCCTCAGCGTGTCAATCATGCCGATGGAGAAGACCTGGTGGTGACCTCAGCTTGCAATTATTACGAGGGAGTGACTGCAGAAGAGGTGCTTGCATACTATGATGCAATGAAACGCCGAGATGACAAACCTTCATGGGGGCTGAACTCACGTCTGGTGAAAAAAGACGGCGAACTGCATGAGGAGACCTACAAGATGGGCGGACGCTATTCTGCTTGCATAGAGCATATTGTCTACTGGCTCAATGAAGCAAAGAGATATGCTGGCGACGATAGGCAGGAACATGTCATAGAACTTCTGATAGAATACTATGTAACGGGCGATTTGTCTGTCTTCGACCGATACTCCATCTCCTGGGTTTCGCAGACAGATTCTATTGTCGATTTCATTAACGGCTTCATTGAAGTGTATGGCGACCCGCTCGGCATAAAAGGCACATGGGAGGGAATCGTACATTATAAGGACCTTGAGGCCACAGCACGCACACAGACGCTATGCCAGAATGCACAGTGGTTTGAGGATAATTCGCCTGTCGATGCCCGTTTCAAGAAGAGCGTAGTAAAAGGTGTTACGGCCAATGTGGTGCGTGCCGCTATGCTCGGAGGTGAGGAGTATCCTTCTACGGCTATAGGAATAAATTTGCCTAATGCCGACTGGATTAGGGAGCAGCATGGATCGAAGTCAATAACCATTTCAAATATCACAGCAGCATACAGCAAGGCTTCGAAGGGCAATGGCTTCCGTCAGGAATACATTGATGAAGAAGACGTGCTTGCGCTCATTGACAAGTATGGACATCTGACAGATGACCTCCATACTGACCTGCATGAATGTCTCGGTCATGGTTCGGGACGTCTGCTGCCGGATGTCTCTGCTGATGCGCTGAAGTCATATGCCTCTGCCATTGAGGAGGCGCGTGCCGACCTCTTCGGCCTATATTTTATGGCTGATAAGAAACTTGTAGAACTCGGCTTGCTGCCTGATATGGAGGCATATAAGGCGCAGTATTACACGTATATGCTTAACGGCCTGATGACACAGTGTGTGCGTATACCGTTGGGTGAAGACATACAGGAGGCTCATATGCGCAACAGAGCGCTTATTGCAAACTGGGTGTATGAGCGTGCTGGCGATGCCATGAAACTCGAGAGGGTAGGTGAGAAGACTTATCTGCGCATTTCAGACTACCAGCGTCTCAGAACATTGATTGGTTCTCTTCTTGCTGAGGTGCAGCGCATAAAGAGCGAGGGCGATTTTGAGGCTGCCCGCAGAATAGTAGAGGATTACGGAGTAAGGCTGCAGCATGAGCTTCATGAAGAAATCCTGGCGAGATATAAGCGTCTAAACATCGCACCATATAAGGGATTCCTCAATCCGTGGCTTAAGGAGGTTACCGACTCTTCTGGAAATGTGGTTGATGTGGTCGTGTGTATGGACGAAACTTATATGGAGCAGATGATGAGATATTCACGAGAATATTCTGCAGTATAGTTTATCGCAGAATAGTCATAATCATATAATAATAAGGAAAAATATAATGACAAGCATGCAGGAGGCTCGCGAGAAGGCGAGAGAGATACGTCAGAGTTTCAGATCGTGCATGGACGGTGTGGTTTCGCAGAATATGCGTGACAGGGGTGTGGAGTATCATATTAACTGGGGTATTTCGCTGAAACATCTGAAAGAGTTGTCAGAGGAGTTCGAGCCCGATTTTCATGTTGCCCTTGAACTTTGGAAGGATAATGTTCGGGAGTCAAAGATAATGGCCCTGATGCTCATGCCGCATGACGAGTTCACACCTGATATTGCGGAGGTGTGGATTGATTCAATTCCTACTCAGGAGATAGCAGAGATGTCTGCCATGCTGCTGATGCAGTATCAGCCCTATGCACCGCAACTGGCATTCCGCCTTATCTCGCAGGCTGACAGCATCAAGCAGATACTGGGCTACAGCATTCTTTCAAGGCTGTTTTCGCATGACAATATCCCTGATGCTCGTGGGCTGGCAGAGATCGTTGACCAAATAAAGGTTTCGCTCAGCGATGCCAACATCTCAGTACGCCATGCTGCATACAATTGCTTTGTAAAATTGTCTGCGTGTGACAAATTGTCAGACAGCCCTTATTGGCACAGTTTGTGCGAAGGGTTAGAATGAGTTTCTGCCTCGTGTATTATCTGGCATAATCTCCCGCTCGTGAAATAATAAATGTAAAAACTAAAATAAAAACATTATGAACGTAAAACCATTAGCAGATCGCGTGCTGGTTAAACCAGTAAAGAGTGAAGAAAAGATTGGCGGTATCATCATTCCTGATACAGCAAGCAAAGAGAAGCCAACACAAGGGTCAGTTGTTGCGGTAGGTAACGGCACAAAAGACGAAGAAATGATATTGAAGGTTGGCGATGAAGTTCTCTACGGCAAGTATTCTGGTACAGAGATAGAGCTTGATGGCGAGAAGTTTCTTATCATGCGTCAGTCAGATGTGCTCGCAGTTATTTCATAAGAATCTATAGTATTTAATACATTTATAATACAACAAGAAGAAAAAAATGGCAAAAGACATAAAGTTTAATACCGACGCCCGCGAACTCTTGAAACAGGGCGTAGACCAGCTTGCAAATGCAGTTAAGGTTACATTAGGACCAAAAGGTCGTAACGTTGTGATTGAAAAGAAGTTTGGTGCACCACAGATTACAAAGGACGGTGTGACTGTAGCCAAGGAAATCGAACTGGAGGACAAGTTCCAGAATACAGGTGCTCAGCTTGTTAAGAGTGTGGCATCAAAGACTGGCGATGATGCTGGCGACGGTACAACGACAGCTACTATCCTTACACAGGCCATTGTACATGAGGGACTGAAGAATGTTACAGCAGGTGCTAATCCTATGGACCTGAAACGTGGCATAGATAAGGCTGTGAAGGCTGTTGTGGAGCATATCGCACAGAACGCAGAGAAGGTAGATGATAACTACGATAAGATTGAGCAGGTGGCGACAGTATCAGCCAATAACGACCCAGAGATAGGCAAGCTTCTTGCTGAGGCTTTCCGCAAGGTGTCAAAGGATGGTGTCATCACTATTGAGGAGTCAAAGTCACGTGAGACATATATCGGTGTGGTAGAAGGCATGCAGTTCGACCGCGGCTATCTCTCAGGCTATTTCGTGACAGACACAGAGAAGATGGAGTGTCAGTATGACAACCCTTATATCCTTCTCTATGACAAGAAGATTTCAAACATCAAGGAATTTCTCCCGATTCTCCAGCCTGCGGCAGAGAGCGGCCGTCCGTTGCTTGTCATCGCTGAGGATGTAGATTCTGAGGCTCTCACAACACTTGTAGTTAACCGTCTGCGTGGTGGACTGAAGATTTGTGCAGTAAAGGCTCCTGGTTTTGGCGACCGTCGCAAGGCTATGCTCGAGGATATTGCTGTGCTTACTGGTGGTGTAGTTATTTCTGAGGAGAAAGGCCTATCACTTGAGCAGGCTACAATCGATATGCTTGGTTCATGTGACAAGGTTGTAGTAGGCAAGGACAATACCACTATTGTCAACGGCAGCGGTGAGAGCCAGTCTATCAAGGACCGTATCAATCAGATTAAGAACGAGATACAGAACACTACATCTTCATACGACAAGGAGAAGCTGCAGGAGCGTCTGGCGAAACTCGCTGGCGGTGTAGCAGTGCTCTACGTTGGAGCGAACTCTGAGGTGGAGATGAAGGAGAAGAAAGACCGTGTAGATGATGCTCTCTGTGCTACACGTGCAGCGATAGAAGAAGGTGTTGTTGCTGGTGGTGGCACAACATACATCCGTGCGCTTGCATCACTGAAGAATGTCAAGGGTGATAATCAGGATGAGGAGACAGGCATACGCATCGTAGAGCGTGCCATTGAGGAGCCTCTCCGTCAGATTTGCTACAACGCAGGTGTAGAGGGTGCGGTAGTTGTAAACAAAGTAGCAGAGGGCGAGGGCGATTTTGGCTACAATGCTCGCACAGGAGAATATGAAGACTTGCGTAAGGCTGGTATCGTAGACCCGGCAAAGGTTGCTCGTGTGGCTTTGGAGAATGCTGCATCTATTGCCGGCATCTTCCTCACGACAGAGGCATGCATCTGTGATAAACCAGCACCAGAGGCTGCAATGCCACCAATGGGTGGTGCGCCAGGAATGGGTATGATGTAAAAAACGTATAGCGCATAGAAATATATACATAGCGGAAGGGAACAACTTACATCGGAAGATGCAGTTCCCTTCCGCTTTTTGTATTTACTTCAATGAGTACATTTGTAAAACATATTAGAATGCAGCGAACAGAGTATGGATGTAGAAAATCCCTGCTATAATCTGCTAATTAATATTTATCAGAGGTGTTTAGTTCCTCTTGTGTAAGTGATTTCTTGTCCATCTGCCGCCAGAAATAGAAGATATACGCTACTACAAAAGGTATGATGAGCGATACTGCGGCCATTGTGCGTAACGTAAATTCGCTTGAGCAACTATTGCTTAGTGTCAGTGATGACTGCAGGTCTGCCGTTGAAGGGTAGTAAGCTGTATTATTATAGCCTGCAATGATGAATAAGGCCATAACTGCGAGTATTGTTCCTGGAGCAGCCAGCCATATTCCGCGTTTGAAATTAGGCTTTATCAGTGTAAAGGCCACACCGGCTACAAGTAATATGGTACCAAGAATAAACATGGTAAGCACAAGAGGCATCTGTAACAGATTATTCATGTATTTGCTGCGTTCCATGCATATTGTACCGTCTTCGTTGACTGCGAATCCGTCCATTGTCATAAGATGGAATGCAGCAAGAAGAAACATAACGAGGAAACAGCAGAAGAATAGTATGAGGTGACGACGCAGGTGTGATGCGAGTTTGTCGTCACCTATATTATTTATGAGATATAATGCTCCGAGACAAATAGTCAAGAACATGACCATCAGTCCAAACTCTACATTGAACGGATTCAGTATAGCCTCTAATCCGTGCCATTCTGAAGTCCATTGGCTGATAATAGGTGAGCTTATATCGCCGACGGCACTTTTATTGATAACAAAGGATGAGCCTGTAAAGAATGTACCTACTGCAGTACCTATGAGAAGAGGGGCGAGACAACCATTAAGGCTGAGAAATATGCGGAAAGCAGTTCTTCCGATAAGATTGCCAGCCTTGCTCTGAAATTCATAGGATACAGCTTGGAAGACGAATGTGATGAGTATGAGTATCCATACCCAGTAGGCTCCGCCGAAACTTGTACTGTAGAACAGAGGGAATGATGCAAAGAAAGCTCCGCCGAAGGTTACCAGCGTGGTGAATGTTAGTTCCCATTTGCGACCTGTAGAATTGACTATTAGTTCTTTCTCCTTTTCTGTTTTTCCTGCAAGGAATATGAGGGCGTTGCCGCCTTGCACAAAAAGCATGAATACGAGGATGCCGCCGAGGAGGGATATTAGGAACCACCAATAATGCTGTAGGAAATTATATGTAATCATAGTAATCTGTATTTTTGGGTGGAATGTTGAAACTATTGGGATTCTGATATATTATGTGTTGATTTCTGGTCCCTTCTTGATGGCATTAATCATTATTCGCATCTCGATGATGAGAAACAGTGTGAATATGCCAACGAAGAGGAAGAATGTGGTCTTTACGGCGTTTACGCTGACGCTTGATACTGCAGCCTTTACTGGTAGCAGCCCTTCTATAGTCCATGGCTGACGACCAACTTCTGCTACTATCCATCCAGCTTGACCTGCAATGTAAACCAACGGAATGGAGAGCAATGACAACCATAACAGCCATGTGGCTTGTGGAAGACGTTGCTTGCGTTCGAACCAGAATACTGCAATCATAAGGACGAAAAGAAATCCGCCTAAGCCTACCATGATGCGGAAGGCCCAGTAGATGAGTGGCACAGGTGGAACGAGTTCTTCCCGCGAATCAATATATCCGTAGCCGAAGAATGTTATGTTGTCCTCAAGTGTCTTGCGAGCCTTGACTGCAGCTTCTTTATCTGTGTTTTTAAGGGCTCTGTATTCCTTGAATGCGTTTATGGCAATCTTGCCTCGCTCTATCTTTTCTTCTGCAGAAAGATAGGTGGTTCCATCAGAAGTGGTGTAGCCGTCGAGCAGATTCTGTATTCCAGGCACATAGCCATTTACATCATGTGTAGCAAGTATAGACAGCATGCCTGGTATCTCTACACCAGGTACAATGGAGAATGGGGCGCAAGGACCGCCTTCTTCAAGCCCTTCAGCCGCAGCGAGTTTCATTGGCTGATACTTGGCGGCATGAATGCCAGAACTATCACCACTGAACATTACGGCTAATGTGCCAATAATGCCTATGATGGATGCGATGCGGATGCTGGCAAGCGCAAAACGGGTCTCTCGCTTCTTTAGCAGATACCAGCAGCTGACACCGATGACGAAGACTGCTCCTGTCATCCATCCGCTAAATACGGAATGAAAGAACTTGGATATTGCCACAGGGTTTAGCACTAAAGCCCAGAAATCAACCATCTCGTGGCGTACGGTATCGGGATTGAACTCCATGCCTACCGGATGCTGCATCCATGCATTGGCAATAAGAATCCACATGGCCGATATAGCTGCTCCTATACATGTAAACCATGTTGCAGCAAGATGTACTCGTTTGCTGACCTTGCTCCATCCAAAGAACATTACAGCAAAGAACGTTGCCTCCATAAAGAAGGCGAAAATGCCCTCAATTGCTAATGGAGCACCGAAAATGTCGCCGACGAACCAGGAGTAATTGCTCCAATTCGTACCAAACTCAAATTCAAGTATTATACCTGTGGCAATACCTACAGCAAAGTTAATGGCAAAGAGCTTCATCCAGAATTTGGCTGTTTTTTTCCAGAATTCATCATCCTTAATTACATAAATTGTCTCCATTGTTGCCATTATCATTGCAAGGCCCAGTGTAAGGGGAACAAAGAGCCAATGGTATCCGGCGGTCAATGCAAATTGTAATCTTGACCATTCAATTAAAGTTGTGTCTACCATAATATTACAGTTTGGAGTTAAAATATTTAGTTACGGTTTGGTTAGTTCTACACTTATATGCTCTATTTTTTCCGTCTCGCTTTTTCCTGCAAGTACAGGCTTAAAGAAGAACAACCTGAGTATGGCAAACAGAATAAATATTTTGAGTAATATAATCCACCATAATTGCCGTCCCCATGTCATATTCCTAAAACCGTCAGCGTAGAACTTATATATGGTTGTTAGTATCTTTTTCATGTTTTCATGGATTACACCTGCAAATATACGTAAAATATTTTTAAGTTCAAATTTTATGAAGGGTATATTACAAATATTATCTATTTTTTTTCTTTTGTGTAATGTGTGAATAATGTAAAGAAGTATAATTTTGAATCTTTCATGGTCATGCTGTTTGAAAAGACATAGAACGCCGTATTACATTCCGTGTGATATATTTCCACAATACTGGTTATTCTCCGAATACGAGAATCCACAGCATTTCCTCCTGCTCACTTTAGGTGCTTGTTAGAATAAAAAAAGGACTTGGAGTCCCAAGTCCTTCTTCATGTTTTATTCCTGCTTTTTAATATTCTTCCCTCTGTGCGCAAGTCTGTATTATTGATGTGTACGGCACGAGACTGCATTACCAACTTGAACTTGCTCCGCCTCCGCCAGAACTTCCTCCTCCGAAACTTCCTCCTCCGAAGCCACCGCCAAACCCTCTGCCTCGTCCGCTATGCATTCCGCCAATAATCGTTCCGTTACGCAGAATGTTGTTGTGGTTGTTATCGTCAATGATACTATCCCTTTCCTCGACATTTCCACAGTTAGTGCAGGTATATATCTCTTTCTTATGCTTGCGCTTGCGTAGATCGTGGTAATATGTTCTTGATGTAAGGCTAAGTCCGCCAGTCTTTTTGCAGATTCTGCATGTCCTTGATTTACGGTCATTGTACCACATTATGCCAGATATGGCTGAAATTATGCTGCCAAGTATTAGCAGAGGTGGCCATATGCTGTCGTTCTCCTCGCCCTGACTATTGGCATCCATAGACCTTTCGAGTACTTTGTTGACGGCTATTGCACCGTGAAGCATGCCACTGTCAACATTGCCCTTCTTGAATTCCGGCACCATGTAGTTAATCTGAATTCTCTTGCTCTTCGCATCAGTGAGAATTCCCTCCAGCCCATAGCCTGTATGGAAGCGGATTGTCCTTTGGTCAGCCACGTATGTAATCAGCAATCCGTTATTTCTCTTCTTCTCCCCGATGCCCCAGTGACGGAACAGACGTTGCGAGAACTCAAACACATCTTCATCTCCTATTGAGGGCAGCATTACAACCATGGCCTGTATGCCAGTGTTCTTTTCAAGAGATGTGAATAGTCGGTTTATTGAGTCGCAAGTAGCCAGCATGAGCAACCCAGAAGGGTCGCTCACATGCTGACGCATATCTTTCACATAGACATTAGGCACACTCTCGACAGTGTAAGCCACTGCCGAGTGTTTTTCTGCCTTGCCAGCTGTTATATTCATAATAGCTGTCAGCAGCAATAATATCATGCAGGCGATACGTATTCTCATGTCTGTTTGCAAGATAATTCAGAAAGTACAGTTAAAACTTCACCTCAGGAGCAGCCTCAGAGCCTTCTTGAGCCTCAAAGTATTCTTTCTTTTCAAACCCGAACATTCCTGCCAGAATGTTCTTCGGAAATTTTCTGACCGCTGTATTATACTCCTTTGCCACAGCGTTATAGTCACGGCGAGCCACAGCAATGCGGTTTTCTGTGCCCTCTAACTGCGACTGAAGTTCCTGAAAGTTCTGATTTGCTTTTAAGTCAGGATACTTTTCTACAACGAGCAGAAGTTTGCTCAGAGCTGATGTAACACCATTCTGTGCATTCTGATATTGCGCCATTTGTTCTGCTGTCATATTTGACGGGTCAATTTTAACGCTTGTCGCTTCAGAACGTGCCTTTACCACACTTTCCAGTGTTTCTTTCTCATGCGCGGCATACCCCTTCACCGTGTTCACAAGGTTAGGGATAAGATCGGCACGGCGCTGATACTGTGTTTCTACATCAGCCCATTTATTCTGCACACCTTCATCCATAGATACAAGTCCATTGTATCCTGATATACACCACATTACAGCAATTGCAATAATTCCAATTGTAATTACTAATCCTAAGTTTTTTTTAATAAGTTCCATGTTTCAAATATTTTACGTTTGATATGTCTTTGGGGTAATATACGCTCTTTGTCTATAAATCTCACTTTTCTATGTCACTTCCAACTAATGCTTTGCTTTCTTGGCATCCAGACGTTTCACAACTTGTCCGTAGATAATCAGGGTAATGGCAGATACCAGGGCGATGGCTCCGAAGTAGTACCAGATGTAATGTGCATTAGCGCTCGCTGCCGCCCATTCTTCGTGAGATGCAAAAAGGGTTGGCTCTGGACAATATTTGCTAAGAAGAAAACCTGAGAGACCGAAGCCGCAGATTGATGAGAGGAACGAATGTAGATGGCTGAAACCAAGGTAGAGCCCTTCTTCGCCTTTTGGCGCCTGTAGTGAGAAATACTCAAGAAAACGTGGAGAAATGAATGTTTCTGCTAATCCCTGGAATACAATGCCCACAACCATCATAAATGCGACAGGATGCATAGACAAGATTGTAGAACTTCCGTCAAGCATATTGCCTGAAGCCATGCATACCGCTGATATAGGCATGATGAACATGCCAATTGTCATAGATGTGAGTGCGCTCTTGTTGCGCATTATCTGTGTGACAATATTTACAGTTAATACCACAACCAGAGGATTGACGTTTGCGTACCATGATGGCGATGCACCTTCGCCTGCAAGACGCAGGACATATTTCGGCATTGTGGCGTATAGCTGATGCTGTACCATCCAGAAACCTGTAACGATGATGATGAGCGTGATAAGGCGCCCGTTGGTGCAGACCTTCATAAGCGCATGCCAAATCTGCCCGAATGTTTTCCCCTCACCAGAGTGTTGCGAGCTCTTATAGAAAAACCATATTGCAATGAGAGCGAGAAAAGTCATTGTAGCAGAAAAATAGTTGAGAGTGATTAATCCCTCGTTGCCAAGTGCCTCGCGTAGCGGCTTTACTATTGTTTTTCCCGAGAAAGCTCCGATATTCACCATAGCATAGAATATAGAGAACCCCTTCGCCCTTGTCTCAGGAGTAGTCTCCTTTGCCACAGTTCCTGATATTACACTTTTAATGAACGAACCACCGCAGACGATAAGTGCCATGATAGGCAATATGCCATAGCGCATGTTGCTTTCAAGAAGTCCGGTAAACTTTGTTGTTTCGCTATATTCCACCAAACCTGCTGATTCAAGCCAGGTAGGGTAGATACCAAGGCCAACATAACCGCAGGTCAGTAATGAAAAAGCAAGTAGCATTGAGTTTCTGAATCCGATTTTATCAGCTAATGCTCCTGCAAATGTCGGCAGCAGATAAAGACAGGCGGAGAATACTCCGGCGATAGTGGCAGATTCTATGTCGTTGAAGCCAAGAATACGGCTCAGATATAGGGTGATGACTATAAATACTCCGTAATATGCTGCGCGTTCAAATAGTTCTACTGTGTTTGCGACCCAGAATGCTTTGCTGAATCTGATTTTTTCTTTTGTTGTCTTGCTCATTATGTTTTTTAATCTTTGTGTCAGAGTTATATGAGAACATGCTCATATTTTTAATATGTAACTGTATTAACTGCTTAGAGTGAGTAAAATGAAAAGAAACTGTGCAGTCAAGGATGTTTATATTTCTAATCTGCCTGTTTTCATTTTATTAATGTCTTCAATAGATAAACTCGGATCATATATTGCCTGAATACCAGTCTCTTCCGAAATGACCTTTGTGTATTCTGCAATCGGTTTCAGATTTATTGAATTTCTCAGAGAATCAAGTTTGTCTGGATTTTCAACTGGCCAAACAAAAATTCGTAAAGTATTGTTCGAAGCTATTTGTATCGTTTGAGTTCCATATCGTTGCAGGCGATTCTGTTTCATTGCTATTCGGTCATACAATATAGCGTATCTGTTGTTACTTATGATTCTTCTTGATGTCATTTCCTCTATGATTGGCAGATATCTCTCTTGCTTTTCTAATGAAGCATGGTCTATTACCAACCATATTGTTTCGTATGATTCTTTTGATAAGTTTTCGGGGATGCCGTTCTTTAATATGTTCTCTACTATTATAATATTTTCCTCGTCAATTTGATTTATTTCGTTTGTTGTCTTAACTAACGAATCAACCAACATGTGATTGCCTTGACTAACAGAACGTGTTAATTCCATTGCTGTTTTTCTGATATTCTGGTCTCTTTCATATACCTTGGCCAAGGTGGTGTCGATTTTACGAGATGTGCTGCACGAGTATAATATTAATGAAGTAAAGAATATAACTAGAGGCAGTGTAATATTTCTGTTCATATCTTTTCTGTTGTCTTGATACTTTTGCAGGTCAGATTCCCGAGTACAAAATTATAAAAAAAAACTGTAATCTACCAAGAAAAGAAAAAACAAAATGTTACGATTGTCATTGTGTCAGCATAATTCGCATATCCTGTTTGATTGCGAGCTATATTGCTTACACTTTGGTTTTGAAAATGCTGCTGATAGATAGGTATCAAATAACAGGGCCAAAAGCACTGAGTGAAATTATGAAAAACTCTGAATGAAATTATGAAAAGCTCTGAATCAGGCGCTCATTTGTAGCACTTACATTTTGTAATTTCTATATTCTGCTTTTCCATGCATAAGATAATCCATGTCTTCATACGTTTGTATAGATTAAAAATAACTTAAAGGCGTGTGTTTTTTTTGTTGTTTTCTAATTGTTTTCCATTTAATTTATTATCTTTGCATCTGAAAGAAGACAGTATAACTCTTTTCTATTGTATATTTTAATTCAACCAAATTAGGGTGATTATGAAGACGGTCAGAATGTTTTTTGTTATTCTTTTTGCTGTTTATGCCATGAGTGTTACAGCACAGTCCTACACGGAAAAATGGAACAGCTTTTATAAACGTACGGAATATTTTGATTCAAAAGGAAAACTTCAGGGATGGAAAAAATATAACGATTTTTATAATCGTATGGAGTATTTTGACCGGAATGGCAAGATGCAGAGATACGAGAAAGCGAATGACTACTACAACCGAACTGAAACAAAAGACAAAAATGGCAAAATAGAGTCAACACGGAATTATAATGGTTTCTATAAACGCGAGGATTTCAAAGATAAAAACGGCAGGCTGATAGGATATAAGAAATGGAATGAGTTTTACAAGCGATATGACATTTTTGACAAGAACGGAAAATTGATGGGAATATACAAATATAATGATTTCTATGACCGCTGGGAGTATACGGAGAAATAAGAGAAATCACTCTGATAACTTTCATTGTTACTTTTGTTGTCCAAAATATTACTATTGCGTGCTATTTGGGGTATTATTATACTCTCCTTGAGCGTTATTTATATCTTTTGGATTGATTTTTTTGTCACAAACGATAAAAGACTTGTAGGTGTACAACTATATTGAAATCTTTTTGTATGCTTGTATTGTGCGATATTAAGTAAAGTGTCGTTACTGTGTATAATATCTATTATTGTATTTTGAAGGTAATTCTTATAGCAATTGCAAATGCACTATCGAACTTATCCTATATATCAATTTTTTCTTTTATTAGTTGCGCATCAAAGCCCACGGTTTTGAGGACAACCATTCCGTTTCTGTTTATGACAAAACAAGTAGGAGTGGACTGCACACCATACTTTATCTTAAAAGGTGAATATTCTGGTATCAATTCAGATATAAATGTATAGTCTGCCGAATATTGATTGCGAAATTCTTTCAGTTCTTCAAGAATGCTAACAGAATAATAAATAACTATTGCGAGGTCATCCTCGGCATATTCCTCGCGCAATGCAGCAAGTGCTATACGACCAGAACGCCCCATGCACCCCAAACCACCATAGATAAGCAGTATGTTTTTATTGCGTTGTTTATCCCAAGCAAATTTGTTTCCGTCAGCATCGACAACATCGAAAGGATAGAACTCCATACCTGTTTCAATCTGATTTGTTACGATATGTTCTTTGATTGCTTTTGCACACTCAGATTGCCGATTTTTGCGAGGTAGTTCATTTAAGATATGTTGAAGAGTATCCTTTTCAATATCTAATCGAAGCATAAAACAGCGTCTAAGCCCACTTGGCGTTGCTGAATATTCAATGGCTAGTTCCTTATTCTTTCTATCTGTATAGGTCTCTAATTCTTGTGCTTTTATATATAATGAATCTTCGTTTTTTGCGTATAGTTCTGCTAATTTTTCACTTTCCGACTCATAGTCAGCCCACAAGGTGCTATCAGCTTTTATATACTCTTGTTCACGCATCGCATCATGTAACTTTGGGGTGCATTGAACGAATACTATGCTGCAAAGAATGTAAAATAAAGATGTTTTGCTCATATTTCTTTATATCTTCTTTTATCTCACAAGCTTACTGTAATTTTCTAAAAAGAAGATTCTTATAATAGTAAAAGTGTATTTAGTAAAATCGAAATAATGGTGACCACTTATGAATAGTTCCCATTCTTATGATAGGTTTTATATTTTGCAAGGTATTGTACACTTCATAGCTATATGTAAATAGAGAAGCGAGCTTCGTAAATAGTCACGTTTTTGTTTAAGCCGTTAACATTGTCATTGTTTTATTCTATAAAATTTCGTTCAACACATATTCTATGACTGTATCTTTGCCATTAAGGAAGTCTGTAACCGTATGTTTAACCTCATGGTGCGGTTCGATACTTACTCCTTCCATGGGGAATCCCTTAGGAGAGAAGTGGGGGGCACGAGTAGGAATCCTGAACCAAATACCATGTCGTGATATGAAATCCTTAGGAGCACAACCTGTATCACCAGCAGTCTTTTCTCCAACTAATGTGACGTAGCCACTCTCTTTTAAGTCTATTGTGAAACTCTCAGCTGCTGAGAAGGTGTGATTACTTGTCAATAAAAATAATCTGCCTTTATAAGCATTAGGCTGGGGTGAAATCTTACCGCCAACACAATGTTCCTGTGGCTCCTTTAACAGATATTCTGCAATTAAACGTCCATTGTTGCTATTGCCACCACCGTTTCTTCGAACATCTACAATTAAATATGGAAGATTGCCAACTTTCACGTATGCCTGTTTGAAATCCTCTACAACATTATCCATCATCGATTCTATACAGATATATCCTATACTGTCACGAAGTATCCTGTAATGCACTTGTGGAGTATTACCTAATTGGGGACGGATGAGAGGTAATTTTAGTTTTAGTGTTTCTCCATTTCTACGGACATCACAATAGATAATACTATCTGTAAATGACGTGAAAATTCTACACTGGGTTAGGTGTGTCTTATATGCGTCAGTAGATGCAGAAGTGTATTTCTCCCAGCTTTCTACATATTGGTCAATAGGTATTTTATTGATGGCTATAATTTCATCTTTATTCATGAATCCATTTTTTGTAAAATGTTCGTTAGGAGTATTAATAAAGATTCTATTATCAACGATCGTGGGATAATACTCAGCAGAGTAAAGTGATAACATAACTCCAGCATGTCCAATTTCTAATGCGGCAAAATATTCGCGAAGTAGTAATCCATAATCGGCTTTTGTCATAGACTCATTTGCTATTCTGTTAGCAAATGAATTGAAAATGGAGTCCATGTCGTAACCTTTCTGTTCACACAAAGGACAATTGTCGGAAACAATTTTGTGGATACTCTTGAAATCCTCTGTGAAGTTTTCAGGTTCAACGGGTATTTCTGTTACATAATAAGATTTAATCAGTTTTTGCTTTTCTTGATTTAGCATGATTGCATATTCAATCAATTCATCTTTAAATATAGTCCTAGACAATAAGACGATTATACCAAAAAGACTTAAAATGCTTAAAGCAAAAATCAGGAAATATTTTATACACTTTTTCATCTCTTTAATTTCTATTTAATATCTGTAAAGTAACGGCAGTTTCCCCAAAGCCTTAAGGAATATCCATAAAAGTTATATTCCTCGACTTCTTATCACCTCTTCGTTTAGGAAAAGAGTTGTTACAGACACATCAGCAAAACATTTATTTGCCGATGCAGAAATGAGCGAAGATGTTGTTTAGGGTTTCTTGTGGTGTTATGGCACCGCCTGTTATTTCTGACAAATCGTTAAGTGTGATACGTAAGTCTTCTGATATCAAATCACCGCTTAAACCGTGTGACAGCCCTTCTATCACGCGCTGAAGGTTTGTGTGCGCGTGTATTAGAGCTTCGTAATGTCTTGCAGATGTAACGATGACATCATTGTCTTTTATTTCTGGGATGTTCGCTGCTTCGTATATTACTTTCTCTAATAAATCTATATTCAAATTCTCTTTTGCAGAGATAAAGACGCTTCTATGTGGTAATGTAAGGATTTTGTCTTCATTATGTTTGAAAGAGGCTATCTCTTCTTTTGATGAAGGAATGTCAGTTTTGTTAAAAGCGATTATTAACTTTTTGTCTTTCAATCTGTTCTTTATGTCCTCTATATCAAAACTTGATGGTGTTTTGTCAACAATCCAGATTATAATCTTAGCTCGTTCTATTGACATGTAAGTACGCTCAATGCCAATTTGTTCTATTTTGTCTTCAGTTTGCCTTATTCCTGCTGTATCAATGAATCGGAATTGCACTCCGTTTATTACTACGGTATCTTCTATTGTGTCTCTGGTAGTGCCGTGTATGTCAGAAACAATTGCCCTGTCTTCTTTTAGCAGCTTGTTAAGCAAGGTAGATTTTCCTACATTTGTGTTACCAATTATTGCCACAGGTACACCTTTCTTTAGTGCTTCGCCAGTTTCAAAGGATTGGGCAAGTGATGTAATTTTTTTATCTATTTTCCTGGCAATCTCCAGCAGTTCGCCTCTATCTGCAAATTCGAGTTCTTCATGATCGGAGAAATCAAGTTCTAATTCAAGCAGGGTAGTGAGGTGTAGCAATTGGTCACGCAGTATATGAAGCTCGCTGCTGAAATGGCCTTTTAGTTGTGATATTGCTATATTATGTGTTGCTTCTGTAGTAGAAGAAATCAAGTCAGCGACAGCCTCGGCTTGTGATAAATCTATTTTGCTATTCAGGTATGCTCTTTGTGTGAATTCTCCAGGCTTTGCAAGAGTTGCCCCGTTCTTGATTAGCAATTCAAGAACTGTACTAAAAATGTATTGTGAGCCGTGACAAGATATTTCCGCAGAATTCTCGCCAGTATATGAATGTGGTGCATGAAAGATAGATATTAGAACTTCATCGATGATTTTTCCTTGTTCATTAATAATATGTCCGTAATGTACAGTATTGGGTTTTGCTTCATTTAGATTTTTCGTAAAAATACTATTTACGATTTCTATTGTTCTGTTTCCCGAAATACGTATGATGCCAATAGCTCCGCCCATAGCTGTAGCAAGGGCACATATTGTGCTATCGTTATTAATAGAATTTATCAGCATAATTTATATTATATGTTTTACTGCTGTATTCAATATTTCAATATCCTCATCTGTTGTTGCCCAGCTTGTAACAAATCTGCATAATGTATTATCGCAGTCAATTTGTTCCCATGTCTCGAAAGCAATATAGGATGACAGTGTGTTCATCTGTTTGTTCGTGAGTAAAACAAATTGCTGATTAGTTGGTGAATCAAGGATTTTCAAATCTGCATTGGAGAATATTGCACGCATTTGATGCGCTTTGTCTATTGCATGCTTTGAAATTTCAAAATATAGGTTGTCTGTAAATAGTGCATCGAATTGAACTCCTGCTATTCTGCTTTTTGCAAGAAGGGCTCCATGACGTTTTATTATGGAAAAGAAGTGTTTCGGAGTATTCCCATGTGTAAATACCACAGCTTCTCCGCATAAAGCGCCCACCTTCGTACCGCCTATATAGAATGCATCACAATGCTTGCACAGCCATTCAAGGTTTATGTCACAATCTTTTGCCATTAGACCATAGCCCAACCTTGCACCGTCTACATATAATGGTATGTTATATTCTTTGCATATTGAATATATATTTTTAATCTCTTCACCTGTGTATATAGTGCCAAGCTCTGTAGGAAATGTTATGTATACCATCCCGGGATATACCATGTGGTCGCAAGTTGGGTCATTGTGAAAAGAATAGAGGAATGTTCCTAATTCTTTTGCATCAATTTTGCCATTATGAGATGGTAGTGTTAATATTTTATGCCCATAAGCTTCAATGGCACCCGATTCGTGGACGTTGATGTGTGCAGTATCGGCAGCGACAACACCTTCGTAGGATGATAGCATTGCATCTATAACGGTGGCATTTGTCTGCGTTCCTCCTGCAAGGAAGTATATTTCTGCATTTGGGCAGTTGCAGGCTAATCTGATTTTTTTCTTTGCATTATTGCTCCATTCATCATAACCGTATGACTTGCTGCTTATGTTGTTTGTATCTATGATGTGTTGAAGAACCTTAGGATGTGCCCCGTTATTATAGTCGCTTTCAAATGATGTCATATTATATTCTTTTATAATTATCTTATAGGATTATTATATGTAAAATACACGTTGGTCCTGTATTGGAATCATGTCTGAGTTTTCTATGAAAATTAATGATTCTCGTCGTGTTAGAACATTACCAGTACACTTGGAAACTGTTTTTTTGTTATTTCAACATCAATAAATACCCTAAAAAGGCAGGTCGTAAGCAAGAAAGGCATGCTTTTAGGTATATATTGTGTTGTTAATCGTTGCTTTTTGCATTCCAAGAAACAGCCTTTTGCAGAGTCAGATGCCGTCTTTTACCGTGTTATTCTTAATATCAGAACTACTTTCATGCAATAATTCTTTGTGTTACAGGTGTTTACCGCAAGTTTAAAATCCCTGCAATATTTTTTGTCTTCACCGTTTTCAGAATCCTACAGACGATTCTATCGTGTTAAGAAACGTGAAAGTTTCCTTATTCGTGCTCACGTCTGAATATAGTTCTTCTAATGCTCTAATATGATTTTTGTGTATGAAATGTATGTCTTTCTGTATTCCTGTAATTCAGTTTTTCGTTTCTTTGCCCATGTATTTGCTAAAATCATGAATATGATGACAGAAAATAAATATATACCAGTGGATATAAGCTGTGTGAGGATGTCTGTAATGAATATAAGTAATGAGGATAAATATGCTGCCGTTATAATCATCATTACTGACATAAGAAGTCGTAGCTTGTATATATTAATCTTGCAACGTGCTTCTTCATTAACAGTATTATAGCCAGCAATGTATTTATCACCTTTGCCAGTAGCAAATGTTATAGCGAGTCCTATGAAAGGTATGCTTGTGATTGTAGCACAAATTGTCATATTCTGTCCAAGACTTTCCCAATGAGGGTCTCTATTGAATTTTTATATTCAGTATTCATTTCAGTAGTATGACGGTTTGCAATTACCATACAGCATGTCATGGCGTGATGGCCAAGTAAAGAAGACAGCCCGGCAAGGGCAGAACTCTCCATTTCAAAATTGCAGATTTTCATTCCGTCATATTCGAATGTTTCAATCTTCTCATTCTGTTTAGGGTCTTGGATTTTTAGGCGAATCTGTCGTCCCTGAGGGCCATAGAATCCTCCACATGCAATGGTGTATCCTCGCACCATATCATTTGCGGCAATTTTGTCAATGAGTCCTAAGTCTGCCTGTGCAACGTATGGGGCACCTTTCTGTGGAGACCAGTTCATGTGTCTTCTGAATGCAGCTTCTAATTTTAAGTCACACACTTGGTCGCGTCTGTCATAATAGTTGAGTAGGCCATCGAAGCCAATACTTTTTACGCTGGCTATAAATGTTCCAATAGGAGTCTCAGGTTGCAAACCACCACATGTTCCTATTCGCACCAATGTCAGAGCTCTGTGCTCTTTGTTTATGGTGCGTGTTTTGAAGTCAATGTTAGCAAGCGCATCTAATTCATTAACTACTATGTCAATATTGTCACAGCCGATGCCAGTAGAAAGTACGGTGATTCGTTTCCCTTTATAAAGACCTGTTACGGAACGAAATTCTCTACTGCAAACTTCCACTTCAATTGAGTCAAAATATTTTGCAACTGTTGATACTCTTCCAGGGTCTCCTACGAGAATAACTTTATCTGCAAGTTGCTCTGGCTTAATATGCAGGTGAAATATGCTATTATCAGAATTAATGATTAATTCAGATTCAGGAATAATGTTTGTATTCATATTGCAGGGTGTTTTATTGTTCAATAGATCTGATTTCCTTTTTAAGCAGATAAATAGATTCTAAGTTTTTTTTCATGTTGTTTTCTGTTTCTATTATAACATCTGCTAAGCGTTGTCGATTCTCGTCCGAAGAATTGTGATAGTTTTTCCTGTATACTTTAAGTTGGTTCGTATACGCTACATGCTTGGATTCTTTATCTAATAATTCAATATACAAGTTTTTGCTCTCATTCTTCTTGAAATCTGAAAAAGAATGATATGTTGTGTTGTTATTTATGACGAAATTGATGTTTTTTGCTGCTATCTCCGTTTCTTTCTTGCTATTCTTGAATTGAGCTATTTTATTTAATACTTCGCCACGTTGTTCTTCTGATGTCCATGTGTCAGATATTCTCTCAATTAAGGCTAGGGACTTGAGCTTTTGAGGGTCAATGGTTTCATTGTCGTAGAATTCCCATGGCTGTTTTACAGAGATGGTGTATATGCAAGCATTACCTTCCTCCTGTCTTCTTGTTGTTACGAGCCAGGCAATGGAATTCAGGTCGTCTTCTATGTATAATATATCATTTTCGTCCGAATAGAATGGGTAGGGGAGACGTTGAGGCTCTAGATATGTGTTTGTTTCAGAATCATATGTCGTGGTATACAGGGAGTAGGTTCTCCCTTCGTTATCATCTGTGCTGCGTGCTGCAAAATATAGTGTCTGCCCATCTGGCATGATGTAAGGATTAATGTAATCATACGTGTCACCATTTATTTTTACAAGTTCTGGTTTACCCCATTTGTTTGCGAGTAATATCTGCCTGTATATATTGTGGTGTCCGCTTGTATCTTTAGCTGTTATATAACGCATATCAGAGAATTCGTTCTCATATGTGTAGTTACCAGTTTCTTGGTCAATGAATATCTTTCCAAGATGTTCTGGCATAGGAATATTTTCAGTAATACTGTTTTTATTTACAACGATGCTGTCAACAATTGTAAGTTTACATATAGGGGTTTCGCTCCATGTTTCTTCATCTTCCAAAGCCAACTCTTTGTCAATAATTTTTTTATTTCTGTTTTTTTGAGCCAATGTTTCATGACATGTAATTGTGCTCCAGAAGAGAATAATAGCAAGTGAGCAGATATATAGTTTGTTCGCTTTCATGTGTTTTGATAATTATTTAGTGTTATTGTCCGACAAAAATACAACAATTCTTTTAAATTACCAAATTTTATATGTGAAAAGGTCTTATATAAGTATATATAAAAAAAGGTCACTAACTTAAGTTAGCGACCTGCTTTGTTGTACTGTTCGTCAGTATTATTAAGCAACTGTGTCAGCAGCAACTGTGTCAGCATCAACTGAGTCAACAGTAACTGTGTCAACTGTGTCCTGAGCAGGAGCCTGCTCTGCCTTGTTGCCACATGATGCGAAAGAGATAGCTGCAACAGCAACGAACATAAATACTAATTTCTTCATTTTTCTTAAGCTTTTAATCTGTAAAACAATCAATTGTTATTAAATCGTTGCAAAGTTACACACTTTTTTAATACCCGCAAAGCTTTTTTTTGTTTTTTTTTCTATGTGTTTTGTAACTTTTTTGCAACATGTTGATTATTAGCTACTTGTAAATATTAAAATAATGTTAAAAATTGGTTAGGTGGGCTTTGACTCTCTCTTTTTAATGAGAATTGTTATTCTTCGATGTTTTCAAGAAGTGAATTAGTCTTTGTTCTCAGATAACCTGCACAACCATATTTTGAATACTTGAGAATTCTACAGAATTGGCTAAAAAAATCTTTCTTTTTATTAATGAATAGTTGATCATACATCATTTTTTCAGCATTACTATCCTCGGAATACAAGAAAGGAACTTCATTTTTCTCGAAGTTCAGTAATTGGATTAGGAACGATCCGATTAATGATGTCATTTTTTTTATTCTCAGCGTTTTAATCCATTCATCTAGTTTTACAAAGTCTACAAGATGTCCTTTCTCTCGAAGATATAGGCCTAAACTTATAATTCCAGGGACAGATATTACGTTTGTCTCTATCTGTGTAATGTTGAATATTATAATGTTAAGCAACTTTAGTGTTTCTATAGATGTGTCTATAGAATGTCGTTCATTCTCATATATATTTATGCGTCTGTTTTCCTGTATCTTACTAATGAAACTGTATGTTTCTTTTTCGTCATATTGTTCCATTACATTAACAGATGCTTGGAGGCTTTCCATGTGTCTCCATTTCCATGGGGACATGCTTATAGCGTCCTCTTTGCTGTTAAAAGCGTCCTGTCGGATTTTTATGAAAAGATTTCTGAATATTATTTCGTTTGTTGGTGTCATATTGTTCTTCTCGTATATTTCTTTGGTAATCCTGTTATGATTGCAATGGTTCCGATTATTCCAATTGCAAAGGGGTAATATAGGTAGGGGATAATTTCTATTGGTGAAATAGTTGTTAGTCCTGCCGCCATGAGGAGTTGTGCTCCGTAAGGTATGATACCTTGTGCAAAACAAGAAAATGTATCCAATAATGAGGCTGCTCGTTGAGGTGCAATATTGAATTTCTCTGCAATCTGCTTTACGATAGGGCCTACTGTTATTATCGCTACTGTATTATTTGCGGTACAGAAATTTATAGTAGTTACAAGAAATGCTATTGCAGCTTCTCCTCCTTTTTTGCTTTTGACGTGTTTTGTTATAAAATTAATTATTCTTTCTATTCCGTTATTTGTTTTCACTACTTCAAGCATACCCCCAGCAAGCATAGTTATAATTATGAGTTCACTCATATTAAGTATGCCAGTGTTCATTGATTTTATAAAACCGAAGATGTCAAAAGCGTCTTCTAATATGCCGATGCATCCTGTCATGATAATGCCAATCAAGAGAACAATCATTACGTTCAATCCCAGTATTGCTGTGATTAGCACTACCATATACGGTAATACCTTTATATACTCTATGTTCTGAACGTCACTTGTTGTCGCATTTTCTTTTCCAATGAAAATGTATAGTATAAGCATTAGAATGGCAGCTGGTGCAACAAGTCTGAAATTTGCCTTGAATTTATCATTCATTCTGCATCCCTGTGTTTGTGTCGCTACAATAGTTGTGTCAGAAATAAATGACAGATTGTCTCCAAAAAAAGCTCCACCTACGACTACTCCGCACATCATTGCTGTACTGATTCCTGTTGAATCGGCTAATCCTGTTGCTATTGGAATGAGTGCGACAACTGTTCCGACGCTCGTTCCGATAGACAGAGAAACAAAGCAGGCGGCAATGAATATGCTGGCCATTAGCATCTGTGGTGGAAGAAATGAAAGAGTCATATTGACGGTGTTGTCAATACTCCCCATGTCTTTAGCCGTTGTGGCGAATGCTCCTGCAAGGATGAAAATCCATATCATGAACATCATGTTCTCGGAGCTGGCTCCACGGGAAAATATGTTTATTCTTTCCCGTAGCGGCTTCCCTCTTAACGTAAGTATTGCTGTGATACTTGAAACTAAGAATGCAATAACAATAGGCACTTTGTAAAAGTCATTAAATATTAATGACACAATGAGATAGGATAGAATGAAGACTAAGAGAGGAAGTAATGCCATGGTAGTATTGTAATGCGGTGTGCCTATGTAATATTAATGTGATTGTGCCTTAATTTTTAAGATGGTTGATGGTGCTTTTATTAAAAAGAATCCCTGGCTATGTCAGGGATTCTTTTAGTTTATTAATTAGAGTGTTACACCATTTTTGAAAATAGATATCTCTCTGTATCCGTTCTTTTCGTTTTGTGCAGGTTCTCCGCTTGCAACTGAAAGGACTTTATCGATGAATTCGTTTCTTACAGCAAGCATGTCTTTACCTTCTATAAGCTGTCCCGCATTGAAGTCAATCCAGGTTGCCTTACGTTGTGCAAGCGTTGGATTCGTTGCAATTTTCATGGTTGGAACGAATGTGCCGAATGGGGTGCCGCGTCCTGTTGTAAAGAGCACGATGTGGCAGCCTGCAGCGGCTAATGCTGTTGATGCAACAAGGTCATTGCCTGGAGCAGAGAGAAGATTCAGTCCATTAACTTCGAGACGGTCGCCATATCCTAAAACTCCGCTAACTGGAGCGCGGCCGCATTTCTGTGTACAGCCAAGAGCTTTGTCTTCGAGGGTAGAGATTCCGCCTTTCTTGTTTCCTGGTGATGGGTTTTCTCCTACAGGCTCACCGTGTGATAGGAAATATTCCTTGAAGTCGTTAACGAGTTTAACTGTCTTCTCGAATAGCTCTGGAGTTTCGCAGCGGTTCATAAGGATGGTCTCCGCACCAAACATTTCAGGAACTTCTGTAAGAATTGATGTTCCGCCTTGTGCAACCAGCCAGTCAGAGAACTCTCCAACAAGAGGATTTGCTGTGATTCCAGAGAAACCGTCAGAGCCACCGCATTTCAGTCCGACACGCAGTTTGCTTACAGGTACATCTTCACGCTTGTCTTCTTTTGCTATTGCGTAGAGCTTGCGTAGGATTTCCATGCCGGCCTCAACTTCATCGCCATCAACTTCTTGTGTTACAAGGAGCTTTATGCGTTCTTTGTCGTAATCACCGAGCATCTCCATGAAATCCTTTGGCTGATTGTTCTCACATCCAAGCGAAAGGACAAGCACTGCACCTGCATTAGGATGCAAAACTAGGTCACGTAAAACTTTTCTTGTATTCTCGTGGTCTTCAGAGAGCTGTGAGCAACCATAGTTGTGATGCCATGAATATATAGCGTCGATGCCCTCAAGTTTTGTTTCTTCTTGGAGTTTTGCCGCAAGGCGTTCTGCTATACCGTTAACGCATCCTACAGTTGGTACAATCCAAACCTCGTTTCTTACACCTACATCACCGTTCTTGCGGACGTATCCTTTGAATGTTCTATCTTCGGTTGGAATTGTCAGTTTCTCATTAACTGGAGAATAAGTGTATTCCAGTTTGCCTGATAGGTTAGTCTTGAGATTGTCTTCATTAATCCATTCTCCAGCTTTAAGGTCTTTCAGGGCGTGTCCGATAGGATATCCATATTTAATAATATCTTCGCCCTCCTTCATGTCGTTGATGGCTACCTTGTGACCTGCGGGTGTGTCTTGGAGCAGGGTAATGCTTTTACCGTCAATTTCAAGCAAGGTTCCTGCAGGAATCGCTTGCAGGCAGACTACAACAGAGTCTGCTGGGTTAATCTTTAAAAAAGATGTCTGTTTCATAATACTCAGATTTGTTTTGTCTATATCATATTAATTTCGTTCTGTAAAAAACGCGCTGATGCTTATGTCCGTATAATTCAAGATGTAAAAGGATTAAGTTTGTTGGTGTGTTTGAGTCAATTCCTTCTTTTATATTTGTGTTCGCTGATAGAAATCCACATTTTCTTTTGTAAGGAATTCTATTGGCATATAGTTAACAGGATTGATCTCCTCTTTCAGTACGATAGCACGGAAAAGGGCCTCTACACAGTTGTATCCTTGCATGTATCCATGCTGAGCTATAAGAAACGATATGCTTCCGCGTCTCATGCATTCTGCATTTTTCCTTACCATGTCATACCCCATGATCTGTATGTTCCTTCGGTTTGTCCTCTGTAGAAACTCTCCAACAATATGCGCTTTTGATGTAAATGTAATGCAGTGATGGATATTTGTTTTCTTTGAGAAGAATGACTCTAAAATTTTGTCGTATTTTTCTCTTTCTTCTTCTAAAGGAAGGTCTACTTCTGTAATATTTATATTTGGGAAATGGTCATGCATGTAATGCTTGAATCCCGTCTCTCTGTTGTCCTGCTGCTTTGAAACTACGCGTCCTTGTCGTGTTTGCTTCATCAGCATAATCTCATTTTCCTTATTTGCAATAAGCATTAGCATGCGTGCAGCGAAATACCCGGACTGAAAAGAATCTTGTCCATAGAAAGAAAGAGGCTTTAGTTCTGGGATATATGAGTCCAGCAGGATAAAAGGGATGTTTTTTTCGTGCATTGCATTAGCGAAAGAACGTGTAACATCAATGTTTGATGGTACAAGGACAACTCCGTCAGGGTGTGCGTTAATGCATTGCTCGCAAGCCATTTGGAATGTTTCGTTCTTTAAACGATTATAGTGTGCTATCTTTGTTGTGATTTTGAAATCACGACGTTGCTCAACAGCATGTTCTATACCTTCTTCTACTTCTTTCCAATATGCTTCAGACTCATGTTTTGGCATAATGATATAGAACGTGCAATATCTGTTTGCTGCTAATGCCGAGGCATACATGTTTGGCTTGTAGTTTATTTCCTCAAGTACATTATTCACTTTTTCCAAAGCGGATTCTGACACGTTAGGCCTTTTATGCAGAACCCTGTCAACTGTTCCGACAGAAACGCCTGCTCGTTTTGCTATATCTTTTATTGTAATCTTTCTGCTCATATTGGATTTCCATGAGTTTATTTTTCTGCAAAAATAGCAATAAAAGTCGAATTATGCTAATTGAAGACGATTTATTTATTAAAAAACGTGATTTTTTTATGTTTTTCTTCCAGGTTTGCAAAATAATGTGTAATTTTGGGCATGAATTATCAGAATTCTAGGGACAACATTTATTAATATATATAACTTAAATCAATAAACTATGGCAAAAGTAGTAACATTAGGCGAAATTATGCTTCGTCTTAGCCCAAATGGTAACGATCGTTTTATACAGACAGACATTTTCCGTATTATCCCTGGTGGTGGTGAGGCAAATGTGGCTATCAGCTGTGCTAACTATGGTCATGAGGCATACCTCGTAACAAAACTCCCATCACACGAGATAGGGCAGATTGCGGTTAATTCTCTGCGTCGTTACGGCGTAAATACTCAGTACATTGCTCGTGGTGGTGAGCGCGTGGGTCTCTATTACTGTGAGACTGGAGCTTCAATGCGTCCATCAAAGGTGATATACGACCGTGCAAATTCAGCTATTGCTGAAGCTAATCCAGAAGATTTCGATTTCGATGCAATAATGGAAGGTGCTGACTGGTTCCACTGGTCAGGAATCACACCTGCTATTTCAGATAAGGCTGCGGAGCTCACAAAACTTGCATGTGAGGCGGCTAAGCGTCATGGTGTAACTGTATCTGTTGACCTGAACTTCCGTAAGAAGCTGTGGACATCAGAGAAGGCTATCTCAATCATGCGTCCTCTGATGGAGTATGTTGATGTATGTATAGGTAATGAGGAAGATGCTGAACTCTGCCTTGGCTTCAAGCCTGACGCTGACGTAGAAGGTGGCGAGACAAATGCTGCTGGATACGAGGGAATCTTCAAGCAAATGAAGGAGCAGTTCGGTTTCAAGTATGTTGTGTCTACACTTCGTGAGTCATATTCTGCAACATTCAACGGATGGAAGGCTCTTATCTATGATGGTAATGAGTTCTATCAGTCAAAGCGTTATGAAATCAATCCAATTATTGACCGCGTAGGTGGTGGTGACTCTTTCTCTGGCGGACTTATCCATGGCTTGCTTACAAAGCCGACACAGGGTGAGGCTCTTGAGTTCGCTGTTGCTGCTTCTGCACTCAAGCATACTATCAATGGCGATTATAACCTTGTAAGCGTGGCTGAGGTAGAGGCTCTTGCAGGTGGTAATGCAAATGGTCGTGTACAGCGATAAGATTGCATTATTAAATCGTTATTAATTTCATCATATAATTATAATAATGGCAAGATTTGATAAAATGGCCGTAATGCAGAAGATTGCTGCGGCTCCAATGGTACCTGTTTTCTATCATAAAGATGCAGAGGTGGCTAAGAAGGTAGTGAAAGCATGCTATGATGGCGGTGTTCGTGCCTTTGAATTCACTAATCGTGGTGATTTTGCACAGGAAGTGTTTGCAGAACTCTCAAAATTTGTTGCTGTGGAATGTCCTGAGCTTGCTCTCGGCATTGGTAGCGTTGTTGATGCTCCTACAGCAGCTATGTATCTTCAGTTAGGTGCGAATTTCATTGTTGGTCCTTTGTTCAATCCTGATATAGCAGTTGTTTGCAACCGCCGTTGCGTAACATATTGTCCAGGATGTCTCACACCTTCAGAGATTGGCAAGGCTCAGGAGGTTGGCTGTGACTTTACAAAGGTGTTCCCAGGAGATGTAGTTGGTCCAAATCTTATAAAGGGCCTTATGGCACCAATGCCTTGGTCTAAGATCATGGTAACTGGTGGTGTTGCTCCAGAGAAGGAAAACCTTGAGAAATGGTTTAAGGCTGGCGTTTTCTGTGTTGGTATGGGTTCAAAACTGTTCCCTGGCGACAAGGTTAAGGCTGGTGACTGGCAGTATATAACTGATAAGTGTAAGGAAGCACTCGGTTATTGTGCAGAGGCTCGCAAGTAAATATATGCTCTATAAAGGCCCCATAGTATACCTATGGGGTCTTTTTTTTCTTTGTTCAGCATGTACTGCTACGTCGGAGAAGACGGCAGAACGGCTGAACGATATTGCTCTTGCGTATCACTATCGGTCGTTAGACAGCGTAAGAGTTTATTCTGATAGTGTTCTAAATAATTATTCTTCTTATGAAAATGCCTATGCAGAAGCGTTGAATCATCTTGCCTTCTACTATATAGGCAAAATGCGCTATGATGTAGCAGATTCTTTGCTGTTAAGAGTTAATGAATCTACGAATAATCACATAGAGCTCTGCATTGCAAGTATTTACAACATGCGTCTCTGCCAGCGTCAGTCGAAGAATAAGGCATATTATGAGCATCGTCAGCAGGCTCTTGCCCATTTCAGGCGTATACATGAAGAACAACAGTACACTTCACGGCAGCGCCGACGAATAGATTACGCTGAGTCAGAGTTCCGTTTTGTCTCGTCGGCGTACGAATACTATGTGCGTCGAACGGATGATGCTGTCCGCAGTCTATACGAGCTTGATAGTTTAGGGTATGCCCACAAGGATACAGCACAGTATTTAGCATATTTATATAATGTAGGCTCAGGGGGTATTCTTTCTCAGGGGACGCAGGACTACATTCGTCAGACGGAGTACGACTATCTTATGCGTTGCTATGTCATGGCGTATGAACATTCATACACCTACTGGCAGGCGAATGCCATGCAGTCTATAGCAGAGCATATTATAGCCGATGGCGGAGAATATTTTAGAGAGAATCCTTCAATAATGCGTTATATTAATACGGAATCTGTACCTGACAGCATACTTGCTGGTAATGTAGCAGAACGTGCGCTTAGATTATTTGAGGTATACGGTGACGTGTACCAGACAGCTGCAGCATGGCGAACACTTTCTCAATGCTATAATCAGATTGGCGATTATAATGGTGCGCTATATTCATTGCATCAGGCGTTAAATACAGATTCTGCATTATATAACGCTCCAGCGCTCATGGCTTCCATATATGAACGTTTCTCAATAGAATATTCTGCTATTGGCAAGAAACAGGAGAGTGATTATTACAGAAATGCATATTTGGATTTGTATGATAACACTCGCCAGGACAGGCAGTTAGAAGCGCGTGCTGATCTTCTTGATAAAAAGGTGCAACGTCTTGATATTCTGATTTATGCCATCATCGCGTTGCTTGTGTTATTGCTTGTGTTATTGTTATTCTTGATATTCAAGCGTCAGCGTCTGCTGAAATCTGGCAAGGACAATTCTCAGAATTCTTTTAAGAAAATACAGGAAACCAACCAGGCACACTTGGCAAGAATAGAGGAAGAAATAGTTGAGCTTGCGGAACAAACAGAGATGATGTCGTTCCAGTTAAGGAAGCAAGAAGAGGTGTATATAGAACAGCGTGCCAGAATACATCATATAAACACAATAAAGCCTCTTCTCGAACGCATGCTTCATGAAACGATGCAACTCTCTGGTTCAAGGGAAGAAACAGAATTGCGCAATGATAGGATAGCTTATGTACGTGAATTACTTGCTCGGATAAATGAGGAGAATGACCTGCTGACTCGGTGGATACAAATAAGAAGGGGAGAACTATCCATACGTATAGAAACATTCCCTTTACAAGACATATTTAGTGTCCTTTCAAAAAGTGCGGGAGGATTCCAGCGTCAGGGCATTGCGTATTCTGTGGAGGATACCATGCTTTCGGTCAAGGCTGACAAGGCTCTCACTCTTTTCATGCTTAACACACTCTGTGACAATGCACGCAAGCATACCCCTTCGGGAGGTAGTGTGCATGTCAGAGCTGCCCTTGTTGAGAATGATATGGTAGAAATAAGCGTTGAGGACACTGGTGAGGGCATTGATGAGCAGGTGATGTCATCCATATTTGAAATTAAGCCGATAACTGATGAGAAATTTACATCAGGCAAATCGGATACGGGGCGTGCCAGCCATGGTTTCGGGCTTGCAAACTGTAAGGGAATAATTGAAAAATATAAGAAGACCAACTCATTATTTGCTCATTGCAATATTAATGTAGAGAGTCGGATAGGGGAGGGCTCACGTTTCTTCTTCAGTTTGCCCGCTGGCATGAAGAGGGTGTTGGCTATTATTGCATGCGTACTCTCGTTCAGTGTTGATGGTACAGCCAGTAGTGATGCTTTATTATATAACAGTCTTGCTGACAGTGTGTATCAATGTAATATTCAGCGACGTCATGATGATGCTATTGAATATGCTCGTCTTTGCCTGTGTGAACTCAACAAGGAGTATCGTGCGATGAATTTATCTTCAGCAGATACTCTCATGCTGGTAGATACTCTCATAAATGAGGCCGCAGAGGTTAGATGGATACGCGATTCTGTCTCAGTGCCTTACCAAACGATTCTCTTCGTAAGAAATGAGATTGCTGTAGCAGCGCTTGCATTAAACGACATACAATTATACGAATATAACAATTCTGCATACTCACAGTTATTCCGGGAATATTCGTCAGATAAAACTCTGGCAGACTATTGCCGCAAAATGGAGCGGACAGAGACTGATAGCAATATAGCTGTCGGTATACTTATTGTCCTGGTATTAATGATGCTGCCTATATATTATTTTGCATATTACAGATATGTGATTAGTGATATTCTTGCTATGCTACGCAGAATGCAGCAGTCGATTTCAGAGCAGCAGCATAAAAAGACAGAACTACTTTCCAGGCTTGACCAACTGACCTATGAGCATAATCGTCTGCATGTTGCAAACAATATTATATATAATTCGTTGTCTACATTGAAGCATGAGACAATGTATTATCCGTCAAGAATTCAGCAATTGATAAACGAGGCTGATTATTCTCAGGTAGATCATACAGCAAGATATTATGTGGAGATATACGACACGTTATCTGCTTATGCGCAGTCTGGCTGCCAGATGCTGCTCCCGTCAAAAACACTACACTCTATTGCATTACGGACAATGGCGCGTCTTTCTGGCAAGCACGTGAATGATGTAGTCCCGGCAGAGCAATCTGCACCATATCTTATTTATCATATCTCTGTGCAGCCATCATCGCATCCAACAGCAGCTGAGTCCGACAGGTATGTAATATGTATGAAGATTCTGACACAGGTGGCACGTGACCTTGGCGAACTCTATAATCTTCGACGATGTGGTATTGTCATGACAGATGAAAACACAGCAGTCGTAACATTGCCAGAAGAGAATTAGTTGTCAATAAGTATAAATATGGAATACCTCTGGATATCTCTGGCAGCCTTGTCTGCGTTGATAGGACTATTAGGTTCTGTAATTCCAGTGCTACCTGGTCCGCCACTCAGCTATGCAGCATTGTGGATGATGTGGATTAATGATGAATCCTCTGTCTCTATGCCAGCACTCATTATCATGGGTGTGTTCATGCTTGTTGTCACCATACTTGATTATATCGGCCCGATATGGATGACTAAGATAGGCGGGGGCTCCAAGATGGGCACACGTGGCGCAATGGCTGGACTACTGTTTGGAATGTTTTTTGGTCCCTTAGGCATGATTGTCGGACCATTTGCCGGTGCTCTTGTTGGAGAACTGCTTTCTCATTCTGGGTTTAGTAATGCTTTGAGGGCAGCCTCTTTTTCTTTTCTCGCGTTTATTCTAACAACAGGGTTAAAGCTTATTTACTGCATAGTGGTAATTGCTTATCTGATATACGCATTTGTATAGTTGCTGTCAGATCGTGTAACAGTTTTATTTTCAAATATTTACTCCAAATTTCTACTGCATGTATTTGGGTATGATTATTGTTCGCTATGGATATACTGAGCATGTTTTTTATAAAGAGTACATGCTAATGATTAATCTTGATGATTTTAACTCTTACATAAGGCGTTGAATGCCAGAGAGATAGTTCCGTGTGCGCTGTATTTGGCGTGGTTCCTTTATTCTTGCGTAGACCAATTTTGTTTTCTAATTTTGTATGTGAAATAATTATATAAACATAAAGAGAAAGGGAAAATACATATCAAAAAATTATTCAGTGCAGATAGAAAAAGCACAGTCTTTATTAAAGGGCGTCAGTATGAATATTGATAAAGCTGTGTCATGCGGAATTACCTGCGAACAGTTGCGTAAATTGGAGCATATTACAGCGGAAACAGACAAAATCAACAAAGAACTTGATGCTATGTGTCTTGCTGTTAGTGAGAAGGCAGCACAAGGTAATATCGTCTTTTATCTTTGCGACGACAGTTGTATATCTTCATTTATGGTTCTGTATTAATGTAAATTTCGTACTTATGAAACATGATTAATGTATGGTTTCTGCTTGATTTTAAGAAAACTATACAATTATTCGTCCCTGAGAATCGTCTGTATAATTTTCACAGAGTGATTCTTGAAAATATTGACGGAATTTTGGGTTGCGTATAACCAATTGTAATTCAGTATGTTAGTAAAAAGCATATAGTTAGTCGCAGAATAATGTCATGAAAAAGGCTACGAATGGTGATGTCATTCGTAGCCTTTCATATTTTAAACTGCTCATAATGAAATTTTCAAATGCTGCTGATGACCTGCTAATTTGCCATCTATTCGTTTTTATAACAACAATTTTGCGATTTTTCTTAATGTTTCACGGTTTTGAAACGACAAAATTAGGTTTGTGAGACAGGAAATCAATGAAAACTCTGTACATTTTCAGAGAACTATAATTCAACGTGAATGCGATGCAGGAATTTGTTGTAATAGACCTTTTATTTTGTCTGCTGTTATTGGAGTCTTTATTGCATAGAATAAAAAAACGGGGCATATCTTGAGTTGATATGCTCCGCTTTTTATGATGAGTATAAAAATATTAATTCTGAGAACCACCTGCAAGGTCAAGCAACTCATTTGTGATGGCCTGCTGGCGAGACTTGTTGTACTGTAGGTTCAGCTGGCGCAGCAACTCGTCCGCATTGTCTGTGGCTGTCTGCATAGCTACCATTCGTGCAGCATGCTCAGAAGCGTTGCTGTCGAGTAGGGCAGTATAGAATTTCAAGTTAAGGTATTGTGGAATTAGTTTGCTTAACACGCTGTTTATATTCGGCTCTACAATGTAGTTACTGTTTAATGGGCGTGCCTGCACTTCTTCAACGACCTTTTGATGATGATTCTTGCGCAGGTATTCCTGAGTTTCTTTTGTTGCAATTGTAGTAGTAAGATCACGTCCCTTCTCTTCTGTGAAATCAACGTTCTCTATATCAATAGGGAGATATTGACGACGTGTAAGTATTTGTGAGCCTGCACTTTTGAAATGATGGTAAATCAGTTCAACTTTATCAAGTTCTCCTTTTTTGAATTTTCTTGCAATCTCTCGTGCTAACTCTAAGCAGCTTTGAGCATTAGGATGGTCACAAAGCACAGTATAATCTCCTGCTGATGTGTATCCTAATTTATTTACTTTCTCTGCTATCTTGCGTCCGATAGGGTAAATAAGAATATTCTCCCTGCCAAGGTGATTATATTCTTTCACCGCATTCTGGAATGATTTGATTATGTTAGCATTAAAGCCTCCGCACAAGGAACTGTTCGAACTAAATACAATTATCGCCACTTTCTTTACATCACGTTCTTCCGAGAATATGGTCTGTGCATCAGCTTCGCTGGCAAGGAATGTCTTGAGAATATGTTCAAGCATACTTTCGTACGGCAGCATATTGTCAATCATCACTTGAGCATGATGAAGCTTTGAACTTGCAACCATCTTCATAGCACTCGTAATCTTCCGGGTGCTATTGACTGATGCTATGCGGTTTTTTATTTCTTTTAGTGACGGCATATATTAATATTTATTTATATTGACCTGCTACGTCTGCAATAACTTTCTCTATTGTCGCTGTAATTGAGTCGTCAATCTTTCCTTCGCCCAATGTCTTTATAACATCAGGATATTGTGAACGCATCACCTCAAGGAATAGGTCTTGGCATTCTCTTATCTTCTCAACAGGAACTGGTGCAAACAGACCGTTTGTGCCGCAATAGAGAACTGCCACCTGTTCACCTACTGGCATAGGAGAATACTGTGACTGAATGAGAAGCTGGTTGTTCTTACGTCCGCGGTCAAGGGTCATGGCTGTCACAGCATCCATATCGCTTGAGAATTTAGAGAACGCCTCAAGCTCACGATACTGCGCCTGATCAATCTTCAGCGTACCGGCAACTTTCTTCATTGACTTAATCTGAGCAGAACCACCTACACGCGAAACAGAGATACCTACATTGATAGCAGGACGGAATCCCTGGTTGAACAGGTCTGACTCAAGATATATCTGACCGTCGGTGATAGAGATTACATTAGTTGGAATATACGCTGACACGTCACCAGCCTGTGTCTCGATAATCGGAAGAGCTGTGAGCGATCCGCCGCCCTTAACCTTGCCTTTAAGACATTCTGGGAGGTCGTTCATCTGCTCGGCAACTTCCTGCTGCTCATTGATTTTCGCAGCACGCTCAAGCAAACGTGAGTGCAGATAGAATACATCGCCAGGATATGCCTCGCGTCCTGACGGACGGCGGAGAATCAGCGATACCTCACGATATGCTACTGCCTGCTTAGACAAATCATCGTATACAACCAGCGCATGTTCGCCGCGGTCACGGAAATATTCACCAATGGCAGCTCCTGCAAATGGAGCGTAATACTGCATGGCTGCAGGGTCGCTGGCTGTAGCCGCTACAACAATAGTGTATGGCATTGCTCCATGCTCCTTCAGCGTCTGTACAAGGGCTGCTACCGTTGATGCCTTTTGGCCGATAGCAACGTATATGCAGTATACAGGCTTGCCTTGCTCGTAGAATGACTTCTGATTGATAATTGTATCAACGGCAATTGCTGTCTTTCCTGTCTGACGGTCGCCAATGATAAGCTCACGCTGGCCGCGTCCGATCGGAATCATTGAGTCAACGGCTTTTATACCTGTCTGGAGAGGCTGCTTAACTGGCTGGCGATAGATAACGCCTGGAGCCTTGCGGTCAAGAGGCATCTCATATGATTCAGACAAATCAATTTCACCTAAACCGTCAATCGCTTGACCGATAGGATTTATTACACGTCCCAGCATGTTATCGTTTACACGTATCGAAGCAATGCGCTTAGTACGTTTTACCGACATTCCTTCCTTGATACCGCTTGTAGAACCAAGGAGGACGCAACCAACGTTGTTTTCCTCAAGGTTCATCACGATAGCCATGGTGCCATTCTCAAACTCAAGAAGCTCGTTGGCTTCTGCATTACGAAGGCCGTAGATACGTGCCACACCGTCATTAACGGTAAGAACTGTGCCTACTTCCTCAAAGTTTTGCTCTGAACCAATCGAGTTGAGCTGTTGCAGCAAAATGTCAGATACTTCACTTGGTTTTATCTTGTCCATTGTTTTACTTTAATTGTTTTAGGATGCTGCGCAACTGCGACTGAACACTGGCATCCATACGGTAGGTGTCATACTCAAGAATAAATCCGCCAATAATCTCAGAGTCAACCTCTGAACGAAACTCAACATTGCTGTCTGTCAAGTTTTCAACCATCTGACGCACTTTCTCTTCAGTTGCCTGATTGATAGTTGTGGCTGTGATTAGTTTGCCGTGAATGATATTCTTCTCCTTACGGTACATATTAACGTATGACATTGCCATAAGCTGTATTACCGCTTCACGTCCCTCATGCAATACTAACTTTATGAACCGACGAGTCAGTTCATGGGCATCGTTACCGCAGCCCGATGTCAGCAGCGATTCTTTCTGGACGGCATCAAGCATTGGATTATCAATTGTTCGGCGTAGCGCCGGCACATCAGTATATGCCTGAATCAGTGTCTGCATATCTCTATAGACGGCCGCTTCACATCCTGACTGCACGGCACCCTTGTACAAGGCACGTGCATAGCGAGTTGATATAACGCCTGAATCCATATATTACTTGTTGTCTTTTGAAGAAAGGTCATTCAACAGATTATCAACGTAATCCATTTGCTCTTTATCACTGGCCAGATTCTTACGAAGAACCTTTTCTGCTATAGAAACACTAAGTGTCGCTACTTGCTGACGAATGTCCGCAATGGCACTCTGTTTCTCTGATTCAATCTGAGCCTTCGCCTCTGAAATCATTCGGGCAGTTTCTTCACGTGCCTTGATTTCCGCCTGGGCGAGAATATTCTCCTTGGCTGCGCTCGCTTCTTTCAGTATCAATGATTGCTGCTCGCGTGCCTCTTTCAGAATCTTCTCACCTTCTGCCTGAATGTTAATGAGTTTCTCATTCGCTTCGTGCGCATTACGCAGACTCTCGTCAATATAGTTCTTGCGTTCCTCAACCATCTTAATGATGACAGGAAAGCCGAATTTCGCTAATACAAAGAAGACAACAAGAAACGCCAACAACATCCAAAATAACAAGCCCAGGTCAGGTGTTAATATAGCAGGCAAATTAAGTGAATCCATTAGATAATTTGTTGTTGAGTTTTATGCTTATAATTATAAACTATTACCCCGTGAGAACTCGTCGCAAGGGGAAATACAATTATAGTCTGTTTTATTTGATAAGGAAGGCACAAGCAGCGATAGCAAAGAGTGCTGCACCCTCAACGAAAGCAGATGTCAGAATCATGTTGGTCTGAATCTTGCCTGCTGCCTCTGGCTGACGTGCAATAGCATCCATAGCGCTGCTGCCAATCTTACCAATACCAAGACCTGCACCGATTGTTGCAATACCAACTCCAAGACCGCAACCCATAGCTGCGATACCCTCTAAAATTGTAATCATAGTTGTAATGTTTTAGTGTGTTATTATTATTGTTTCCTTTTATTATTGTATTTTTACTGTTACTTCTTTACAGCATTCTTTACTATCTTCCCACTTATTTGCAGGCTATATGTCTGCAATTATTCTTCGTGGGCATCAACATGCGCCAGGCCGATGAATACTGCGGAAAGAAGGGTGAATACGTATGCCTGCACAAATGCTACCAGCACCTCCATGCAGTTCATGAAGAGCAGCATTATGGCACTGAAAATGTTCAGACCTAAACCGTAGGCTGTACCCATTGACCATCCAAGGAATATGACACAGGTGAACGAAAGGATTACTGCATGACCCGCCATGATGTTCGCGAAAAGACGAATCATCAGCGCAAATGGCTTAGTGAATATTCCAAAGATTTCAATTGGAATCATCAACAGCTTGAGTACACTTGGCACTTCCGGCCACAGAATTTCCTTCCAGTAATGCTTGTTCGCAAATATATTTATTGCAAGCATTGTGCATAATGCAAGAAACAGAGTAATATTTATATTTCCTGTTACATTCGCTCCGCCAGGGAATATTGGCAGCAATCCTACAAGATTAGTAGTAAGTATAAAGAAAAATACAGTAAGCAGATACGGAGCATACGGCTTATAATGCTTTTCCCCCACACAACTTTTCACAAGGTCATCGTGAATTGTCATTGTTACCATTTCAATTACGCCAACAAATCCAGTAGGGGCAGAACTCTTGTAGTCACGTTTCTTGTACCATCTTGAGCAGTATAAGAATACAGACAGCAGGATTATTACAACAATCCACAGCTGTGCGACATTTTTTGTGATACTAAGGTCGATAGGACGAACTGATGTGCCGTCTGGCAGATTTTCATAAATCTTGCCATGTTTTTCTGCGTTGAAATAGAAATTTTCAGGCAGATTGTGCGCCGTACAGAAATACCATTCGCCCGTATGCTGGCTATATAATATAATAGGTAATGGTATACTCAGATGTTTTCCCTCGTACGATGCCATATGCCATTCGTATGCATCTGCAAGATGGTGCAAAACGGTTTCAGGTATATTTATTCCCTCGCTGCTTGCTTCTTCAGAATGGGGGCCATGTCCTGCCAACGCATTAAACGACGGCAAAAGCATGATTATAGTGAGAAGTATGTACTTGAAACGTATCATTGTCTTTATTTCTTGTTGTTAATTTTTGCAAAAAAGATGGCGTGATGCATTAGAAATATTACATAGTATATAACAAATAATATCACAACCCATCTGATGTTCTCACCTCCAATGGCAAGATAGCATATAAAAAGAGTTCCTAATGCAGCCAGCATTTTAAGTCCTGATACCGCCATAAAGAACATGGGCAAGGATTCTGGACTCTTTGTCTCAATGCGTTTCCATACAAGTATTATTATAATGCCTGCAATCCACATGAATAATGAGGATATTACCATTGGTGCAAATAGGTTAACAACCGTGAATTTCTGTATTATTGAAACTGCGAAATTCAACAGTAGTCCTATGACGAGAATCTGTGATATGTATTCTCTTATTCTTGCAGAGACATTCTCCATATATTATATGCCTGTTTATATGCCTGTTTTTGTATAAAGGTGATAATTCACGTTATACTTCAACACATATATCTACATCGTTATTTCTAACTGACACAAAACCACGGTTAATGCTTATTGTTTGTTGTTCGCCATCTATAGGCATAAACCTGACTTCTCCCTTTTCGAGAGAGGAGATTATAGGCGCATGGTTATCAAGAATCTCAAACTGACCTAATGTTCCAGGTACAGTGACTTTGCTAACAGCACCGTCAAATTCTATCTTTTCAGGTGATACAATTTTTAATGTAAGCATGAATATGTGTTAATTTGTAGTTTAGTTTTATCCCTGAGCCTGCTCCATGAGTTTCTTGCCTTTCTCTATCGCCTGCTCTATGGTGCCGACATTGAGGAATGCTTGCTCTGGCAGTTCGTCAAGCTCTCCATCAAGAATCATGTTAAATCCTCTGATGGTATCTTCGATTGACACCATCTCGCCCTTTACACCAGTGAATTGTTCAGCAACAGTAAATGGCTGCGAAAGGAATCGCTGCACTCTTCGTGCTCTGTTCACAGTAAGTTTGTCTTCGTCTGACAGCTCGTCCATACCGAGGATGGCAATGATGTCTTGCAATTCCTTATAACGCTGGAGGATCTGCTTTACTCTTTGTGCACAGTCATAATGCTCCTTGCCGACAATCAGCGGGTCAAGGATACGGCTTGTAGAGCCAAGAGGGTCTACAGCAGGATAGATACCTAACTGAGCAATAGAGCGTGACAGTTCCGTTGTTGCATCAAGGTGTGTAAATGTCGTAGCAGGTGCAGGGTCAGTCAAGTCGTCTGCTGGTACGTATACAGCTTGTACAGAAGTGATAGAACCAGTCTTCGTTGAAGTGATTCGTTCCTGCATAGAACCCATTTCTGACGCCAGAGTAGGCTGGTAGCCTACTGCTGAAGGCATACGGCCAAGGAGTGCGGAAACCTCAGAACCAGCCTGTGTGAAACGGAAGATATTGTCAATGAAGAAAAGAATGTCACCACCCTGATCACGGAACTCTTCTGCAACAGTCAGACCAGAAAGAGCCACAGATGCACGTGCTCCAGGAGGTTCGTTCATCTGTCCGTATACAAGTGTAGCCTGTGACTTCTTCAGTTCTTCAGGGTCAACAAGAGACAAATCCCATTTGCCTTCTTCCATGGCCTGCTTGAACTTCTCTCCATATCTGATAACACCTGATTCAATCATTTCTCGAATCAAGTCGTTTCCTTCACGTGTACGTTCGCCTACACCGGCAAATACGGAATAACCGTTGTGTCCTTTAGCAATATTATTGATAAGCTCCATGATAAGGACTGTCTTTCCAACACCAGCGCCACCGAACAAACCAATTTTTCCGCCTTTAAGGTATGGTTCCAGCAGGTCTATCACTTTAATGCCTGTTGCAAGCATCTCCTTTGATGTAGAGAGCTCGTCAAATTTTGGTGCCTCACGGTGAATCGGATATGCACCCTCATTTGAGAACTGTGCCATTCCGTCAATAGGGCTTCCTATGACATTAAGCATACGTCCTTTGATTTGTTCGCCAGCAGGCATGACAATAGGGTTGCCTGTCGGGATTACCTCCAGTCCACGCATAAGTCCGTCGGTATTGTCCATAGCGACAGTGCGGACAGTGTCTTCGCCAATATGTTGTTGTACTTCAACGATCAGATCAGTTCCGTTTGGTCTTTTTACCTTTAGTGCATCATGAATTCGAGGCAGTACTTTCTCTGGGTCAAGACCTTTTGTGTCAAAGTAAACGTCAATAACAGGTCCGATTATCTGACTGATACGTCCATTAATTTGTGACATAAGCTTATGTTTTGTTAAATTTATAGTTTTTCTTATTAATCAAGGTTCTGTATAGTATGAGTTAGTTTCATACATCGTTGCAAAATTAGTAAATTAAATTCAAATCGTGAAATTTTTTTGCATCTTTTTAGATAGGCTCTGTAAATTTATTTGTTTGCTTATAAAATACATACAGGTTCGATGTGAGATTTTGACTTCAGTTTCTTGTGAAACCTTTCATTTTCTATTATTTTATTCAGTTTTCTGGTTTTGAATTTGGCTTGTGTGGTATGAGAACGCCCTCAATATTGATAGGTGTAAAGGGTGCGGGATAAAGTGGTGTCATATAAAAATAAACTATTGGCCAATTTATAACGACGATTTGTCGCAGAAACGCTTGACTCAATCATGATGCCTATCAGAATCATGTTTTGAGGACTATTGTATCCAGCAATTAGAACCATATGTCTATTTTTGCTATCGGTCTGAACTATATGTCAATTTGAGTTACACGTTAAATTTGAACTATATGCCTGTATTCTTTATAACTCATATGCTTGTGTAATAATATATGCGGTTCTTATATGTAAGGAAACGTAAGGGCTTATGGAAGGTATGCGTAATAATAAAAAAAGCAAGCCGTTGATTAGCGGCTTGCCTATAGTATATTCATATATTATTATAATGTATGTGATGAGGAACCATCAAAGCAATGTGTACACACCTTGCATTTCGGAAGTCCTATTGCCTCTATAATGGTTTCAATTTTTGTGAATTGCAGTGTGTCAATGCATAGTCGTTTCGCAATTTCTTCTACCATCGCGTTGTATTCCTTAGAGCCTGTTGTAGCATACGCTCTAAGTTTTTCTTCTGATATCTGCAGTGGCGAAGCATTATTTCCACCATCAGTTGGTGTTGCACTACTATTCTTGTTTTCGAGGTCATTGATAACCCTTCTTGCAATAAGCTCCAATTCGTTCTTTGACGCAGAGAAATTAACGAATGGACATGCCCAGATAAGCGGAGGGCATGCAATTCTCATATGTACCTCTTTTGCCCCTAATTCTTTTAATACTTCTGTATTCTCTTTTAGCTGGGTGCCACGTACAATGCTATCATCGCAGAAGAGACATTTTTTACCTTCCAACATTGCCTGGTTAGGTATGAGTTTCATTTTGGCAACTAAACTCCTGATATTTGGATTTGATGGCATGAATGACCTTGGCCATGTTGGCGTGTATTTTGAAATGCATCGTCTGTATGGAACATGATGACCTGCGGCATACCCGACAGCCATACCTATGCCAGAATCAGGGATTCCGCTGATATTGTCTACAACAGTCGTATCCTCGACACCCATCTTGTATCCTGTCTGGAATCGCATTTCTTCAACGTTCTTGTTCTCATAAAATGATGTTGGGAATCCGTAATATATCCATAGGAAAGAGCATATTTGCATGTTTTCTTCTGGCTTGCGCAATTGCTCCATGCCATTTGCCGTAAGCTTCACAATTTCACCGGGACCCACGAAGTGAGTTGTGTCATATCCAAGGTTAGGGAAGGCTGTGGACTCGCTGGTGGCAGCCATGGCTCCGTCCTTTTTGCCAATAACAATTGGTGTGCGTCCCCAGAAATCTCGCGCAGCAATTATGCCATCCTCAGTAAGAATAAGCATAGAGCATGAGCCTTTTACTGTACGATAGACGTTCTCAATTCCATCAACAAAATCTTTACCTTTAATAATAAGTAGCCCAATTAATTCGGTAGGGTTGATTCTTCCTGACGAAAACTCAGATAGCACCATGTTTTCTGCAAGAAGCTTCTTTGCGATTTCTTCTGCGTTGTTAACTCTTGCCACTGTTACCAATGCAAAGCGTCCTAAATGAGAATTCATAAGCAATGGCTGCGCATCTGTATCGGAGATAACACCGATACCGCTTTCTCCATTGAATTTCTCCAGTTCATGCTCGAACTTTGTTCTAAAATATGTGTTTTCAAGATTGTGAATAGAACGTTTGAACTCTTCTGATTGTGTGTTGTATGTTACCATACCTCCACGCTTTGTTCCAAGATGCGACTGATAGTCTACTCCATAGAACAAGTCTTCAACACATCTCTCTTTCCGAATTGTACCAAAAAAACCACCCATGATTATTATATTTTGTATTATGTATTTATCAATTAGAATATGCTATATTACTGTATTTCAAAGAATTCATCATCATTGTTATTATGAATAACTTCTTTTCTGTTGATGTTTTGTTTTAATTTGCCATTTTCGTCAAACAATCCATATGTAGTTCTAAGTACAATGAATTCTGTGCGACGATTCAGTTGATTGCATATTTCTTGTTGTTCAGGATTTAATTTTTCAATGTATTCCTGAGTTAGTTTGTCGTTCTCTTTCAGCCATGGATATTTCTCTGTCAGTTTTTTTCTTATGACCTTAGGCTTATCCTTGCCGTATCCTCTGGGAGATAGTCTGTCTGCGTTTATCCCATTTTCTATTAAATAAGCACATACACTCTCTGAGCGTGCTTGCGAAAGTTTCTTGTTGTATGCATCTGAACCTCTGTAGTCACAATGTGCGGAGAGCTCTATTGTGATATTAGGATTCTCTTTTAATAATTCCACGAGTTTGTCTAATGCCGTTTTTGATTCGGGCTTTAATGTTGCTTTGTCAAAATCGTAGAAGATATTGTTAATAAGAGTCGGTATGCCAATATTTACAAGCGGAAATTGCAGGGTATGCTCAATTGATTCCTGTGAATTCTCTGTTACTATCTCCTCCTTGTGGTTAAGATATCCATTGCATGTTGCGAGTATTATGTAGTTGACATTTGGGGTTATAGGCTGCTCAAAGGATCCGTCGCCTTTGACATTGAGTTTAAGGTTTGTCCCATTGTCGCCAACCATGTATACAATAGCTTCTGGAAGTTCAAAGCCGTCCTGCTCGTATACCCATCCTTTTATTGTCTGGATTATCTCTGGCTTTTCAAATGAATATATCTTATCCCATCCTCTGCCATTATCTGCTCTATTGCTGGAGAAGAACCCCTTGTTCTGTAACCCTTCGAAAGTCATGCCGAAATCATCTCCGTGCGAATTGAGAGGGTATCCGGGGTGTTTAATTATGATATCTCCGTTTTGTCCTTTTGTCGCGTAATATATGTCCAGGCCACCAAGTCCTGGGTGACCGTCAGAAGAGAAATACAGGTCGCCGTTAGGTCTGAATGTGGGAAACATTTCTCTCCCAGGAGTGTTGATTTGCGGACCTAAATTCTCCACTCCGCCGTATCCGTGTGTCGTTATTCTTGCTCTCCATATATCTAAATCGCCTTGGCCGCCAGGCATATCTGAGACAAAATATATCCAGTTTCCATCAGGAGATATTGCAGGATGAGCAAAATTTGATAATGTGTCTTTGGTTAGCTCAACTAGAGTTGGCTTGCCCCAGGCAGCGTCGTTTCTTGATGATTTTGCTATCTGTGCATACCGTGGATACTGGTCATCTGTTAGACATTGTGTGATGTACATTTCGCGTCCATCTACCGAGAAAAAAGGTGTACCCTCTTCGAATTCGCTATTCAGGCCACCGGTAACAGGTTCGGGCTTTGTCCATTTATTCTTGTCGTCCTTTTTGGACACGAATATGTCAGAAGGCTTAGTTCCGGTTATTCCGCTAAGTTCATCACCGGTTGCCTCGTTTCTTGTTGACGTAAAATATAAGGTGTTGTATTGGTCTCCTCCAAGGGCAGGGGAGAAGTCTGCTCTTCTTGAATTAAAAATATCCTCTTTTTTTATGTTGTATCCTGAGCCTTCTTTTTTCCACGATGGCGCTTTTGTGGCAGATTCTAATCCATTGATAGCTAAAATATTGTCAGGTAAAGAGTCAAGTACGAGTTGAAATTCCTTTGCTGCAGATTTGTAGTCTCCAACCTTTAATAGCTGCCTTCCTAATGACAGGTGGTCTTCTATGGCAGCTTTGTCGTATCTGACAGCATTCCGATATGCTGCTATGGCTTTTTGAGTAGCGTTTATCCTATTATAGCAATGTGCTGATTTAAGTGCCAGCTCTCCTCTCTTTGATCGGTCTTTAGGCGATGTTTTTGCATACGCCTTCTTGAATTGCTCGCCTGCGTCATAATATTCTCCAATAGAAAGGAATTTCTCTCCTTTCTTAATATTGTTGTCAACACCGCACGAGACGAGAAGTAACGTTGAAATGAATATGTAATATAATTTACTCTTCTTCATCGTTAGTGTGTAATATGACGCTTGTTGCACCAAGTGTAAATAGAGTGCCGTGTTCTATCACTCGCAGTTCCCTATCTTCCAGAATGTTGTTATAGACGAATGTGCCAGTATTTGACGGCCCGTCCTGTAAAACGTGCTTTAGCCTGCCTTTTTTATCTTTAGAGACGGTTATAATGCAATGATGTAGGTCTAATGATGGGTCACTGCTTTCAATAGGGCAGTGAATCTCATTCCCCTTTGCATATTTGCCTATTATATTTCTGCCTAATTTTAATGGTAAAACCTGCTTGAAATGAAAAACGTTTTCTATGATGTGGATGGAACCATAAGAGGTGTCGTCAATGTCCTCTTCTGGATTGCTGTCTCTCTGTAATTTATGTAGCTTTGATGTTCCCAGCTTTATTGCAAACTGCTTTCCGCATTCTGTGCATTGAAAAACAAGCTGGCGCCCATCTTCGTATTTTGTTTCGTCAAAAATTATATAATTGTCACATTTCGGACAGCGAACACGTTTCATGACCGTAGAGTGTATTTGTTTTTAAAAAAGTATTTAGAATTTCATTACCCATCCTTCGTCGAAATTCTTGTTCTTAGAACGGACATTATATAGATAGTTGTATGCTTCTTCCTGAGTTTGGAAATGTCCGTGTATTACTTTTAGTCCGTTTGCTCGTTCTACTATTTCTGTATCAGAGAATCCGTGCTTTTTCATTTTGCTGACAAATTCCTCTGCGTTCGCTCTTGAGACTCTGCTTGCAAGAACAATGCTGTATTGTCCTTGTGGTTTTGCCTCCTGCACCTCATCCGTTGTATCTGCTTTTTGCTGTGTATTTGTTTCTGATACGGCTGTTGGCGATTCTGTTGGCTTCTTTTCTGCTTTTGTTATATCTGATTTTGTTGTCTTATGAAAAGAAATTTTTTCCTTAGAATGTGCTTTCTTTGATGCGCGTAACTCCTCTGGCAGAATGTTATACAGAATCCCAGTATCCATATAACTTTCAGACAATTTAACTTGTGGGTTGTCCCCGAGAGGCAATGCAAAAATAAAGAAAATAATTATTGCCGCAGCAACAGTGCCAATGTTTCGTAGTGTGCTGACTTTTATTTTTATAACATCTTCCTCATCTACGTTTGCATCATCATCCAGCAATGTGTTGCTGTGTGACAGATGTGCAGCTGATTTTGGCGTTTCCTGTATATTTGTAACTTTTGCAGTTTTTTCTTCTGCTACAGTTGCTAAAGGCGTGATGTCAACAGAGTTTAATCCATACAATTCTGGTGTAAGTATGCCAGCATCGCATGGTTCAAATTCTATAGTGCCTCCAATGTTCATTTTAAGAATTCCAATGCCGGTTAGTTCACACTTCCCTTCGTTTTGGAGTACTTGTTTCATCTCTTCAACTTCCTCGTTGATTCTGCGTATAGCTTCAGGATAGCTGATGTCGTATGTTTCTATATATGACTGGGCGAGGAGAGAGTCGTTTATTTGTATATTTGCGTTAAACCCCAACTGTCGCAAAGGAGGTAGATATGACTGAGTATCAGGGTAATATTGCGCAACGACATGGTGTGTCATGAATCCACCAAGCCCAGGAACAATAACACAATTATTGTTCAGCAACAGTATTTCGATATGTCTATCTAAATGAATCAATTGAAGGCTTAATTTGTAATGTGATTGCAAAGTTAGTGAATTTTCTTGATTGCAACAAATAAAATCAATAATAATTATATAATATTCTGTCACATTTTTTAGTTTTTCTGTATCGCAGTTTCTGTAATATGCTTGTATTGTACGGGAGATGAGCCGTTTATTAAAATTTTGTCTTTGAATCGTACAATTTTGCCTACACATTATTATATATATAACATGGCTTTCGTAATGTTATAAAAGTATTACTATATTCAATTATTTCCCCTTGGTTATACTATTTTATCATGGTGAAAAACGCTGTATTTGTCTGTAAGTATCAAATTGTGTTATATCTTGAAAATATCTAACTATTTGGTTTTTAGTGGTTTGTGTACAAGGTGTGTTTGAACTGTTCCTGAAGTGCTACTAATTTCTGTGTAAGAAGTAGCGAATGGTAATATAAGTAGTAGCGAATGACATTTTAATTAAGAGCTTTTAGCTTGCTCATTCAGTGCTTTTTGCATCCGTCATGTCTGTTTTGCCTATGTGTTTTAGTGATTTATATGTTACATTCATCAGTTTTTCAGTGCCATTGTTGCTAAATCGACGATTTTCGGAGAGCAAATCTATGTTAATAAAGTATTAATTGAGTCCTGTGGCTGATATTTTTATTACATGCTTATAGTGTCATTGCGCATTTTTGCCAATTATGATTAAATTTATATCATGTTTTTTGTTAAATTCATATATTTTATTTAATTTTGCGGATGTATGAAACGAAAAATGATAACCATTATAGGCCCAACGGCATCAGGCAAGACACAGCTTGCGGCACATTTGGCTGCGTCATATATTTCTGAGGGGATTCCTGCAGAAGTGATTTCTGGCGATTCTCGTCAGGTATACCGTGGTATGGATATCGGCACAGGCAAGGATTTGCAAGATTATAATGTTAATTGTAATGGAGAGACAATACGAATACCAAGCCATCTCATAGATATATGTAATCCAGGAGAAAAATATAATATATTCCAGTATCAATCTGATTTCTTAAAGGTGTGGAATGACATTACTGATCGTGGTGTGCTGCCGATACTCTGTGGCGGTTCTGGTCTTTATGTCGAATCTGTTATAAGAAATTATCATTTATCCCCAGTTCCTAAAAACGAGGACTTAAGATTGCAGCTACAGACAAAAAACATGGCGGAATTAACAGACATTCTTATGCGTCTGAAGAATGCAAACGGTTCGGATATGCATAATAAGACAGATGTTGATTCTCCGCAGCGTGCTATTCGTGCTATTGAGATTGAACAATATAATTTAGAGCACAAGACTGAAGACCGTGAGTTCCCGAAGATTGATACTATTGTGTTCGGAGTTGGAATACCTCGTGATTTGCGTAGGGAGAAAATATCCTCTCGTTTGAAAAATAGAATTGACGAAGGTATGGTAGATGAGATTAAGGGCTTGATATCACAAGGGGTAGACGCGGAAGATCTTATATATTATGGATTAGAGTATAAGTATGTTACAGAATATGTTATAGGGCGAAGGAGTTATGAAAGCATGTTGTCCGAATTGGAGATGCGAATACATCAGTTCGCAAAGCGTCAGATGACATGGTTCCGGGGAATGGAACGCCGAGGAATCAACATACATTGGATTGACGCTTTATTGCCTATGGAGGATAAGGTTAGCAGAATTAAGAGTATTTATGAGGAATATTAAATAATAGAATAAGTGCGTTTCATATGAAAACAGGTGTTATATATTGTCCGAATCATTGGGGATTTAAGAGTCAGAAGAAAAAACATGACGAAATTATCGATGCGTTAGATAAGTATCTGCCAGGATATGACTTTGTCCAAAGTGAATCTGCTGATAGTGTTGAACGCCTTGTAAATATGATGATTGATAATGATTATCATAACATAGTTGTGGCGGGAGGAGACTCGGCCCTAAATGATGTCGTTAATTGCCTGATGAAACGCGATTCTAATGTCCGTGATATTGTCAAGATAGCAATGATTCCCAATGGAGTGGTGAATGATTTTGCATCATATTGGGGACTTACAAAGAAGACACATGCGGATTGTGTTAAAGTAATCAAAGCGGGTAGGGTGAAGCGTGTAGATGTAGGATGTGTAAAATATAATGATAAGTATAGTGCCTGTCATCATAGATATTTTATTAATTGTATAAATATTGGTTTGGTTGCCTCCCTGCAGAATTTGCGGAGTCGTACTCGTAGTTTGTTAGGCTCCAGGACATTATCGTATATAACTTCTGCCATGCTGCTTATTACGCAGCGTCTGGGCTACAAAATGAGATTGAAGATAAATGGTGAGGAGATTTCTAAAAACGTGATGTCAATTTGTGTGGGGAATTCTTATGGATACGGACAGACTCCGAGTGCTGTTCCTTACAATGGGTTGTTGGATGTCTCAGTTATAGCACCGTCGCAGATGAAACAGTTCTTTGCTGGCCTAAAACTTTTTCTTAGCAGACGTTTTTTAATGCATAGTGATGTGAGTGCGTATAGAACAAAAAAAGTAAACGTTCTAAGTGCCCCGCATGCTCATGTGGCAGTTGATGGACGTGTGGTAGCGAGTGTCCGTGGAGAATATGAAATATTTGTCGTGCCGGAAGCTATAAATCTTATAATTCCGTAGTCTTCGCATGTCAGTATCTTGGCAATAATTTCGATATCAGAGTAAATGATTTTAGGGAAAAGCAAATCAGTTGCTTGCTATAGGACACACCCCTGTTATTTAAGAGATAATAAATTTATTACATTTGTAATTAACAGCATGATTAATTGCAATATGTGTATATGCATGCTTGTTGTGCGGGTAAAAAGTACGTTACGACATGGATTTTGTGTTTTTTTTATAAAAACATCAGCTAATGTTTTGTTTTTTGATTAAATTTTAGTACTTTTGCGCTATAATCTAATATGGTTGCGCTTCGAGTTTCGGAGCATGAAAACATATTTGCCTAACTAACATAATCAAAATAAAAGTTTAATATGAGTTATCTGAAGTTTGAAAAGGCTACGATGACCAATCTGCAGGCTGTAATGCAGAAAGAACTGTTACGTACTAACCGTTCTGGTGCATACAGCTGCTCAACACTCGTAGACTGTAACACGCGCAAATATCATGGACTTTTTGTGATACCTGTGCCTGAAATTGACGATGATAATCATGTCCTGCTGTCAACACTTGATTGCAGTGTTGTGCAGCATGGGGTGGAATTTAATCTTGGAATACACAAGTATCAAGGTAACACCTATTCGCCTAACGGACATAAGTACATCCGCGAGTTTAATTGCGACATCGTTCCTACAACTATTTATCGAGTTGGAAGTGTGATTCTGAAGAAAGAGTTAATATTCCAGCATTTCGAGGATAGAATTCTTATTCGTTATACCCTTGTTGATGGACCAGGTGAAACAACACTGCGTTTGCGTCCGTTCCTCGCTTTTAGAAATGTTAATGAACTCTCTTATGAGAATGGCGTGGCTTCAAGGGATTACCAGATTGTAGAGAACGGCATCAAGACCTCAATGTATAAAGGTTATCCAGAGCTCTATATGCAGATTTCAAAAAAGAATGAGTTCGTATTCATTCCTGATTGGTATCGCGGTATAGAGTATCCTAAGGAACAGGAACGCGGCTATGCATATAAAGAGGATTTGTATGTGCCAGGATATTTTGAGGTGAAGGTAAAGAAGGGCGAAAGTGTCGTGTTCGCAGCATCTACTTCGCGCATTAAGCCTTCTTTGATGAAAAAACTTTTTGATGAGGAGGTGGGTTACCGTCCTCCAAGAGACAATTTCTATCATACCCTCATTTCTTCTGCTCACCAATTCTTTATCCGTAAGGATGAAAATGATTATATTTTAGCTGGTTATCCTTGGTTCAAATGCCGTGCAAGAGACATGTTTATCTCTCTGCCGGGACTGACGCTTGCCGTAGAGGAGACAGAAAAGTTTGAACTCATAATGAAAACGGCTGGCGAGGCTTTAGGCAATTTCTTGATAGGCAAGCCAATTAAGGCTGACATAGCAGAAATTGATCAGCCTGATATTCCATTATGGGCAATATGGGCTATTCAGCAGTATGCACATAGTGTTGGACGTGAAAAGTGCTACGAGAAATATGGCAAGCTTGTCGAAACTATCATTTCATGCATAGAAAACGGAAAACATGAGAATATCTTTGTAGCAGAAAATAATCTTTTGAAGATTAATGGCTCTGAACGTGCTATGACATGGATGAATTCGAGCGTGTACGGCAGACCTGTAATACCTCGTTCTGGATATGTCGTAGAGCTTAATGCTTTGTGGTATAATGCTCTGAAATTTGTTGCGTTCTTGGCTGAAAAGCGTAATGACACCGATACTGTAAACAGAATGGAGAAAAAGGCTGCGGAGGTCAAGACAGCCTTCCAGCAGATTTTTGTAAATGAGAGCGGTTATCTTTGGGACTATGTGGACAACGGCATTCCTAATGTAGAGGTACGCCCTAACATGGTGTTTGCTGTAGCTCTGGATTTTTCTCCTCTGGAAAAAGATCAGCAGAAATCTGTTCTTGATTTCTGTACGCGAGAGCTTCTCACTACCAAAGGACTACGTTCGCTGACTCCAAAGAGCGGCGCATACAATCCTATGTATGTTGGAACTCAAAACCAGCGTGACTGGGCATACCATCAAGGTACAGCATGGCCTTGGCTTGGATGCTTCTATATGGAGGCTATGCTTAAGGTACATAAGCGTTCGAGATTATCTTTCATCTACAGACAGATGGTCGGATTCGAAGATGAAATGTATTACCATGCTATTGGCACTATGCCTGAGCTCTTCGATGGCAACCCACCTTTCTCTGGAAGAGGTGCATGTGCTTTTGCAATGAATGTGGCAGCGTTGCTTCGTATGACAAAATTGTTGGAATCATATACTTACTAAAACAAGAGGACTACTACTATGAAAATATTAATGTTTGGATGGGAGTTTCCTCCTAAAATATATGGTGGCTTGGCTGTTGCTTCGTATGGAATCACAAAGGGATTATCTTTACAGGGTGATATAGAAACGACCTTCTGTTTGCCAAGACCATGTGGTGAGGAGGAAGATTTTCTGAAGATTATCAACATGTCTCAGGTGCCAATTGTATGGCGTGACGTACAGTATAACGATATCAAGGATAGATTTGTCGGGCATACAGCAGAGGACTATTATCGTTTCCGCGACCATATTTATTCTGACTTTAACTATATGCAAGGTCTTGATGATATGGGATGCATGGGTTTTGCTGGAGGATACCCAAAGAATCTGCATGATGAAATTAATAATTTCTCTATTATTGCTGGTATCCTGGCACGTTCGGAGCAGTTTGACATGATACATGCTCATGACTGGCTTACATTCCCTGCTGGTGTACACGCCAAAATGGTAAGTGGAAAACCTTTATGTATTCATGTACATGCAACAGACTTCGACCGTTCACGCGGTAAGGTGAATCCTACTGTTTATTCTATTGAGAAGAACGGCATGGACCATGCTGACTGTATAATGTGTGTGTCGGAATTGACCAGGCAGACGGTTATCAGAGAGTATCATCAGGATCCAAGGAAGTGTGTGGCTATGCACAATGCTGTATATCCTTTGTCTGAGGAATATCGAAATATTGTTCCGCACAAGATACCTAATGAGAAGGTGGTTACATACCTTGGACGTATTACTATGCAGAAAGGACCAGAGTATTTCATTGAGGCTGCCAAACTTGTACTAGAGAGAACACAGAACATCAGATTCTGTTTCGCAGGTTCTGGTGATATGATGAATGCTATGGTTGAGTTAGCTGCAGCGTATGGCATTGCGGATAAATGTCATTTCCCTGGTTTCCAGCGAGGCAAGCAGGTTTATGAATGCTACAAGAACTCAGATGTTTTCGTCATGCCTTCGGTAAGTGAACCTTTCGGTATTGCTCCTCTTGAAGCTATGCAGTGCGGCTGTCCAAGTATTATCTCAAAACAGTCTGGTTGCGGTGAGATTCTTACGAATGTCATCAAGGTTGATTATTGGGATGTTCACGCTATGGCTGATGCAATATATTCATTGTGCACAAACGAAGGGTTCCATCAATATATTGCAGAGGAGGGAATTAAGGAGGTTGACCAGATTACATGGGAAAAAGTAGGATGGAGATTGCGCCAGTGTTATGACCAGCTTATTCATAAAGGCTGGTTTGATAACGATGAGTATCTGGCAAATTACATTAAATAATTCCATTCTGGATATTCTATGTTTTGTCAACTAAATATTATAAGGTAGTAAAAAATAAATAAATAACAATGAAAACAATATGTCTATATTTTGAGATTCACCAGATTACACATCTCAAACGTTACAGATTCTTTGATATAGGTACAGACCATTACTACTACGATGATTATGAGAATGAGCGTAGTATTAACTATATAGTGGAGAACTCATATATTCCTGCTCTGAACACTTTGCAGGATATGTTGGAGCAGAATCCTAGTTTTAAGGTTTCTTTCTCTATCTCTGGTGTTGGTATGGAACAGTTGGAGACTCATGCTCCTCAGGTGCTTGAGAAGCTTCAGCAGTTGAATAGTACTGGCCGCGTAGAGTTCTTGTCTGAGCCATATTCTCATGGCTTGGCAGGTCTTGCTAATGAGGAGAGCTTCCGTCGTGACATTACAAAGATGTCTGATAAGATTAATGAGGTATTCGGAAAACGTCCTCAGGTCGTAAGAAATTCTTCTCTGATATATACTGACGACATTGGTGCAATTGTCGCCTCTATGGGATATAAAGGTATGCTGACAGAAGGAGCAAAGCATGTTCTGGGTTGGAAATCCCCACATTATGTATATAACTGCAGTTTGGCTCCATCGTTGAAACTTTTGTTACGAGATGTCAATCTCTCTGATGATATTTCTTTAAGATTCAATGATACAACGTGGTCTGGTTATCCTCTCATGGCAGATAAGTATGTCAATGATATAGCAAGCTGTCCTGATGAGGAGCAGGTTGTCAATATCTTTATGGAACTTTCTGCACTAGGTATTGCCCAGCCATTACACAGCTGTATTCTCGATTTTATTAAGGCATTGCCAGTTTTTGCAGCTGAGAAGGGGCTGGAGTGGGCGACACCTTCAGAGATTTTTGACAAGTTTGATTCTGTTGGCGCTTTGGATGTGCCAGACACTCTTTCATGGGTTGACGAAGAACGCGACTGCTCTGTATGGTTAGGCAATCAGATGCAGCGAGAAGCTTTTGCTAAACTTTATAGCGTTGCAGATCGTCTGCTGATAGCAAAAGACCCACGACTCCTGCAGGACTGGGATTATCTGCAGGCAAGCAACAACTTCAGATTTATGACGACAAAACCGTCAAACGCATCAATAGATCGAGGTATATATGACGGGCCTTTCGATGCTTTCACTAATTATATGAATATTCTTGGTGACTTTATCAGCCGTGTACGTGCATTGTATGGCGGTATTGATAACGAGGAACTTGAGAATATGCTAACAACTATTACCAACCAAACGAAGGAAATAGATAAGCAGAAGAAGGAAATAGAACGTCTTAAATCGAAACTCGCAAAACTTCTTCCTGATGCGGAGAAAACTGTTACAAAGAAAGCCCCTGCAAAGAAAACGACAAAGGAGCCAGTGGCAGAAAAGAAAACTAAGGCCGCACCTAAAAAGCCAACAGCAAAAAAAGCCGCAAAATAATAAGCATATAAAAAGCGGATAGCTTCAGACGAAGCGATCCGCTTTTTTCGTTAATGAAATAAGCGGATCGCTAAAAGTATATACGCATATAACTTCGTGATAGAAAAAACTATTCCTATGCCACAAAACGGTTTTTGTGGACACCAGTAAGTTTGTTTTATTTTTCTGTCTTTCTTGTGTGTGTTGTTTATTGCTTGCGCATAGGTGCTGTAGGTAGTCGTTTCGGTGGTGCTACAATTGTTGTGTCTGTTGGCTCTTCTTTTTTCTCCTTGCTGAAATCAGCGCTTTCAAACGAGCCTTTAGAATTTGTAACTAAATATTTCGTCATCTTCTCATCGCTCCTAAAGTAGGTTCCATGCATTGTGCGTTCTGGGGTGATAAGAGTTGATGACATATGACTATAGAATTCTCGTTTCTGCTGATCCCAGAATAGCTCGTTGCTGGAGAATTTCAGTCCGTCAATGGTGCGAATGCGGACGTTGCCCCTTAATTCCCATAGACGAATCTGGTCATAATAAAATGCTGTGTCTGCCTGAACGAAAGCCTCAATATGAAATTTTTCGTCAAACTGTTCCATGAACAGGCCTTTGTTAAATATCCAGCGAGACGGAACACGAACAGTGTTTACTTCCCATTCTTCAGCAACAATGCGATACTTCATGACACCAGAATCAGATATCATAGTGTTAACTCCGTAACTAATCATCATAGAAACGGAGTCTTTTTCGTATACAGCAGATGCTATGTGCTCTTTCCTGTTATTGCATGAAGCAAGCAGGAAAATGGAGAAAACGGTGAAGAATAGCGGAAGAAGAAATCTGCGTGTCATAAGAGCGTAAAACGCATGACGTTTTAGCATTAAAATGTTACGTCATGCCTTATATTGCAAATATATATGTTGATTCTATTGTTTTTATTCAAGTTTCCACTTCATGAACCAGCGTTCATTGAATGTTATGCCAAGATTGATTCGGAATGTGTTTTCTGAAATTAGTCCGTCAGCAGAATTTCTTACCCATTGTGCTGAAATGTTGAGCAGAGAACGATTGTTCCAGGAGTTTGTTATAGGAAGTCCGAAACCGATGGATGCAGATATTTCTTTTGGTCCGTCCTGGCCGTTTACCTTAATATAAGGTGTGGCGTATGAAACACCCGCTCTCACATGAACCCTGTGAAGGTATTTTCTGCTCATTGCGTTATGTACGTATTCTCCGCCAGCTGTGAATTTCTGTCTGTCTGTCAGGACATCCTTTGAAAGGATGTATTCGTTGTTCAGGAAATCAGGGAACTCGCGTTCACCCCATTTCTGCAATGTGTAGTCAAAACCAACTCTCCATTTCGTTGTATGATACCATGACAATCCTGCGCCAATTGTCGTTGGCAGGAATAGCTTGTTGCTATGTGAGTATGATGTTGTGTCTGAAATGTTAATAGAATTGCTCACCTCCTCAAGCTTCGAGTTTCCTGCAACGGTGTGTCCGGGAGAGTAGGTGGCGCCAAATGTGACTTTGTCTTTTTTGCCTAATGGAAGAGTGTACTGCAGACCTAAGTCTAATTTGTAGCTGTTAAGTTCTGCAGAATAGTATCTTCCAATAGTATTTACATTCTCATCAGAATAGTTGTTGATGACATTTCTGTTATACGAACCCCATAAATATCCGATGTTCGCACCGATGGAAACATTGCGTATTGGCATCCATCCTGCTCCAATATACATAACACGTGTGCCACCGCTTCCGTTATATGAAGTGGTATATGTTGTCGATGATGATTCTGAGATTTTGTTTGTTGATTTATAGTTGTATCCGACATTGCTAAATGGCATAATACCAATGCTCATTCCAAGGTTTTTCATTACTCTGAATCCCATGACTGCATACTCAAAGTTTGCGTTGTTAGCATTAATCTTGCGTGAACCCTCCTTGAAATTTGTTACTTGTAATGCTGCGCCTACATCCATAATAAATGTAAGGCTATCCATGCCTGAGTAGGATGCGGGGTTGCCATAGTTTACTTGATTTGATTCTTTCATGGCAATAGAGAGCCCATTCATTCCTCGGTTAAAGCCCGTAGACTGCTCGCTAAGTACTCCGAGACCAAATTGACTGTATGGAGAATTTGTTCCGCTTTGCGCAGACATTATGGCAGGAGTAATGGCCAGGAATATAGATAAAACTATTTTCTTCATAAATATGTTAAAAAATCTCTTACGTATGGGTGAATTTCTAAATTTGGTGCAAATTTATAATTTTTTTTGCTAATAAAAGCACGTTATATCAGAAATATAAGTTATTTTTGCATCGTGAAACATTTATATGCCCTTTTTATAACAGTTTTTCTTCTGAACTCACAATTTATAACATTGAGAGCTCAGAATGTTTTAGTGCCGGATTCTATTCAGATTTCACTGCTGACATGTTCGCCACATGATGAAGTGTACAGCTTGTATGGACATACAGCACTAAGAGTTGAGAACAGACAGAACGGAATGGATGTTGCGGTGAATTATGGAATGTTCTCATTTGATAAGCCTTTTTTTGTGTTACGCTTTGTTTTTGGATTGACGGATTACACGATGGGCGTTGTTCTATTCGAGAATTTTTGTCGGGAATATGAATACTATGGAAGTAGTGTCACACAGCAAGTCCTGAACTTGTCACCAGAAGACAAAGTGCGCATATTGAGCGCATTGGAGTATAATTACCAGCCAGAAAATCGGGTTTATAGATATAATTATTTTTATAATAATTGTACGACTAAGGCCGTTGAAATAATTGCTGACAACCTTAATGGCAAGATTGTATATTCGGATACTGTGCCTGATGGTATGACTTTTAGAAAGATGCTACATTCCATGACGAAGAATAATCCATGGGCGCAACTGGGAAATGATTTGCTTTTGGGCTATGAGGCTGACAGGGAAATGACACTGGACGAATATCATTTTTTGCCTCATTCTATGCTTGCTGCAATCGATTCGGCGTATATTGTGAGAACTGACAATAGCAAGTGTAGGGCTGTTAAGGATAAGTTTGTTGTTGTTGAAGAGGGTGTTCAGGTTGTTTCGAAAGCATTCCCTTTTTCTCCAATGGCATGCTCTGTTGCATTTCTTTTGTTAAATGTACTTCTGTCTTTTGCTGAATGGAGAACAAAGAAATACTTCTGGTTATATGATGTTTTCTTTCTTTTCTTAATTGGGCTTGCAGGCGTAATAATTACATCAATGATATTTTCTTTGCATCCAACGGTAAGTTTGAATGCACAAATTCTGCTGCTTAACCCGTTACCTTTAGTGTTTGGCTATCAGGCAATAAGTAAACAACGGCGAAATGTATTCAGTAGATTTTGGTTGATAGAAATATTGCTAGTTTCCTCATTATTAATGGTTTATTCCTTCGGTGTACAAGTGATTTCTCCTCCAGTTCTATTGTTGGCATTGTCTTTGCTAGTAAGATGTGGAGTCAAAATGTTGCATAATGACGGATTAAAGGAAAAAATAATAACAAAAAATATATAGTTTTGAATAAATACGTTTGTTGTTTGATTTTATCGATATTGTCAACAATTGAGTCAAATGCTGACAATACTTCAAATAGGGACAATGTTACAAAAGTCCCCAGACTTGTTGTAAATATTGCAATAGATCAATTACGCCCAGAACTGTTAGACGAGTATATGCCATTATTTAGTAATAATGGTTTTTATAAATTGTTTAATATGGGATGTGTCTACAGGAATGCGCTGATGCCATTTTCTCCCGTTGACCGTGCAGCTGCTATTGCATCAATATCAACTGGCTCATACCCTTATTATAATGGTATTCCGTCAAGTGGATGGATATCAAGGAAAACATTGCAGCCAATGTTCTGCACAGCGGATCAGGTTTCATTGTTAACGCCACGTAGCTCTACGCCTTCGCCTATTAATTTGAAATCGTCTACACTCTCTGACGAACTCAAGATTTGTACAAATGGGATGGCGAAGGTATATAATATTGCACTTGATTCTGATGCTGCTATTATGTTCGCAGGATATTCTTCAGATTGTGCTACATGGATAGATTTCCATACTGGATTATGGACAACCTCTTCGTATTATAACGATACTCAGCCGCAATGGATTAGTACGTATAATACAATTAATGACGCATCAAACAAGCTAAAATCACGTGTTTACACATTTAAGGGAGACGAGAAGTATGTAGGATATGCTTCTTCGTCATTGGCTAACGACGATTTGACCAATCTTGCAATTCAATGCGTGTCCTCAGAGATGTTAGGGGCAGATGACATACCTGACTTGATCAATCTGCAGTACAGTGCTGGCGATATTAAAAATGATGTGAGATATCCAATCATTGACATAATCCAGTATAAGTACGTTGAATTAGACAAGGCATTGGGTAGATTGATCAGCGTCATAGAGCAAAAGGTCGGTAAAGATAATGTGGTGTTCGTTGTTACGTCAACAGGATATTATGATGAAACTCCGGTTGATTACAGTCAGTACAATATTCCTTCAGGTACAGTATACATTAATCGAACATCAAGTCTTCTGAATATGTTCTTGTCAGCCCTGTATGGTAATGCACATTATGTTGATGCTTATAAGGATGATCAGATATACTTGAACCGCAAGTTGATTGAACAGCGTAGATTAAAACTCAATGAAGTATTGGAACGTTCTCGAGAAATGCTGTTGATGTCAGAAGGGATTAGTGATGTATATACTTCTTTCAAACTGACAAATGCAGTGGACCGTAGTTCTTTGATATTAAAGAGAGGATACAATTTAGACGTATGTGGTGATCTCGTGATTAAAGTTGCTCCAGGTTGGAAAATCTATAATGAAAATACAAAGAAATACCAAGAAAACAAGAAATCGGGATTCACCTTCCCACTGATTTTATACGGAGCAGGTATAAAACATGAGATTGTGTATGATTTAGTGGAAACTGACCAAATAGCACCAACGATATCAAAAAAAATAAAAATCAGGGCACCAAATGCATGCAAGGCAAATTCTTTAAAATAAAATGTGTAAAGATGATGTTAACTGAAAAAAAAACATTAACTTTGCAAAGAATTTACCTGCGCTTTTCGACGAAGGCAATTTGGATATAATAAATATAACGATAAATTAATACATATATACATGAATTTTTTGAATTTTATTCAGTCATTATTTGGTAATAAGTCATCGCGAGATATGAAGCTTATTCAGCCATTTGTTGAGCAGATTAAGACAGCGTATGATGAAGTGAAAGGTCTGGATAATGACCAATTACGTGCGAAAACAAAAGAACTTCAGGAATTTATAAGAGAGAAGGGTAGGGCAAAGCTGCAAGAGATAGAAGACCTGAAGGCAACGATTGAAGATACCCCACTGTATCAGCGTGAACCAATCTTTAACAAAATAGATAAGTTAGACAAGGAGGTTCTTGATATTTATGAGGAGGCACTTAATGAAGTAATGCCTGTTGCTTTCTCTATTGTGAAGGAGACAGCTCGTCGTTTCACGGAAAATGAAGAGACAGTTGTAACTGCGACTGATTTTGATAGAAACCTTGCTGCAAATCCATCAAAGGATTTCATTACAATAGATGGAGACAAAGCAATATACCACAACCATTGGACTGCTGGAGGTAATGACTTGAAGTGGGAGATGGTACATTATGATGTGCAGCTTTTCGGTGGTGTTGTGTTGCATCAGGGTAAGATTGCGGAAATGGCTACAGGTGAAGGTAAGACACTTGTATCAACTCTCCCGGTATTTTTGAATGCATTGACAGGCAATGGCGTGCATGTCGTTACTGTTAATGATTATCTTGCAAAAAGAGACTCTGAATGGATGGGGCCGCTTTATGAATTCCACGGTCTGTCCGTTGATTGTATTGATAAACACCAGCCAAATTCAGATGCACGTCGTAATGCCTATAATGCAGACATTACTTTTGGTACAAATAATGAATTCGGTTTTGATTATCTGAGGGATAATATGGCTTTATCTCCTTCAGACCTTGTTCAGCGCCGTCATAACTTCGCTATTGTCGATGAGGTCGACTCTGTCCTTGTTGACGACGCGCGTACACCACTTATTATTAGTGGTCCTGTCCCGAAGGGCGATGTACAGATGTTTGAAGAATATCAGCCATTGGTTGAGAGACTTGTGGATGTTCAGCGTAAGTTGGCAACACAGTATTTAGCAGAAGCAAAACAGAAGATTACAGAAGGAACTGCACTGTTTGATGCAGGAAAGAGGGATGAAGCTAACAAATTACTGGAGGAAGGATTCCTATCTCTCTATCGTTCGTATAAAGCACTTCCAAAGAATAAGCCTCTTATTAAATATCTGTCAGAAGAAGGTATCAAAGCAGGAATGCTTAAGACAGAAGAGAAGTATATGGAAAATAACAACAGAAGAATGCCCGAGGCTGTTGAACCATTATACTTCGTCGTAGATGAGAAAATAAATTCTTGTGATTTGACAGACAAGGGAACTGCTTGGCTTGCAAAGCAGGTCAATCAGGACGATCTGTTTGTACTTCCTGATATAGCAGGCCAACTCTCTGCTTTAGAGAATGAAACAGGCTTGTCAGAAGAGGAACGACTTGAAAGGAAAGATGAGATGCTATCTCGTTATGCCGTTCAATCAGAACGAGTTCATACTCTTCAGCAACTTTTGAAGGCATACTGTATGTTCAACAAGGACGATGAATATGTCGTTATTGATGGCGAGGTGAAAATTGTTGATGAACAGACAGGACGTATCATGGAAGGTCGTAGGTGGAGTGATGGACTTCATCAGGCTGTTGAAGCGAAAGAGCATGTACGTGTAGAGGCGGCAACACAAACTTTTGCGACCATTACATTGCAGAATTATTTCCGCATGTACCATAAGCTCGCAGGTATGACAGGTACAGCTTCAACAGAAGCCGGCGAATTCTGGGATATATATAAACTTGACGTTGTTGAAATTCCAACAAATCGTCCGGTCGCTCGTCATGACCTTGAGGATAGAGTATATAAAACAGCACGTGAGAAATATAATGCTGTAATTGATGAGATTGCATTAATGAGAAATTCAGGACGTCCTGTACTTGTGGGTACAACGTCTGTTGAAATTTCAGAACTCTTGTCACGAATGCTTAAGATGCGTAATATTCCGCATCAGGTGCTTAATGCGAAACTGCACCAGAAAGAGGCTGATATTGTGGCTCTTGCTGGTCAGTCAGTTAATGGATTGGGTGCAGTTACGATTGCTACTAATATGGCAGGTCGTGGTACAGACATTAAACTTTCTCCTGAGGTTAAGGCGGCTGGTGGTCTTGCTATTATTGGCACGGAACGTCATGAGTCTCGCCGTGTAGACAGACAGTTACGTGGTCGTGCAGGTCGACAGGGCGATCCAGGCTCATCCGTTTTCTATGTTTCATTGGAAGACAAATTGATGCGTCTGTTTGCTTCAGAGCGTATAGCATCATTGATGGATAAGATGGGCTTTAAGGAAGGTGAGCGTATTGAATCATCTATGATTACTAATGCTATTGAGAGAGCTCAAAAGAAAGTAGAGGAGAATCACTTTGGTACGCGTAAACGTCTTCTTGAATATGATGACGTGATGAATAAACAGCGTACTGTTATATATGAAAAGAGGCGTCATGCCTTGATGGGCGAACGTATTGGTATGGATATAGCAAATCTTATTTGGGATCGCTGTGTCTATATTATTGAGAATTTTAATTATGATGATTGTCGTGAGCAGTTCTTAAAGATATTTGCCATTGAGTGTCCGTTTACCGAAGAAGAGTTTAAGTCTGTTGACAGAGCACAGTTAGAGGAGACTGCCTTCCAACATGCAATTTCAGCGTTTACTCGCAAGACAGAGCGCATTAAACAGGTTGCTATGCCAACAATTAAATCTGTATACGAGACACAGGGACATATCTATTCAAGAATCATTGTTCCTATAACAGACGGCAAGCAAGTATATCAGTTGCCGTGTGATTTGAAGGAAGCATATGAAACAGAATGCAGTTCTGTGGTTAAGCAATTTGAGAAATATGTTATGTTGCGTATAATTGATGATGCTTGGAAAGAAAACCTCCGTCAGTTAGATGAGCTTAAGCATTCTGTGCAGAATTCAAGTTATGAGCAAAAAGATCCTCTACTCATTTTCAAGCTTGAGAGTGTTAAACTCTGGGATAATATGATTAATGAGATGAATGATCACATGACATCTGTATTAATGCGAGGTCAGCTGCCAGAACAGCAGCCAGAAGATGTACGTGAGGCTGCACCAGAGCAAAGACAGCAACGATATACAGAACAGAAGGCTGATGCTAACAGTTCATCGCCAGAACTTTCTGAGACTCAGAAACAGATGCAACAAGCTGCTCAGCAAAGGCAAGAGAAACGTCAGTCCCCAATTGTACGAGATAAATTGCCAGGAAGAAACGATCCTTGCCCATGTGGTTCAGGAAAGAAATTCAAGCAATGTCATGGAAAGGGCTTGTAATAAGAAACATTAAAATTATAATAGTATTATGCTCACATTAAAACTTCTTACAGAAGAATATGACCGTGTCATAAACGGCCTAAACAAGAAACACTTCAAAGGTGCAAAAGAACTTATAGATAAAGTTCTTGCTGTTGACAAGAAAAGACGTGAAGCGCAGCAGAATGCTGATAATATATTAGCAGAACAGAAGAAAGCGGCAGCCGAAATAGGTAAACTCATGAAGTCTGGTGAAACTGCGGCTGCACAGGAAATGAAGAACAAGGTTGCTGAATTAAAGGAACAATCAAAGGAATACGAATTAGTAAAAACAGCGGCAGAAGAAGAAATTGTAACTTTGTTATGCCAGATTCCTAATATTCCGTATGATGAAGTGCCTGAGGGTTCGTCTGCAGAAGACAATTGGGTAGTTAAGTCTAATCTTAAGGAATGTGTATTGGGAAAAGATACTGTTGGAAACTGGGATTCAAATCCAGATTGCTCAGGAGATATGCTTCCACACTGGGAACTTGCAAAAAAGTATAACCTTATAGATTTTGATTTAGGTGTGAAAATCACAGGCGCTGGTTTCCCTGTTTATATAGGTAAGGGTGCACAGTTACAGCGTGCGTTGATAAATTTCTTCCTCGCAGAAGCAAATAAGGCAGGATATACAGAGATTATGCCTCCAACAGTGGTTAATCAGGCCTCGGGATATGGAACGGGACAGTTACCTGACAAGGAAGGTCAGATGTATCATTGCGAGATGGATGATTTCTATCTTATCCCTACAGCAGAGGTGCCAGTCACCAATATTTATCGTGATGTAATTCTTGATGAAAAGTCACTGCCGATTAAGAACTGTGCATATACTCAATGCTTCAGACGTGAGGCTGGCTCTTACGGTAAGGATGTGAGAGGTTTGAATCGTCTGCATGAGTTCTCTAAAATAGAGATCGTGCGAATTGATACACCAGAGCATTCGGCTGTTTCACATCAAGAAATGTTGGAACATGTTGAAGGCCTTCTGCAGAAGCTTGAACTTCCATATAGAATACTTCGTCTTTGTGGAGGTGACCAGTCGTTTACAAGTGCTGTATGTTATGATTTTGAAGTGTATTCAGTTGCTCAGCAGAAGTGGCTTGAAGTATCTTCAGTATCGAACTTTGATACTTATCAGGCTAACCGACTAAAATGTCGTTACCGCAAGGAAGGTGTAAAGAAGCCAGAATTGTGTCACACGTTGAATGGTTCAGCACTGGCATTGCCACGCATAGTTGCATCACTTCTTGAAAATAATCAGACTCCAGACGGTATTATCGTTCCTAAGGCTCTAGTGCCATATATGGGATGTGATGTAATTAAATAAATATGTAAAGATATACACGTAAATAGTTAAACCTTAGTTGATTATTTACGTGTATGTTGTAAATGCGAGTTGATGTAATAATAAAAAAAAATAATGAGATGATAACGTTTATAATTAGTTTTATTGCATTAATAGCGGGATATTTTATATATGGACGTTTTGTTGAAAGGATATTTGAACCAGATGACAGAGCAACACCTGCGATAACCAAGGCAGATGGAGTAGACTACCTTGTTTTGCCAAACTGGAAAATATTCATGATCCAGTTCCTTAATATAGCCGGCACAGGTCCAATATTCGGTGCAATCATGGGAATGTGGTATGGACCGTCAGCATATCTTTGGATAGTGTTCGGATGTATATTTGCTGGTGCCATGCATGATTATCTGTCTGGAATGCTTTCTTTACGTCATGGTGGAGCCGCTCTGCCTGAAATAGTCGGAGCATATCTGGGCAAGAGCATAAAAAACATCATGATGTGCTTTTCTGTGCTTCTTCTTGTTATGGTGGGCGCTGTGTTTGTACTTAGCCCAGCATCATTGATGGCTTCATTATTTGAGGGTACTATTTTGAACGATCTGTTGCTATGGATGATAATGATATTTCTTTATTATATCATAGCAACTCTGATGCCTATAGATAAAATAATAGGCAAGATATATCCGCTGTTTGCATTCTCTCTAATGTTTATGGCCGTTGGGCTGCTTATTATGTTGTTTATCCATTTTCCTAATCTTCCAGAAATCTGGGATGGCATGGGCAATTTAGGTGAGACGCGTTTGGGGATAAAGAATCCGGATCCACTTTTCCCTGCACTGTTTATTACCATAGCCTGTGGAGCAATCAGCGGTTTCCATGCAACTCAATCTCCTCTTATGGCACGCTGCATGAAATCAGAGCGTCAAGGTCGACCAATATTCTATGGAGCGATGATAACAGAAGGTATGATAGCATTAATATGGGCAACTATTTCAAGTTATTTCTTTTATGCGGATGGATGGCGTGAAGTGCTTGCGGCAACATCTCCAGAGCAACTTATGAAGGTTGAAAGTCAACTACAGGCAGGTGTTGGTATAACGCAAGTATTCGGTAATGCTGCTGAGGTTGTTATGGTGATGTGTAACAGCTGGCTCGGTGTGATTGGAAGTGTTCTTGCCATATTAGGTGTTGTTGCCGCGCCAATTACCAGTGGCGACACAGCACTGCGTTCTGCTCGCCTTATAATTGCAGATTTTATTTCTCTTGACCAGCATTCTGTACGTAAACGTCTATATATTTCCATTCCTCTTTTCTTGGTCACACTGATACTGCTTGTATGGCAGATAGAGAACAAGGATGGGTTTAATATTATCTGGAAATATTTCGGCTGGGCAAACCAGACTTTGTCCGTGTTTACGTTGTGGACACTTACGGTTTATCTTGCAATGAAAAAGAAATGCTATTACGTGTCGATGATACCTGCGATATTCATGACTATTGTTTGTGTGTCATTCTTCTGCATCTCTAAGCAGTCGCTGAACATGTTGCCTGTTGCTGGATATTTCATTGCAATAATATGCAGCTTGATTATGGTATTTATTTTCTATCGTTGGAAGAGAACATTAAAATAAACTATATTATCAACAATTAATAACATTCAGAAAATGAAAAAACTATTATTTATTGCCGTTATGTTTCTGATGACATTAACCGCAAATGCACAATTTGAGCAAGGAAAATGGTATGGTGGAGCTTCGCTGTCAGGTATTGACTTTAATTACAACGGAGCAAACAAGTTTTCTCTTGATGCAGAAGCAAAAGTTGGTTATTTTGTTTGCGACAATATACTTGTGCTGGCAAAGGCCGGTATTGATACAAACAGCAACTACACAAATCTTTCGTTTGGTGTAGGCGGTCGATACTATATCATCCAGAATGGTATTTACCTGGGTGTTAATGGCTCAGTCAAGCAGGTTGATTCAGAGCGTCATAATGATATAACTGCAGGCCTGGAGGTAGGTTATGCATTCTTTATTAATAGACATTGTACTATAGAGCCAGCGGTATATTATGATCAGTCTTTTAAGTCACACAAGGACTACTCAACTATTGGTGTAAAAGTCGGATTCTGTATTTATATGTAATATAACTTAATGAGAGCTGACACTTGTGTTAAGTGCGTCAGCTCTCATTCCTTTTAAATATAACCATGAAAAGAATATTTTTCTTATTTTTATTTTCTGCCGTTTCATCGGCATGGACATTTGCGTGTACTAATCTGATAGTAGGTAAGGATGCTTCTGTGGACGGTTCAGTAATGTTTAGTTATTCAGCAGACTCTTACGGCATGTTCTCCGGTTTGTATCATTACCCAGCGGCAAAACATGCCCCAAATACTATGCGCAAGATATATGAGTGGGACACGAATAAATATCTTGGTGAAATTCCTGAAGCTCCAGAGACATACAATGTTGTAGGCAATATCAACGAATGGCAGGTTTCTATAGGCGAAACAACTTATGGCGGACGTGAAGAAATGGTTGATACAACAGGCATTATCGATTATGGCTCATTGATTTATATAGCTTTACAGCGTTCGAAGAGCGCGCGTGAGGCAATCAAGGTTATGACATCACTTGTCGAAAAGTACGGCTTCTATTCTTCTGGTGAATCATTTACAATCTGTGACCCTAACGAGGCATGGATAATGGAACTGCAAGGCAAAGGTCCAGGCTCACGAGGTGTTGTCTGGGTTGCTGTTCGTATTCCTGATGATTGTATCAGTGCTCATGCAAATCAGAGCCGCATACGTCAGTTTGATATGAAGGACAAGAAGAATGTTATGTATTCAAGGGACGTAATTAAGTTTGCGAGAGAGAAGGGCTGGTTCACTGGCAGGGATGAGGATTTCTCATGGGCAGATGCATACGCACCTGCAGACTTCTCTGGAAGAAGATATTGCGATGCACGAGTATGGAGTTTTTTCAATATGTGGGCAGAGGGCGGATTCAATGAGTACCTTCCATGGGCTATAGGTAAGGACCCGGAAGCAAAGCCAATGCCATTATGGATAAAGCCGAAGCAGAAACTTAGTGTTGCCAATCTTGAAAATTCAATGAGAGACCATTATGACAATACTCCATTAGCATTGGATCAGGATGATGATATCGGGCAGGGAATCCACAGCATGCCTTATCGCCTCTCTCCTTTATCTTATGAAATAGATGGAAAGAAGTATTTCAACGAACGTCCAATTTCTACTCAGCAATCTGCGTTTGTCTTTGTTTCTCAGTTGCGTTCTTGGTTGCCAAGACAAATAGGCGGTGTGTTCTGGTTCGGAAATGATGATGCTAATATGGTGCCATTTACTCCGATATATTGTTCGATGACAGAACGCCCTAATTGCTATAATACACCAGGAGCAGATGCTGTTACTTTTTCAATGGATAATGCTTATTGGGTATGTAATTGGGTTAGCAATATGGTTTACCCACGTTACAATGTCTTGTTCCCAGACTTGAAAGCAAAGAGAGATAGCTTAGACCATTTGTATATGTCAAGGCAGAAAGAAATAGAGCGCAAAGCTCACCAAATATTCTTGGAAAAGGGAGAGGAAGCATGCGTACGTTATCTGAATGACTACAGTGTGAAAACTGCTCAGGATATGCTTGGAGAATGGCAGCAGCTTGCCACATATCTTATTGTTAAGCATAATGACATGGTCATTAAGCCAGAAGAGAATGGCAAATTCAAGCGTTCGCCGTATGGTTTGGGCGCAACCGTTATTCGACCTGGATATTCAAAAGCTGCGCGCAAAGCAATAGCAGATAGAGTAGGAGACAGGCTTGCGATGCCCGAATAATTGTAAAAAAAGTTAATTTCGATATTTTTGACACAGGTATCTGATGTCTAATTCATTAAAAATGAGTAACTTTGCAGTCGCTTTCACGAGATGAAAGCATATTAACTAATTATTAACCGCAGGACGTGTCCTGCATAAACAATTAATTAAAATATGGCAACAAAGATTCGCCTACAGCGTGGTGGTCGTAAGAACTACGCATTCTACAGTGTTGTAATCGCCGATGTACGTGCTCCACGTGACGGTCGTTTTACAGAGAAGATTGGTACTTACAATCCTAACACAAATCCTGCAACTGTAGATCTTAACTTCGAGCGTGCTCTCTACTGGGTAGAGTGTGGTGCAGAACCAACTGACACAGTACGCACAATCCTCAAGAACGAGGGCGTTTACCTTATGAAGCACCTTAAGGGTGGCGTAAAGAAGGGCGCTTTCGACGAGGCTACAGCACAGAAGAAGTTTGATGCATGGAAGCAGGAGAAGCAGAATGGTTTTGATGCTGTACGCACCAACATCGCAAAGGCAAAGAAGGACGAACAGGCAAAGAAGTTCGAAGCAGAGAAAGCAATGAACGAAGCAATCGCTAAAAAGATTGCAGAGAAGAAGGCTGCTGCTGTAGAGGTTGCTGCTGAGGAAACTCCAGCAGAGGATTAATTCTTTAGTTCTTCTATTTTGATTAGCCGTATTTCAAAATTTTGATTCATCCTTTGGGACATTCCAGCCGGAATGTCCCATTTTTGTTTTATGAGGACGTCAACTGTCAGTCATGTACACAACATAAAATTATGTAGCAGGAAAGCATGTCCTCGTATAACCGCCAAAACGAAAAGTACATATAAATAAAACAAAAAATACACAATGGATTTACAAAGTGCTGTAAATGGGGTTACATTTTACAGCACTTTTTTGCGCATAATATTCATTAAATGGACGTTTTATTATTTTAAGTGCTAATAAAGACCTATTTAATCCCCATTTTTGTAGCTAATATGATACATTTATTTATATAATCAGATTTTGAACCTGGCACATTCTCCAGAATGTCATATACCTCCTGAGGTGCATGGAATGCATACGACTTGACGCATGTTTTTTTTCGTCCGCTACCAGTATGTACACACTATCTTTTGTTTTTTAATAGCCAGTTCTTCTTGTCATAAGTAATTTTTTTGTATCTTTGCACCGAAAACCCGAATGAGGAAGATGGAATCATCCTCCCCGTTGGACGTCATTTTTCAATTTCCATTCTTAATTTGACTTTCCAAATCCTTACTGAAATTGCAACTCTCATAAGATTTCGGGTTTTCATTTTTTTCTATTGTTGCCAGGTTTTGGGTTACCCGTCAACACATTCTACGTTTGTAGGGAAAAGAGTAGCATTCCTTTTTGTTTTTGATTCGTACATAACCGTGCTGTACATAGTCTATTAAAGGTCACAGTTTGCCACTTATCTTTGTAAATTCAAGGTAATATAAAAGTTTGTGTAGCGTGATGTTTACCATAATAGGATTCTATACAAAAAGCCCCAAAAGTCTTCAATTAACTTTCGGGGCTTTGTTTATTGTGTATGAATGGTTTATGTACTTTTATTTATACAAGTATCGCTTGATTGACTTCTTCGGTGTTTTCTGGAATTCCTCCTTCAATAATTCAATGTGCGATAGCTTTTGGTATGCAGGCTGAGTATTGTTCAGTTCTGTTCTTGTCTGCTCCATTATCTCATTCAGACCCTCTTCTGTGATACCGTTTTTCTTAGCCTCATCATAGTCAGGGTATACCAAACCAATAAGCTTAGCGTCTCTTTGTACAACAAGACATTCTGATATGTATGGGAAGTTAGACAATTTATCTTCTATTTCCTCAGGATATATGTTCTGGCCATTTGCTCCTAACAGCATATTCTTAGAACGTCCCTTGATAAATACATGACCTTCCTTGTCCATTATACCGAGGTCACCAGTGTGGTACCATCCGTCAATAAGAACTTCTTTTGTTGCCTCTTCATTCTTGTAATAGCCGAGCATTGTATTGTAGCCGCGTGTAAGTATTTCTCCAGGAATATTCTCTGGGTCAGAGGAATTGATTTTCACCTCCATATTTATAACGCTTCTGCCACAACTTCCCACAGCGCGGTCTTTCCAGTCGTCATAAGTTATGATTGGGGCACATTCTGTAGCTCCGTAACCTGTTGTGATAGGGAAACCAATGTCTGTAAGGAATTGCTCAACCTCCTGATTGAGAGCAGCACCGCCAACTACGATTTCATATAGTTTTCCACCGAATGCTTCATATACCTGCTTGCATATTTTGCTCTTAAGCTTTGCACCTACCACAGGTGTTCTAAGCAAAGCCTTGACTGGAGCTGATGAAACCTTAGGCAAAACCTTCTTTTTGATAATCTTCTCAATAATAAGCGGCACGGCAATAATTATGCATGGCTTTACATCTGCAAATGCCTGTGCCACAATTGCAGGTGAAGGAATTCTTGTAAGATAATATATGTGACATCCAGAGACAAATTCAAAAAGGAACTCAAAGGCCATTCCATACATGTGTGCCATAGGCAATATTGATATGGTGTTATCGCCAGGTTTAATGGTTGCACCTAATTCCTTTTTGCCGAATTCAATATTGCTCCATAATGCGCGATATGGTATCATAACTCCCTTTGAGAAGCCTGTTGTGCCAGATGTGTAGTTAATCATGGCAAGGTCATTCGGATCTGCCTCGCGGAAATATTTCACGTGTTCTTTCCTGAAATATTTAGGGAATTTTTTGCCGAACAGTTCATTAAGATGCTCGCGTGCATATGTCAGTTTTTCAGAACGACTTAGGAGGATAGAAAAATCTGGCAGGAAGATAATGCCTTCGAGATTTGGCATTTCGTCTGGGTTGATTTGTTTTGCAACAACATCACCGACGAATAGCAGTTTAGCATCACTGTGGTTGACAATATTATGCATTTGTTCTGGCGTGAACTCATGTAATATAGGAACAGCAATGGCTCCATATGCTGATACAGCCAAGAATGCTACGGCCCAGTGGCTCATGTTTCGTCCGCATAACGCAATTTTGTCACCAGCCTTTATTCCGCTATTCTCAAAGAGAATATGCATTTTTTCAATCTTTCGTGCAACATCTTTGTATTGTAATGTAGCACCTTGGTAATCTGTAAAAGCGTCAAGGTCCCAATGTTTAATAATGCTTTCTTCAATTAAGGAATTGAAACTTGGCATGGAACCAGAAACATTAAATTTTTTCATTTGTTGTTTATTGTTGAATGTTATTTTTTGCACATAATACAGTTTTACTGTGCAAAATTACAATCTTTCATGCACATTTGCAAGAATAATGTGCATAAAGTTGCAGTTTTTGATAAAAAAAAGTAGATATGTATAACTTTTATTATTCATCACCCGTGATTTTGAATGCTACACATAATTTAAATAGCATGTTTATTTTCATGGTTTATATAGTCCGATTTGATTAAATTGCTGCATATTTAGGGTATAATAGTAAAAAAACTCATGTATTTCTTTGCTGATATTGAAAAATGTGTTAACTTTGCATCAAATTATGCAATGTTTCTTCTCAGGATAGGAGTATTCAATGTGTATTTGGAGATATATTATTAATAATTTATAGATTTTATGAAAAAAGTAATGCTTTTTCTTGCCATTGCTGCATCAGCAATGACAGTGTCTGCTCAAGAAGGTTTCTATGGAAACAAATTCTTTGACAATTGGTATATTGGTCTTCAGGGTGGCGTTTCAACAAAGACTACACATCAGGCTGTTTTGAAAAACCTGAATCTAAATGTTGGAGTACGTGTAGGTAAATGGATTACACCATCATTTGGTATTGCCGGTGAGGGTAATCTCATGTTCTCAAATAAGGTTAGTGGTGAGAATTATACTAATCCTTCAATAAATGTTTCTTCTGCAAGCCTGCTTGGTCAGCTTAATCTGACAAACATGTTCTGTGGTTATCTTGGTGAGCCACGCAATTTTGAGATTATCGCTAATGCGGGTATTGGTTATATTCATAACTATACAGATGACAATGAGGACCTGTCTATTGGTACAATTAAGAATGCCATTACACAGAAGTTGGCAATTGATTTCGCATGGAACTTTGGCAACAAGAAGCAGTGGCAGTTCTATGTTGAGCCTTCGCTGAATTATCTTATTGCTGGTGCAAAACCAGGCGTAGTGAGCGAGGCAGGTGTTGGTTCACAGACATGTGCATATGACATTAACTATTCTTATATGCAGCTTAATGTTGGTATCAACTACAAGTTCAAGACATCTAATGATACTCATAATTTCATGCTTGTAGAGGCTTGTGACCAGAACATGATTAATGCTCTCAATGCGGAAATTAATTCATTGCGTGGAAAGGATGCTGAAATTGATGCATTGAAGAAGGAGATTGAGGATTTGAAGAAAGCTCTCAAGGAATGCGAAGAGAAGCCAGCTCCTGTTGTAGTAGAAAAGGAGATTGAACCAAATCTCCCAGCAGTGTTCTACCCATTGAACAAGTCAGTTATTACTCCAGCTCAGGCTCAGAATGTTGCTATTGCTGCTGCGGTTATGAAGAATCATCCAGAACTGAAACTTCAGGTTAAGGGTTATGCTTCACCAGAGGGACCTCACGATAATAATAACACTCTTTCTATAAATCGTGCTAAGGCTGTTAAGGACCTTCTTGTAAAGAAATACAACATTGACCCAAGCCGCATTACAACAGAAGGCTGTGGTGAAACTGATAAGCTCTTCGAGATTTATGAGTTTAATCGTGTTGCAATGCTTTACATTGAAAAATAATTCAAGTAGATATGATAATAAATGGGGAGGGCAAAAGCTTTCCCCATTATTTTTTTTGTATTACATTGGTTGCCAATGATAATGCTCTTGTAAATTTGTACAGGTTTGTTCTTTTTCGCATATTTGTTGTTGATTGTACCATATTGCTATTCTATTTTATCAAAAACCTGTTAAAATCTAATAACTTGTGTTGCGTGAATTATTTTAATTTCATAATTTTGCATGTGTTTTCAGAATTACAGGTAATATAGTGTGTTGAATTCTTCACATATACAAATAAAATGTTTCATAGAATAGTTCTTGTTTCTTTTCACGCATTCCTTACGTTATTGCTTGTTTGTTCGTGTGATATGTTTGAATATCATCCTTATGCATCAGACCTGTATGGACGTAAGAATATTCATGAGATGTCAGTCTCTGCCGTAGAAGCGATGTGTCAGGGAGCTGATACAATATGCTTTGCGTTTATTACTGATTCCCAAGGGTCATATGACGAGCAGAAGCTTGCGGTTGATTACATAAATAATCGTAAGGATGTTATGTTTGTGATTCATGGGGGAGACCAGAGTGATTTCGGATTGACAAAAGAATTTCTTTGGTGCAGAGACTTGCTCGATAAACTACATTGCCCTTACTTTTGTCTGTTGGGAAACCATGATTGCTTAGGTAATGGAGAAGATGTGTTTGATATTCTATATGGTAATCCGAATTTCAGTTTTAATGCTTCTTTTATCCACTTTGTGTGTCTGAATACAATAGCATTGGAATATGATTATTCCCATCCTGTGCCAGATTTTAATTTTCTTGACAGAGACTATCGCTGCGTGGAGGAAATGGGGGATAGCATATCAAATTCAATTATACTGATGCATGCTCCGCCTTTTGACGAGCAGTTTAATGACAACGTAGCAGGCTTTTTTCAGTATACCATACGGCGTTATCCAGGAATGAGTGATAATGACAGGCGTTATTCTGCAGATGTTTCGGATGAATTAAAGCGTAACACAATGACTAACGGCTTTTGTGTGAACGGTCATACACACAGGACGGAGACCAAGAATCTTTTCGATGATGGTGTGTTGTATTATAATGTAGCAAATATGGAAAAGAGAACATTTTTAATATTTAAAGTGACGCGTAACGGGTATGAATGTGAAACGATTATATATTAGTATATTTGTTGTGCTTTGTTCTATTACAAGCGTTATGGCAGCGGACACTCTTGTGATAGATACCCCTGTAATTAACCAGCAAATTTGTAAGAAGTATGCCATGCGTGTTGAACGTATGCAAAATAGGTGGAACAAGCTTATTCCGAATATTGCTTCGTTGCAATATGCTGGAGGCATTGGCATGTTCTCCTTAGGTGTTGGTTGGGATTATGGTAAGCGGCAGCAGTGGGAGACGCATCTGATGTTTGGCTTTCTTCCTAAGAGTGGTATGCGAGAAGGCTATGCTTCTATGACCATTAAGGAGGTTTATACTCCGTTTGATGTTACATTGAATAGAGGGCTTTCGTGGAATCCGTTTTATGTTACATTGATGCTAAATACAACTCTTGATGGAGATTTCTGGGTTAAAGAGCCAGAGAGATATCCTGACGGATATTATGGATTTTCAAATAAAGTGAGATTCCATCTGGGATTTGGACAGAAGTTTGAGATTAGAAATCTACAACATCGCTCGCATTTGTTCAAGGATTTTACGTTCTATTATGAAGTGTCTTCATGCGATTTGTATATAAGGCAGAAATTCTTAAATTCAAGTATTCCACTTAAGGATATCCTTTCTATCGGTATTGGATTGCAGTATACATTCTTTTAATATCATTATCTGTAGGTGGTATGAACAGATAAACAGAATATTTAATGTCATGGCGTTTACTGTTCATTCTTTTTGATAAGTATGTGTCGGTAAGTATCTATGAGCATAAGATGAGAAAACTTTACATTTTTTAACGCGCAAGATTCGTCTGTAGGTCTTCATGATTGGAGGAGCATGAGAAAAACGCAAGGATTTGGTGTCTTTGTTAATTGTCTGTACGACAGCGTGTTGTAGTGTGAAAGCTGTATCAGAAGCATTAAATGAGTAGCAAAACACAGTTTCCTGCTGCGTAAAAGGCTACCAATGGCAACTTAAGAAGTAGCAAGTGGCCTTATGATATGCTCTTAATTACGCACTTATTTGCTACTATTCAGCTACTTATTTTGATGTTTTAGTTGCTGTAACCGCAAAATGAGCGTGTTTTCGAGGTGAAGATAACAGCATGCCTGGATGGGAGTAAGGGAATTTCATAGAAAACTCAGAATAATTTCTAACATCGAACCTACACAACATTAACATTTTTTTACAGAGTAGATAGCATGTAACAAACTTGTATATAGGATTTTTATAGTTTGATTTTCTTGATTTTCCTTCTTGTTGTCTTGTTATTCTTCCTGAAAGTTTGGTCTGATGTTGCAATTAATCCGCTATTTGTTTTGTATTGTAAAAAAAATGTATTAATTTTGCAGTTATAACCTGTTTGAAATAACTAATGTAATAAAATGGAATACATCAAGACGGATATTGAGGGAGTTTATATAATTCAGCCCAAGGTATACAATGATTCAAGAGGATATTTTTTTGAATCCTTTAAGCAGGAGGAGTTTAATGCGAATGTCGGAACGGACATAGTTTTTGTGCAGGACAACGAGTCTAAATCAAGCTATGGCGTTTTACGTGGCTTGCACTATCAAAAGGGAGAATGTGCGCAGGCGAAACTTGTTCGTGTAATAAAAGGGCGAGTTGTTGATGTCGCTGTTGATATCCGCAAGAATTCTCCTACTTTCGGCAAGTATGTCATGGTAGAATTAAGCGAGGAAAATAAGACCCAGCTGTTTATTCCTCGTGGATTCGCCCACGGTTTCCTGGTATTATCAGATACAGCTATATTCACCTATAAGGTTGATAATGTGTATGCTCCACAGGCAGAGGCAAGTGTTCGGTATGATGACCCCGATATTAGCATAGAATGGCCTATAGAATCTGATAAGATTTCTGTTAGCGAAAAGGATATGAAGGCCTTGTGGTTAAAGGATGCTGAAGTATTTTAATCGCTATTATCTGTTAACCAAGTATGAGGATTCTTAAATCCTCCAATTAATGAATAATACTATATTGAAAAGACACATACTATATATATTGCTCCTGCCGTTTCATTTATTATTGTTTTTATGCATGTCATGCAAGGATTCTGACGTAAAGACGATAGTAAAGGAAGAGAGCTTGGCTGCAAAAAAAGCGTTGCAGGGAGTATGGCTTGGAGAAGACGAGAGTGTCACTATGAGGGTTCATGGTGATACGATTTATTATGCAGATACTGTCTTGGCACCAGTATACTTTAAGATAATAGATGATTCGTTAGTTTTAAGGGGAGCGCATGAGATGCGTTACGGAATTGTGAAGCAAACATCTAACTTGTTTCAGTTCACTAATCACATGGGAGATGTCGTAAAGCTAACAAAGAGCCATAATCATAGTGACACATTAATATTTGAGAAGAAAGAATCTCTAAAGGTTAATCAGAATAAACTTATTAAGCGTGACTCTGTCATAACAAGGGGAGAACACCGATATCATATATATGTCCAGGTTAATCCGTCGACGTATAAGGTTATACGCACGTTTTATAATCAGGATGGCATGATGGTTGATAAAGTCTACTATGATAATATAGTAAATGTCTGTGTTTATGATGGTGGAAAGCGTGTGTTCTTCCGCGATATGTATAAAGCTGATTTTAAGAAGTATATACCTACAGAATACTTTCAGCAATCCGTCTTGAGCGATATTGTCATAGAGGATGTTTCGGCTGATTCTATAAATTTGCAAGCATATATATGTGTTCCAGAATCACCAACGTCATACGTCGTTAATATGATGATTTCAGAAACGGGGGAAATGCGATTGTCTATAGAGTAGCCTCCTCTTCGTTTAAGAATTGTTGTGTTTCTGTGTAGTTATATATACAGGGGTAGATTCGATGTGAGAATAGGGCAGAGCGTTTAGCAGTATTACGGAACGTGAGTGTTTGTGCAGCTGATGCTCTTGTAATTTTGTTTGCAGTATAGTTGGATTTAGATAGGTCTGACGAGGTTAATGTTTAAGATAGAATAATATTCAGACTTCTATATTCTATAGCTTATCCATGCAAATGTATATGAACTATTTCGCATTAATGTTTATCCTGCCTTTGCCTAACGGCTTCATACATTAAGACAGCTGCAGAAACAGAAACATTTAGTGAATCAAGTTTTCCGAGCATTGGTATGCGGATGTGTGCGTCAGCAGCCTTTCTCCATTGTTCCGTTAGTCCTGTAGCCTCGGTCCCCATAACTATAGCCACACCGCAATTCATATTTGTGTCGTAATATAATTTTGAGTCTTGTAGTTGTGCTGTAAGAATCTTTATATTCTTTGTTTTCAGGAAATTAATACATTCATCCGATGTGCATGATACGCATTGAACTGTAAATGCTGCGCCGATAGAGGAGCGAATAAGGTTTGGATTTTCCATGTCAGTTAATGGGTCACAGACGATTACAGCATCAACCCCTGCTGCATCAGCAGAACGTAGTATTGCGCCAAGATTACCAGGCTTCTCCACACTTTCAAGTACGACGATTAGTGGATTCTCGGATAGTGTGAGGTTCTCAAGCGTTCTTTTTTTACTTGCAACAATTGCTATAACGCCCTCAGTGCCACCCCTGTATGCTATTTTGTTGTATACGTTAGGCGATACGTAGTACGTGTTGTTACATTTTATATTGCTTATCTCAGTGTCATGTGGGAGAATCTCTGTACATATAAACAAAGAGTCTATCTTATACCCTGCATTTATGCTATGAGTTAGTTCTCTCGCACCTTCGACAACGAACATGCCTTGGGCTTGTCTTTCTGTTTTTTTCTGCTGTAGCAGAAGTACATTTTTTATCTTCTTGTTTTGTGTACTTGTTATTATTTCCGCATTGTTCGATGTCATAATGGGTAGATAGCTTATGTAAACAAAAAAGCATATCATAACATTCGATGATTGCTGTTCTCGTGTATGCTATGATATGCCTGATGTTGTATAGTGAATATTATTTAGAATGGTAGGTCGTCGTCAATATTTCCTGATGCTTCAGGCTGTGCAAATGGCTGTGCCTGAGAAGCAGGTGCTTGTGGTGCAGCGAAGTCTGCATCTGCAATAGGAGGCACAGCTGCTTGTGCTGTGTTTTGAACTGGCCTAACATCGTAAGCCCTAATACTATTAAACCAGCGGCCGTTGTATTCGCGCGCGTCAATGTCAAATGACACGTTAACTAACTGGCCAACTTGTATTGCAAAACGTTGCAGACGGTCTGCACCAAATACAGAGAAAACCATTTTACGAGGGTATGTGTCATTTGTTTCAATGACAAAGTCCTGACTGGTCCATTCTCCACGCGCAGATGTACCGCTACGTGCTTCAAGGGCGTAGATTACTTTACCTTGTAATTCCATTTTGTTATTTTAATTTGTTATGTTTATGATATATTTCTACTCTTTCTGGTGGGTTAAACATGTGTAATTTATATGTAAACAGCACATATAAATAAATGCCATGTTTTTTCCAAGTGCGAAATTACTAAAATAGTTCTAAAAAGAAGAAAGTTTTCTGAAGTTTTTTTGTTTTTTATAATTAAATTGTGTAAATTTGTACCACGAATGCATATTCACAGAACAATAATAATTCAAAAATATTTTACGATGAGATTTACAATTTCAAGTATTCAGTTGAGTAGCTGTTTAAATAATCTTTCAAAGGTTATTGTTAATAAAAACTCTTTACCTATACTTAACAGTTTCTTATTTGAAATAAATGACGGACATATGACAGTAACTGCGTCAGACAATGAGAATGTGATGAAGGCGCAGTTAGAACTTGAAGAGTTTGACTACGATGGAGAATTCTGCCTGTCAAGCCGTACTATTCTTGATGCAGTGAAGGAGCTCGCAGAGCAGCCTATTACAATTGATGTGGACCTCTCTTCAATGCAGACAAAGATTATATATCTAAATGGTATATATAAGATTGTTGCGCAGTCAGCACAGGAATTCCCAAGGGTTATAAGCTTGCAGGAACAGCAGACAACCTTTACAATGAACTCTTCAGCATTGCATGGATGTGTGTCTCGTTCTCTGTTTGCGACAGCGTCTGACGAGTTGCGTCCAGTTATGAATGGTATATATTTTGACTTGAAGCCAGAGTGTCTCTGTGTAGTGTCAAGTGATGGCCATAAGCTTGTGCGTAACACAGTATTCTCTGTTAAGAGCGAGAATCCGGCAGCTTTTGTATTACCAAAGAAACCTGCGAGCTTGTTGAAGAATGTTTTACGTAAGGATGATTCAGAGATTATTATTAAATTTGATAATAGAAATGCTGAATTCATTTATCCAGAGGGAACACTAACATGCAGACTCACAGAGGGACGTTATCCTAACTATAATAGTGTCATCCCGCTTGACAACTCTAACGTGATTGTTGTTGACCGCAGGTCTTTGCTCGGCTCTTTGAAGCGTATACTTCCTTTCGCAAGTGATTCAAGCCAGCTTGTTCGTCTTCATATTGAAAATGGCAAACTCGAGATTAGTTCAGAGGATATAGACTTCTCAACAAGCGCAAGAGAAGAGATGATATGCAGCTATGATGGCTACCCGATGAATATTGGCTTCAAAGGAACCACATTGACAGAGGTGCTTAATAATCTTGACTCAGAAGAAGTTGTTATTAAGTTGGCTGACCCAGCACGTGCAGGTGTAATTGTTCCTGCTCAAAATTCAGAAGAAGAGGAAGTGCTCATGCTGATGATGCCAATGTTGCTTAACGATTAGTTTTGTAGTATTATTCGGATGTAATATTTTTATTGATGAAATTGAATTTAACTCGTCCTTTAATAATCTTTGACCTGGAGACTACAGGTCTGGATATTGCAAACGAAAGGATTATTCAACTATCATATATTAAGGTGGAGATTGACGGAACAGAAACTTCCGTCAATCTCTTTGTCAATCCAGAAAAGAATATACCAGAGGATGTTCAGCAGCTAACTCATATTACGAATGATATGGTTAGGGGTGAGAAGACTTTCAAGCAAATAGCAGATGACCTGTATAAGGAATTTTCTGGATGTGACTTTGCTGGTTTTAACTCAAACAGATTCGATATTCCAATGCTTGCAGAGGAATTCTTGCGTGCAGGCATTGATTTTGACTTCAGTAATGTCAGACTTATTGATGCTTCTGTCATTTTTCGCAAGATGGAAAGACGTAACCTGGCAGCGGCATACAAATTTTACTGCGGTCGTAAGATGGATGAGGATTTCACTGCTCATAGAGCAGATGAAGATACGCTTGCCACATGGAGGGTTATTCAGGGACAACTTGAGATGTATTCTCCTGAAAAACAAAGTGATCCGGAGCGTCAGCTAATAAATGACATGGACACGATTGCATCTTTTTGCATGTCAGACAGCCCGTTTGTAGATTTTGCAGGTCGTATTGTCTGGGGAGTTGTAAAAGGGCCAGATGGCACCCCATTGTTAAATCCTGATGGAACAGTGCGTCGGCAGGAAGTGTTTAATTTCGGCAAGTATAAAGACCGTCCGGTTGCCGAGGTTCTAAGGCGTGATCCAGGCTACTATTCATGGATGCTTTCCAGTGATTTCACCTTAAACACAAAGCAAGTTCTGACACGTATACGTTTACGTGAGTATAACAACTCTGCAAAAAAATAACTTTTGTTCTTCTCGTATGAATAGAATTGTAGTGACATACATGTTGTTCGTATGTTCTGTGCTGTCTGTTTTGTCGCAGGAATTACAGATGAAAGTCAACATAAACCACAGCAAGATTCAGGGAACTGATGAGTCTGTATTTGTTGATTTGCAGCATGCTATGGAGGAATTTATGAATAACCGCCAGTGGACGAGTCTTCAATTTGCAAGAAATGAGAAGATTGTGTGCTCAATGAGTGTGACGGTTACTAAATACGATAGAGAGACAGGCGTATTTACTTGCACGGCACTAATTCAGGCGAACCGCCCTGTATATAATTCTTCATATACTACAACTATATATAATAATAATGACGCAGATTTCGTCTTTAAGTATCAGCAGTTTGACCAGTTGGAATTTAATGATGAGAATTTGGATAATCAGCTTACTGCATTAATGGCATATTATGCCTACCTCATTATAGGATTAAATCTTGATACGTTTGCGTTAAAAGGTGGTGAGGAGGTTCTCCAGCAATGTATGTATTTGGTTAACAATGCGCAAAATCTGGAGTTCCCAGGCTGGAAATCCTTTGATAATGACCGAAACAGGTTTGCCATAATAAACGACTATTTAGATGGCGGCATGGAGCCTTTGCGTCAATTACAGTATTCATATTATCGTTCAGGATTAGACGAAATGGCAAACAATGCGGAGCGAGGCAGGACAGAAATAACTACGGCTTTGGATTTGTTGAGTCAGGCACACGATAATAAGCCTTTGTCTATCTTGCCACAGATATGGACAGATTTCAAGAAGGATGAATTGGCAAGCATATATAAAGGCAAGGGAACACAGAAAGAAAAAGAGAAGGTGTATGACATTCTTTTTGGAATAAACGCTTCACAGAATAATACATGGGAGAAGATTAAGCAATAGCTTGGTATATAGCTGTTTGTATATCTTTATTTTTCATAGTAATAATTATGTTATGCCTGTATGATTTTAAGTCTGAAAATACAAAACTATACGTTAATAGACTCGCTGGAGGTTGAATTTCAGCGAGGTTTCTCTGTTATAACTGGTGAAACGGGTGCTGGTAAAAGTATAATTTTAGGGGCTCTGTCGCTTCTTTTGGGGCAAAGGGCAGACGCTAATGCAGTAAAGAACGGCGAAAAAAAATCAATTGTAGAAGGAGTATTTGACATATCAGGGTATGGATTATGCGATTTCTTTAAGGAGAACGATATAGAATATGATGAGAGAGAATGTATTTTAAGAAGAGAAATTTCAGTAACAGGAAAATCACGTGCTTTTATTAACGATACACCGGTGTCTGTATCGATAATAAAGTTGTTAGGCAGCAGGCTTGTAGATATACATTCGCAGCATCAGAATCTGTTATTAAGCAATACAGACTTCCAACTGTCAGTTCTCGACCTTGTAGCGGATAATAAGCATAATCTCAATGAATATAAGCAAGCTTATAGTCATTATAAGAAAGAGAAGAGCAGATTAGAAGCACTGGTGAAAGAGACGGATGAATGTCGAATGCAGGAGGATTATATGCGTTTTCAATATACAGAATTAGAGAATGCCAATCTTGCAGATAGCGATGAAATGGAGTTTCTTAGTAAGAAACTTCAAAGCATAAGCCACGCTGAGGAGATAAAAACATCTATATATAAGGCTTATACATATCTGTCTTCAGAGGATACCAGTATTTTAAGACAGATGAAGCTGGTAAACAAGGAACTGGAGCAGATTTCGGATTATTCTTCAAATGTACAAGAAGCATTGGAGCGTCTTGACTCCATGTATATTGACTTAAAGGATGTGTCTGGGGAATTGCTTAATTTGCTGGATTCTGTTGATTTTGACCCCAGAGAATTAGAACATCTTAATGAAAGATATAGCCTCTTAGACAATCTGTTGAGGAAATATCGTTGTCAGGATATATCAGATATAATAGAATTAAAGAATAGCCTGCATGAAAAGATTTCGTTAATTGATGACAGTACGGAGATTATAAAAAAGCAAGAAGAAGCCGTTATTAGCGCTTATAATAAAGCGAATCTCTTAGCTGCAAAATTGAAGGACGCAAGACAGTCCGCGGCAAAAGTGATTGAAAGGGAGATGATTTCCCGATTACTTCCTCTGGGCATGCCAAATGTCCGATTTGTCACAAATTTTGAGGAGAAGGAGCTATGTGACACAGGAAATGTGAATGTGCAGTTTCTGTTTTCGGCAAATGCGAGTTCAAAACTTATGCCAGTCGCTCAGGTAGCTTCAGGAGGCGAGATAGCCCGTGTAATGCTTGCGTTAAAGGCGATAATAGGCAATATGACTTCACTTCCAACAATCATATTCGATGAAATAGATACAGGCGTTAGCGGTAAAATAGCCGAGTCTATGGCAAACATAATGAAAGAAATGGGAGAGGGAGGACGGCAAGTCATTTCCATTACGCATTTACCACAGATAGCTGCATTAGGTTCTAAGCATTATCGTGTGTATAAGATTGAGAATGAGAATACTACCAATACTCATATGAAAGTGTTGAATGACGAAGAGCGAATAGAGGAGATAGCTCAGATGATTTCAGGTTCTTCTGTGCTTGACACGGCGCGACAGCAAGCGAAGCAGCTATTGGCAAGATAGTTTAATCTTAATTACTCAGGTTTCACGTATGCGAAACTGGCAGAGGATAAAGAGGTTAAAAAGTTTAAGGGTTAATTGCCGTGTATCAGGAGTTCGTTTACACTTTTGTATCAGGAGTTCGTTTACACTTTGTCTCTGATTAATCCCGTGCGATTCGACATGTTTTGTTTGAATTTTGTTTAATATATTGTATTATTTCATATGGATCCT
>JAZUMR010000034.1:0-12001 GCA_045603685.1 Prevotella sp.
AACACTCGTATCCTGCAAAATGAGCTATTGAGCATTTTCATACGTCGAAATGTGTCCTGAAACGTTTGAAACTCTCAGAACACCTGTAGGAATCGACCTTTGAGGGCTGTTCCATCCTGCAAAATGAGCTATAGGTCTAAAAAAATGGTAATCCAAACGGGTTACCATTTTTTATTACTATTTCCCACATATTAATATGAGAATACTATCTGCAACTATTTCAATGTCATGCATCACTGACTGATTTCTGATATATTTAGCATTACATTCGCAATATGAAATAGAAGATTCTGGTGTATTTATCTTTGGCAGAAACAACGCAGCCTCAGATATTATACCAGGATTACAACTAACAAGTATTTCATAATCTGGGAACAATGACTTTGCCGTAGTATACTCCTCGGGTGTCATAACACTTGGACCAACTATTGACATGTCGCCTGCCAAAACGTTCAACAATGCCGGTATACCACGAAGAATATTACTAAATTTCACATTATTGTCATCACTGGAAGCATCAAGATTAAATGAATACATTTCAAAATGCTTGCAGTTCTTACAGCAGTACGTTTTTTTCGCTATTATGTCCCTCCTGCGTATCAAGAGATACACAACAACTATAATTGTTATTGGTAATGTGACGACAAGCAGAAAAACTGACAATACTGTGTTGATTATCTTTTTTGGCATGTTATACAGCGGAAAATATCACTTATGTGAATTATAATTACATTGATGGCATGATTGTCAGCCCTCAATTTCTTTGAATATGCTCAGAGCCTGTGCAACAGTTTTTATGTTTGCAAAGGTAATGCGAGGCGAATCATTCACATTGCGGAATTGGCATTGTCGCGGATTTCTTGTAGCATATTCTATTAATTTAGAAAATTGCACTGTTTTATAATACGGGCTATGCAGGTTTTTTATTAGATGAATGTGCATAGTTGATTGTTTCAGTACAATTTTTTCACAACCATACTGTTTTCCAATGCGACGTAATAATATAACTCCCATCAACTCTTCACCTTCATGCGGTACAGGACCAAATCTGTCTATCAGACGTTGTTTGTAGGCCTCCAAGTCCTTGTCTGTCATTATATTGTCTAATTCGCGATATAGCAGCATGCGTTCTGAAGAACCAGGCACATAGCTGTCTGGGAAATACATCTGCAAGTCACTTTCAATGGTACAATCATCAACAAACTCAATGTTTTCTGAAACATGAGCTCCCGAAGAGCCATTCGCAACATTCTGCATATCAGACAATTGTTCCTCCTGAAGGTCTTGGAATTCTTCGTTGCGCAGTTCTACCACAGCCTGTTTAAGGATTTTCTGATATGTCTCATATCCAAGATCTTCCATGAATCCGCTTTGCTCCGCACCCAACAAATTACCTGCACCACGTAAATCTAAATCCTGCATAGCAAGTGCAAATCCAGAGCCAAGATCAGAGAAAGTTTCCAATGCCTCCAGACGCTTTCTTGCATCTGCTGTGAGATATGCTAAAGGAGGTGACAGCAGATAGCAGAAGGCCTTCTTATTGCTTCTACCTACACGCCCTCTCATCTGGTGCAGGTCCGATAGACCAAAACGATGAGCGTCATTAATAATTATTGTATTGGCATTGCCAACATCAATACCATTCTCAATGATTGTTGTTGAGAGCAGCAAATCATAATCATGGTTCATGAATGAAACAATAATCTTTTCAAGCTCTTCCGGCGGCATTTGTCCATGTCCTATTGCTATTCTGCAGTCTGGTACATGCTTTTCTATCAAATGCGCTATCTCTAACAAATTAGATATACGTGGATTGACAAAGAAAATCTGTCCGTTTCGTGAAAGCTCAAAATTAATGGCATCTGCTATAATTTCGTGGTTATATGTTCCAAGTATCGTAGATATTGGATGTCGATTAGGTGGCGGAGTGCGCATGATACTCATGTCGCGCGCGCCCATAAGAGAAAATTGCAAGGTGCGTGGTATTGGTGTCGCAGACATTGTCAATGTATCCACATTTGTTTTTAGTTGTCTTAATTTTTCCTTTGTGGAAACACCGAATTTCTGTTCCTCATCTATAATTAGAAGACCGAGGTCATGCCATTTGACATTTTTACCAATTAATTTATGTGTCCCGACGAGAATGTCAATTTTTCCTTCAGACAATTCCTTTAATATTTGTGTAGTTTGACGTGCTGTTCGTGCACGTGTGAGATACTCCACTCTCACAGGAAAATCCTTCATCCTACGCGAGAAACTGTTATAATGCTGGAATGCAAGTACTGTTGTGGGAACAAGTACAGCCACCTGCTTTGAATCGCATACCGCCTTGAATGCTGCACGCATGGCAACCTCTGTCTTTCCAAAACCAACATCACCACATACAAGACGGTCCATAGGACGAGCCGATTCCATATCTTGTTTGACATCCTGTGTTGCCTTCAGCTGGTCTGGTGTGTCTTCATACATAAAGGAGGCCTCTAATTCATGCTGCAAGTACGAATCCGGTGAATATTGGAAACCTTTCTCGTGACGTCGTTTTGCATACAGTTTTATCAGATCGCGAGCAATATCCTTGATTTTTTTCTTTGTCTTCTCCTTTAGCCTCTCCCATGCTCCAGTTCCTAAATGAGAAAGTCGGGGTGCTTCTCCTGCTGTCGAACTGCGATATTTACTTATCTTGTATAATGAATGTATACTTACATCTACTTTGTCGTTATTCTGATAAATGATTCTAATAACTTCCTGATAAGTATCACCTGTCGGGACACGCATCAATCCAGCAAACTTGCCAACGCCGAAGTCTATGTGTACAATAAAGTCTCCTGGAGTCATCTCCTGGAGTTCCTTTAATGTAAGCGCCATTTTTCCATGACGTGCTTTATCTGATTTCAGACTATATTTATGATATCGGTCGAATATCTGATGGTCAGTAAAACAGCATATCTTGAGACCATTATCTATAAATCCTTCATGCAAAGTTAATTGCAAAGAATTAATTGTAATATTGCTTGAACTTCTTTTTGCTGAATTTTGTTCGTTTATAATATCTTTCAGTCGCTCTATTTGCTTTGAACTTTCTGATAGAATATATATTTTATATCCTTCATTTGAATATTGTTGTAATGTCTCCGTTAGTATTTCAAAATTCTTATGGAACGGAGGATGAGGAATAAAGCGGAATGGAATAATTGTATCGTATTTATCATGTTGAGGTTTTTGCTGAGAGTATTCTACTATCCTCATCCTATTGAATTCTGAAGATAATTTTGAAGATGTTACTAATTGAAATTCACTTCGCAATCCCTCTACTATCTCATCACGTTCAACCTCGGTTGCATTAGCCATGCGTTCTTCTACTATATGGCTGCTGAAACCTTCTTCGTATATCTTCCCTACTCTATCAATTATATAATCTTTGCTGCGCATCAGCAGAATGGTATCATCAGGAAAGAATGAAGTAAATGTATTGAGTTTTGTTGTGTTTTGTGATAATTGTGGTAAAATGGAAATTTTAGTGTATCGTTCCTTAGATAATTGATCTGTCACATCAAATGTTCTGATGGAATCTATCTCATCACCAAAGAAATCAATTCTTATTGGCAATTCTGATGAAAAGGAATATATATCGACAATACTTCCTCTAACTGCATATTGCCCTGGCTCATAAACATAATCCACACGCTGGAATGACAGATTATGAAATTGTTCTGTCAAGTCCTTAATACTAATATTTTGTCCGCATTCTATATCTATACGAACCTCCTCAACATTTTCACTTGATACAACAAGTTCGGCAATAGCTTCGGGATAGGTTACAATAATGTATTTATTACATATTGATAAAGCAGACAGAACTTCAACACGTAATATTTCATTCGCCGGATCGTGCTGGCCGTATTTGATGGCACGCTTGTATGATGAAGGAAATATGAAAACCTTTTCATCTTCAAGCATCTGTGTTAAATCATGATACATGTAGCCGGCACTTTCTGCATCATCTGATATAATAAGAATTGGTGTTTGTTCCTGACGATATAAAGAAGCAAAAACCATAGGAACAGCAGATGCCGACAAACCCGTAAGGAAAATATTTCTCGCTTTAGGATTTGCCGACATTGCATGCAGTGCTTTTACACCTGCAGATTGAGCATATTGTTCTAATAATCTATTCATTATCTATTAGCATATACGTTCGTAATGATGTTTTTATTATTCGTGTATATGTATTGCTCGTTATATCAATATAATCATTCTGATACAGTATTCTTGCTGTTTTGTTTGAAGTAATACAGCGCAGAGCCTATGGCTGTTGCAAATTCTGAATGTTTAGGTATGTGGAATCTAACTCCGTAGATTTGTTCCATTATGCTGAAAATACGACGACACTGTGGCAGCAGAGTCAGATTACCAATCATGACAAAGTCCTTAATGCCAGAATTGATTGATGACAAAACTGCCGCTGATCCTATAGTTTGAATCACAGTGCAGATAATTCCTATCGCAATATCTTCATGTGAGGCTGTCGACTGTGCGTTACCAAATAGTGAAGCTGTTGCATATGAAGGAAGTCCAGGAATATCTTCTGAACATATGTCGCCAATATGCAAATCAATATGTGAAATATTTCCACTTTCTGCAAGTTTAGAAACATGTTTAATATCGTCTGTTCCTAATAATAATCTGGACAGTCCTGCCAATGTCCCACCTCCCATGCCAATACCGCCTATATGCGAGATGTCGCCTTTATCGTATTTCACAAGAGTCGTTCCCGTTCCCATTGAAACGACAATCATGCGATTCAGGTTACTCTCATATTGTGCACCTAAACCATCTGCTATGAACTCATCGGTTTTAGAAGTTGGCAAACCATATACCGAACCTTTAATGTATGCCGAACCTACACCAGTGAGCATAACATGTTCAACGTCAGAAAGTTCCAAGTTGTTATCGTTCAGATATTTTCCAAATGCACCATAAAGTGATGTTACAGGATCTGTCGCATTAATTCTTATTGGGCGAATGATTCTGTTATTCCTTATACCAACAATTTTGGTTGTACTTATACCAACATCTATACCTATAACAATTCCCATAGATTATATTGTGTTTTATTATAACATGGTAAAAACAGCATGTATTTCTACCTTGTTAATTCGTTTGTTTCAACAGACCTACATTATTATTCAATAACAATGCGTGTAGCTTTTGTTAGATCAATGTCGTCTGTGGAGTTAACTTCCAGTTCATACACAGGTATTTCTGTGCCAGGTCTGCAGAATACAGGCATTTCGTCAAGCGGAACATTCACATCCTTAAGCCATACAGGACCTGTAAAATGTTCCTTTGTAAAGAAATTAACCCATTCTCCTTCTGGTAAATATATGTCACGCTTATCATTGCTGTTCATTACCGGTGCAACCATAAATGAACGTCCGAAGTAGTACTGATCATCTATATGCCAGCAAGTCTTGTCATTAGGATGATGCATGAGCATAGCCTGAATAACAGGATATCCTGTCTCTGTTGCTATGCGGCTTTCTTCCATAATATATGGCAGGAGTCGATATCTCAAACGCCACCATTTCTTTACGATGTCAGACACTGTTGGATAATACCATGGTTCACGCTTGTGTGAGCCATGATAGCGCATGTGTGAAGTAAAGACACCAAACTGGGTCCATCGCACATATACCTTAGGATCAATCACGGAATTCATGAAGTCTGGTTCGCTATGGAATCCTGGGACGTCATGACTCCAGAAGGCAAAACCAGACAATCCGAAGTGCAGTCCGCCTTTTAACGAGCCTGCCAATCCTGCCCATGATGATTCACTATCACCACCCCAGTGCAGAGGGTATCGCTGGCATCCTGCCCATGCTGCACGTGCCCAAACGATGCCATCTCCAGTTACGTCCTTTGTTACCTCGTATGCCGCCTTCTGATATAAGAGCGAATATATATTGTTAAGTTGCTCTGGTGTCATTGAGTGATAGGTGGCATCCATGTGGATATTTTCACCAAAATCAGTTTTTATACATTTGACACCCATTTCCAGAAGTTCGCGGAGCAGACCTTTATACCACTCTGTCGCCTTGTCGTATGTAAAGTCGATAGTACCGGCGTAATCCAGCGTTGAGAAGTTTGAACCTTCTGATGCCTGCTCCTTGAGCAAAGGACCAATATATTTGTTCTCACGTGCTTCGTCAATCTGCGCAGCACCTTTTGCAACATACGGCAACTGCCATAATGTCACCTTAAAGCCGTCATCAGCTAGACGTTTGATGAATCCCTTCGGGTCAGGGAAACGCTCAGGATTGAACATCCATTCGCATAGCCAGTCGGTACGGAACCATCCTGTGTCAAGATGAATAACATCACATGGATATTGTTCCCTACGCAGACGGTCACAAATTTCTTGCACCTCGTCAGCAGAGAAATATGTCATACGTGACATCCATATTCCAAATGACCATAATGGCAGCATCGGTGGGAAGCCTGTTAACTGACGATAGCCGTAAAGTATGCGTTCAGGAGTTTCGCCACCAATAATAAATGCATCAAGCGTTGCACGGTCATTTCTGAACTGAACAGAACGTGTGGAATGATCGGCAAGTGACAGACGGCAGTAATCAGAAGTATGATAGAAAACTCCATACATTCTGCTTGACATATAGAACGGAATGTTCTTATATGCACGGCGGTTGTTTACTCCTTGTCCGTCCTGATTTTTCAGGAAGAATGTCTGTCCAGACAAATCCATCTTACGGAATCGTTCGCCTGTTCCTACAAAACACTCGTCAGCATCACATTTGAATGACATTGTCGCTCTGTCCTCTCTGCCTTCCGTTATGCAAAAAGCAATTGGCAGAGCGTCGTATCGCGGCGGAGAGAAATGGTCGTCGCTTAATTCTACACCCTTCTGTAGATTTCCGTCAGGGTAGATTGTCAGATGTATAGTAGGCTGCGGTGCAGGCTGCAAATCGCTCCACCAATCAATGTTATATGGCTTGAGGTTGATTGTAGCACGTGTAATGCCCGCCTCGTCCTTGATTGTATACACATCATCAGCAAAGAAGAAACTCAATTTGGTTTTTGACAGACCCTTGTCCATTTCCAGCATATAGCTGCTTTCCGTAATCTCGTCTCCTACCATAGATGTAAATACACGCACGATTCTGTTGCCATATGCACGAAGTCTTAATGGCACAATACGATGCGGCACGCTGGTATCGGCAAGCATATCCTCCTGTAAAACCTGCTTCTGATAAGGGACGGATATAATAATATCTCCGTTATCCTCCTTTACATCTACAGATGTGTATGCCTTCCATAACGATTCGTCACGCTTAAGTTCGCGGTCGAAATCCAGCCAATCAAATAAATAATAGTTCGTTCTTTGCATATTTCTTTGGTTTATTTCCGTTACTTAATTAGATATTGCTACAATTTAACTTTCCTTATTTGCTTTTTTACGCTCATTATGGTCAAGGATAATCTTTCTCATACGCATAGATTTTGGTGTCACCTCAACAAGCTCGTCAGCCTTGATATACTCTAAACACTCCTCGAGCGAAAGTTCTGTCTTGGGAATAATACGCGCCTTATCGTCTGAGCCAGATGCTCTGACGTTGGTAAGCTGTTTAGCTTTTGTAACATTGATAACCAGATCGTTATCATGCACATGCTCACCAACAACTTCACCATAATAAACATCCTCTCCTGGATCGATAAAGAATTTTCCTCGGTCCTGCAGTTTGTCTATTGAATAGGCAAAGGCATTTCCTGTCTCCATCGCAATCATTGAGCCGTTCACACGTCTCTGTATATCTCCCTTGTATGGTTGGTATTCCTTATATCTATGTGCCATGATAGCCTCACCCTGCGAAGCAGTAAGCACATTAGTACGCAAGCCAATAATACCTCGTGAAGGAATATTAAATTCTATATTAACTCTATCCCCCTGACTTTCCATTGAGGTCATTTCGCCTTTACGACGAGTAACCATGTCAATCATCTTGCTTGAGAATTCTTCAGGTACATTGATGGTCAACTCCTCAATCGGTTCATATTTGACGCCATCAATATTCTTATATATAACCTGCGGCTGACCTACCTGAAGTTCGTATCCCTCACGTCGCATTGTTTCAACAAGAACTGAAAGATGAAGCACGCCACGACCAGAAACAATCCATTTGTCTGTTGAATCCTCAAACTGTTCAACCTTCAATGCAAGATTTTTTTCAAGTTCTTTTTCAAGACGGTCATTTATATGCCTTGATGTGACATACTTTCCCTCCTTACCAAAGAATGGAGAATCATTTATTGTAAACAACATTGACATCGTTGGCTCGTCAATGGAGATTGGAGCCAATGGCTCAGGGTTCTCAAAATCACAGATTGTATCACCGATTTCAAATTTCTCAAGACCGATAATAGCACATATATCACCGCTGCCTACCTCTGGTGTCTTCAAATGCCCCATGCCTTCAAAAACATGAAGTTCTTTTATGCGTGTCTTCTCTTGCGTTCCATCACGATGGCTGATAGTAATATTTTGTCCTTCTCGGAGTGTTCCACGATGCACTCGGCCAATTGCAATACGTCCTGTGTAACTTGAATAATCCAACGATGTTATTAGCATTTGCGGAGTACCATCAAGCTTCTTCGGAGCAGGTATTGTCTCAACTATTTTATCAAGAAGATAATGAATATTATCAGTAGGATTATTATAATCATCTGACATCCATCCATTTTTTGCTGAGCCATATACTACAGGGAAATCAAGCTGATCCTCTGTTGCGTCAAGAGAGAACATCAAATCAAAAACCATCTCATACACCTCTTCTGGACGGCAATTAGGCTTATCAACCTTGTTAACAACGACTAAAGGCTTAAGTCCAATTTGCAACGCCTTTTGCAGAACAAAACGTGTTTGAGGCATTGGACCTTCAAAGGCGTCAACAAGCAGTATACAACCGTCTGCCATATTTAACACACGTTCTACTTCGCCACCAAAATCAGAGTGACCAGGGGTATCAATAATATTAATCTTTGTTTCTTTCCATGTAATAGAAACATTTTTTGACAATATAGTAATGCCACGCTCTCTTTCCAGTTCATTGTTGTCAAGCACTGCAGATGAATTGTTCTGTCCCTCACGGAAAAGATTACCTGCAAGCATCATTTTATCCACAAGTGTTGTCTTGCCGTGGTCTACGTGCGCAATGATTGCAATATTTCTTATATCTGACATAGTTCCTAAATGTTAAATCATTTCATAGTGCCTAATCACCCGACAGTGGATGACAATTTATTCTGCAAAATTACAAAAATAAATGTAGAATGAAGAATAGAGAGATGTAAAAATTCGCACACAAGTTAAAAAAACAAAATACAGCTATCTTTATATAGAAAAAGCATTAAAATATCAATTAAAAATAGTAACTTTGCACCGCTTTTCAAATAGAAAGCTGCATATCACGATGTAAAATGCTCAGATTAAGGCATTTGCAGCATCAGCGATAATGTAATTTACAAATCATTAATCACTATTCTAACAATGTATTTAGATCAATCAAAAAAGGCTGAAATTTTCGGTCAGTACGGCAAGTCTGCTACAGACACAGGTTCAGCAGAGAGCCAGATTGCACTTTTCTCTTTCCGTATCAAGCACCTCACAGAGCATCTTAAGTCTAATCACAAGGATCACAAGACAGCTCGTTCACTGACACAGCTTGTTGGAAAGCGTCGCGCACTTCTTAACTATCTTAAGGATCGTGACATCGAGCGTTATCGTGCTATCGTTAAGGCTCTTGGTCTTCGCCGATAATAAAAGTCGATTTAATGAGAAAATTAGAGGGTGTGTCTATTTTGACACACCCTCTTTTAATTTATAGTTATGTCTGTACACTCCGTAAGAGTACCAGCCAGCAGGCTAATTCTTACGGTATATCGTTGCCTTCCACATATCCTCTTTGCTATTATAAATTCGTCATCAAATAAGCTCAGCAGCTGATTAACCTTATCCATGCGTAAAGTGAATTCTCCCCGTATAAGATTGCGAACAAAATTCCGTCCAACACATGATTTCATGTGTGAGTCCACATTCCTTACGAAGAGCCTTTCTGGCAACAACGTTACATAATTTCATATCTATCACCAAATTTTATTGCTAATTGTTATAAAATCAGTGCTTAGTTTGCAAGTGACATGGTCAATTTCTCTCTGACATTACGATAAGCCAGATACCGAAGAATAAAATAATCATCCTATTAAGACTGTTGGCATGAAACATCCAGTAGTGATGTTGCATGCATGCGAATAGCACACAAAGTCAGAAACGTAGCATTAGCGAAAGCAAGAGATACAATAGAATTGCACTAAAAAATTACAAACAAATTAACGCAAAATTACCGATTTTTTAGAAATTATATTATCTTTGTATATCTTCTATAATTATGTCTTTGTGTCTAGGGATTACATGGATTTAAAGGATTATTTTGCCCTTATGTCCTTGTGTCTAAGACTTCCGCGTTGTAAAGAACCTTAATCCTTTTTATTATTTTATTTTGTTGTTTGATTATTTTATTAATATATTTGCAGTGGAATATAAATAAACCGCTGAATTAAAAGAGTAGCACCGTAATCGGGTTAGCAAATTAATTTAGCGGTTCATTAGTGTCCCGTTAAAGTGGACTAATTGTTCTTTGAAATCGCTGAAATAAAGTCTTTTACGAGTAGTTTTAAGGGTGCACGGATTTGAATTTGTACTTTTGCAGTCAAATTGAAAGGCTGCAAGATGAACAAAGACAAATACGTATTCGCCCAATTGCTGGAATATTTAGACTATGACAAGTTCCGCCACCTTGTTGACAAGTATGACGGGAATCGTTATGTCAAGCATCTCACCTGCTGGAACCAACTTCTTGCTTTGATGTTCGGTCAACTCAGTAACCGTGAGAGTCTGCGCGATGTGATAGTGGCTCTTGAAGCCCATCAGTCCAAGTGTTTCCATCTCGGTTTGGGGCGAAAGCCCATCGCCAAGACGACGTTGGCTACGGCCAATCAGAACCGCGACTTCCGTATCTTTGAGGAGTTTGCCTTCTACATGATGACGCAGGCCAGGGAGAAACGGGCAACAGACATCTTCAAGCTCGGAGGCAAGGTGTATGCATTCGACTCTACGACGATACCGCTCTGCCTGTCGGTGTTTTGGTGGGCGAAGTTCCGCAAGAAGAAAGGCGGTGTCAAGGCTCACCTCCTCTATGACCTGGAGGCACAGGTGCCAGCCTTCTATCATATCACCACAGCTTCCGTCTACGACTCCAAAGCTATGCCGGAAATCCCTTATGAGACAGGTGCTTACTATGTGTTTGATCGAGGCTACAACAACTTTGGGGAGCTATACCGCATACAGCGGATGGAGTCCTTCTTCGTCGTCAGAGCCAAGAGCAACTTACAGTACAGGTGTGTCAGGTGGAAGCGTCGGATGCCTAAGAACATACTCACAGATGCAGAGATTGAACTGACGGTCTACAAGAGCCGCAAGGACTATCCCGAGAACCTGCGTCTCGTCAAATACTATGACGAAGAGCAGGACAGAGAGTTCATGTTCCTGACCAACGCGATGGACTTGACAGCCCTGCAGATAACCGACCTCTACAAGAACCGATGGCAGATAGAGCTGTTCTTCAAGTGGCTCAAACAGCACCTCAAGATCAAGAAGTTCTGGGGCACTACGGAGAACGCTGTCAGAATACAAATCAGTGCAGCCATCACTGCCTACTGCCTCGTGGCGATTGTCCAGCATGACATGCAGTTGAAACGCTCGACCTATGAGGTCCTGCAAATCCTCAGTATTTCACTAACGGACAAAACACCGCTAAGAGAACTGTTCGATAAGACTTATTCCAATGATGTCAAAGAGCAATTGGATCCCCTTATTCCGGGGTTGTTTGATTAATATTTAACTCGTCCCAATTTTAACGGGACACTAATG
>JAZUMR010000035.1:0-86190 GCA_045603685.1 Prevotella sp.
CACTGACTGCTTGGGCGCAGAGTGCTATCACTGGTACAGTAGTTTCGGCGGCAGACAAGCAGCCTGTCATCGGCGCTACAGTAAAAGTGAAGGGTGCTTCTCAGGGCACTGTGACTGATGTGGACGGTAAGTTCTCTATCATCGTACAGGCTGGAAAGACACGCGTATTCTCTTACATCGGCATGCAGACTAAAGAGGCTGCTGCAAAGAATAACATGTACGTAGAGCTCGGAACAGACGAGACACAGCTCGACGAGGTCATTGTCGTAGCCTTCGGTACTGCAAAGAAATCAGCATTTACAGGTTCTGCAAAGGTTATCAATTCTGACAAGCTGGCTCAGTCGCAGGTAACAAGTGTTACTTCTGCTCTCGCTGGTGCTGTACCAGGTGTCACTCTGACATCTTCAAATGGTGGTCCAGACCAGTCTCCGACAATACGCATTCGTGGTTTTGGCTCACTCAATGCAGGTAAGGACCCACTTATCATTGTTGACGGCGCACCATATAGCGGTGACATGAATACACTCAACCCTAACGACGTTGAGAGCATGACAGTGCTCAAAGATGCTGCTTCTTCTGCGCTCTACGGTGCACGTGGTGCTAACGGTGTGATTATCATTACAACAAAGCAGGCAAAGAAAGGTCAGGACGCAGTCGTGACATTCGACGCCAAGTGGGGTGCCAACACACGTGCTCTGCAGCATTACGACGTTATCTCAAGCCCTGCACAGTACTACGAGATGCAGTATGAGGCACTGAAAAACTATTACGTAAACAGAGGTGCAAGCCCTGAGCAGGCATGGATGACTGCTAATGGTCTCCTGACAGGCGCTCCTGACCAGGGCGGTCTCGGCTATAACATCTGGACAATACCACAGGGACAGTATCTCATCGGTACAGACGGACGACTGAATCCTAATGCAACTCTGGGCTATGTATCAGGCGACTACTTCCTTACACCTGACGACTGGGAGGATGTAGGCACACGTACAGGTCTGCGCCAGGAATATAACATGTCAATAAACGGTAGCAGCGAGCGTTCTAACTTCTACATGTCACTCGGCTATCTCGATAACGAGGGTATCGCTCTGAACTCTGACTTCAAGCGTCTCTCTGCCCGTCTGCGTGGTGATTATCAGGTAAAGGACTGGTTCAAAGTAGGCGGAAACCTCTCTTATGTTCGTTTTGACAGCAACTCGCTTGGCAATAACGGTTCTTCAGCATCATCGGGCAATGTCTGGGCTTTCACAACTCAGATGGCTCCTATCTACCCAGCTTATGTGCGTAATGCTGACGGCTCAATCAAAATTGACGACAACGGATTCAAGGTAATGGACTACGGTAACGGCATGAACGCAAACTGCGACCGTCCGTTCATACAGGATGCCAACCCTATCATGGACGTCATGCTCAACACTCGCAACTATGAAGGTAATGCTTCAACAGGTGGTGCATTCGCTGACATCACATTCATGCCAGGGCTCGTACTCTCACTCAAAGGCTCTTACAACCTTGATGAAACACGTGGCACATACGTATATAACAAATACTACGGACAGTTCGACTCAACAGGCGGCACTGTTTCTAAGTATCATCAGCGCTCATACAGCTACAATCTGCAGCAGCTCCTCAACTACACCACTACAATCGGCAAGTATAACAACCTGAACGTAATGCTCGGACACGAGTACTATAACAGCTCATTGTCTTACCTCTCAGCATCAAAGTCAAAGATGTTCTCTGACGACAACAAGGAGCTTGCAGGCGCAGTAGTTGACGGCAAGAGCGCATACTCTTATAAATCAGAATATAACAACGAGGGATGGTTCGGACGTGTACAGTATGATTACGACCAGCGAATCTTCGGTTCTGCTTCTTATCGTCGCGATGCTTCAAGCCGTTTCCACAAGGACAATCGCTGGGGCTCATTCTGGTCACTCGGCGGAGCATGGATCCTGTCAAAGGAGAATTGGTTCGAGTCATCATGGGTTGACATGCTTAAGGTAAAGGCCTCTATCGGTTCACAGGGTAATGACAATATCGGCAGCTACCGATACACTGACCAGTATGTCATCAACAACTCTGACGGCGAGGTTGGCTCTTCGTTCTATCTCAAAGGAAACAAAGACATCACATGGGAGACACAGACAAACTTCAATACTGGTATTGAGTTTGAACTTTTCAAGCGCCTGTCAGGTAGCATCGAATACTACTACCGCAAGACAACTGACATGCTCATGTCTTACTCTACAGCGCCATCAATCGGCTACACAAGCTACTACGCAAACGTAGGCGACATGTACAACACTGGTGTCGAGCTCGACCTCAAATATAACATCCTTCGCAACAAGAACGTCAACTGGGATGTCACACTCAACCTCGGTACAATAAAGAACCGCATATCAAAACTCGACGATGAGCACAAGAACTCATCATACTACACCGCTGACGGAAAGAAGGTTGACGGCTATACTGACGGCAGCTTCTTCATCGCAGAAGGCCAGTCTATCTACACATGGCGTATAAAGGACTACGCTGGCGTAGACCAGGAGACAGGTGAGGCCATGTGGTACAAGAACGTATTCGAGACAGATGCTGACGGCAAAATCATCACCGACGCCAACGGCGAGAAGATATGGAAAGGCCGTGAGACAACAAAGACTTACTCTGAAGCCGACTACTATCTGACAGAGAAGACAACTGTGCCAAAGGTGCAGGGAGGTTTCGGCACACAGGTTCGCTTCTTCGGATTCGATCTCTCAATCAACTGCTCATTCCAGCTTGGCGGCAAAGGATACGACAGCTCATACGCACAGTTCATGGCTGCGCCTACAAACCAGAGCGGAGGCTATAACTTCCACAAGGATCTTCTTGACTCTTGGACAGCAGACAAGCCATCGGCTACCATCCCACGCTTCCAGTATGACGACCTCTACTTCTCAAGCTCATCAACACGATTCCTCACATCATCTGACTATCTCAATATAGACAACATCAATCTCGGCTACACTCTGCCAAGCTCTTTGACAAAGAAGTTCCAGGTAAACAGCCTCCGTCTATATGTAGCATGTGAGAACGTAGGCTACTTCTCAAAGCGTAAAGGTTTCGACCCACGTCAGGGTTACTCTGGCTCTGCTAACGCTACAACATACTCGCCAATGAGAACTATATCTGGTGGTATCACAGTACAATTCTAAAAACAATAAATAGATTAAGTGATGAAAGATTTTAAGAAAATATATTACATCATGGCATTCGCTGCTGTGTTCTCTCTCTCAAGCTGTATAGAAGAAACTTTCCCTGAGAGCGAATACGCGACAGAAGACCAGATGTCTAATGCCGGACTTGTGAGTGCCGTAAATGGTCTAAGCTCACAGTATGCTCAGGGTTATCTCGTATACGGCGACCAGGTACACGAGACAGATATGGCATACCCACAGTTTATGATTGCACAGACTGAGATGCTCGGAGACATGTATCCTCTCGGCTCAAACTCAGGCTATGACTGGTATCGTACATACAACACAATGTCAGGCTCAATGAATGAGAACAGCTATTTCTCATATCTTCCTTGGCGCACGCTTTACATGTTTATCAAAGGCGCTAATGACGCTATCAAGACATACAAGGCAATCGAAAACCCAAAGACTGACGACATAAACTATGCTGCGCAGTCATACGGATACCGCGCTTTCAACTACTACATGCTCATGATATTCTTCGAGCCAGTAGCAAACAAGTATACTGACTGCTCAAAGGTGCTTGGCCTTACTGTGCCTATCGTTACTGACGAGACAACAGAAGAGCAGGCGAACAACAATCCTCGCGTAACCCACGACGAGATGGTTGAGTTCATACTCAGCGACCTAAACACTGCTGAAGAGCTCTTCACAAAGACAGGATACACCGCAAAGAGCCATACAGCCCCAGACCTCGCTGTCATAAAGGGCCTTCAGGCGAAAGTTTATCTCTGGGACGAGCAGTACGACAAGGCATATCAGTGTGCTAACGAGGCTATTGCTCTGGCTGAAGGCAACGGCGCGCAGATGATGACAAAGGGAGAGCTGACAAACCCAAGCAGCGCATTCACCGCAGCTACAAGCGGATGGATGTGGTACACTCACTACTCTGCAGAGAACATGGGCAACCTGTGTAACTTCGTAGGATGGATGTCAGGAGAAGCTGACTGGGGATATTCTTCACTCACATGCCCTTCTATCGACCGCTCTCTTTACGACAAAATGGGTATCAACGACTATCGCCGCAAGCAGTTCCTTGATCCAGACCGCAAGCGCGGAGACTACGAGACATGCCGCACAGAGGAGTGGCTCGCAGATATGCCAGACTACCTTTCTATCAAGTTCCGCTGTGCTGGAGGCGACTATCAGACATATTCTGTAGGCGGCGCCACAGACATTCCTATCATGCGCCTTGAAGAAATGTATCTCATCCGTGCAGAGGCAGCAGGCATGTCAAGAGGCTTTGCCGAAGGTGTAAGCCTTCTTGAGTCATGGGTGAAAACATATCGTGACCCTGCATACAAATGCTATGCTACTTCAGAGCGTGAGATGCAGCTTGCTGTTCTTGACCAGATGCGTATTGAATTCTGGGGCGAAGGCAATGCATTCCCTTCTGCTAAGCGTATCAAGCCAGGCGTTATGCAGTATTATGAGGGAACAAACGCTCCTGCTACAATATTCTATATCAACGCTGAGGGAATCAAGCCTAACTGGACACTCGTTATCCCGAACTACGAGACACAGTCGAACAAGGCGCTTGAAGGATGGAACAACCCAGACCCAACATCAGCGATTGCTGGCGCTGACTGTAAGAAGAACGAATATGCTCCAGGCAAATATTAATAACGTATAATAAGAAATAATATGAAATTAAGCAAAATATTATTCAGCGCGCTTTGCTTTGCTGCGGCTGTAACCGGATTCTCGTCATGCTCTTCTGACGACGACTACACAGCGACAAAGATGCCTACGACTGCGCAGGCTTATTTCTCTAACGAGACGTCATACGACTTTCTGCTTGCAGAAAACCAGAATCAGGTTGCAGTGGAAGTTATGCGCGTGAAGGCAGAAGGCCCTGTAACGGTGAATATTGAAGTGGACGACACTACTGCGGCCAAACTCTTCAGTGTTCCATCAAGCGTAACTTTCGCTGACGGAGAGACTACAGCGTCTCTTCCAATTACATTCAATTTCAACGATCTTGTTGCTGATAATAGCTACGCTCTCGACCTTAAGCTTACAAACGAAACATCAGCCTACGGAAATGAATCTACAAAGGTAGTTGTCAAGTATGCACCTTGGAGCGGATGGCAGCCATACGGATGGCAGTGGCCAAGCGGCATGAAGGACTTTGCGCAGTGGGAGGCGGCTTACTCTAACTTTGCAGCCGGAGGCTACAGCAACTATGGTCTGATAGCAAAGGGCGAGCTTCCTACATATACATACACTCAGTATATGAGCGGAACATACACCCAGCCTGTATTCTACCGCGAGTCGATGCTCAACCCATCATTAGCGCAGCTCATGCTGTACGACTGGTTCTACGGTGTCAATCTGGTAATTGACTGGGACAAGGCGAACAATATCATGACAGTAGGACAGCAGTGGACAGGTTACAACCACTCTACATACGGCCAGGTATTCACAGGCGACAGCTATACATACTGGCACGACCTTCGTGGTGATGCAGACGTGACACATGCCGACTTCCCATGCTATTGGGACAAAGAAAAGGGACGCTTTGTATTAGACATGGCATACTTTGTCAGCGCAGGCTATTTCGGATATGGTCCAGAAATCATCCAGCTGCCAGGCTACACTCAGCTTGACTACTCGCTCAGCCTTACTGACGAGGGCACATTCAAGTCGAAGAATGGTCTCAGCCAGGTAATCAATATGGTTATGGGCGCAGATGTTTCCTTCATCAAGTATGCATGGTTTGCAGGCGAACCGACAGCCGAGGATATTCAGGCGAAAGTCAACGGCATCTTCGACGGCTCAATAGAATCGTATGAGACAAAGGAGAGCGGCCGCAAGGTTCTCGCTGTAGAGGCTGAAGGACCATACTATCTCGTGGCAGTGATGTACGATGCAGAAGGTGCGAAGGTGGGCGATACATATATTGCATTCAACGTAGAGGATGCTAATGCCAAGACTTTTGAGGCGGCATACGTTGGCGATTACACCTATAGCATTCTTTTCAAGAACGACGATGGCTCGCCATACGTTGATAGCGGACTGACACTCTTCCAGTGCAAACAGGACCCTACATTGTTCAAGATAGAGCATTGGGGATATGATGTAGATTTCATGTTTACAATGCAGAATGACGGAAGCGTTCTTGTTGCAGAGCAGCCAACAGGCGCATCATATAAAGAAGGCGACCCAATCTTTGTCAATGACCTTGTAAACTACTCTGGCGGAACAAACTACGGCCAGAGCTTCTATAAGGACGGCGTATTTAATTTCGCATTGATATACTATTGCAGTGCTGGACAATTCGGCTATGGCGTGGAGACATTCGCCCTGACAGGAACAGCTTCAGCTAAGGCGAATGAAGCAATGAAAGTACCAGCGAAGAGTTCTGCAATGTCTTTTGCAAACGCATTCTCTTCAAAGAGTGTAAGCAAGAAGCATACAGTCGCAAAGCATTCTGCTGTGAAAATGATGGCTCCAAGCACAAACCGTGTTAAGTAATCACCGTTAAGAGATAAAAATGAAGTATCATTGCTATGCAAATTCGGTATAGTAATGATACTTCTTTTAATTATATACAGTTTGCTGAAAAAGTTTTCCTGATAGTGAATATTATATTAGGTTTATATATGGAAAACATCTGGCGGGCTGTATAAACACATTATAGGTATGAAAAAAACGAGCATATTATTTGCGCTATTGATATTTTTCAGCATTGCAAGAGCTGCAGAACGAGATGCGGCGAGTCTTGCGGAATATGCGAAGAAACAGTTATTAAAGATGTATTCCGACTCTGATACACGCAGGAAAGTGCGCAAATTGGAATGCACCTGCACTCTGACGCTATCTCAAGAAAATATCGTCGCATATTCTGCAGAAGGATATGGCACAGTCTTTTTGAGCAGAGATGACAGGTTCCGTCCAGTATTAGGATACACTAACACTGTAATATCAGCAGACTGCACACTGCCTTGCTGCTTGCAATACTGGCTCCGTGATATAGGCAAACAAATGGAAGACACGTCAGCCATAATCCTGCCCGACGGAGCACACAGAGTCAGACAGAAGTCAAAGACATATGTTTCAGTAGCCCCATTTATCGATACGAAATGGGGACAGGGCAGCCCCTATAATTCGTTCACCCCTATCATTGACGGTATAAATGCACCTACAGGATGCGTAGCGACGTCCTTTGCCCAGATACTGAATTATCATGAATGGCCGAAGTCTGCATCATTCTCATCACGCTATTCAATTGACGGTGGAAGCAACTTTAAGGATGCAGAGGTCAGCACTACATATAAGTATCCATATAAAAAGGCGTATGGAGCATATTCTGCAGACGGTTCGGAAGAGAATATAGAGAGTATATCTTATAACATGATGAACAAGCGCGACATAGGAATTTTCTTGCGCGATTGCGGTTATGCCTGCGAGATGATGTACGGAGCCAATGCCAGCAGCTCCTACACTTTCATGATAGGCATTGCCGCAATAAACCATATGTCCTATCCAAGAGAGTCTGTGAAATATGCTGCCCGTCATTTCTTTTCTGATGAAGAATGGTATAATATTATCTATTCAGAACTTCAGCGAGGCTGTCCTATTGCATACGGCGGACAGGACGAGAAAAGTGGTGGTCATTCCTTTATTATCCACGGCATGGATGCTGATGGCTTAGTATGTGTTAACTGGGGGTGGCAAGGACTATGCGATGGGTATTATGCAATAGATTTGATGAATGCAGATGACATGTCTTTCCGCTACAATCAGGACATGGTGTATGGTCTCCGACCTACTGCATACAGCGATGAAACTATTGAATCGTTGTGGGCTTCTGAAATGTATAAGATTTACAACACAGAAGATTCTGACAGCCTCATGTTTTCTGCAAACCCAATATACAACTATTCATGCAATGACTTCAAGGGATATCTAATGTTCGTGTTTGAAAAAGAGACAAACGGTGATAAAATTGTTATTCAAGTTGTTACACCAGACGATGGTATCGTCGCTCCTCTTACTGGCTATAAATTTAGAGACGTATGCCTTAGTGATATAGTTGCATCAGAACTTGTTGCTGGTGAAACATACAAATTCTACTTGGCGTCATCAACAGAAGAAGAATTTCAGACTGAAAAGCTTCGTAAGGTTCGTGTTGCTGGAGGCCAAATATATTACACCCTGAAAGTTGGCGATAAAGGTAAGTTTACAGTTTGCTCATCTTCATATGATACAACCACAAACATTGAAAGAGTGAACAACACCAAAGAAACATTCACTCAAAAATGTCATGACATTTCAGGTAGAGAAATAAACACAAATAAACATCGTGGCATAGTCATCAAGAATGGCAGAAAGTATATAGCAAAATAACATTCGCATAATAAAACAATAATACCGGCAGAGGGAAAAAACACATTCCCACTGCCGGCATTATTAATGTCCTTGATTCTGCATCTATCTGCACAGGATCCGCACAGACAGAAACTCATTAAAACACAACAAATTACGCAGCCTGTGCAGATGTGCAGATTATTCACAAAAAAAATAATAATGTGAATGTTAGCTTTTAGCAGACAGTCACATTATTATATATAAGTATTTAGGTAAATAGCATGCTCTACACATGCAATAGCTATCTAATAGCTTACTCTACACAATATCATTTACAACCACAGGAAGTTCAAACACGAAGCGTGCGCCATGGTCTGTATCCGGATTGCTTGCAGGATATGTTGTATCAAGATAGCAACGGCCCTGCATCTTCTCTGCAATGATTCGGCAAATGCTCAAACCGAGTCCTGTCCCCTGTACGAACTTCTCTAATTTCACGAATCTTGCAAAGACATTTTCATGCTGCTCCAGCGGCACTCCTGTGCCTGTGTCGGCTACGGCGAAGCGCAACATATCGCGCCCATCGACAGTGAATAGCTCTGCTGAAAGCGTGATAGTACCTTCCACCGTATGCTTTATAGCATTTGTTAGATAATTGACCAGCACCTGCAGAATGCGGCGGCCATCAATATGTGCTACATAGCCCTCAGGCAAAGAGGAGTGCATCTGCATAGTGACGGATGCAGGAACACGGTATTCTACTGTTCCGAAAGCCTGATGGAGTATGTCATTGACATTGGTGTCTGCGCAAACTATCTTATAGCTGCCCTTCTCTACGCTGCCTATATCCACGATATCATCGACCAGCATTGATAGCAGACTTATATTATGCTCTACGTGCTGAGCAAAGCGCTGGCGCTCCTCACCAGAGAAAGAGTCGGCAGGCAAAGCAAGCAGCTGCGCAAAGCCTGTTATGGCATTGAGCGGAGTGCGAAGTTCGTGCGACATGTTCTGTATGAAGCGGTCCTTGCGCTCTATGGCATGCTCTGCCTCTACTCGTGCGTCGTTAAGCGTCTGGTTCTTCTGCTGAAGCTTGCTGTAGAGTGCTGCTGTACGCCTGCGCCACAAATATATCATCACGATGAGAACTATCATAGCAATAATGACGAGCGTGCCAACAGCTATGAGTAGCATCATATGGTCATGACTGGCCTTTTCCGCCTCTATCTTCGCACGCGCTGTCTGAGCTATCTGCTTCAAGCGATTGTTCTCTATAGCCGCATTATGGAGTAGCATCTCGTCTGCCCTGACCGCAGCATCAGCCTCAAGCTTCTTTAGCACCATATTCTGTCGCTCACGCTCAATACTCATGCGCTGCCTGCGCAATTGCATGGCCTTTTGCTCCGCCTGCAGCTTCAGAGCTGTCTCATGAGTTTCTGCCACAATACGCCGCAACGAATCTGTTCCATTTAACTCTGAGATAGCATAGAGGTCATTGGCACGGAGCTGGCGTTCGTTCTCACGTCGCATGCGGAGGAGTGAATCTCTGATCTGCAGAGCATACTCGTTTAGATGATGACGGCTTGCAAGAGCTAACTGATATTTGTACGACTCGAAACGGTCTGGCATACGGTTCATCATGACCAGAGCGGAATCTATATCGCCTTTAAGAACATGGTTATACGCCTTTATAGGAAGCTCATACGAAGAGCGGATATTATATATTGAGTTCAGGCTGTCGTAAACAGCGATATGGCGGTAATAATCCTCTGGCTGGTTATTTACGGCGCAGAAATATGCACGTTCAAGATTTGAATGGGCTATATTCTCTATTGCTCTGGCTGATTCGACTGCCATACGCAGAAGACTGTCGCCATAAGCGGTGCGGCGAGCTCCATGTGTGTGATGGAACATATCGATATATATAGGCGAGATGTCTATAGGCTGGTCCATATCACGGCTTGCATCAAGTGCAAGATGCGCCCACTTTATCACACCAATAGGGTCTTCACGCTTCTTGCTGACCTTCATGCGAGCGATGAACGTATACAGCTGGCCGTATGACGAATGTTCTGCATTGGCCTCCTGCTCCATATTTTCCAACACGGTCATGGCACGGAACATATTATTCTCACGCAGGCTGCGCTCCACATCCTTCAGATAGGTATAATAGTAATACTGCATGTAGCCGTTAGACTTGGCTACAGAACGCAACTCCGCACAGCTTCTGTCAAATTCCTCCCATGTGCCTGTAGCGTAGTGACATATTACAGGCATGCTGAGAAGCAGGCAATGGCCGTACTTCTCCTGACGGGATTTAGCTATAGCTACTCCTTTCTCCACCCGTGGCATCAGAGCCTGCTTGTCGAAACGGACACGGTAAGCCTGGTCAGACCACCGAAGGACGGCGCTATCGATAGTCGGACGGCGTTGCGGCATACTGTATCCTGTATCGTATATAGAGTGATACATCTGGGTATGGTCAGAATAAACGGCTGAGGAGAAGAGAAGCAGAATAGCTGTTACCGCCATTCCCTGCGAGAACTGCTGGCGTACGCGCTCGATGCGTGCTTCCTCTGACGCACGGTCTGCCTGCGGCATATACTCATTGGGATTGAGTATGGAGTTTATATGGTCTACGACGCGTATGCTGCTATTAAGCACACTCTGACCATAACTGGCACGCTCTTCCTCCGTAATATCCTTGCTGACGTCTGCAAGAATTTGCGCATAACGCGACACCTCGCCAAGCGACTGCTGCATCTCGGCAGTCATATTGCGAATGAAACGGTCACGGCTCGCTGACGCCTCTACGGCTATGCCATGCAGACGGTCTTCTTCTTCATTCATTCTACGCATGTCATTAGCAGCACGCGCTTTGATTCTTGTCCAGATGAAAAGGAACAGGAGAAGCAGGAATAGGATGGCTCCGACAATTATCATTCCTATGATTAGGATACGCACACCAGCCTGGCGTTTTTCAAGTATGGCGGACTGATGCTCTACATGTCGTTTTTCGGTTTCAAGCTGCTGCTGCTGGTGACGTGCTTTCTCTAACTGGAAACGTCTGTGCCGTTCCTCGTCTGCCATCTCCATCTGCCGGGCATCTGCGGCGGCTCGCTCTGTTTCGAGCTGCATCTGCTCTTGCTGAAGCTTCTGCTGCTGAATCTCTGCTATAGCCGAGGATACACGTATCTGCTCAAGGTAGCCTGCATGCTCCAGCGTGCTTCGCTCCACAGCTGCCTGCAGGAAGGCTGTGGTCATAGTACCGGCAAGGGCTGCCTCACGACGCACGAGCTTATCAACAGAATCAGCATAGAGCATCGCTGCCGCCAGACGCCCTGCCCTTCTATTCAGAGAGAGCAGTGCATTGTAACGGATATACGGTGTGGGGATACGATTGCGCATTATCGCTGCGGAGTCTGTATCTCCCTTCATAATATAATGATACGACTCTGCGCGCCAGTATATATCGGCATAAGCATGCTGTCGTCTTTCATCAGATAGTCCAGAATATAGGCTGCGCCAGAAATTATAGCGGGCCTCATTGCGCTTTCTGCCATAGTGCGAAGCCAGATAGAGATAGGTTTCGAACCTGTCATCATCAGTCGTAGCAAGCGTAAGGGCTTTCCGCAAGAAAGAGAAAGACGCACTGTCCTGCGGAAACTCTTCATTGTACGTCTTATATATATTAAGATAAACGTGGGTCATGCAGCGCGGCTCATACAGCTGGTTGTTCGCCGCAATAGCCTTATAGGCATAATCACGCGCCTCCTGATAGTCGCCACGCTCGGCAGAAAGTTCAGAAAGGCGTATATAACTGTTGAGCAGAGCCTCGTTATCATTATTGCGGAGGGCTTCTGCATATTCGTCTAATACTATCTTTGTGATAGAATCGCGCTGGAAGGCATGCCGGAGATAGGCAAGAGAACTATTTCTATATGTGTCAGACGGCACGCTTGCCCTATGCTGCAACGGATATAGCAGCAATAACAAAAAAACACATATGTAGAAAAGATTCTTCAATAAGATAGCAAGATTATGTTTGTAACACGGGAAAAATCAGATAACGACCGTAAACCTACACTGCCTGTGCGTGTAAAGACTATGTTTGTAACACGGGGAAACTCGGTTTTCACTTCAGGAGTACGCAACAAGTCGCAGTGTGCGGCTCTGTCTGAATTTCTCATTTCACCACCGTCATCTCCTTCATGCCTGCATCAGTGGGGACAGAGACTGTCAGCGTGTCACCTTCTGGTATGCTGGCTATAGGTATAGAGAGATAAGTGCGGACGGTATAATGCATGGGCATATCGTTCTGGGCATGGCACACTCGATAGTAATGGTGAGCCTTAGCAGAAGAACGTATTACGGTATCAGTGACTAAACCTATAGAATGATACTGGGAATCGTCAGTGGTAGAGCCGTTCTTCAGACTGATGCCCAGATTCAGATACTTGCCATTCTTCGCCTGCCATATACTATTCACCTCCATAGGATCAGCATTCTCGCTCCATTCTGCAGCTTTCGATTTGGGGTGCGGAGTAAGCAGTAGAACACGTTCTGCATACAAGGGAGAGACTGTCAGAGATGTTATCGGGCTATTATAATACAGCATAGCACGATACACGGAATCAGGCTTGGTAGCCCAGGGAACTGACAACTGGCTGTCAAAAGACAACTGCCTGTCGCTATCTGTCACTGCATTGACCGCGATCTTAGGAGCTGACACATATATATCGCACATCTCCGCCGTAAGACAAGACAGGTCTGCATTCTCATCATCAGAACATGAGCAGAGCAGACAGGAGGCAACTATGATTATCAATAGATAGGCTTTATTCATTTCTCTTAGAATAAGAACGACAGTGTGGGGGAAGTTAGGCTATGGCATCACAGCCATCTTGTTTCTTGCAGGATTTGCATACATCGTCAGCATACATTGACGCAGGAATGCATCATCCTTATTTGGAATATTGATTTTGGCAAGCTGCCCTTCAAGATACTTACTGAAACGTTCCACATCAGCTGCTGTATAATGCGATTCATATACCTTTCCTGATTCCAGCATGTCAAGAGCAATGTAATTACATGGGAATAGTTTGTATCCAGCATGTATCTCCTTGTCCATACGCTTTGCCACCTCACCGAAGAATTCTGTCTTAGGAAGAGTACGCAAATCGTCCAGCCACGTATTGATACACGGTGCACACTCATAATGTATGCGTCCCTTATATCCCATAATGCCCGTCTTCATGTTCTCAAGATCGTCCTGCTTGGTTTTCTTGTAGGCTGGATTATCACGCTTCAGCTGAAATTCCTTCGCTTTCAGATAGTCGCATGGGTCATACTCGTAAGATATGGTCAACGGAACGATATTTAAGTCTGCAAGGTCTCCGCCATAACTCAGCATTTTCAATACAGAGTCCTGAGTGCGGTCGTCAGAATCCTTCGCCCTGCCCTCTCGCTGGGCTATCCAGATATTCTCGCCCTTTTCCTTTACAGCATGATGAATATATCTCGACATCAGCATAGAACTTTCAAGCAGCTGACGAGGCGACAAGCCTCGCTTCACCGTAAAAGCTTTATTAATCTTCACTAAAGTGCGAATCCATGGATAGATAAGCAGATTATCTCCAATAGCAATTTCTACTGTTGTATCATATTTCGCCTCAACGAGCTTCAAATCGAGTATTGCAGAATCAAGCACTATATCTCTATGATTTGATACGAAAGTATGATGCTGACTTTTAGCAGGCAGCGGGTGACCGGAAAACGTACAGCCATCGGAACATTTACGCAAGACATAACGCACTACATGCTTCATGTATCGCAATTGGAAATCAAGAGGAGTGTCAACTCCTATGAACAGTGCACGGATAATAAAACGGATAAGTGGCTTCGGGAGCGGAATAAATCCACGAAGCATTGTCATGAACTGCCGGTCATGAAGCAGTGATTCAACAGCAGGTCTTACCTCACCTGGACCATACGGACGAATATCATCAAAATTCTCGTTCATAATCAATTGATATCAATAGATAATACATTTGCTCATACCTATACACGGATAACCTGATCTCCTCCTAATTAATGGAGCAAGACACCTCGGAAGCCAAACATGACCAAGATAAAGGCAGGAGCCAACACGCATATTACTCCCAAACATCAACTCTTGCTTCAAACATGCTCCCATGTCCTAAGTGCATTCTGATGCATCCGTTATAAGCTAAATATGTTGACTCGCAAGACGACTCGCAGATATTAAACCGCAAAGCGGCAATATTCATACCGTCATTATTCATGGCTGCGGCCATACAGAGGCAATCGCTAGAACTGATTCTCTACAATTTCTGTCAGCACATCCTTCATTTCCATGCCTGCAGCACGAACCTGCTGAGGAATAAACGATGTAACGGTCATTCCAGGGGTTGTGTTCACCTCCAGCATGTTTATGCGCTCTGTACCGTCAGGATTCTTAGATATTATATAATCTATGCGGATTATGCCGTTACAATGCAGGATGTCATAAATAGCACTTGTTATCTTTGCTACGCGCTCTGCAGTTGACGGTGCGAGGCGTGCTGGTGTGATCTCCTCAACCTGTCCATTATACTTTGCATCATAATCGAAGAATTCATTGTCTGTGACGACCTCTGTAGCAGGGAGCACAACGCTGTTTGTCCTTGTCTTATAACAGCCCTGGCTAATTTCCACGCCCTTCAGATAGCCCTCTATCATCACTGTCTCTGATTCAAGGAAAGCCTTGCGAAGAGCAGGAGCGAGATGGTCTATATCATTAACCTTACTAACACCAAAGCTGGAACCGTCTGCAGCAGGCTTTACAAACACTGGCAAACCAAGTTTCTCTACGACAGACTGCTCGTCAAGTTCTTTCTCTTGGCCATGGCGCACAAGTATGCTATCAGCAACAGACACACCGAATCCACGAAGATAATTGTTCAAAGCGAACTTGTCAAAGGTAAGAGCCTCAACGAAGACATCACTCGTAGAATATGGTATACGCATCAATTCAAAATAGCCCTGAAGTATGCCATTCTCTCCAGGAGTGCCGTGAATAGTTATATATGCATAGTCAAAATGCTTACGCTCGCCATTGAGTATAAAAGAGAAGTCATCGCGAGAGATACGTGAAGTATCACCGTTCTGCAGATTGACATGCCAGTCTAAGCCCTTTATCTCAACAATATATACATCATACCTCTCCTTATCGAAGAAGGAATATAGTCCCTGCGCCGAGCGCATAGACACATCGTGCTCACTTGAGTCGCCTCCACAGACAATTGCTATTGTGCGTTTCATATCTATTGAAATTATTTTAATCTATACATTAATTATTATTATACATGCAGCACCGTATGCATCATTCCATCGTGTTACGTGTCGTTCCGTTAATATAATCCCGCCATTTCCTTATTACTGCATTCAGGTCGTCAGGCAGTTCTGATGTGAAATCCATCTGCTTGCCTGTAACGGGATGAACAAAACCCAATGTTTTAGCATGCAAAGCCTGACGAGGGCACAGTTTGAAACAATTATTTATAAAAGCCTTGTAAGAAGAAGAACGTTCACCACGCAACACCTCCATGCCCCCATACCTTTCGTCAGCAAAAAGCGGATGACCGATAGCTTTCATATGAGCGCGTATCTGATGCGTACGCCCTGTTTCAAGAATACACTCCACGAGAGTGGTGTATCCGTATCGCTCTATCACTCGCCAATGTGTCACTGCTGGCTTTCCGATACCAGATTCTGGCGCCACGACCGTCATCTTCAAGCGATCCTTAGGGTCACGAGTAATATTGCCCTCTATGCGTCCTTCATTTTCCTTCATATGTCCCCATACGAGAGCATGATAGGATCTATGTGTTGTCTTATCAAAAAACTGTTTCCCAAGAATCTTCTTGGCCTCTGGCGTCTTTGCTATGAGCAACAGGCCGGATGTATCCTTGTCAATACGATGCACTAACCCTACCTCTGGCGAATTAGGGTCATACTCTGGCACATCCTTCATGTGCCATGCCATGGCATTAACCAGTGTGCCAGTGAAATTGCCTGCCCCAGGATGAACAACCATGCCAGCCTCTTTGTTGACCACCATTATTTCGTCGTCCTCATAGACGATGTTCAGCGGAATATCCTCTGGTTTTATACTTGTGTCATGTGGCGGACGTGCAAGCATCAGTGTCATTACATCGCCTGGCCTCACCTTATAGTTCGCCTTCACCGGTTTTCCATTGGCATGTATATATCCAGCCTCTGCAGCCTGCTGGATTCTGCTGCGTGACGAATGCTGCATGTGCTCTGACAGAAACTTATCTATCCTTATTGTCTCCTGGCCCGCATCTGCAACAATCCGGAAATGCTCGTACAATTCTCCGCCACCGTCAGAATTATCTATTATCTCGTCGTATATTTCGTCGTCGTAATTATTCATATCAGTTGTTTTATATATTTGCGTACCTTCGACATGAAATGATGTCTGAAGGGGCAGTACGGTATGACGCATCAAAGAACATGCACTGCAGGGAATCGGTTAAATCTGAAAATCAGAAAGTGGCTGTCACACTAATAAGAGCACAATCCGCACAGTGCTGTTAACACAAGCGTCACTCAATGATAACAAACGGATCTTCCTCTACAGCCTCGGGATCTCCTTCCAGTTCTGTTCCTTCTGTCTCATCGAACTCAAACTCTATATTTGGGTCAAGATACTGCAAGTCGTCAAATTCATTTGTATCTCCATTACCCACCTGCAGTATGACCATTGCATCTACAGGCACCTTTTCACCTGCCACAACAGATCTTCCTCGGCTTATAACACCATAAACCCAGTCTTTCTCACCTGAAACGTATTGAGGTTCTCCAACCTTGAACCCTAACATCTTAAGACGCGCCATGGCCTCGCGAAGCGAACTGTTATCAATAATGTCCGGCATTACAAGCGTTGGTTTCTTCGATGAATTTATAGAAAGGAATATCACACGTCCAGCCTTCACCTTTATGCCAGATTCAGGCTGCTGATGCAGCACATAGTCTGGTGGCAGATGTCGGTTATATCCAGTATCAGAGACCACGACTCTCAGTCCTTCCGCTTCTATCAGACGTTTTGCATCAGAGAATTTCTTGTCACACACATTGGGCACACTGATAGATTCACCATGCCTTGTATATACATTTGCAGAGAGAGCCACAGCAATCACTATAAGCGATATGACTACCGCCATGCCAAGTAAATTAAGCAGCATATACCTCAAACCGCTCTTCCCCACATTAATTTTCTTACCCATCAGATCCTATATCGTCATTTATAAAATTTGGAGCAAAGTTACAAAATATATTTAACTTCTCATAATTAAATAATAGAAAATAAACACTGAGGCTCAAGTTTTTTCCTATTTAAAGCATCTTTCGCTTGCAAATCACGTTTAACACAAGAACATAAGAGACACAGCAGAAGGCAGGCGTTGGCATTAAAACAGCACTTTCCATCAACCTCTTTACACTATAGAGCTAATCTGCAAGTGTGCTTTTTTGATAGCAGAATTCTTCTTTTATATTTATTTTTGTAACTTTGCAACAAGTTTAAGTTATTCTTCAGGCAACATTTAGTGTATGTTAAGGTTATTTTTCTTGCTAATCGTTTCCGTATTCATATTGACATCCTGCAACAAGGACGAAGACGGCATGTATTTGTCTCCTAATTACTGCACCGCCACTATCAACGGAGAAGAGTATGCCTATCAGGAACATTACGCAATACCGATGATGTGGGGAAGCTGGCCTGATGTTGATTACCAGACACTCTATGCACCCAGCTTTGGAGTGAAAATGCCGTTACTACGCATAAGTACGCCACTATTACCTCTGGACAATACTAACAATTCAACATATTACATCCGGCTATACATTAAAGATTTTAAGATTGACAGCCCGTGGGCAGGGCAGACATGCGATTTTACTCGTATTGATTTTACAAGCGTCGACAATCTATACGATTCAATTTCGCAGGAAGGCATAAACATTGCCATGGTTGAAAGCATAATCAATGGAGAAAGGACGCATACGTCTACAGCCATAGGAAGCATACGATTTGGTAATCATGAGGGGAAATGGTGCAATCATGATGCAAACGAGTGCCTCGAAGCAGACTTCACCTTGATGACAGACGGGGAAGACCCTATCAAAGCGACCGGGCATTTATATACAACCTTGAAGCATTAAAACAAACATCGCACGATATTGAAGAGCCGAATAAAAGACTATAACAAAAATGCAGGCAAGAGAGAATGACAGTTATTCCATCTTGCCTGCATTTCTTTTTATTGCGTTTACACTATCTTAGCTGTAGCATTAAGCATTACAATGAATTACCCCGGATACGAACGACAGCCATCTCCTACGCCAAGCCTCAGGCAATCAGCATACTCGTTTACCTACAAGACACCAACAGCCTCGATTTTTCTTGCAAAAAACTACGGCACTTGTATTTCTGACGGGCCGTCCTTACATACGGACATAAAAAAAGCAGCCCAAAGACATGTCTTCAGCTGCCTGTTCGCACGCCATAGGCGCAAATAGTCAGTAAAATTATTTACCGTGTCTCTCGTCAGAAACAGTAAGTTTTTTACGACCCTGAGCACGACGAGATGCGAGAACGCGACGACCATTCTTTGTCTTCATGCGCTCACGGAATCCGTGCTTGTTAACGCGACGGCGATTGTGTGGCTGAAATGTTCTTTTCATATTCTATCTGATTATTTATTGATTTTCAACAATTCGGGATGCAAAAGTACATAAATTATTTTAAATAAGCAAGAAAATACACACTTTTCATCGAAAAATAAGTGTTTTTTAATAAAAATATAGTACCTTTGCAAGCAGATTCAGATAAAAACATCTATTATATATAGAACTATCAACACATAAACTATAATATCAAAAAGAGATGATTAAATCACAAGACATCAAAAACGGAACAGTAATTCGCCTTGATGGCAAGTTGCTCGTTGTAATCGAATTCTTGCATGTAAAGCCAGGCAAGGGTAACACTTTCATGCGTACAAAACTTAAGGATGTAGTATCAGGATATGTTATCGAGAAGCGTTTCAATATCGGTGAAGCCCTTGAGGATGTACGCGTAGAGCATCGTCCATACCAGTTCCTGTACATGGACGGCGAGGATGCAGTATTCATGAACCAGGAGACTTTCGACCAGGTAAACATTGACAAGGCGATGGTTATCGGAAGCGAATACATGAAGGAAGGTGACGTTGTGGAAGTAGTATCTGACGCATCAACAGAAACAATCCTTACAGCAGAAATGCCTATCAAGACAACTCTTGAAATCACATACATGGAGCCAGGAGCGAAAGGCAACACTGCAACAAACACTCTCACAAAGTCTACAGTAGAGACAGGTGCAACTGTGATGGTGCCACTATTCTGCAAGGAAGGCGACAAGATCATCGTTGACACACGTGACGGCAGCTACGTTCAGCGCGTAAAGGAGTAATATCCTAACACATAATCGAACAAGAAGGCATCAGACTATATGCACACGCAATAGTCTGTTGTCTTCTTCATCATAACAACAGAACAAGTTTTTCTGCAATAGACGGGAGTGATGCAAATCCTTACCGCACATTGAGGACACAGCATCTCATATCCATATTGCACTGGGATAAGCAGAATGGAATTAAACTATAGTCTTATCATTCCAGTATACAACCGTCCTGACGAGATTGACGAATTACTTAGCAGCCTGGTCAGCCAAACTGAAAAAGGATTTGAAGTAATTGTCGTTGAAGACGGCTCGGCAATACCATGCAAAGACGTTTGTCAGAAATACGACGGCAAACTGGACATAAAATACTATTACAAGACAAACTCCGGACCTGGTCAGAGCCGAAACTTCGGTGCTGAGCGGGCGTCTGGAGTTTTTTTGTTAATACTGGACTCTGACGTTGTGCTGCCAGACACATTCATCGAGTCTGTAAGCCGAGAGCTGAAGGAAAATCCATGCGATGCATTCGGAGGACCAGACGCAGCACACCAATCATTCACACCGACGCAGAAAGCCATATCATACTCTATGACCGCCTTTTTCACTACCGGAGGCATCAGAGGAGGAAATAAAAAGCTTGACAAATTCTTCCCGCGCTCATACAACATGGGCATACGCCGCGAAGTATACATGAAACTTGGCGGATTCTCAAAGATGCGCTTTGGCGAAGACATAGATTTCTCCTACCGCATCGCAGAGGCAGGATACAGCATTAGGCTATTTCCTTCGGCATGGGTATGGCACAAGCGCCGTACAGACTTCAAGAAGTTCTGGCGACAAGTATACAACAGTGGCATAGCGCGAATCAATCTTGAGAAAAGGCATCCTGGCACGATGAAGCTCGTACACCTGCTGCCCACACTGTTCACAATCGGAGTAGCCGCCCTGCTTGTGACATCATTCATAGGCCGCATGCTTATGGTCTACGGGCCAGGCCCTGACCCGCTTCACCGATGGTACTGGCTGTGCGCTGCCCCATGGATACCAATATTGCTATACTCGCTGCTTATATTTGCAGATTCAAGCATACAGAACAAGTCTGCCAGCATAGGCGCAAGAAGCATTATTGCCGCCTTTGTGCAACTGCTCGGCTACGGATGCGGATTCATATATGCCTGGTGGCAGCGATGCGTGCTTGGCAAAGACGAGTTTCACGCATTCGACAAGACATTCTACAAATAGTCTTAAGCAGATTCAAACACCACAGTCATGAAAGAACACACACAGCAATGGGTGCTAAAAGAGATACACCCCGCAAAGGACGAACCTACAAGGAAGATGAGCATAAACCAATGGGAGGCTGACGACCGCCCACGAGAAAAGATGCTACGGAAAGGCGCCAGTGCAATGAGCAACACTGAACTGCTCGCTATACTGATAGGATCAGGCTCGGCACAGGAGAGCGCAGTAGACCTTATGCGGAGAATCATGTACGACTGCGGCGACTCGCTGAAGATACTCGGGCAGAAAAGTGCGGAGGAGCTGATGAACTACAACGGTATAGGCGAGGCAAAAGCCATCACGCTGCTTGCTGCATGCGAACTGGGAAAAAGACGTCAGGAGGAAGACGCTCGCGAACGACTCACACTCTCCGACCCCGAATCTATATACCGATTCATGCTGACAAAACTGCAAGACTTGAAGACGGAAGAGGCATGGATACTGCTGACGAACAACAAATACACTCTTATAGGCAACCCCATAAGAGTGTCACAAGGCGGCATGACCGAGACAGCTGTTGACATCAGAATCATAGCGAAACATGCCATACTTAACAGTGCCACAATCGTAGTGCTTATACATAATCATCCGTCAGGCAATCCTAATCCATCTCGAGAAGACGACAGGCTGACAAAACACGTAAAGGAGGGGCTGAATACACTCCGCCTGCACTTTGCAGACCATATCATCATATCCGACGGAAAATTCTACAGTTACAACCAAGAAGGCAGACTATAAACACAATACGAAGAGAAACAGGAGCAAAGAACTGTGCGAGCGAGACTATGCCTGAACAGAATATTTCATGCATCCGCATGCGAATCAGTTTCTGAGTCATTGCAAAGCAGAATCTGAGTCATTGCAAAGCAGAATCCGAGTCATTCAAGCCACATACAAAAAAAACGGCAGAAGATTCATGACACTCTGCGAATCAAACGATTACAACGAGCTGTGCAATGCAGAGAAGACCATTATTAATTCGCAGTCCCCAATCCTCTCTTCATTCTAAATACTCAAACAATAATAATATGTCACAAGAAAACAAACAACTCCTAAGCAGTGAGGAGAAAGCAAAAATAGAGGAAAGAATCGTAGAGGTACTGAAGACTGTATACGACCCTGAAATACCGGTAAATATCTACGACCTCGGACTAATATACAAAATAGAGTTGCAAGACGATGGAGCTCTGGATATCGACATGACATTCACCGCACCGACATGTCCTGCGGCTGATTTCATTCTTGAAGATGTCAGGACAAAGGTCGAGGCTGTGCAGGGTGTGTCATCAGCAAACATAAACATGGTGTTCGAACCAGAATGGGACAAGAGCATGATGACAGAAGAAGCACGAATAGAACTCGGCTTTGAATAATCTCGCATCATTACACCTACTTAAATACATACCACAAGACATGGACAAAGTATATTTCCTGAGCGATGCTCATCTCGGCTCATGGGGCATAGAGCATCCGCGCATGCAGGAGCGACGGATAGTCAGGTTCCTTGACACTATCAAGTCACAGGCAAAAGCCATATACCTTTTGGGCGACATGTTCGATTTCTGGTACGAATGGAAATACGCAGTACCAAAGGGCTACACACGTTTCCTCGGAAAGATAAGCGAACTGACCGACATGGGCATAGAGGTGCACTACTTCACCGGAAACCACGACATCTGGATGTATGGTTATCTGGAGGAGGAATGCGGCGTGACTCTCCACCGCAAGCCAGAAACCATGGAAATATACAACAAGGTTTTCTATCTTGCACACGGCGACGGACTCGGCGACCCTGACAAGCAGTTCAAGTTCATACGAGCCATGTTCCACAACACCACATGCCAGCGTCTGTTCTCCATGCTCCACCCTCGCCTGTCCATGTGGTTCGGCATGTCATGGGCGAAGCACTCACGCATGAAACGCAAGAAGAACCAGCAGGCAATAGAGCATGGAGCCGGGGCGGAAGGCACACAGTTTAACGGAAACACCATAACAGCACTCAATTCATCGGGTGAGCCAGAATACATGGGCGAAGACCGCGAGCACCTTGTGCTGTATACGAAAGAGTATATGCTCTCGCATCCTGATGTCGACTATTTTATCTACGGGCACAGGCATATCGAACTCGACCTTATGCTCAGTGCGCAGAAACGCATGATGATTCTCGGCGACTGGATCTCACAGTTCACCTACGCCGTATTCGACGGAGAGCATCTACTGCTGCAGGAATACGTAGAGGGGGAGACAAAGTTCTAAAGTCACTATTAGGAGACTAACATATCTAACTAAATGCCAGGAGGAGGTTCTGCTGAACCATTTCCTGGCATTTAATGTATACTGCAGAAACACAGAAAGGCGAAACAGACATAAAAGCCACGAACAAGGAAGCAACACATCAGACAGTGCATACAAAAGCTATATTTCAATAAATACGAACATGCAAAAAACCGTAAAACGAACTATTCAGCCACACTGGTCTCCTGCGATAATAAGGCAGGAAATTCTAAATGAAAAAACAAGCAGCTGCAACAAAAGCAATCAAGAGAACTATCAAAAATGACATTCTGCACATGACAGCGAGAGGAGAATATATCACCATTACGGTGGATTTTTATAGCAAATCATCAAAATTGCTACTTTCTGACTGATTTTATTCATGCAAACACAGAAAAAAGAACTATATTTGCAGACAGAAACATAATCGCATGCAAACTGCGAACCTAACATTTGCAGACAGAAAGCCAACAAAGAAGAACCTACTTCATTCTATCATACAAAACAAACTATCTATATGAAAAGAATCATTCAACATCTTATCATCCCAGTCATACTTCTATATGCCATGACATGCAACACATCATGCACCAATGGCAGCAAAGAGAAGAAGGAGGGCATTGCAGTAGTTATCTCTACACTTAACAATCCGTGGTTTGTTGTACTCGGGCAGTCAGCTGTCGACAAATGCAAGGAATTAGGATATGACGCTACACTCTTTGACTCTCAGAACAACCCATCGAAAGAGGCGGAGCATTTCGACAATATTCTGGCATCCGGATATAAGGCCATACTCTTCAATCCTACAGACGCCGACGGCTCAGGAGTGAATGCGAAAGCAGCAGCCAGAGCGGGAGTGCCTGTATTATGCATGGACCGTGAGATAAACCTGCCTGGCGCATGTGTCACACAGATTCTCTCAGACAATTACTCCGGATGCATCACACTCGGAAAGTATTTCGTTGAGTCAATGGGCAAGAAAGGAAACTACGTAGAGATACTCGGACTCGTCGGCGACAACAATACATGGGCACGAAGCCGCGGGTTTCATTCTGTTGTCGACTGCTACGAAGGGTTGAAGATGGTGGCACAGCAGAATGCAGACTTTGACCAGAACAAAGCCATGGAGGTAATGGAATCAGTGCTGCAGGCACATCCTGACATCGACGCCGTATTCTGCGGCAATGACGCCATGGCGATGGGAGCCTATCAGGCTATTCTCGCTGCAGGCAAGGACGGCGATATCAAGGTGTTCGGCTTTGACGGAGCAAACGATTGTGTGAACGCTATCCGCGAAGGAAAGATAGAAGCTACAGGCATGCAGTTCCCGAAAACAATGGCTATAACAGCTGCAACACTCGCTGACAAATACATAAAAGGCGAAAGAAACCTGCCAAAGAAGCTGCCGGTTGCGGTAGAGCTGGTGAACAAGGAGAACGTAAAGAACTACGGAGACTTTGGCAGAATAGACCAATAGGCTTACACACATATTAATAATATAAAGAACAATAAGCGACTATGAAATACAGCAAAATAATCATACTCACAGCCGCTGCATTTGCAGCCGTCTACTTTTCGTTCTACACGGAGAATCTGACTGAACGGCAGAAGCGCGAGGAAATGAGCAGATACAATCCTGAGCAGCTTGTCAATAAGATAATGAAGGACTCGCTTGCGTCCTTGGAACATAAGGCGCTGAGCATCAGCATGCTTGCAGAAGGAATAAGAAATAACGCTGAAGAATTTGCGAAGACACACGGCAAAGTGCTTGGCATAGGCTCGCCTGTGTTCTATATCGTAAAAGGCGAATGCCATGACGCCAAGCTTGCTGACGGAGAAGAGATTCACGCTACAGCAGACGGCATAAGCATAAAGATACCCATAAAGCACATATTCGGCAACAACGCCCGCGACGCCTCAGGCTGGTTTAACATTGACAACTTCAAGAACACCATGGATTTCAATGCCGTCTCTGCCGAAATGAATAAATACATCACAAAAGAAACGGCAGGCTTCAAGATGCCGGCAGAAGGACAGACCGTGACTTTCGTGGGCGCAGTGGCAGTGCCACCTCACTCCTCTGACATATCCACTCTGGAAATAACACCCTATATACTGAAATGAACAACATGGCAACAATAGTAGAAGCACGTAATATCACCAAGCGTTTCCCTGGTGTTCTGGCTCTTGAAAACGTATGCATCCGTATTATTGCAGGCAAGGTGAATGCGTTAGTAGGCGAAAACGGAGCAGGAAAATCAACGCTTATGAATATTCTCTCCGGCGTATATACGGACTATGAGGGGGATGTGCTTGTTGATGGCAGAGTATGCAGATTCAAGGATGTGACAGATGCGCAGAACGAAGGCATAACAATAATACATCAGGAACTGAACCATATACCTTACATGAACATTGCGGAGAACATGTTTCTCGGGCGTGAACCGCTAACCCGCGCAGGTCTGGTAAACTACAGCCGCATGCACAAAGAAGCGCAGCAGCAACTGAAACGTCTGCACTTAGACATCGATACGCACACGCTGATGGCAGACCTACGTGTCGGACAGCAGCAGCTCGTAGAAATCTGTAAGGCTCTGATGCTCAATGCGAGGGTGCTGATAATGGACGAGCCAACATCGTCTCTGTCAGAATCAGAGACACAGACATTATTTTCTGTAATAAAAGAACTGAAGGAACAAGGCACTGGCATCGTCTACATATCACACAAGATGAGCGAAGTGTGGCAGCTGGCGGACTATGTGACCATCATGCGCGACGGAAAACTGGTGGCGGAGAAGCAGATGGAAGAGACTACCGCCAATGAGATTGTCAGCATGATGGTAGGCAGGGAGAGCAAGGAGCGGTATTCCGGCAGCGGTCACGAAAAAGGATGCTGCGCGCTTGAAGTGAAGAATCTGTCGATGAAAGACCCCGAGCGTCCTGGCCGCCTATTGCTGGACAATATATCGCTGAGCGTTCGTGAGGGTGAGGTGTTAGGAATATACGGACTGATGGGTGCAGGCCGCACGGAACTGCTTGAATGTATCTTCGGATTGCATCCGTCACTCATGACAGGGCAAATACTCATCAACAACTGTCCGGCTGGCATCAAGCATCCGGCTGATGCTGTAAGACACGGCATTGCGCTATGCCCGGAAGACAGGAAAAGAGAAGGTCTTGTGCTCGGGACATCTATACGCGAGAATATCACTCTGGCAGCTCTCAAACAGATAGCCACGCACGCCGACACCATCGACCGAAAGAAAGAAAAAACCATCGCTGATGAATATCGGCAGCGGCTTGCCATAAAATCATATTCCGCAGAGCAATCAGCTGGTCAGCTAAGCGGAGGCAACCAACAGAAAATCGTATTAGGGAAATGGATGATGACACAGCCGAAGATACTTTTCCTTGACGAGCCTACTCGCGGAATTGACATCAACGCGAAGCATGAGATATATCGTCTGATTGACCAGATGGCTGCCCAGGGTATTGCCATCATTGTCGTATCATCTGAACTTCCAGAGATAATGGCGGTTTCAGACCGCATCATAACCATGAGACAGGGGTGCATCGGAGAATGCTTCCTGCGCTCTGAATTTACAGAAGAATCAATACTTAAAGCATCACTGCCACTATGAAAAAAATACTGTCACAACCTGTTGCCAAGCCGCTGGCGGCACTTCTGCTTATGTGCATCGCCATATCATTTCTATCAGAAAACTTCCTGACATCAGACAACCTTTTTAACGTGCTGCGACAGACGTCAATCAACCTATGCATATCCGTAGGCATGACCCTCGTAATACTGACAGGCGGAATAGACCTCTCTGTAGGCTCTGTACTTGCTCTGTCCGGAGCGATTGCCGCAGGAATGTCGGGCAATGGATTCGGCATAGCCGGCATCGACACATACATAGGCTTCACGTTTTGGGGATGCTGCTTGGGAGCAGTGCTCACAGGCGCGGTGCTCGGTGCATTCAACGGCATTCTCGTCACTAAGTTCAAGGTGCCACCGTTTGTTGCTACACTTGGTGTGATGACCATTGCACGCGGATTAACCATGCTTTACACAGGCGGATTCCCCATAACTGATTTAGGCGGGGGATTTGAATTCATCGGCACAGGCTGGTTTCTGGGCGTGCCAATGCCTGTATGGGTTGCCATCTGCGTGATAGCCGCATTCGCCATATACATGAAGCATACACGCACTGGCAGATATATCTACGCCATAGGCGGAAACGAGCGTGCTGCGCTGCTGTCGGGAATACGGGTTAACAAAGTGAAACTGCTTGTCTATACACTGGCAGGAATACTCGCAGCCCTGGCAGGAATACTCGTAACAGCCCGGCTCGACTCAGCCCAGCCTAATGCAGGAACAGGCTATGAGCTTGATGCTATTGCGGCTGTAGTAATAGGCGGAGCATCACTCAGCGGCGGGCGCGGCTCAATAGCAGGCACCGTGGTGGGTGCTCTGATTATCGGTGTGCTGAACAATGGGCTTGTACTCCTCGACGTGTCTCCATTCTGGCAGCAGGTCATCAAAGGCTTCGTCATTCTCCTTGCTGTTGTACTTGACAGATTCTCATCAAAAAAATAGATGGCAGGCAGGCGCAAGGTGTCTAAAAGAACAGAACGCACTGAAGCAATATAGGTAGGTTCTATTAATTAGCTTTGTCTTATTTTCAGTTTGTTTTTGTGGGCAGAGTGTTAGTTTGCTGAAGGAATATAGCGGGCTATATGACTGAAGAAACTGGCAGTCTGTACCAAAAAGAGACAAAAAGAAGGCAAAACGTTAATGCACATAACAAAAACAAGATAACGGTGGTAATTAATAGAACCTACCTATAGCTATATAGCAACCAAAAGGACGGAAGCAGGATTCGTGTCTTGTTTCCGCCTTTTTTGTATAACTGGCATATACGCAATGCGTGTCTGGCATAAGAAAACTTTACATTTCTTAACGCACGAGAATCGTCTGTAGGATTTCAAATGCAGCGAAGCTGTGAAATATCGCAAGGAAATCGCAGTTAAGATAAACACTTGCAGCACATAGCATTACAAGAGAAAAACCATTCCGTCAGTATGGGTGGCGCCACAAAAGGCTACGAATGGCGATGCAAGAAGTAGCGTTTTTACAATATGACATACTCTTAATGGGCGTCTGCTTCACTGCAAATCATCCGTATTTTCGCTGTTTTTATTATCAAAGCGGAAAAAAAACGTATTCCAGAGTAAAGGTGGCATAATCTGACGATGTAAATCCGGAATTTTCACAGAAAACTCATGGCAGAACCTCACATTAATCATAAGTGTCAGCACATATCTGCTTGCCACCACCACCCTATCATTTCTAACGTCTTCACGACATCAGTCCGCCCTGCACTGTGTACGCACACAGCATATAAAAAGAAGAATCCGAAATGTGATATATGTCATGTAATTTTATATATTTCTACTAATCATAGTTAATTTGTATTAATATACATTAGTTGTATTAACTCATTCGGAAAGAAAACTATAACTTTGCAAAGAGTTTCGCATTTTTACATATTTAATATAATATATGCGACAACACACGCAATAAGGATTTATAAAGGTAAAAATTAACAGATAATGATTAAAATTACAAGAAAGTTTATTGTCGGGCTTGTAATGTTCAGTCCGCTTTTCGCCATGGCGCAGAATGCCACACTCGACCTGTCGCTTGATAAAGCCGTAGAGATCGCCCTGGCTGAAAACCCTACCATACGTGTAGCTGACAAGGAAATTGAAATCAAGAAAGTAGCTGACAAGGAAGCATGGCAGGCACTGCTGCCAAGCGTAACAGCTGATCTGGCTCTCTCACACAGCATCAAAGTAGCGGCCATAAAGACTGCCATGGGTGAATTCAAGATGGGTATGGACGGTTCAACCACAGCAACCGGCGGCCTGACCATGTCACTGCCGCTCTTCGCTCCGGCTGTATACCAAAACATGAAGCTGACAAAGGAAGACATAAAACTCGCTCAGGAGAAAGCTCGTGCTTCAAGACTCGACCTCGTAAACCAGGTTACAAAAGCATACTACTCTGCCCTGCTGGCTAAAGACAGCCGCGACGTGATAAACAAAAGCTACAAACTGGCAGAGGACAACTTCAATGTTGTCAACAGCAAATTTGTTAACGGACGCGTAAGCGAATATGACAAGATTTCAGCAGAGGTGCAGATGAGAACCATGAAATCGTCTGTCGTAAGCGCAGAAACTGGCCTCAACCTGGCTTTGCTTCAGCTGAAGGTGCTCATGGGCATTGACACTGACATCAACATCAATATCAACGACTCGCTCAAGGCATACGAGGACATGCTCGTGCTTTCTAACACACAGGCTACAGAGGCTGAGCTGGCAAACAACAGCACACTGAAGCAGCTCGACCAGAACAAGAGCATGCTGCAGCGCGCACGCAAGGTACTCCGCACCGGATTCATGCCAACTATCGGACTGCAGCTTACAGGACAGTACAACTCATATTCTAACAATAACTGGAATATATTCAACTATAAGTACTCACCAAGCTCAACACTGGCTTTCGCCATCAGCATCCCTGTATTCAAGGCTAACAACTGGACAAAGCTGCAGTCAAACAGAATACAGTTAGCGCAACTTGATGATACACGCGAAAACACATACCGCCAGCTCAGCATGGCTGCACAGAGCTATCGTGACAACATGGTAAAGACTATCTCAAAGATAGAATCTGACCGCGAGGCTGTCAAGCAGGCTGACAAGGCTGTAACTATCTCAACAAAAAGATACGACGTAGGACGCGGAACAATTCTCGAACTGAACCAGAGCGAGACAGCACTCGTACAGGCAGAACTGGCATACCACCAGAGCATATACGACTTCCTCCAGAACAAGGCTGACCTCGACTACACTCTTGGCAGAGAATGGCAGAAGCAATAATAAGCCAGCAAGCTAAGGAGAAAGCTAACAAGTGCTGAAAAGAGGAGAGCAATCGGTCTCCTCATGCAGAAAAATACTCGAACAGATAAGACAAGCAATAAGAAAATACATATACATAATGAAGAAATATTTTATCTTGGCAGCAGCGGCATTGGTAATGACCAGCTGTGGAAACAAAGAGAAAGAATCAGAAGCGGCAGTAGCAGAAGAACTGCCACAGGTAAGAATCGCACAGGTGCACAGTGACGTCCTCGCACAGACAGAGACCTACACAGCAACCGTAGAGAGCGATGTAAAGAACAACATCTCTCCAAACATGGCAAACAGAATAGAGCGTGTGCTCGTTGACGTTGGCGACCAGGTTCGCAAAGGACAGGTGCTTGTACAGCTCGACGCATCAAGCCTCACACAGCTGAAACTGCAGATTGAGAACCAGAAAGTAGAACTCAACCGCACAAAGCAGCTCTATGAGGTAGGCGGTGCAAGCAAGGCTGAATATGACAACGCTGTCATGCAGGTGAAGGTAATGGAGACTCAGCTGGCGCAGATGGAGCGCAACACTCAGCTCTATGCTCCTATCAGCGGCGTAATCACAGCACGCAACTATGATAACGGCGACATGTACAACGGCACACCAATCCTGACCATCGAGCAGACTAACCCTGTGAAGGTAATGGTAAACATCTCTGAGAACCGCTACAAGGAGGTTAAGGAGGGCATGAACGTAGAGATTGCGCTCGATGCATATCCTGAAGAGAAGTTCAACGGTAAGGTGACAATCAAGTATCCTACTATTGACAACACCACACACACCTTCCCTGTAGAGGTGACTATCAGCAATCCACAGCAGAAGGTACGCCCAGGCATGTTCGCTCGCGCTACAATGAACTTCGGCGACCAGAAGCATGTGCTTATTCCTGATATGGCTCTTGTAAAGCAGATTGGTGCTGGCGACCGCTATGTATACGTTTACAATCCGAAGACTCAGACCGTTTCATACAACAAGGTTGAGCTCGGCAAGCACGTAGGCGAGACATACGAGATTTTCTCTGGCGTAAACGATGGCGACCAGGTTGTTATTGCTGGCCAGACACGTCTTACTGACGGAAAGAAAGTAGAGGTTGTGAAATAATCCAGCCGTCATAAATTCATAATGGTGTCCTCTGCGGCACACAAACAGAAACAGAAGAAAAAGAATGGCAATATATGAAAGCGCGGTCAAACGACCGATTATGACGAGCCTCTGCTTTGCAGCCGTCATCATCTTCGGTATCTTCTCATTGGTTAAACTGCCAATTGACCTGATGCCGGACATCGAGACAAATACCATCATGGTCATGACGTACTACAACGGTGCGGCGGCCAATGATGTGGAGAATAACGTAACACGTCCGCTTGAGAATACGCTCAACTCGGTAGAGCATCTCAAGCACATCACATCGCAGTCACGCGAGAACGTATCGGTAATCACACTGCAGTTTGAATTCGGTTATGACATCGACGTACTGACGAACGATGTCCGAGACAAGCTCGACATGGTGTCGAGCGCACTGCCTGACGAAGTGCAGACACCTATCCTGTTCAAGTTCTCTACCGACATGATTCCTATTCTGATGCTCTCTGTACAGGCAGAAGAGTCGCAGAAGGCGCTATACAAGATTCTTGACGACAACGTGGCTAACCCGCTGGCACGTATCAACGGAGTTGGTTCTGTAAGTATAGCAGGTGCGCCGGTTCGTGAAATCAATATTTACATGGACCCTCAGAAGATGGAGGCGTATGGTCTGTCGCCATTGCAGGTAAGCTCTGCCATTAGCGCAGAGAACCGTAACATCACTAACGGTACAGTCGATGTCGGCACACAGACCTACACAGTGCGTGTAGAAGGCGAGTTCAAGGATCCAAGAGAAATGAACAACGTCGTTGTCGGCTCAAAGAACGGAACGAATGTATATCTGCGCGACGTGGCACGCATTGTCGACGACGTGGAGGAACGCTCTCAGCGTACATTCACCAACGGCAAGCAAGGTGCCATGATTATCGTGCAGAAGCAGTCTGGCGCTAACTCTGTAGCCATTGCTGACGCCGTAATGAAGGAACTTCCAAAACTTCAGAAGAATCTTCCTTCAGACGTCAAGTTGGGTGTCATCGTTAACACATCAGACAACATCCGCAACACTATCGGCTCGCTTGAGGAGACCATCGCATACGCCATGCTCTTCGTTGCGCTTGTCGTATTTATCTTCCTTGGCCGCTGGCGCGCTACAGTCATCATCGTTATCACAATCCCGATGTCACTTATTGCGTCATTCATCTACCTGTTCGCTACAGGCGGCTCGCTCAACATGATTTCGCTGTCATGTCTCTCTATTGCCATCGGTAACGTTGTGGACGATGCCATCGTGGTGCTTGAGAATGTCACCACGCACATCGAGCGCGGTTCGTCTCCAAAACAGGCTGCAGTACACGCCACACAGGAGGTTGCCATCTCAGTAGTAGCATCTACCCTCACCATGATTGCCGTATTCTTCCCGCTGACCATGGTTACAGGTATGGCTGGTGTGCTCTTTGAGCAGCTGGGCTGGATGATGTGTATCATCATGACTATTTCAACTATCTCGGCGCTGACATTCACACCAATGCTCTGCTCGCTGATGCTGAAGCTGAAGAAAAAGCAGAGCGGATGGTTCGTCAGATTCTACACTCCTATTAGCAACGTACTTGACAAACTTGACGATTGGTACGAGAAGCGAATCAACTGGGCTGTACGCCACCGTGCTTCAGTCATCTTAGGCTGTGTTGCTCTCTTCATCGGCTCTGTTGTGCTTGCTGGTCTTGGCGGCATCAAGTCTGAGTTCTTCCCAGCGAACGACTCGGGACGTATCGGTATATCACTCCAGCTCCCTATAGGTACACGCGTAGAGTTCTCTGAAGAACTTGCAATGAACCTCACTAACAAATGGCGTGAACGCTACGGAGAGGACATGGAGACATGTAACTTCACCGTAGGACAGGCCGGCGATGACAACACATTCGCATCTCTTTCTGACAATGGTTCGCACATCATATCATTCAATATCATGATGGTTCCGTCAGACGAGCGCGAGAAAGGTCTTGCACAGATCTGTGACGAAATGCGTGCTGACTTGAAGGCTATGCCTGAATTAGCAAAATATCAGGTTAACCTCGGCGGCAACCAGGGAGGCGGCATGGGTGGACAGGCTACTGCCACATTCGAGATTTACGGCTACGACCTCGACAACACACGTAAGGTTGCTGAAGAGATGTCAAAAAAGTTCAGCGAGAATCCTATGGTGACTCAGGTTCACATCTCTCGTTCTGACTATCAGCCAGAAATCGTTGTAAACTTCGACCGCGACAAACTCGCACAGCAGAATCTCGGTATGGCTACTGCGGCAGGATATGTACGTAACATTATCTCAGGCTCTCAGATGTCTTACTTCCGTGAAGATGGTGAGGAATACGATATCAAGGTGCGCTATGAGCCTACTGCACGTATTTCAATTCAGGACATCGAAAACATGGTTGTGCCAAACGGATACGGCCAGAACGTCCGTATCTGCGACATCGCAACGGTAGAAGAGAGCTCTATTCCTCCTACAATTGAGCGCAAGGACCGCCAACGCTACGTTACGGTAAATGCCGTACTTGCCGACGGACATGCTCTCTCTGAAGGTGTAGAACTCGGTAACAAAATAGCCGAAGAAATAGATATTCCTAACGGCATAACCGTACAGGTGGCAGGTTCATACGAAGACCAGCAGGAGTCAAACCGTGACCTTGGCACACTCGGTATTCTTATCATCTTGCTCGTATTCATCGTAATGGCTGCACAGTTTGAGTCTCTGACATATCCGTTCATCATCATGATTTCTGTGCCATTCGCATTCTCAGGCGTAATCCTCGCACTGGTTATAACACAGACTAACCTCAACGTGATGTCAATACTCGGTGGTATCATGCTTATCGGTATCGTGGTTAAGAATGGTATTGTGCTTATCGACTACACCAACCTCATGCGCGAACGTGGCAACTCGCTTATCCGTGCATCTGTCATCGCCGCACGCTCACGTTTGCGTCCAATCCTGATGACAACGATGACCACAATCCTCGGTATGGTGCCAATGGCTGTCAGCCAGGGTGTAGGTGCAGAAATGTGGCGTCCGCTTGGTGTATCAGTTATCGGAGGTCTCTGCGTGTCAACAATCCTGACACTGCTCTACGTCCCTGCCATGTTCTGTACATTCGGCGGTGTCGGAATCAAGCGCCAGCGTCGCAAATTGCGCGAGCAGCGTGAACTTGACGAATACTGGACACGTACCAAGTCAGAACGCAAAGAAAAGCGTAAGATAAAGTAAAGTAATAACACATTGTTATGTGCATGAGTGTTCAGGCACATAACAAAAAAATACTCACACAATGAAATCAGTATTTATCACATACGACCAGGCTCACCACGAGAACGTGGCAGAAGCACTGAAGTCATCACTTTGTCGCGGCTACACACTGTTCACAGGTGTGGGCGGTTGCGGCTCTGACAAGGGCGAGCCGCATCTCGGCTCACACGCATGGCCAGCCATGAACGAGGCTGTCATAACAATCTGCGAAGACCATCGCGTGCAGCCGCTGCTCGACCGTCTCAAGAAACTCGACCTGGAGAATCCGATGCTCGGACTACGTGCATTCGTCTGGAATATTGAGCAGACAATATAATTCTGCACCATCGCATACAAATATTATTGCACAATTTAAATTTCGCAAGTTCCGCTTGCCTTGCAGATAGATGAAAGCAGAAGGAGACAAAAGACGATAGCTTTTGCTACATGAGGATAGAAGGAGGTAGATGAAGATAGAAGGAGATAAATGACATTAGTCTTGCTTACCAAAGTATCGTCCTCTATCTTCGGCGCTGAGAAGCGGCATATCTTCCTTTAACATCTTATATCTTCTTAACATCCGAAACTTGAGTTACACAATAAAACAGAGGGCATATCACATGATACGTCCTCTGTTTTTTTTTATGTATATATTGTCGCATAATTCTATCGACTGTTATTAGTGTTCAGTCAAATCCTATAGGGAGAAGCTCTTTGCTCTAACTTCGTTTAGAATAACTTAAGTCTGTTTACCTGACATTAAAAAAACAAAACAAATCTGCACATCTGCACCAAAAACCTAACTCTCTGTCAATCAAGACATTTGCGTGTGTGCAGATAGTGTGCAGATGAGTGCACTTGCCTTTTTGATAATTTGCGGCATCTATACCCAGATTATGGAATGGCATCTCCGCCTAACCAACTCTGATGATATTATGAGTTATGCTTTTTTACTTAAAGATTATTTTCCAGACATAACTTAATAGCGATAACAATGGTATCCAGTAGAGATACCACAAGAATCTTTATAGACTATAGCCACCAATCCCATTGTCCATGATTCACAACAGTTTTCCGAGGCAAGCACAAAAGTAACAATGCTTTTTCCATGTAGTTAGCGTGCAAATCTTCTGCACACATCTGCACACCATCTACACACCCAGCAACTATCTGTATATAAGGACTTTACAGCAACAGTGCAGATGTGCAGATTTCTTTAAAAAACACAGTAAATAGTATTAAAAAGGATTTTGAAGCCCTTAGGTCACAACTATTGTATCAAGAATTTAGTCTGAAATTATTGATAAGTTGTCCGCAATGCTAATCATACGCATATTCCCCATTCTTGTTTACAAAACTACGTGCAATGTCATATGCTGTCTGGTAATCGTGTTTAGTATTCTGGTAATACCACCAAGCATTGCGTATAACTGTATAAATTCCACGTTCGCCATTTTCCCCAAATGGAATACCGTATGTCGTAAGTATGCCGTTATTATTAAATAGATTTTGTAATTCTTTACCACTCATCACTAAATTGTGTGCAGTTAAATAATGAGCTAATGTTGCAATAATTTTGCGTTTATATTCCATGGAAGCTTTGTCGTCATCTATTTTATCAGTTGCTCGCCAGTCTTCGTATGATTCTGGCATCTTTTCCCAAACCCTGTAATTCTCTAAGTCTGATATTAACTCATCAACAAATTTGTCAATACCTATTCCACTAAATTGTCCCATCCATCTTGGATGTGGCAACGTAAAGATGTGTGTTCCTGAGTTTCTTTCATAACAATAAGAATACATTTCTTTCTTTATGTGAAGATAGTTTGACTTATTATTTACATCTATGTTATAAGACCTATAGGCATCACTTAATGTCTCGACATTTTGGAAATATTCTTTATCTACATTCTTGTACAAAATAAACACGACCTTTGGTTGGCAAGTATTAATTACGTGATTCAAATCGTCAAACACCTTGCTTGCATCTTTTACTTTTCTCCAATTTTCTATTGGAGCATCGGTCGAAGAGACTTCATATCTTTCAACCGAATTTGAATTTACCCACATGAAACTATGTAATATTTCTGGGTATTTTTTGTCTTTTAGCGAGTTGAAATCTATCTTATAAAATTTCGCAAGAAATTTCAGGACAAATCCCCAAAAAGTGGCATGGTCATTTGAAGCCCAGTCGAGAAAAGCATTATTGTTTATAGATTCGTCTGTCTGGGTAATTAGTTGGTATGTATCCGTTTCCATAAAGGAAGTTAGAGAATCCCAACCATAAGTCTCGAATCCGCAAAATGCAATTTTATATTTAGCAGACTCATAGCAATTACCCACTCCTGGCAAATGAGGACCTGTAATGCCTTCGCAATTTATACCACTTATCTTACTCTTAAATTCTTCAATAAGTTGATAGTACTCAGCCTCTCTCCTTTCATTCAATAAACTTCCTTTCATATTCATTTATATTAATGAGACTATTAGATTTTTTGCATTCCTGCACATGTAAATATGCGGTTAAGTGCTTCTGAATTATAAATATATTAATGCAGTACAAATCACAATATCTCTCTCGCTATCCAAGCACAAGCCTCTGCATCGGCAAGGGCATTATGATGATTCTCCAGATGGTAGCCACATCGTGCGGCTACCGTGTGCAGCTGGTGGTTTGGCAAATTATGCCCGAAAAATCTTCGTGCCGCTTGGCATGTACAATAAAACTCATAGTCGGGATAATCCATCTGATAGCAACGGAAGACTGCCTTCAGACAACTCTCATCGAACGTTTTATTGTGGGCTACAAGCGGAAGACCGTCTATCAATGGTTCTATCTGCGCCCAAACTTCAGGGAAGACTGGTGCATCGTCTGTATCCTCTCGGCATAGCCCATGAACCTGTGAACACCAATAGTTGTAATAATTAGGTTCGGGCTGAATGAGAGAGTAGAACGAATCTACTATTTCGCCATCCCTAACGATGACAACTCCCACACTACATACACTGGTGCGTTCGTTGTTAGCCGTCTCAAAATCTATTGCAGCAAAATCTCTCATGGTATATTAACTCTTGTATTTATTCCACATCTTTTCTATTTCTCCGGCTATCTCTTTACGGAGCCATAATGGTTCGAGCACCTCAATTTCTTCACCGTTTCGCAATATCTCCTGATAGAAATCATAAGTGGGACAAAGTTCTAATTCGAAGATACTATATTTATCGGTAGTCTGATTCTCCTGCTGGCTATGATGTAATGGCAATGAACGTAAATAATTGCCCTGCGAGAATTGGAGACGATATAAATTTAAGTAAACGAGATTTGCCGGAACGGGAAGAATGCGGTTGTTTCAAAACGGCAGAAACAAAGCGTCAGTGTCGCTTCCCCTATATGCTGTCGCCCTGCCCTATTCTGTCTGGCGAAGTCAGCTGCTTTTGCAAAGTTAATAAAAATATAATATTTCTTTGGCAAAATCTCGCCTTTTTTTCATCATATCCTAATAATAGCCGTTTTTCTGTTCCCCCAAATGCTATTCTACAATACTCTACTGACGCCACGGCTTCTGCATAGTGATTTCAGAAAACTCGGACTTTTTCTTACATACATGAGCATATAGCTCACGACACGGGGACAGCACCGTCTTATTCGCCTTACGGGCAAATAAAAAGGGCTACACCTTACGGCATAGCCCCCATGAAATATAACTGTTCTCTGCTAATATTATTTGTTCTGTTCGTTGAAACGCTTCTGCTGCTCTGCTATCAGCTCCTTATCCTCGAAATAGTCGATACGCATGGCCTGACGAACCTCAGCAAGTGTCTTCGCGCCTACCTCACGCGCAGCTGCTGTGCCGCGCTTCAGAATCTCATAAACGCCCTCAATGTTCTTCTCATACTCCTTGCGGCGCTGGCGCATTGGCTCCAGACGATCGTTGAGAACATTCAAGAGGAATTTCTTGCATGTGCCGTCGCCGAGTCCGCCACGTGTGTAATGTGCCTTCAGTGCATCAAGGTTTTCATACTCAGGAAGGAATTTCTGGAAGTCTTCGTCTGTGCAGAATGCGTCAAGATATGTGAAGACAGTATTGCCCTCTATGTGTCCTGGCTGCTCTATGTGTATGTGCTCAGGGTCAGTATACATTGAGTTGACCTTCTTCTTCAGTTCCTTCGGAGTGTCAGAGAGATAGATGCAGTTGCCGAGTGACTTCGACATCTTTGCCTTTCCGTCAGTTCCTGGCAGACGGAGGCATGCCGCATTGTCTGGCAGAAGAATCTTCGGCTCTACGAGAGTCTCGCCGTAGACATGATTGAAACGGCGCACTATCTCGTTTGTAAGCTCAAGCATAGGCTTCTGGTCTTCGCCCACTGGCACTGTTGTGGCCTTGAAGAGGGTGATGTCAGCAGCCTGTGAGATAGGATAAGTAAAGAATCCTGTAGGTGTGCCGCCCTCAAACTTGCGCATCTCAAGCTCTGTCTTGACGGTAGGATTGCGCTGGAGACGCTGCACGCTGACAAGATTCATGAAATAGAACGCAAGCTCTGTCAGTTCTGGCACTGCCGACTGGATGAATATGTGGCACTTCTCTGGATCAAGACCGGCAGAAAGATAGTCAAGAGCAACCTCTATGACATTCTGTCTAATCTTCTCCGGATTGTCTGCATTGTCTGTCAATGCCTGAGCATCGGCAATCATGATAAATATCTTATCGAACTCGCCTGAGTTCTGAAGTTCTACACGACGGCGAAGCGAACCCACGTAATGTCCGATGTGGAGTTTACCTGTAGGACGGTCGCCAGTAAGAATAATCTTCTCCATTATATATATAATAAGGTTTAATTGAAACTAAAACATATATTTTAGGGACGTTCTAAAAATTACGAATTTAAGTATTCACTTATTCTATTGTTTCTGTTTCGGTCGCTTTTCGTCTCTTTCGATGTCATTTTATCAAGCTTCATCAGTCACATAGCCCGCTATGCTCCTTCTTCAACTTACAAAAGCACATACGAAAGAAGAACAAAAATCAACTCAACGTGTTTTTTAGAACGCCCCTATAAAGATATGGCAGAACGAATCGTCTGCCATCTCTATCAAGTCGGGGTGAGGCGACTCGAACGCCCGACCCCTACGTCCCGAACGTAGTGCGCTACCAACTGCGCTACACCCCGATTATTTTGTCTATCTCTCCTTTTGCGATGCAAAGTTACTGCTTTTTTGAGAAATATCAGCATAAAATGAAAGAAATTTTGAAAAAAACTTGCACATATCAAAAAATAGTCGTACCTTTGCACCCGCAATTAAGAAATAACCTGCAACACAACAGCAGAAACTCAATAATTGCGTGGTGAATTGGTGCCATAGCTCAGTTGGTAGAGCATCGGACTGAAAATCCGTGTGTCCCCGGTTCGAATCCTGGTGGCACCACCTCCTCCTTTCATTTGACCTGTTTACTTTTCGGAGTAAGCAGGTCATAATGTTTTTAGTAGTATAAGCCATTTTCTGTCTTCACCCTGTTCATCCCTAATCTACTCATACACGATGTACGGACGCAGACGGTGTATGACATCATCATTGAATGTCGGAAGCAGACGCAAGTCGTCTAAATCGGATATGTTGCCGCGCAGACGGCGGTAGTCAATTATCTGGCGTGCCATGACAAACGAGATGTATGGATGGCGGCGCAGCTCTTCTGATGTTGCGCTATTTATGTTTATCTTCTTGACTGACGCTGCTGCATTATCATCAAGAGCGAAATATGGCAGCGCAGATTCTGGGAAGTCCTGAATCTCGAGCAGCTGGTCTGTAGAGACAAATCCGCCCAGACGCTCACGGTATCTCATGATTCGGCGTGCAAAGTATGGCCCTACTCCTGGCACTCGGCGCAGCATCAGCGTGTCAGCGTCATTCAGCATAATGGTCTCACCTGCCTTAAGTTTTACAGGATAATACATATCTGCCGTCTGTCTATCAGCCGCCTGTATCCTGTCTGTACCAGCGGCTGTGCCTGCATGATGCGCGTCGTCATACTGTTTATGATATGCCGGACGCTTGTACACCTCGCTCGCCATGCGGTATTCCTCCGAGATACGGATATAGGGCAGCAATTCCCGATACTTCTTAACGGTCAGTCCGTAGAGCTGGGCAAAGTCTTCCGGAGAGGAGTAGACACCGCCCGCAGCACGGTATCGGTAGATGTTCCTGACCTGCCATGGCTGCAGTCCGAGTGAGAGCAGCTGTGTAGAGTCGGCGGTGTTGGGGTCGAAATACGTCAGGCGTATCTCCTTCGGAGCAACGGCATATCCGCCCTCCTGCGGCTCTCCGTTCTTCACTGCAGTAGCATTCTGGAGGGAATCGGCAGTTCCGTGCTCATTGGATTCTGGTTTGTCGCCACCGAGGAATAGCACTATAACAGCAAAAAACACGACAAACAGGCACAGAAGTGTCTGTCGGTCGTGCTTTACTATATATAGAATATCCTGGAATCTCATACAGGAAGAAGACCTAACTGATTGAGGAAAATGAGCAGGATGCCTGCCGGGCAGAGGTATCTCACACAGAACAGGAAGATTCCGAAGAGCGTGCTGCGCAGCGTGCCCCAGTTGGTGAATTCGTCCTTCACTATCTGCTTCGGCACATACCACCCTATGAATATACAAGAGAAGAAGCCTACAAGCGGCAGGAATATCTGTCCTGTGAAGTAATCAAAAATGTCGAAGAGTGTCATTCCGTCTATCGTGAGCCAGTCGACAGCACCAAGAGACAGCGAGCAGAATACGCCAATCACGCCCGTTCCCACAGTAACGATGGTAGCGCTCTTCTTTCTTGATATTTTAAGTTCCTCCTGGAAGAATGCCGTATTCACTTCGTAGAGCGATATCAGGGAGGTTAGCGCAGCAAGGGCAAGCAGCGCATAGAATGCCAGGGAAATGAGGAAGCCAACTGCTGGCATAGAGGTAAATGCCTGCTGGAAGACATTAGGCAGGGTAATGAATATCAGCGAAGGGCCGCTATCGGGCTGAACACCGACAGAAAATGCCGCAGGGAATATCATCAGGCCTGCAAGAATGGCTACCAAGCTATCGATAACACCTATCTGTACTGCTGACTTTGTAAGGTTCGTTCGGCGAGAGAAATAGCTGGCGTAGGTGCAGATGCAGCCCATGCCGATAGAGAGAGAATAGAACGACTGCCCCATGGCATCAATTAACGTGCTGCCAGTAACCTTCGAGAAATCAGGCATGAAGAGGAAAGCTATGCCTTTCTCCGCACCTGGCAGAAGGCATGACGCCACGACAATGACAAGCAGCAGTATGAAGAGCACAGGCATCATGACCTTGGAAGCGCGCTCAATGCCGCCGCGCACACCGTGGATGACAATGTAATATGTTACAGCCATAAAGACCACCGCCCAAAGAATAGGCTTTAACGGGTCGGCAGAGAACTCTCTGAAATAGTTTATGTAATAGTTCACATCGCCGTTTAGCTCGCCCACTACTGTGGCATACATATACTGCAGGCACCATCCGCACACCACAACATAATAGCACGTGATGAGGAATCCGGTAGCAACACTCACAAGACCAACTACCGACCACCATTTGTTACCCATCTTACGATAGGCGCGCGCCGTGTTTGATGCTGAATGACGGCCTATGATAAACTCGCTTATCATGCACGGAATGCCGAACAGGAGGATGCAGAATATATATAAAATAATGTAAGATGCACCGCCATTCTCCCCCGCCATATACGGGAAACGCCATATATTTCCTAATCCAACAGCCGAACCTGCCGTAGCAAGAATCAGTCCTAATGTATTCTTAAAGTTTGCTCTTTCAGACATAAGATTTTCGTTTTGCATGCAAAATTAATAAAAAAAACACAATAAGCGCCATATATTCGTCATTTTTGCATACCTTTGCAAGAAATTATTTCGCTACGAAAAGCATTATGAAGACAATATCTAAGTATCCTATATCAGTATTCCTTACTGCCGCATTGTGGACAGTATGCCTCATCAATGTACCGGAGACACCCCTCAACGATGTCACACTGATAGATAAATGGACGCATATCGTGATGTTCATGGCGCTATGTCTTGCCATCTGGCACGAATGGAGACAAAACCACAAGGGAGAAAAGACAGACTGGTGCAGGCTCCTGCTCTGGGCATGGCTTATGCCGCTGCTCATGGGAGGAGCAGTAGAACTGATACAGGCTTACTGCACGGGCGGCCGTAGAACTGGCGACTGGATAGACGTCGTAGCCAATGCCATAGGATGCACCTTAGCACTTGTGGCGGGAGCGGCTATTACCTGGAAGAATCAGAAACGCCCGCAGAAAATATAGACAGGAGCCATGGCAACGGCTTCCGCAGTACTATGACATAAGCAAAAACAACATACCGGGACTTCTGGCGAAGCAAGCAGAAGTCCCGGTATTATTGTTTAGGGATTATAGTTTCTTTGGCTGATAGATTGCTTCCCACCATGTGGCATCACCCTTCAGCCAGCGGTCGAACCATGCAGTCATAGAATTAATCCACGCAATGCGCTTCTCTGGGTCCATGATTCCATGATTCTCTCCTTCTACCTGTATGAAGGCGGTAGGTGTGCCAAGGAGTTTCAATGCAGTATACATCTGTATCGACTCGCCTATTGGCACATTGGTGTCCTCCGTGCCGTGAGTGAAAAGCAGAGGTTTCTTTATCTTGTCGGCATTATACAGCGGCGAACGGTCAACATAGAGGTCCTTTCTTGTCCAAGGGAAGCTATTCGCTGCCGCCACCTCACTATAGGAATAGCCCCAGTAGCCCTCACCCCAATAACTGGTATGATCAGATATTCCGGCATGCGAGATGCCGCAGGCGAATGGGTTATCCTTTGTGAGCATATACTGTGTCATGAAACCTCCGTATGATGCTGAGACACAGCCTATACGGTCAGCATCGACCTGTGGCACATCCTTAGCAAACTGACGGGTGGCATCGATGATATCCTGAGCAGGGCCCTCGCCCATTGTATTGACATGGCGTGACGCCCATTCCTGTCCGAAACCAGAAGCGCCGGAAGGATTGACAACAAAGACTATGTATCCGTGGGCATTCCAATAGTGCGCCGGATAGTGCGAACCGTTACCGAAACGGCGTTCAGAAGGAGAGCAGCCGCCATAGTAATGAACGATGACCGGATATTTTTTTGAGGCATCAAAATCGGCTGGCAGGAAATAGAATCCTGTCACCTCATATCCTCGGGAGCATTTGAAGCTCCATGGTTTTACAGTTCCCAGCGCCACATCAGCATACAGTTGGTCATTTGGAGAGAAGACCTTGGTCACCTTAGGCTTCTTCTTTGGAGAACTGATGCTATACACTTCGTAAGGCACACAGGCTGAAGAGCCTGCTATAAGTATGCCGCTTGCGTTTTCTGCTACGCTTAACACACTCACAGTCTCCATGGGCTGCGAAACACGGACAGACTCGAATTTCTTCATATCCAGACGGTACAGACTTATCGAATCGCCATTCTGCGCAGTGTAATATATATCACCGTCGGCAGCAGAATATACCATATCCTCTATGCTGGTCTTATGTTCAGCTGTGACAGGTGTGACATTCAGCGTCTTCGTATCCATAATATAGAGATGGTAGTCGTACATGTTTGGCGTGCGTCCCTCAGGAAGACGCTTGCCAATTCCGCCAAAAGCTTCAGTTGAGGCTGAGAAAACCACACGGTCTGCACTACCGGCAAACATAGCAGAACCTATGAATCCGTCTTTGTCGACAATCTTCTTTGTCTCCATTGTCGACAGATCCATGATATAGAAAGTGCTGCGGCTGGTAGGTCGCTGTGTGAGAGTATCAGTATTGACAGCAAAAAGTATGTGGCCGCCATCATGCGAAATGTCATACAAATAAGTCTGACGGAATGTATATGTGAGAGGCTGCACCAATCCTGTCTTGAAGTCTACGCGTGACAGCGAAGAGCGTGTACGCCATCCAGGCTGTCTGTCGTCGGGATGTACAATCTCAAACACGCCATTCTCCTTCTTAGGTCCTTCGGTTCTGTTAGTCAAAATAGCAAAGTCTTCTGACGGCGAAATGGCGAAGTATCCTTCAGGCAAATCAGCGCAGACGATATCAGCACGTCCTGTCAGAGGGTCTACCGCTTTCAGTATTCTCCTGCCCGAAATCTTCTCAATATGATAATACCGGTCAGTTCGCGGCATCCACTCCACACTGCTGAATATGGCTTTCTTTTCTCCAGTCTTCATATCGCACAGCATAGTCTCTGCCTGCTGCACATTCTTTTCGTCATACCATCTGTAGTCAATTATGGCCCAGCGTCCTGAAGGCGACAGCGAGACGTCAGACACGACTCGTGTGCCGAGGTTCTCTGTCATTCCGAACGGATGTTTCTCCCCTGCATAAAGCGTAACCTTCTCTGCGCTGAGCGTCACGTCAATAGCAGTAGAGTCAGCTATAAACTTCACCTTCAGTGTGTGATATCCAGGCTGCATCGTAATGCCGCCTGACGTCTCTGTTCCGTCAGCATACACCTTATAATTCTTTGTACCCTTAATAATCAGCTTGGCGTCCTTTACATACGCCGGAGCATAGATGCCGAATCCAATGGCATTAAGTGTGCCCTTGCCAAACGACAACGACTTGATGTCGCTGTATGCAGCATCTTCTACAGCTGCCAGCGACAGCGGCGTATTTAGCAGCATATCCTCAGAATATTTCTTCTGGGCATTGTCTACACTGTCAATGAGCACTGGCGACTTTACAGCAAACGGCCCTATATGGCGCAGTTTGCTGACTGTTATCGAGTCAGCCATGACATTCAGGCTGCCCATAAATGCAAGCAATAATAATGTTTTTCTCATATTTATATCAGTATTTTGTTCTTCTTATGCAGGAAAGGCTTTTTTCTATTTAGCCGTTGACTGCCGCGCGTAATCCATACACAGCAATTAACATCGCGTCATCCTACTTTTTTTATTTCATCTCCGGCAGTCTGTCTATGTCGGCAGCAGAATAGTTGTCCATATCAAGCACATATTCTCTTATTACGGAATAGTCGTATCTTGGCTGCGGACATCCGAATGGCAGCTCCTGCTTAGAGAATTGCGCGAAATATATCAGGCATGCATCGCGCCACCACCATGCATCCTTGGCCTGGCGGATAAAGAGACGCTGCTGGTCAGCCCACCGTTTGTCCTTTATAAACCTACTGGCGTATTCATTCCAGAATACGACATACGCCTCAGCCTCTCTCACTCCTTCATCATACTTGCGGCATAAAGCCTCCCAAAGCGTCTCGCCTGAATGCATGCGATGATTCCAAGGCAAATGATGGAACCACAGCAGCAGCGGCTCGGGGCAGGTCTCTACATTATTATATAGTTCATATAGAGCGTCAGGATACTGCCGTGTATTGCCCGACCCCATACGGCCTGTCATATCAGGCTTATCCGTACGGTTAAATCCTATGCCTTGCGCAGAGGCCTTATGATAGTATTTCGGTTTCCAGTCTTCACGCCATCCCTGCGGATCGCACCATGGCTCAGGGCCATAGTGATGTCCGCCGGCAAAGATATGGTGCAGCCCAAGCGGCATCATATACTTCACGACGCTCTCGCGTGTGCTGCACATCATGCGTGACATTCTCTCCACGAACTCACTGTCGGTGTGGAAGGTGAGTGCTGTCCATTCCTTGGCAACAGTCTCAGCCGTCAAGTCTTCATCCCAAGCCATGCGTCCGAAGGCATACCAGTTAGCCTGTGCCATGTCTGAGCCGCACCATTTATGCGAGTCGCCGATGTTTGCCACACCAGCTATTGCGTCATATTTCACACTGTAAGGAGCCAGTGTATCGAAGAATTCCCGCCACATTGTAGCGAGGAAACAGGCATGTATGCTCTCCCCGAGATATTCCTGTGTAATCTGCAGTTCTGGCATAATGCTTGTTTTCTTCATGCTGAAGAATAGCGGCGATGCTGGTTCACGCGGCTGAAAATCTATCGGTCCGTTCTTTATCTGAATAATGACATTATCACGGAACTGCCCGTCATACGGCATAAACTCATCATAAGCCTGCGACGCACGGTCGTCTCCAGAAGGCGAATAGACGAAGGCGCGCCACATAACAATGCCATCATAAGGCTTCAGAGCATCAGCCAGCATGTTCGCTCCGTCAGCATGTGAGCGTCCGTAGTCCATCGGTCCAGGCTCCCCCTCAGAGTTAGCTTTTACGAGAAAGCCTCCGAAGTCAGGAATCATACGGTATATCTCCTTTACCTTCCTCTGCCACCATTGCCTCACCTTAGCATCGAGCGGGTCAGCAGTTGGCAGCCCTCCCAGTACCTTTGGCGATGCGAAATTCACGGAAAGGAACACCTTTATGCCGTATGGGCGCAATGCATCGGCTATGCGCTTTGTCTCCTGCAGCTTGCCTCTGCTGAGCATCAGAGGCTTAGCGTTGACATTATTGAGCACAGCAGCGTTTATTCCCACAGATGCATTAGCGCGTCCGTAATCCTTTATTACTGAAAGGTCAGCCATTCCGTTCTCCTTCCAGAATATGCTGCGGCCAGCATATCCGCGCTCCACCGTCCCGTTAGGATTATCCCAATGATTAAGTATTCTCAGTTCATTTGCAGGCGTCTGTCTATACATGGTGTCTCTCAGCAAAGCCTTTCCGCACGGATTCTGCTGCTGTTTCCTCAGCATGTCGTATGCGCCGTAAAGCAGTCCGCTGGCGTTTCTTGCTGTCAGACGAATCCTGCCATTCTCTCTCACCACGCAGAAGCCATCATCGCCGACGTCCGCATTCCCCAGAGCCATAACCACATCATCGCCTTTCCAGTATGCACGCAACTCTTCCGCTGCTGTCTGCACTATATTGTTTTTGCTCAACGGCTTTCCCTCCACCGTTACAGATGCTGCCGCAGCATTACGCTCCATGCTCAGCCAAAGCTCATGTCCGTCGTTGGCTGCATCTGCACAGACAGCGAAAGAAAGCATTGCCGTCAGTAAAACCAGACTCTTCTTCATGTTTTTAGGATTTTAGTTATATTCCTTGCAAAGTTAGCATATTTTTCCTTAATATGCAAGCAATAGCGCGTCCTGCACTTTCTTTTTATACCATAAATTGTAATTTCTTATATATTATGCAACGAGATATCAAAAAAAACTTGTATCTTTGCATAAGATAGCCCGAACAAACAATACGACTATGATACGACTAACTATAATCTCAACACTCTTGCTGCTGTGTTCTGCCCTCTCTCTCTCAGCCCAGCCGCGGCTGGTTAAGAAAGGAACGGCTGTACAGATAGAGGCAAACGGAAAGCGCATGCTGATGATTGGCGGCGAACTGGGAAACTCTTCCGCAACAACTCTTGCCGACTGCCAGCGCATATTCCCTAAGCTGCAAGCCATGGGGCTTAACACTGTGCTCGCTCCGGCCTACTGGCATCTGGTAGAACCAGAAGAAGGTGCATTTGATTTCTCTACCGTAAAGAATGTGATAGACGAGGCTCGACGCAACAATCTGAAGGTGGTGTTCCTGTGGTTTGGCGCATGGAAGAACAGCATGAGCTGCTATGCGCCGGAGTGGTTTAAGCGTGATACGAGGCGGTTCCCTCGCGCTCATGCCCTGAACGGCAGGCCTGTAGAGGAGGCGAGCTCGCTATCAGCTAATGTGCTTGCAGCCGACAAGAAGGCATTCTGCCGCCTGATGGAGTTCATACGCGACTATGACAGCCGCGAACAGACGGTCATCATGATGCAGGTGGAGAACGAAATAGGAATGATTGACGTGCCGCGCGACTACTCTGCCGATGCTACAAAGATGTACAACAGTCCTGTACCGCAGGCTTTCTATGACTATATAAAACGAAACACAAAGAAACTGCATCCGCACATCGCTGCAAAGCTGCGCACGACAAAGCACGGCACTTGGCCCGAGATGTTCGGCGATGATATGTACACAGAGGAGATGTTCCAGGCATGGACATACGCTGTGTATGTTGAACAGATGGCATTGGCAGGGCGGAGCATATACAATCTGCCCATGTACGTGAACGTTGCACTGAACAGCCGCAACCGCAAGCCGGGCGAATATCCGTCGGGCGGTCCGCTGGCTCATTTGGCTGATATATGGAAGTGCGGCGCACCGTCCATTGATGTTATGGCTCTCGACCTCTACGACAAGGGATTCCGCGACTGGACTGCCCGCTATCATATGCCGAATGCAGATGTGCCATACACGCATAACCCTCTTTTCATACCGGAGATTCGCCTGGAAGACCAGGACGGAGTGCGTGCGCTGTATGCCTTTGGCGAGCACGATGCCATGGGGTTCTGCCCTTTCAGCATAGAGGATTACACAGGAGCATCATCCTCAGCCTCTAACGCCAATCTGACGAAGGACGACCTGGCGAAGGACGACCAGCTGAATCTCTTCTCGCAGAAAGCATCTGCACTGGCACCGCTCGTGGCAAGCTACAGGCTGCTACGGCAGACAGAACACCTTATACTTGAGCATCAGGGAACTGAAGATATACGCGGCGTGCTGCTCGACAACGACATGCGCGAAACATCCTTCACTACCGCTGACGGCATACGCCTCACCATACGCCACAGCTACTCACTCGGATGGGAGCCTGGCGCAAAGTCTGCTGAATGGCCAGAAGCGGGGTGTATCATCATACGTCAGGGCAAAGAGGACTATGTGGTCATAGGAAGCGGCGTGGTCATAACATACGAGAAGGAGCGTATAAAGGGCGAAACACCGCAGGACGGAGAACGCATAGGGCTGGCGGCATGCGAGGAAGTGGAATACAGAGACGGCGTGCAGCATACCCTGCGGCATCTCTCTGGCGACCAGACTCATCAGGGCAGACACGTGCGAATACCTGTCAGCCAATGGCAGATACAGCATTTCAGACTATACCGTTACTAAACAAGAGGAAAGAGAAAAGAGAAAAACGGAATTCTGCGAGTAAGTGAGAGCAGGGATGAGTTTACTCAATATCTGCCGAGCGAGAGCAGAATCGGCGAAAGCCAAAACTGAAAACTGAAAGAAGAATTACTAACCTGAAACATAAATAATAAAATGAAGAAGACTTTAGCATTAGCATTCATGCTCTGCATGGCTATAGCAAGCCACGCAGACAAGCAGAAATTCGATTTCACAGTAGCGCAAGACGGCAGCGGCATGTTCAAGACTATTCAGGCTGCCATCGATGCCGTGCCAGACTACCGCAAGGCGGAGACACGAATATTCGTTGCAAAGGGCGTGTACAAGGAGAAGGTCGTGCTGGCTGAAAGCAAGCGACACATAACTCTTATAGGCGAGAACATCGACGCCACTGTCATACAGTATGACGACTATGCCCAGAAACTGAGTCGCTTCGGCGAGAATCTCGGCACATCAGGTTCTTCATCCTTCTATGTCTACGGCAACGATTTCCGCGCAGAGAACATAACATTCGCCAATACCGCAGGACCAGTAGGACAGGCTGTAGCGATGTTTGTAGCTGGCGACCGTGCCGCTTTCATCAACTGCAAGTTCAAGGGATTCCAAGACACGCTGTACACATACGGTAAACAGTCAAAGCAGCTATACAGGAACTGCTACATAGAAGGAACCGTCGATTTCATCTTCGGCTCATCAACAGCATTCTTCGACAACTGCCACATACACTGCCTGCGACACGGCTACATAACAGCAGCATCAACACTGCAAGGCACAGCGTATGGCTACGTGTTCCGCTTCTGCCGCATCACTGCAGAGAAGTCTGTGACCGAAGGCGTATACCTCGGACGTCCATGGCGACCATATGCAAAGACCGTGTTCATAGGATGTACAATGGGCGACTTCATCAATCCGGTAGGATGGCATAACTGGGGACGTGTAGAAAACGAGAAGACTGCTTTCTACGGCGAGGCTGACAACTACGACTACGACGGCAACCAGATTGACCTCTCGCAGCGTGTGGCATGGGCTAAGCAGATTAATGCTGACGACTACGCCATAGAGAAGGTCCTGGCTGACGAGTCAAGACCAGACTGGTTTAAGTAAGAAAGCAGGCTACTGCTTCATGGCTGGGAGCCGGAGGGCTGGACATAGCATTGCGAATAATTAGCGGCCATCATTCCGCCCCCTGCCCGGCAGAGCATCACAACGGCATTTACGCCACTATGCCGGCAGGCTTGCCACACATGGAACACAGATTGCGCATTAAGAAAACTTTACATTTCTTAACGCGTGAGAATCGGCTGTAGGATTTCAGAAGCAATGGAGCCGAGAAATATCGCAAGGAAAACGTATTTGCGGTAAGCATTTGTTACACTGATAGTTACACAGGAAGAAGCATCTAATCAGCACAGGTTTCACCGCAAAAGGCTGTGAATGACGGGCTGAAAAACTACGAATGACGATGCAAGAAGTAGCTTTTGACCATGCTACATGCACCTAATGGTATTGCTATCTGCTACAAATCAGCTGACTATTCAATGTTTTTTGTTGGTAAAACAGCAAAAAGAAGCATTTCTGAAGTATCGCATGATGATTCTGGCGATATGGATATGGGATTTTCATAGAAAACTCATGCCTGTTTACAACGCATATATCACATAAACGAATCAGGCGGTCAGACACGCATGTCTGACCGCCTGATTCGTTTATCCTCCACCTATAGGAGTATCCGTAAATATCCTTATTCTCTCTCCGCCTGCTGAACAGGTTTGGGAGCGTCATGTCTGTTTGAAGCGCGACGCATAATCTTCATGTACTCCTCATACGGGATGTGTCTGCCGCCCATGCTCTTCAGATGCGGTGTCTCTAACTGGCAGTCTATCATTATGCCGCCATTCGCACGCATCGTCTGTGCCAGATGTATAAGTGCGAGCTTGCTTGCGCTTGGTACCAAAGAGAACATGCTTTCGCCAATGAACACCGCACCGATGACCACGCCATACAGTCCGCCGACAAGATGGCGGGCACAACCCTGCGCCTCGCTGTCTTTCTCCCACACCTCGACACTCGCTGCGCAGCCCAGCTCATGCAGGCGGGTGTATGCCTCTATCATGTCAGGGCCGAGCCATGCACCCTTTTCGTCGATTCGCAGCTGGCTGCAATTCCTTATCACGCCATGGAAATCTTCATTGAACGTAACGTCATAGACGCCCTTGTTCATAAGAGTGCGCATGGAATGGGACACATGTATCTCGTCAGGAAAAATGACGAAGCGTGAAAGGGGACAGTACCAATGGCACATATCGCTGTCGCGGAATGAATACCACGGGAATATTCCGTTGCTGTATGCCAGCAGAAGGCGCTCTACGCTTAAGTCACCGCCAACGGCTAACAATCCGTCTTCATCGCCAAGATACGGATTAGGGAACCACAAGTCGTCATCACTAATTCCGAATATCACACGCTGCTCCTTTCTTTTATATCAGCTAATGTTATCGTAATCTCTCCGCCAGACTTCAGTCGGCCGAACAGTATCTCATGCATGAGCATAGTCTTGAGGGAACGGGAGAGCACACGGTCTATCTCACGTGCGCCATATTCCTGCGTGAAGCCTTTCTGCAAGAGATACTCACGGGCATCATCGGCAAGCGACATTGTAACATTTCGCGCAGCAAGTTTCGTCTGCAGCTCGCGCAGTTTCTTGTCAAGAATTAGTCCAGCCATATGCATATCCATGTCATGGAATATCACCGTACCCGACAAGCGGTTAAGGAATTCGGGCTTGAACACACGCTTCACCTGCTTCATCATAGCCTCGCCACGGCTTCCCGCAGGTTCAAATCCTATGCGCTGGCCTGCATACTGCGCTCCGGCATTGCTTGTCATAAGCAGCACGACATTGCGGAAGTCGGCCTTTCTGCCACGGTTGTCCGTCAGGCTGGCATAGTCCATCACTTGCAGGAGTATATTGTATATGTCCTGATGCGCCTTCTCTATCTCGTCTAACAGCAGCACGCAGTTCGGTGTCTTGCGTATAGCATCAGTCAGAAGGCCGCCATCTTCGTATCCCACATATCCTGCTGGCGAGCCGATAAGCTTGGCCACGGTATGCTTCTCGGTGTATTCGCTCATATCAAAGCGCACCAGCTGGATACCGAGCTCCTGGGAGAGGACCCGCGCCACTTCTGTCTTGCCGACGCCCGTAGGGCCAACAAACAGCAGGCTGGCCAATGGTTTGCCGTCGTCAAGCAGCCCGGCCTTCGACATCTGGATTGCTTCAACCACCTGGCTGACTGCCTCATCCTGCCCGTATATCTTCGACTGGATTCGTTCACGAAGATTCTCCAGACTGTCGTTGTTGTCTTCCTTCAGTGCCACGGCGTCTATCTTGCATATCTTTTGAAGCACGGTGTCTATCTGCGTCTGCGTTATCTGCACCACTTTCTCTGCAGAATCAGAGAGGCGGGCTGCGGCTCCAGCCTCATCAATAAGGTCGATAGCCTTGTCTGGCAGATAGCGGTCGTTGATGTATTTCGCACTCTGACGCACGGCGTATGCTATGGCTTCGTCAGTGTATTCTACCCCGTGGAACTTCTCGTAGCTTTCTTTCAGCCCGTGGAGTATACTTATTGTCTCATCTACTGACGGCTCCGCAAGGTCCATCTGAAGGAAGCGGCGCACAACACCCTTATGCTTTGAGAAGTGGCGGTTATACTCATCGTATGTCGTGGAGCCGATGAATCGGATGCCACCCTGCTCAAGATACGGCTTCAGCATGTTTGAAGCATCCATCGCTCCCTCGCCTGTCTGGCCGGCACCAACCAAGTTGTGTATCTCGTCAATATAGACGATGCCGTTGCCTTCTTCCTCTATGCCATCCATGACCAGCTTTATCCTGCGCTCAAAATCGCCACGGAACTGGGTGCCAGCAAGTATCGTTCCTATGTCAAAAAGATACACCTTGCACGGTTTCAGATTCTCTGGCACAGCGCCGCTGACTATGCGTGACACCAGACCGTGCACCAAAGCTGTCTTTCCTACGCCAGGTTCGCCTACATGAAGAGGATTATTCTTATCCTTACGGCAGAGTATCTGGATTGTTCTCTCTAACTCCTTCTCCCTGCCTATCAGAGGTTTGAATGCAGAAGAAATGTCGTTCAAGCAGGTCACATATTTGCGCCACTGGTCTGTACTGGATGAATACTCATTATCATCAACCTCCATTTCATCTTCAATCTGCCCCTCGAAATAGTCACACTCATATATGGAGACTATCTGGCTGATGAATTCTGTTGTCTTATCGCCAAGCGCATCGTTAAGCAGATAAGCGGCCCAAGATTCCTTGAGCGATAGCAGCGCGACAACCAAATGCGGCACATCAAGAGCGTCTGCCGCACTATGTATAACATGTGCGCAGGCTATGTGATATAAGCCTATCATCAGTTCCGATGGCTCTGGACTATAATCGTCCACCTCTGACGGCACGGTCTCTGTTTCATCAAGCTGTATCATAAGCTTATCCTTGACACTTTCCACATTGCAATAATATGCGAGCGTTCCAAGGAAGAGTGGGTCCAGAAGCAGAACATACAGCAGATGCTCTGGCATGCAAAACTCATGCCGACGGTATTTAGCATACCGGATTACATCATTTTCAAGCGCCTGCACACGCTCACTTTGCTCTATATTTGGCATATAATCATTATTGTTTTTCTCGTCATTATTCGTTCAGCAGGCTTCCTGCCTGCACTCTATTTCTCTGGTTCTAAAGTCAGACGCAGCGGGAAGCCCTCGTTGCGAGCCATCTCCGTGGCTTTCTTCACCTTTGAATGGGCTATGTCATAAGTGTAAACTCCCACCACGCTCTTGCCAGTACGATGGACTCTAAGCATCAGGGATTCTGCCTCAGCCATGGTTTTGAAGAACACGGTCACAAGGACCTTGACCACGAACTCCATGGTAGTAAAGTCGTCGTTATGTATTGTCACTATGTATCGCTGCGGCTCCTTAATATCAGTCCGCTGCCGCTCACGTATGTTTGTCTGTTCCTGTGGCATTTTTTTCGCTATATTTATTCTCCTTGCGTATATATTCGGGTATGTCCAGCGGTAATATTACACTCATTGGCGTCTGTCGCAGCAGATGGAAGGCGGTGTCCGCTTATCACTGCTGCCATAAGGAAATCAGTTTCCCTTTTTCTTTTTCATCATCATCCTGCATAGCTTGTCCTGGAAAAGACGAGATTCTGCTACAGGCGAATCGGCATTTATTATGGCGAAGGCATACCAATGGGCGTCGCTGCCGCATATATATCCTGCAAGTGATGAAGCGCCGATGGTGGTCATGGTGCCTGTCTTGCAGTATATCCTGCCACGGAATTCAGCCTGCGACATTCTCGACAGGAGCGAGCCGCGCCTCTCATTGCCTGGAGTGGCAAGCGCACGGTTAATGAGATAGTCGCGCAGAGGCTTGTCGTCATACGCCTGGCAGAGCATATCGATAAGCGATGCGGCGTTCAGACGGTTGTGCGGAGAGAGTCCGCTGCCGTCATTGAACACGAAACGACCATTCAGCAGAGTGCTGTCGCTCTGCCATTCCTTGCGCCAGTATTTCTCAACGGTATGCTCTATGTTCCATTTCTGCTGCCCTGCGGCCAGCTTCTGCTTCCAGTCGAGATGATAGAAGACTGCCTCAGCGAAGATGTTCGAACTGTTTCTCATCATCGGGATGATGGCATCCTGCAACGTATTTGTTGCTGTCGCCACGAGTTGAAACTCTCCCTGATGACTGACCGTGGTGTCTTTCCTGTACGTAACTCCTGCCGAGCGTAGCGTAGCCAGCAGATGTGCAGTTACAAAACGTGTGCCTTTCAGAAGAAGCGGCGTGCGGTTGTAGGGTATGTCCCACGACTTGGAAGAAGGGTGGCCAAGCAGTCTGTCCTTCAAAGCCAGATTGACGCGAACATCTCCCCTGACATGTCTGACTCCTTTCTGACGCAGTTTTTCACACAGCGGCATAAGGGTCTGCATCACAGGGTCTGCCTCTGCATTCAGCAGGAGCGTGCCGAAGAGCGTGTCATTCTTAAGCGTACCACTCATATGGAGCGAGGTCTGGTATTTGTGTTCCATGCCTAACGTCTTCAGCGCAGCTATGGCTGTAGGAATCTTCATGCACGAAGCAGGCACCATAAGCCTGTCCGCATGATACGAATACACTGGTTTGCGTGTGGTCAGATCATATACCGCAACCGCTATCTTGTTTTTGTCTAATCGTGTGGGGAGAGCCATGAAGCTGTCTACTCTTGCTGTCATAGCATCTGTTTCTGCCTGCTGCTGCTTTGTAACCACCACCGTCACCTTAGGCTTTCGGGGTGTTTCATCCTCAAACAATCCTTCTATCATTCCTATAATCCAGGCAATGAACGCCGCTATACCTACTATAGCATAGTAAATGGCGATGCCAACGGCTGTCAGTGCAGCAAGCAACATCGCCATGCGTCCCCACCGGATACGGTATTTTCTCTTCTTCATCAGTGTCTATGTTGTATTTTTCTCGTTTCTCCTTTGGCTTTCGCCGATTCTGCTTCCGCTCGGCATAGTGCAAGCACGCCTGCCTTCCACTCTCGCTTACTCTCAGAATTCTCTGTACTCTGTTATCTGCTCTTTGTGCTCTGTACTCTGTTGGTTTCGCCGATTTGGCAGCTACTCCTTCTCCAGCAGTTCCTTTGTCAGTATAGCCTCTAACTTTTCTGCAGAGAGACGCAACTGGAACTCGCCCTTCATGGCTACAGATATTCTGCCAGACTCCTCAGAACATATTATAGCAATGGCATCTGAGTCCTGCGAGATGCCGAGCGCAGCACGATGGCGCAAACCAAGTTCCTTCGGTATCTTCATATCGTGGGCCACCGGCAGAATGCAGCCTGCTGCGCATATACGTTTTCTACGGATTATCATTGCTCCATCATGCAGCGGTGAATTCTTGAAGAATATGTTCTCAATCAGACGCTGATTGATGTTAGCATCGATAGTATCGCCAGTGGCAATTATATCATCCAGCGAAATATTTCGCTCTATTACAATCAGTGCGCCTACCTTCTGACGCGCCATATTCATGCAAGCCATAACGACAGGCATGATGCTGGTCTTGTCTACATGCTTCGAAGCATGCTTTGAACCGAATATTTTCAAGATTGCAGCAAAGCGCTGATGCGCGCCAAGCGAATAGAGGAAACGCCTTATCTCATCCTGGAAGAGCACTATAATAATAAGCACTCCGACCGAAACGAGCTTGTCGAGTATGCTTCCAAGCAGACGCATCTCAAGCACCTGGCTCACAAACAGCCAGGTGATGACAAAGACCATAATGCCTATGAACACATTCAGAGAACGTGACTCCCGCATAAGGCGGAACACATAGTATAGCAATAGGGCGACAAGAATTATGTCTATTATGTCCTTAGGTGATATTTCAATAAACACGGTATTATGTTTTGATATGTTTTCTGAACTATTTATAAAAATAACGACTCTAATTTCAGAGATACAGAACGGAGCATTACAGCCTGCCCCCTTACCTATCCATTAGCTAACTGCTGGTATATGCGTATGGTCTCTGCAGCCTGCTTCACGTCATGCGTCCTCAGTATGGCTGCACCATGCGCCAGCGCCGCCATGTGAAGGGCCGTCGTGCCATTCAAGGCTTCCTCGGGCGTACAGCCAAGCAACTGCCATACCATCCGCTTACGCGACACTCCGACAAGCAGAGGCATATCAGGAAACAGTTCAGCTATAGCCTGCTGTGATGACATCAAGGCATAGTTCTGTCTGAGGTCCTTCCCGAAGCCATAGCCTGGGTCGAGTATGATGCTCCTTACACCATGCGCCTGCAGCAAGCAGACCTTCTGTTGGAAAGCGGAGAGAGTCTTTGCCAGCGTGGGCTGAATGGCCATCAGCACGTATGCTGCTCCGAGTCGCGCCACCTCAGCTATAATGCCATGGGCATGACAGCGGCCTTCATCCGTCCCAGCCTCCTGCTCCGCCTGATAAGCCTCACCGCCTTCACTCACATCGTTTATGATGTCAGCACCAAACTCCTCCACTGCCATGCGCGCCACATCAGGGCGGAACGTATCGACAGAGAGTATCGTATCAGGAAGGGCCTTGCGCACAGCTGCCAATGCCGTGCGAAGACGATGCATCTCCTCCTGCTCGCTGGCTATGCATGCACCAGGGCGTGTAGACACACCGCCCACATCAATTATCGATGCACCCTCATCCACCATGCGCTCAACACAAAAAGCGATGTCTCGCTCACGCAGATTGCGCGAAGCGGAATAGAAAGAGTCGGGCGTGCAATTGAGTATCCCCATTACCTGCGGCTCTGTTATTGACCATTGTCTGCTACTTGTGCTAAGTTTATATAACATGCGGACATTCCTGTTTGACGTGCCGACTCGTTTCCCTGTATTAACCTGTCAACTCGTTTTCTTATTTTCTTTCGTGCAAAATTACATTATTTTTGCGACAAAACATTATATAATTAGAAAATAATTCTTAATTTTGCATTGAAAAGAAGCGTTGGCACATCTGAGCCGCATGAAGCAAAGAGCTCATCTGCATGCGGAAAGCTGAGAGTGCAGGGCGCAAGGGAATGACTTATCAGCATAAAAGACAATGACAATCACTGAATTATACAAACTATTCTGCGAACATCCGGTTATTACCACCGACACACGCAACTGTCCGGCGGACAGCATATTCTTCGCTCTGAAGGGCGAGACTTTCAACGGTAACAAATTTGCATTGCAGGCTCTGGAGAACGGATGCCAGTATGCCATTGTTGACGAGACAGACGACAGCACAGCAGGCAATCCACGCGTAATAAAAGTGGACAACGTCCTGGAAACCATGCAGAAACTGGCAAACCATCATCGCAAGCAGCTCGGCACACGCATAATAGGCATAACAGGCACAAACGGCAAGACCACTACGAAGGAGCTTATAGCCGCCGTACTGGCAGAGAAATACAACGTGCTGTATACCCAGGGGAATCTGAACAACCACATCGGGGTGCCAAAGACTCTGCTGCGACTGACTGCCGAGCATGAGATAGCCGTGATAGAGATGGGGGCGAACCATCCTGGGGAGATTAAAACACTGGCGGAGATAGCAGAACCTGACTGCGGAATAATAACCAATGTAGGTCGTGCGCACCTCGGAGGATTCGGCAGTTTTGAGGGCGTAGTACGTACAAAGGGCGAGCTCTACGACTTCCTGCGCCGCTCCAACGACACTGTCTTCATCCATGCTGAGAACGAACATCTGCTCAATATGGCTGGCGGGCTCACCCTCATAAAGTACGGCACACAGCCTGCCGAGGGACTGCTCGTGACCGGTGAGACTGGCGAATGCGCTCCGTTCCTCTCATTCACATGGCACAGAGCGGGCGGCGAGACTCATAATGTACAGACAAAACTCATCGGCGACTACAATATCTACAACATGCTGGCGGCGGCGGCAATAGGAGTAAGTCTCGGACTGAGCGACGAGCAGATATGTCATGCGCTGGCACAGTATACTCCATCAAACAACCGTTCACAGCTCACCGTCACAGAACGCAACCGCCTGGTGGTAGATGCATACAACGCTAACCCTACATCTATGGCTGCCGCACTCAGCAATTTCTCTTCCATGAAGGCAGAACACAAGATGATGATACTGGGAAGCATGGGTGAGCTGGGCGATGTCTCAGTGGCTGAGCATCAGAAAGTTGTGGAGACAATCATAGCCACAGGCATTTCTGACGTATGGCTCGTGGGCAGCGAGTTTGCACGCATAGCACACCCTTTCCAGCAGTTTGCCGACGTAGAAGAGGTGAAACGTGCCATTGCTGCAGAGGATATTGCCGACCGCTGCATTCTCATTAAGGGCTCAAACTCGCAGAAACTGTTTACTCTCCCTGAACTGCTATAGACAGGAAGCAGACTGAAATGCAGACTGAAGCATGCCTGGCGAGGAACAATAGCATAACGTGTCTGAGAAGCATATTCAGCTGACGGCGGAAGCGACAGCAGAAGGTTAGCAGAAGGCAAGCATAAAGTGACAAAATGAAAGGCTACTTTTTAGCGTCCCATTCGCTACTTCTGACATGCTCATTCGCTACTTCTTGCATGCTCATTCGCTACTTTTCAGAAACCAGCGCAAAGGTTAACAGTTTTTAAGAAAATCTGTTAGCAAACCCCGTGTTTTCATAACAGAATGTCACAAAAATGCAAGGTGAAGTTTTATTTTCCATTTTACAGAAAACAAGAGACAAAGACAAAAAAAGTGCGGCAGCGGATGTTATGATGGCATCCGCTGCCGCACTTTCAGTTATATATATTATCTTTCCGCGTCAGGAATTACGCATATCAGCTCCGTATCCTGGTTCTGCTGCCTGAGCTTCTGCAAGATACAAAGGTATGGCTCAGTATCTGGCATTCATAAAAGGAGCATCAGTCTACTTCAGACAGAGAGCCTGGCATGGCGGGCAGGAAGATTATCCTTCAATAGTTTCGATTGTTCCGTCGGCATTATGATGCAGTTCGCACACTTTCAGCGAGCGAAGCCATGTCTTTCCGCCAGAAGGAACAGAATCATGATGGAACAAATACCATTTACCCTTGAACTCCACTATGCAGTGATGGGTGGTCCATCCAGCCTTCACTGGTGTCAGCACAACGCCCTGATATGTGAATGGGCCATAAGGATTGTCTGCTGTGGCATAGCAGATATAGTGTGTGTCGCCTGTAGAATACGACAGGTAATACTTGCCGTTGTACTTGTGCATCCAGCTTGCCTCGAAGAATCTATACGGATTATTAGCCTTGAGAGGCTCGCCGTTCTCATCGACTATAACAACAGGACGTGGGTCTTCAGCAAACTCAAGCATATCATCAGCAAGACGCGCCACGCGCGAAGGGAGGGCAGGTTCGTCGCCTTCAGGCAGATATGCATTCTCGAGTGCCTTGTTATCCTTATAGCGCTGCAACTGTCCGCCCCAGATACCGCCGAAATAGAAATAGTACTGGCCATCGTCGTCCTTGAACACCGCTGAATCAATAGAGTAAGAACCCTTCATCGGCGCTGGCTGAGGAATGAACGGGCCCTCTGGCTTGTCGGCTATAGCCACACCGAAACGGAAGATGTCATTGCGGTCTTTCAGAGGGAAATACATGTAGTATTTGCCGTCCTTCTCCTGCACATCGCAGTCCCATAGCTGGCGGCCTGCCCATGGAATATCGTCAACTGTAAGGACAACGCCATGGTCGGTGAGCGGTTTGTCCGGGAATGCCTCGATATCGTCAGTAGAGAATACATGGTAGTCCTTCATATTAAAGTGATCGCCATTGTCGTTCTCTGGAACGCCTGACTCCCAGTCGTGCGATGGGTAGATGTATAGTTTACCGTTCCACACATGCACCGACGGATCGGCCATGTAGTCGTTAGGTACAAGATAGTGTTTGCCTTCCATAATGTATATGTTTTTTTAGTTTATTTATTCTTGTCTGTTTCGTGATTAAGGATTAGCTCCTGCATGAATGGTTTCATGCGTCCGTCACGGTCGAACCACAGCGGATAGTTGGTGCGTCCCTTCATTGGCCAGTTGTTAAGCCATGAGTCGCCGTCGGTAACACCCCATGAGCATACACGGATGACATCCTTCTCATACTTCTTCACGATAGAGAAGAAGGTTTTCATGCGCTCGTTCCACTTCTGGCTGACATCTGCCGGAACGCCCTTCACATAAGGATTCATCTTTGCATCGTACTCTGCCTTGTCGCTGATATTAGCGCCTTCGAATACTGTTGGCAGCATATTCATGTCGACCTCTGTGAACATAACCTTCACACCGCTGCCTATATATGCCTTTATGCTCTCTTCGAACTCCTTCCAGTCAGGATAATCCATGCCCATGTGGCTCTGCATTCCGATGGCATCAATGCGCAGCCCGCGCTTCTTAGCCTCCTTTATTATGCGCACATAGGTGTCACGCTTGCCTGGCTTATTCATGGAATAGTCGTTGAGGAAGAGCATGGCATCAGGGTCGGCCTCATGGGCAAACTGCAGCGCAAGATAGATGTATTCCTCGCCAAGTATCTTGCAGAACTGCGACTGGCGGAGCGAGCCGTCGTCTTCTACCATCTCGTTGACAACATCCCAGCCATGTATTCTGCCCTTATAGCGGCCTACAATAGCATGGATGTGCTCACGCAGACGGGCTGTAAGCTCCTCCTTGCTGACAAGACTGTCGCGTTCGTCAACACAGAACCATGGCGAGCACTGCGAATGCCATACAAGGCAGTGGCCGATTATCTCCATGCCACGGTCTTCACCATACTTTACGAACTGGTCAGCCTCATCCCAGAAGAATCTGTCGCGCTCAGGATGGATATTCATGCTCTTCATGCAGTTCTCGGCTACGATACTGCTGTAGTGTTTGGTCACTATGCTGTCTGCCATAGGATTGGCACCGGTAAACACATCAACACTGAGCGCTGCGCCTATAGTGTAAGGGAAGCTGTCTCTGATTGCTGGCTCCTTCTGGGTGCTGCACGATGCGAGTGTCAGACCGAGGAGGAATGATATTATGATATTTCTCTTATGCATTGCGTCTTTCTATTTCAAGGTTTATCTGGTCAATTTTCTCGTCTGTCAGCTCATATTTAGATATTATGAACATGGCTACGAGCAGCAGAATGGCTGGAATGATGCACACAAGCCAGCGGATGCCTTCCTGTGCCAGCGGAGTCTGAGCCTCAAGGTTATTCATGAAGTATGCTCCTGCTGCATTGCCCACAGACATCATGGCGAAAGCTGTGATAAAGAACAGCGCCACGACACGCAGAGGACGGTTGTGGAAGAATTCCATCCACAGGTCGCTGACCTTCACGTTCTTGGTCTCACTCTCATCCATGACAACACGCTCCTTGGTCTGTGTGAAACAGAATATCAGCAGCGCTAAGCCTACGAGGGCATAGATAAGCATGGTGTAGAACCATGCGTCAGAATCCTTTGGCAGAGTACTGGCGTCTTGCGCTGCCGCCTGATAGCCTGTCCATGCGAGAACTGCACCTGGCACTACACCGCCCATTGCCATGCCGGCCTTGAAGAAAATGCCTGTAAGAGCATTCACTATACCGGAAATGCGGCGGCCTGTTGTATATTCGCCGTAAGAGATTACCTCAGGAATCAACGCCCACATATAGCCTGTCGCTACAATCACGCCTGTCGACTTGATGAACTGGGCTATATAAACAAGTATGATGTTCTCCTGCACCGTACCAATCTTGCTTATCACATAAAGCATCAGCATGCCTGCGATGGCTACCGAAAGGAAGATATAGAACATGTTCTTCTTGCCCACCTTGCGCTTTATGGCTGGCACAAGTGGCATGAATATGAATGAAGGCAGAGAGCCTAAACCCATGAAGAGGGCCATTTCTAATGGCAGTTCGCCCTTTGGCGCAGCAAGCATAGCCACAATAATTGGCACACCCGCACTAACTGCGAGTCCGCCACAGTTGGCCATGAACATACGTACTGACGTCAGCACGGTTATCTCATGCGTATCGCGTGTCAGCGAAGAGTTAAGCGCTCCGTATGGCACATTGATAAGCGTGTAGAGCATTGATAACCCGACGTATGTTACGTAAGCATAGAGCAGCGAGCCAGAGAATCCGTTCCAGAAGCAAAGGATAGCAAGACCTGTCAGCGGAAGGCCTGCGAGAATGAGATATGAACGATATTTGCCCCAGCGTGGATTATGCTTGTCGACATACGTTCCGACGAGAGGGTCCCACAGAACGTCTATCAGACGCACTATAAGGAACATCGTGGCAGCTGTGCCTGCATCAAGACCATAGATGTCAGTATAGAAGAATAGCAGGTACATGCAGATGGTCTGATAGATAAGATTCTGAGCCAAATCGCCTGAACCAAATCCAATACGCTGCAACCAGCTTAGTTTATAGAAACCTTTTGTATCTTGTGACATATTTTTCTTTCTTGTGTTGTGATTGTTTTTACTATAATGAGTATTCCGCAAATAGTCTTACCATGCGTGGCACTCTCGTTTGTGTTATTTGTGCTTACAGATGGAGGTATACCATGGCGGGCAGTCCCCTCTAGCCTACCGCATTGCTCCTTGCCGCTACTGTCTGCCTTACCTGAGAGATATAGCATAGACGGCAGCATTCATGAATAAACCGAAGGCAAACAGAAGAAATTCATCATACAGCCTTGCTTCCTGAACAAGTCATTCTGCTGCAGCACAGCCCATCATGCATACTATCTGCCAAGAACAAACAATACGTCCATGTGTTCAGAATCGCCTGAATACATGCCATGCTTACATGGTAAACAAAAGGAGCAGCAGGGAGCCAAGCCCCTACTGCTCCATTATTTATGCTGTCATACCGGCTTTTTAGAAGTTGCCAGTATTGTTCTTCTCATACCATGCCTTATAGTCATCTCCGTTGAACTTCAGACCAAGGTCCTCGCCTGCGATACCATCGCATACGCCCTTGTAAGCCCACTTACGCTGACCGTTAGCATCGAAGAGGTTTGGAGACTCGTCTGGCAGCCAGTATACATGCTCATCAGCATGGTCTGTAAGTGTCCAGATTGTGATACCGCTCTGCTGTGCCTCTGGTACAATGCGCTTGTATGCCTCGAATACTCGGCGGTATGCTTCATACTGAGCCTGCAACTGGTTCTTAGCAGGACTTGTTGTGCCAAGAGAGATGTCAAGCTCTGTGATACGAACAAGTTTGCCAGTAGAAGCAAGCTCTGTAAGAGATGCCTCTACAAGTGCCATGAATGCTTCTATCTGCTCGTCGAACGACTCGTCTGCCGCTACATTAAGTGTAAGGTGACACTGTGTTCCGATACCATCAACGATAGGAGCTCCGTTAGCTGCATCAATAGATTTAACGAAATCTATCACTGCCTTACGCTTAGATGGAGATGTCTCCAGATTGTAGTCGTTATAGAACAGCTTTGTTTCTGCTGGCAAGTACTTGCGTGCCATCTGGAAGGCTTTGACTGCGAAATCCTCACCAATGAAGTAGCCCCAGTAGAAATGGCCGTTACCCCAATTGAGGTTAAGACCTTCCGCCTCTGTCTCCGTAGGTGCTGAGTCATACTGTGTAACACCATTATCATCGTTCCAAGAACCACCGAATACTCCGTTCAGACCACGAACCTTGTTTGAACCGTCTGCAATAGCCTCATTGATAACGTCATATCCGTAAGGTGTTACGCCTCTTTCCTTGAGATGTGATGCCATGCCTGAAATCCAGGTATCCATTGCACCAAGCAGTGCTTCACGCTTCTCCTCGGCAGACTTAATCACGTAATACATCTTTGCCTTCTGCGGTCCAGCTGGAGCCTTCTTCTTTATCACTGCGCCCTTCGCTGCTGATGACTGGTTCTTAGCCTTGCCAAACTTGATGTCGTCAATATAGTATGTGCCGCCAACCTTACCGAAGTTAATAATGATACGGTCAACATCATCGTATGCTGGTGTGAACTCATACTCGCAGAGTATCCAGTCTGTTCCTACTGGGAAATCATTGTAACCACCCTGAGAACCGTAGCTTGTGCCATTCTGATACTGGAACTGAAGAGTGCCGGCAGCATTTGATGACTTTGCGTAGAACTGGATGATATACTTAGAATTAGGATCAAGAGGAGTATCGAATGTATAAGCATTCTGTGCTTCCCACATATTGCCGTCAGCTGCAGCCTTAAGCATGAGTCCATACTCTCCGCTGTGGGCTGCCTCTGCAACTACTGCAGCATCCTCCTTGTTTGAGCCCCATGAGCCCCAACCACCTGTTGAGCCGCCTTCAAAGTCGCTCGCATCACCTACCAGAACATTGTCCATTGGGTCTTCAACCTTTGTTCCGAACTCAATGTCATCAATATAGTATGTGCCGCCAACCTTACCGAAGTTGAAGATGATACGGTCTACATCCTCATAAGATGGTGTGAAGCTATATTCGAATGTTGTCCATTCTGTTCCCACAGTGAAAGAGTTATATCCGCCCTGTGAGCCATAGGTAGTGCCGTTCTGATACTGGAACTGCAGTTCACCTGCTCCGCTTGTAGATTTTGCTTTGAAGCGAAGTGTGTATTCAACTGTCGGGTCAAGCGGTGTGTCAAATGTATAAGCACACTGTGCCTCCCATGCATTGCCGTCGCCATTGTTTGCAAGCACGAGACATGGAGAACCATCCTCACCTGCACCTGCAACAACCTCACCACTCTGCTTGTTTGAGCCCCATGAGCCCCAGCCGCCTGTTGTGCCGCCATTGAAGTCCATTGCATCGCCACCTAGCATAGGGTCGATGTTAGAGTCACTCTCTACAACAAGTGTTGGAGCAATAAGTGATTTGAGGTATGCCTGACGCTGCTGTGTATGCCATAAGAAGTTATGACCATAGAGCTTCATGTCAGGATTCTCTGCCATGGCATCAAGCATATTATCCAATGTAGCGAAATTCATCGCACCTGAATTTGTAACAATAGCATCATGCTTCATGGCATTGCCTGGCGTAACCATCTGGAAGTTTGCATTTGTAAGGTCACGATATGTTGCGCCCGAAGCATATGACGTATTATTGATGTACATGTCTGCACTGAATCCAAGGCCGACAATCAGATTTGGAGTATACTGATTGGCATAAGTCTTGATGTCATCATAATTGGCGATGGCCTCCTTGACCGCAAGCGGAATCTCCTCTGTAGTAATCGGGAGCTGTCCCTCAGGACTATTCCACTCCATCTTGCTATCGTCACATCCTGTGAGCAGCAGACCTACCGCTGCTACAGGAAGAATTATCTTATTTATTTTCATGACTAATTGCTATTAAATGTTATTCTTCTGGGAAATCAGACACAACCTCTGATACATTAGGAACAATGCGGAAGTTGTCGAAGTAAATCTTCTGGTTGAACAACGTTGCTGGGTATTCATGCTTTTCATCGAATACTACATCTGCATTACAGAAGAGGAATCCGAAGTTACGGTATGAACCAGAGTTACGGTCGTCAACAACCTTCTGGAATGTAGTTGTTCCATCATCATCGTTATAGTTACCAAACGATGTAAGAGGTATAGTCACTGTCTGCCAGCGTCCATCAGTGTTAAACGGAGTAGCTTCACCTGTCTCACGGTCCATCCAAGGCACCCATGCATATGCCTGATTAATATACTGTGTAGACGGTTTTGTACAATCAGAACCATATCCATAATTTGAAAGATTGTTCTGCAGTGTGATTGCCACCTGTCCTGTCAGGTACCAGTCCTCTGGCACATACACATCAAACTGAACCGCAAGATCCTTAATCAGGGTTTCTGCACCAGATGGCAGGAACTCGCTCATTCGATTCCAGTCATCCGCAGGATCATCATTTCCTGCTGTCCAGAATCCATTGATGTTTGATACGCCACCATTCACACCGCCCTCATCAAGCTTTGACTGAGGAACAAGCATGCAGACCTTGCCGCGTCCAGAGTTAAGCGGGTCGTCTACGAGATCATCCGGACCGTATGTAGCGCTCCATGAGCCCTGTGTGCCGAGCCCGTCGAAGTTGATAATGTAACACTTGTTATTATTGAAGCTTTCTGCAGTCACAGCGATTCCGTTAGCACCTTCACTTCTGATAGAACCCGCCTCTGTAACGCCATCAGGCATTACGAACGAATACCATTCGCCATCAGGGTCGCTTGTAATACCGCTTGTCACCTCTATTCCACCAGGGAGAGTCAGTTTTGTTGTCTCCTGGAGGTTTGCGCCAAATACCGTAACAGTCTCTCCTGGCATAGGGAGCGTGTTGTCGATAGATGTTATAGAAGGTGATGCAGCACGTATCACGAAGTCATAATCAAGATAATTGCTGTCAGACTTGTACAGACGAATCTTATTACGCATCTCAGGGTCAGCCTCAGCAATTGGTGTCTTGCTGTTCAGTGTCACCCATACGTTATTATCTGTCATGAGAGCATTATTGAAATATGTCTCATAACCATTGATATAAATTTTCTTCAATCCAGTAAATCCTGTACCCTCAATACGTATCAATTGTCCGAGGCGTGCAAAGTCTACTAATCGGTCATGGTTAGTCACAGATGAAGAGGCATCCTCCAAATAGATGTTGCTAACAGACATGCGGCTGTCGATGCTGTCGTCATCATCCGAGCAAGAGGCAAAGGCGAGTGAAAGACAAGCCACTGCCAACATCCCTAAATATTTAATTGTTTTCATAAGATATTCAGTTTAATTGGTTGTTACTAGAACAGGTCAGCGTCAGTCACTTCACGCTCACCGAACACATAAGGTGTTGTGATAAGCAAGCCTGTTGCTGGATCTGGTTTCAGGTTTGGACATTTGCCTTGGTCGGCATCAGGCACCTGGAGTACGAGGTTGCGCTCTGTTGCAACAGAAACACTTGGTCCAGGCGCTGCGTAGTCGCTGCTTATGCAATAGCCTGCACATTCCTCACCATCGTATGTTGAGCTTGCCTCTCCATAACTTGCATTACGCTGCTGGTTATTAATGTAATTGACAACCTCCTGCTGCTGGTAATATGAGCGGCGGAGCAGGTCATACCAGTAAAGTCCCTCGAAAGCGAACTCTACGCGACGTTCGTGGCGCAGGTCTTCGTATGTGATAGCGCTCTTTGCAGGCACCTTTGCACGCTCACGTACCATATTGAAGTACTGGAGAGCCTCTGCGTCAGAAGTCGATTCGTTATTAGCAAGCACAGCCTCTGCATAGTTGAGGTATACTTCGGCAAGGCGCATCATATATGTATTCACGCCGCAAGACTGCTTGTAAGAGTATCCATTGTCAGCGTTTGTACCAACCACATACTTGCGGATGTTTGCACCCTGGTTTCCTGCGTTCTCTGTTTCTCCGTAGATGTATCCGCCATTCTTCTTGTTGAATTCCGGATATACCTCACCGATAGATGCCACTGAGTAGTGACGACGTACGGCAGCATCTCCTGGTTCGAGGTTGAATTCCTTCCAGAGATCCCAAGAGCAATAAGTTGCTCCACCCCAGTTAGTACCGTCAGAAACCATTGTTGACCATCCGAAGAATGCTGCTATAGAGTTGTTAGCACCCCATCCGATAGCGTCAGTAGAGCCTGTGAGCCACTGCAACTGGAAGAGTGACTCTGAGTTATTGTTAGCCTTTGTCAGTTCATTGCTGAAGAGGTCGCCGAACTCAGGTACAAGTTTCGCGCTGCTTTCTGTTATCACTTTCTTTGCAGCCTGTGCAGCAGCATTGAGGTAATAAGTGTTGCGTGTGCCGCGGTTGAAGTTTGTCACGATGTTTGTTCCATCGTAACGTCCGTCGCCACTTACAAGACCAGCCATTGAGAGATAGAATCTTGAAAGCATTCCGTAAGCAGAATATTTTGTCACACGTCCTGCTGTAGCCTGTGTAGCAGGCAGATTCTTAGCGGCATACTCCATGTCACGTATTGCGAACTCCATAACATCAATACGTGAACTTGGCACTGCTGAAGCATATGTATCAATATAGTCAGATGTCTTAGTATATATGATACCTCCGCCCCAAAGCGAGCCAATGTACCAGTAAGCCAGGCCACGCATGAATCTTGCTTCTGCTATGCCTGTGGTTTTAGCCTGTTCAGATACAGCACTTGAAGAGTATTCTGTAATATTAACTATAGTATTATTACTCTGTGACACTACGTTATACAGAGAGTTCCATGCGTCAGCCAGACCCTGTGAGAGCGAACCGTCAGTGAAGTTTGTGTACGGATAGATGTAGTCAGAGTATTGTGCAGTGATATTGTTCGCACGTCCGTCACCCATTCCGTAGTAGAACTTGCTGTTAAAGTCGTTCCATACGTAGTTATACAGCGGTGCTGTTCCTGCTTCTATTGCGGCATCAGAGTTGAAGAATGTGCCCTGATTTAGGTTTGTGGTGTTTTCCTGATCAAGGAAATCATCTGCACATCCTGTCATGAGCATAGCTCCAGCCATTGCCAAAATATATAATGATATTTTTTTCATATTTGTATTGTATTAGAATGCAACGTTAAGTCCTACAGTATAGATACGTGGTGTTGGGTATCGTCCGTAATCCACACCATTAAGGAGAGTATTTCCATAAAGCGATCCGACCTCTGGATCATATCCCTTATACTCAGACCATGTGAAGAGGTTCTGTATGTTGCAGTATATTTTCAGATTCTCAAGATGTATTTTCTTTATCCAGTTCTTAGGGAATGTGTATGCGAGAGACACATTCTGCAAGCGGATGTATGAACCGTCCTCTACGTAGTTGTCACTCATACGGTTGTTAAGGTTCTTGTATGAGTCAGTATACAAGCGTGGCATTGTTGTGCCAGCATTTACTACGTGATAGTTACGGAAGTCGTCTGGTCCATTAGGGTCAATCATTTCTACTCGTGCATAACCAAGCACATCCTTTGAAAGGTTGCTTGTGCTACCAGTGATCTCTGTCCAGCGGCGGTTATAGTTGATTACGTCATTGCCGTAGCTACCAGTGAAGAACACCGTGAGGTCGAAGCCCTTATATGAGAATGTATTTCCGAAGCCCCATGTGAATTTTGGCTCTGGGTTACCGATGAATGTCTGGTCGTCATTTGTTATGACACCGTCGCCATTAATATCAGCAAAGATGAAGTCGCCAAGCCATGCCTCGTTCTTACCGATTGTCTCACCCTCTGGGAGAGCCACCTGCTTAACATTGCCCTGTGCGTCCTTGTAATAGAAGTCCTCAGGCTTGTTAAACATTCCGACAACCTTATATCCCCAGAACTGTCCGATAGGCTTTCCTACTACAGTCTTCGTCACGTTCGTATTGTCAGATCCGATAGAAAGGTTGTAGTAGAGTTCTGAGTTTTCTGTGTCAAGAGCAGTCACCTTGTTTCTGTTGAGCGAGAATACTACGTTAGAACGCCAGAGGAAATCGCCCTTATCAATATTTACTGTATTGAGAGTGAATTCAACACCAGTATTACGGATAGAGCCGACATTCGCCCAAGGATTTGTTGCTGCGCCCTGTCCTGTAGAGCCAAGGAATCCAGGCAACGGCATCTGCAGCAGCAGGTCTTTAGTCTTCTTGTAGTACCAATCTACAATAAACTCTATGCGGTTATTGAAGAAAGCGAAGTCGAGACCCACGTTAGTAGAGTATGTTGTCTCCCACTTGAGGTTAGGATTAGCATTATTACCATTGAGTACACCAGTACCCCATGGTGTTGTCTTAGAAGCGAGGAGCGCCATATATGCCCAGTTCTCTACGTTCTGGTTACCAGTAGCACCCCAGCCGAGACGAAGCTTAAGATTATTGAGCACTTTGTTGTCCTTCAGAAAGTTCTCGTTTGACACCTTCCATGCAAGCGCTGCAGAAGGGAACCATCCCCAGCGGTTGTCTTCAGCGAACTTGCTTGAACCGTCACGGCGGAGAGTTGCGGTGAGGAGGTAGCGGTCGTCGAAGTTGTAGAACAAGCGTCCGAAGTATGAGAAGATAGAGCTGTTTACCTGCGAACCTGTACCTGTAGACTGTGTTACATCACCTGCAGAAGGGTCAGTAGCAGAGTTAGAGAGGTAGCCAGTAGCAGTAGATGCCTGTGTTTCCCAGTGGCTGTGGCTCATTTCCTGTCCGAGCATAAAGTTGATGTTATGCTTCTCAGCTATTGCTGTGTCGTATGTAAGGATGTTTCTCCAAGACCAGTACTTGCTGTTTGTCTTAGTCCATTTACCTGTACGTATATCATTGGTCTTTATACCAAGCTGGTAGTCAGGCTCATAGTAGTAGTAGCGCTGGTTGTTATAGTCAGCACTTATCTCTGTCTTAAGCGTAAGGCCCTTAATGATAGTAGCCTCGAGATATGTATTCAGACGGAAGTTTTCCTTCTTGTTATAGTTATCGCGGAGGAGTGCGATAGCCACTGGATTCTCAGGCATCCAAACATCGTCTGGTCCGTCAAATCCTCCGTCAGCGTTATATACAGCCGTTGAAGGCTGTGAGCGCAGAGCATTCATGATAAGGTTGTTGTCAGTACCAAGTTTCTGCTTGCTTGATGTCATAGAGAAACTTATTCCGCCCTTCAGCCAAGACTTAAGCTGTGCATCAATATTAGAGCGCAGTGTGAGTCGGTTGAAAGAAGAGCCGAGTGCTATACCCTCCTGGTCGAGGTAGCCTCCGCTGAATGCGTATGATATACCCTCCTTGCCTCCGCTGATACCAACGTTATGGCTTGTAGTGAAAGCATTGCGGAAGAGTTCGTCCTGCCAGTCTGTACCTTCGCTCAGAAGGTCAGGGCGTACGAAGTTTGCGCTTGGGTTCTTAATCTGAGCGTCAGCGATAGCATTATAGTGCTGAGCATATTCCTGCAGATTGAGTACATCGAGGTGCTTTGGCATGTTCTGCCAACCAACATATCCATCATAAGTAACCATAGCGTCGCCCTTCTGTCCGCGGCGTGTAGTAACCATGATAACACCGTTTGACGCGCGCGAACCGTAGATGGCAGTTGCCGATGCGTCCTTGAGGATATCCATTGACACGATGTCATTAGGGTTGATTGCAGCGAGCGGGTTGCTTGAGTCGTCTGACGTAGAAGTCTCGATTACGACACCATCAATGACGAAGATAGGCTGCGATGTCAGGTTGATAGAGTTTGTACCACGGATACGGATGCTTGAGTTACCGCCAGGAGTACCAGAGTTAGCCTGAATCTGCACGCCGGCAGCTCGTCCCTGCAGCACCTGGTCGATACTTGTAGGCACAGACTGTTTGATGGCCTTGTCGTCGACAGACACTACCGAACCAGTAAGGTCAGAGCGTTTCATCTGTCCGTAGCCCACAACGACCACGTCAGAGAGCAGGCGTCCGTCAGCCTCCATAATGATGTCAATAGTTGTCTTGTCGCCAACCTTTACATCCTTTGATACATACCCGATGTAGGAAACCTCCAGCGTCTGGCCCGGCGATACAGAAATCGTATACTTACCGTCAAGGTCCGTAATTGTAGCATTTGAGGTGCCTTTCACTTTGACGGTAGCGCCCATCAGCGGACCGTCGGCGTCACTTACAGATCCCTTGACCACTGCTGTCTGTGCCATAACCCAAAGAGGCATGAAGGCTAACAGCAGAACTATACCAAGAATCTTGGACATTCGTTTAGTGCTTAGCATAAAGTAAAAATATTTGTTAGTTAATTAATAAGTTTCCTATACGATATATAATATAAATATGTAAAAAGCGGAGGTCAATGCGCAGCAATCCATTTGAAAGTCAGAAGCAGCCCCCTGTCTGGTAGCTTATAAGTTAGGGTGATAATATTTTCATCGACTGGCGAGCCACTTTTTGCATATCATGCCTAAATTTCCACCAGTATAAAGTATGATGCAAAGTTAATTTATTTTCTCTTATCAGAATAGTAATTACTTAAATAAAAGTTACCAAGAACAAAATAGTATCGTGTTTAGATAAATAAAGTCAATGAAAGGGGTGACGATCACACTTTTTCAGGATGCATCTTATCGTAACTTTTACGTTAAATGCAGTTAACGTAAAAGTTACGAAATGACACCTCCCGCTACGACTCCCAAAATCTGAGGGAATACAGGGCTAAGCATTGCACATCTCCATGCTTTTCCCTATTGTGTTTTCCTTATGGAACTATCCCTCTTCATCCCTCACATAAATAAAACTTGATATTATTTCGATTAATTCACAAATAATATGTAACTTTGCAGAAACATATTAACAGCAACCAACTCTGACAAAATCATGAACAGACTATCAGCAACGATACTATCACTATGCATTACGGCAGCGGCTTTCGCACAAATGCCGGAACGAAACGCAGAGAACGTCAAGAAATATACTGCACTGTGCCGCAAACATATATATAAGGACATGAAGGGCATGTACCGCGAAGCTGGACAATCGCTGCCCTACCCTTTCCTCGCTCCTGGCAGCAACCAGTATCTTGACATGCTGTGGGACTGGGACTCATGGCTCAGCAATATTGCCTTAAGGCAGATTCTGCTCGAGAACGGAAGCGACAGCGACCGGCGCGAGGCATTGCAGTATGAACAGGGATGCGTACGCAACGCCCTACACTACGGCGGCATGGAGGGATGGATACCTATATGGATTGAGCGCAATGCGCCGAGCCGTGAGGAAATGCTGAAGAAGCGTAATCCATGGAAGAGCAACATGCACAAGCCGACTATAGCGCAGCATGCAGCCTTCATCGTTAGGAACATGAACGGCGACGCTGAATGGCTGCGTGACGATTTCTACAAACTGCAGGCGTTCGTCAGCATGTATCTCAACCATCACCGCCATAACGCCACAGGTCTGATGTACTGGCAGACGGACGAGGCAATAGGAGTGGACAACGACCCGAGCACATTCTATCGCCCGCACGGCAGCTCTGGCTCTATATTCCTCAATGCACTGATGTACCGTGAGCTGCTTGCCATGGAATATCTTGCTGGCTGTCTGAATATGGGCGGCATAGCAGCTGAGTTTAAGAAAGAGGCTGTAAAACTGAAAAGCAAGGTGCAGGAGCACTGCTGGGACCCGCGCGACCGTTTCTACTACAGTGTCGACCTGAACCTGCTGCCTACAGAGAAGCCCGACATCAAGGGGCTGAACCCAGGCGATTTGTATCTGCACGTCGGACAGCCGCGTAACTATGACTGTCTGATACAGCGATTCAGCGTATGGAGCGGGTTTATGGCCATGTGGGCAGGCATAGCTACAGAAGAGCAGGCTAAGGAGATGGTGACACGACACTTCAGCGACACTACATCGTTCAATGCTCCTGCTGGCATACGCACACTCTCTCCATTAGAGAAGATGTACAATCTGAGAGCAAGCGGAAACCCTTCGTCATGGCAAGGACCTATATGGATAAATGTTAACTACCTCGTCTTCCGCGGCCTGGTGAAATACGGATACAACGAACAGGCACGTGAGCTGGCGGAGAAGACTATCCTGCTGCTCGGCCGCGACTACGAACGCTTCGGAGCACTGCATGAATATTATCTGCCTGATAACGGCGAGCCTGTACTGAACAAGGGATTCCAGAACTGGAACCTGCTGGTGCTGAACATGGCGGCATGGCTTGAAGGCAAAAAATACGTAACAGAATTCTGACAAGGAGGGGAATAACAACACACATATAACATATAGTGACAAAGAACATGAGACAACTAAGCATCGTATTCGTAGCCATTATCGCTGCAATGGCACTATCGGCGCCAGCATACGCCTCACAGAAGAAGACAGCAGGGATAAATCTTCGTCTGCCTGCAGTATTTGGCGACGGCATGGTGATTCAGCGTGACGCTCCAATCAACATCTGGGGATGGGCAGAGGCTGGAAGCAGGGTGACCGTTACTCTGAACGGCAAGAGCCAGAAGGCAAAGACAGGAAAGAACGGGAAATGGAGCATGGTTTTGCCTGACATGGCGGCAGGAGGTCCCTACGCCCTGACCGTAAGCAGCGGTGGCAACACGCTGATTCTGAACGATGTGATGATAGGCGATGTGTTTCTCTTCTCTGGCCAGTCAAACCAGGAACTGCAGGTTTACCGCTGCATGGACAATAAGACGGTAGCAGAGGCAGTAGCGGGCTACACGAACAATAATGTGCGCATACTGAAACTGCCGCAGCAATTCAACTATGTGTCGCCTCAGGATGACTGTCAAGGAGGTCAATGGACAAGGATAACACCGCAGACCGCAGGTGGCATAGCCGCCGTAAGCTATTTCGTCGCACGAGAGATACAGGAGTATGCCGGTGTGCCAATCGGTATCATCAATTCTTCTGTCGGCGGCACTGGCGTAGAATGCTGGATGTCGCAGGAGAATCTGAAGCAGTTCCCTGAATACAAGGACAAATTCTCACACGACAAGTATCACCAGACTGACTGGGTGGAGCAAAGGCGGAAGAAGGAAACAGCAAAGGCCAATATCTGGGAGAAGGAAATAACAGAGGCTGACACCGTCATGCACAGATGGCGCAACGACGGCTACGACTTCTCCGCATGGAAACCCGTAGACCTCTTCTCTGCTTTCTACAACAAAGAGAAGCCAAACGGCAACTACTGGTTCCGCAAGACGTTCACACTCTCTGCCGACGACATAAAACAGGCGAAGCAAAGCGGCCAGCGCGCTGGTCTGCTGCGACTTGGTGCTATGAAAGATGCTGACTCGGTATATGTAAACGGAGTGTTCGTAGGCAATACCACATATCAGTATCCTCCACGCAAGTATCCTGTTCCGTTTGACGTGCTTCGTGAAGGAGAGAATGATATTGTCATACATCTCAACGCACAGTTCCGTACGCCGCACTTCATAAAGGACAAGCTGTACCAGCTTGAGTTGCCTGGCAGGACTATCCCTCTGACAGACAAGGCTAATCCATGGCGCATGGCTATCGGAGCGCTGATGCGTCCGCGCCCGACACAGACGTATTTCGTAGGCACACCAACCGGACTGTACAACGCTATGATACATCCGCTCGGTCCGATATGCATACGTGGCATGGTATGGTATCAAGGCGAAGCGAACGAATGGAATCCGAAGAACTACGCCACTTATCTCGCCGCAATGATAAACGAATGGAAGCAGCAGTTCCCTACCCTGCCAAGCGTAAAACAGGAGCAGGGGTCATGGCCAAGCGTCATCGTACAGTTAGCAGGATATATGAACCGTCACATCGGAGCATACGATAGCGGATGGTGCGGAATACGCTCACAGCAGCGATTGCTGACAATGTTGCCTGACAGCCTAAGCGTAAACGCCTCGCTCGCAACAGCTATAGACTGCGGTGAATGGAACGACATTCATCCTCAGGACAAGGCGACCATCTCACACCGCATAGCATTACAGCTCATGCGTCATGCCTACGGAGAGAACATTGTAAGCGAAGGCCCTTCGCCAATTAGATGCATCGAAAACGGAGGAAAGCTAATCGTAACCTTCTCACCGGAAACTGGCCGTCTGCGGCCATTCGATGATGGCATAGCACACGTGACGGGCGATTACGAACTGACCATCGATATTCATGCCATGCAGACAATGCTGTCTTCTACTTATTCCGTGGCTGACGGCATGCTGCGCTACGCACACGACGACTTCCCGCTATGCACCATATACAACACCGACGGCATAGCCTCGCCGCAGTTTGAAATAAGAATAGAACAATAATTATCTATAGGACAACCTATATAACATATCAACAATACACAAAATGTCACAAGGCATATTCACGATTCTGCTCCTGATTGGCTCTAATATCTTCATGACCCTCGCATGGTACGGCCATCTGAAACTGCAGCAGATGAACATATCTAATTCTTGGCCGCTCATTGGAGTAATCGTCTTCTCCTGGGCAATAGCATTTTTTGAATACACAATGATGGTGCCTGCAAACAAAATCGGGTTCATTGGAAACGGAGGACCATTCTCCCTCATCCAGCTCAAGGTAATACAGGAGGTCATATCACTCATCGTATTCACCGTCATTGCAGGATTTCTCTTTCACGGCGAACAAGTACACTGGAATCATGGCGTAGCATTCCTATGCCTTATTGCAGCAGTTTATTTCGCCTTTATGGAATAATGCGGATACAGACATGCGTGATTCTGCTTAAGAAAACTTTACGTTTTTTAACGCGCGAGAATCGCCTGTAGGATTCTGGAAGTGGCGGAGCTGTGAAATATCGCAAGGAAATAAGGTTTCAGATAAACACCTGTGGCACAAGGGATTATCACAAGCCAACACTTCTAAACGCAAGAGCCATAGTGCAAAAGGCAGTGTCTTGCAAGCCAAGAAGCAGCGAATGGCGACGCAAGAAAGAGCTTTTGGCTGTATGACTTGCACTAAATTAGGTGACTATCCGCTGCAATTCTGCCTGATATTTGGGGTTTATCTTTGCCAGAACAGCAAAACTGGTGCCTTCTGGCAGTACTGACAGTGGTTTTCTGCAATGTCGGTATGGCTTTTTCACAGAAAACTCGGGCTAAATTCAAGCATAGAACTCACGTCAAATACATACCGCGATTTCATTCTTCTATTTATACTTTAACACATTAATTATGAAACACGTATTTCCACATGCTATAATGATGATGCTTCTGTATCTGCTGTCTGCGTGTCATACGGCAAGCCATTCTTCTGACAGATACAGCGAACGCAGCATAGTAATTCTTCACGAAAACGATGTACACTGCAATATCGAAGGTTATGCCAGCATAGCATCACTGCGAGACGCAATTGCCGACACGGCACATGTGGCTGTAGTATCATGCGGAGACTATCTGCAGGGAGGTACGGCTGGCGCTATCTCTAGCGGGCAATATGTGGCTGATGTCATGCGCTCCGTGGGATATGACGCCGTGACACTCGGCAATCATGAATTCGACTACGGCACAGAACGCATGTTCGCACTGCTCAATTCTGGACGCCTCCCTGTCACATGCCTTAATCTACGAAGCTGCGCTACGGGGAAACGGCCGTTCAGCCCGTTCATCATGCGCACCTATGGAACGAAGCGCGTGGCATTCATCGGGGTTGTAACTCCTAACACTCTATACAGCGAATCATACGCCTTCTACGACGAACTGGGGCGACAGGAGTACGAGCTATGCCCGAATACATTGCACCAGGAGGTGCAAGAGGCTGCCAACCAGGCCCGAAAGGCAGGAGCCGACTACGTTGTGGTGCTTGCTCATCTCGGAGAAGCAAAGAACTCTCTACGTGCTGACTCGCATAGCCTTATTGCAGCAACGAGGGGCATTGATGCTTTGCTCGACGGACATACGCACTCTGTCGTGCCTTGTCATTATGTAAGAAATGCTGACGGCATAGAGGTCCCGGTATCACAAACGGGTTCAAAAATGGCTTACGTAGGCAAACTGGTCATAACATCCGAGGGGAAAATCATACCGGGACTTGTTCCTGACTCTGTCATAAAGAAGCAATCCAACCGCACGCAAGAGGTAATTGACAGTGTCAACGCCATCATGAAGATTAAGACGGAACAGCCTGTATGCCATAGCCGCTATGCTCTGAAGATTCTTGATGATAACGGACGACAAGCCGTAAGATACATGGAGACAAACGCCGGAGACATCGTTACCGATGCATACCGTGAGCTCTCTGGAGCGGATGTGGCAGTGACAAACGGAGGGGGAATACGGAACGAACTGCCTGCTGGCCATCTGACCTACGGCGACATAATATCGTTGCTGCCCTATGAGAATAATATTTGCGTGGTAGAAGTAACGGGGGAGGAAATCATTGCCATGCTCGAATCATGCTGCCAGGCCACTCCGCAGGAAAGCGGCGACTTCCCTCAGGTGTCAGGAATGAAGTTCACAATTGACACAAGCCGCAAGCCAAGAATCTCTGACCTGCAGATTTATGACAAGAAGACCTCTGCTTACCAGCCCGTTGAACTGACAAGGAGATATTCTCTCGCCACAATAGACTATTGTATCAGCGGCGGAGGACTAAACGAGAAACTTAAAAACGCAAAAATACTCAAAGAGAATCTCTTCAGATATAGCGACATTGTCGTCAAGTATATAAAAGAGAATCTAAATGGAGAGATTCCTGATTGCTATGCCGCCCCGCAAGGCAGGATAACAATCATAAGAGGAAAAAAGAAATAATATATCATACGACATCATATCATACTCTTTATGCGTTTTGCTGAATATTATAGATGAATTTAAGTAAGATATGACACATACAAACGCATCTTTTAAAATTTATTGTATAAAAAAAGTGAATAGCCTTTGCCATTCACTTTTTTTTGATTACTTTTGTAGGAAGAATTAAGCATCAAAGAATTTACGAATCAAAAACAACTAATAATACAAAAACACATAAATCTAAAAACTATGGGATTAGTAGAACAAATTATCGCACGCGCTAAGGCTAACAAGCAGCGCATCGTACTGCCTGAGGCAGAGGAAGAACGCACACTCACAGCTGCCGACATCGTACTCGAACAGGAAATTGCAGACCTTATCCTTATCGGCAACCCTGCAAAAGTAGCGGCTCTGGCTGAGGAGAAAGGCTTAAAGAACATTGGCAAAGCCACACTCATCGACCCTGAGAACTGCGAGAAATCAGAGGAATATGCACAGCTGCTCTGCGAACTCCGCAAGAAGAAGGGCATGACAATAGAGCAGGCTCGTGAGCTCGTAAAAAACCCTCTCTATCTCGGATGTATGATTATCAAGACTGAAGGCGCTGACGGACAAATCTCTGGTGCACTTTCTACAACTGGCGACACACTGCGTCCTGCTCTCCAGATTATCAAGACTTCTCCAGGCATCACATGCGTCAGCGGTGCTATGCTTATGATTACTGAAACTCCTCAGTATGGAGAAAACGGTGTAATGGTGTTCGCTGACGTGGCAGTTACACCTATGCCTGATGCTAACCAGCTCGGTCAGATTGCTGTATGTACTGCACAGACAGCACGCTCCGTAGCAGGATTCGCTGAGCCACGCGTAGCTATGTGTTCTTTCTCTACTAAGGGAAGCGCAAAGCATGAGGTTGTAGATAAGGTTATCGAGGCTACACGCATCGCTAAGGAGCTCGATCCAGAACTGAAGATTGACGGCGAACTGCAGGCTGATGCAGCTCTCGTTCCTTCTGTTGGTACAAAGAAGGCTCCTGGCTCTGAAATCGCAGGCAAGGCTAATGTGCTCGTATTCCCTAACCTTGAGGTAGGCAATATCGGCTACAAACTCGTTCAGCGACTTGGAAACGCCGTTGCTCTCGGCCCTATCCTCCAGGGTATCGCACGTCCTGTAAACGACCTCTCACGCGGATGCTCTGTTGAAGATATCGTGAATCTCGTGGCAATCACTGCTTGTCAGGCAATGGACGCAAAATAAATTAACATCAGATATATCACATTATTTGTAACTAAAAACATAACCCAATAATGAAAATTCTTGTATTAAACTGCGGTTCGTCTTCAATCAAGTACGCTCTGTACAATATGGACGACAATTCTGTCATGACATCTGGCGGAGCAGAACGCGTAGGACTGGACAATGCGTTCGTAAAGGTGAAGCTTGCTAACGGCGAGAAAAAGCAGATTATGCACGACATCCCAGAGCATACTGAAGGTGTGAAGTTCATCTTCTCACTCCTCACCGGCCCAGAGATTGGCGTAATCAAGTCGCTTGACGAAATTGATGCTGTAGGCCACCGTATGGTACACGGCGGAGAGAAATTCGCGAAGTCTGTCATTATCACTCCTGAGGTGATTGACGCATTCAAAGCATGCATCGACCTCGCTCCTCTCCACAACCCTGCTAACCTGAAGGGCGTAGACGCAGTAACAGAACTTATGCCTGGTCTGCCACAGGTAGGCGTATTCGATACTGCATTCCATCAGACAATGCCTGCTAAGGCATATCTCTATGCTGTGCCATACGAACTGTACGAGAAATACGGCGTTCGCCGCTACGGATTCCACGGAACATCACACCGCTACGTTTCTGCACGTGCTCTCGAGTTCCTCGGCATGCAGGCTGAAGGCACAAAAGTTGTCACAGCACACATCGGAAACGGTGGCTCACTCGCAGCGGTTGTCGATGGCAAATGCGTTGACACAACAATGGGTCTCACCCCACTCGAGGGTGTCATGATGGGCACACGCTCTGGTGATATCGACGGTGGCGCAGTGACATTCATACAGAAGAAGCTCGGACTTGATGCTGACGGCATCTCTGATCTTCTCAACAAGAAGTCTGGTATCGCAGGTCTGACTGGTCTGTCAAGCGATATGCGTGACATCGAGAATGCCGCTAAAGCTGGTAACGAGAAGGCTATCGCCGCACAGGAGTCTTACTTCTACCGTATCAAGAAATACATCGGAGCATACGCAGCAGCTATGGGCGGTATCGACGTACTCGTATTCACAGCCGGTGTAGGCGAGAATCAGGTTTGTATGCGTGAAGCTGCATGCCAGGGCCTTGAGTTCATGGGCATCAAGATTGATGTCGAGAAAAACGCAACTATCCGTGGCGAAGAGGCTGTTATCTCTACACCAGACTCTAAGGTTAAGGTTGTAGTAATACCTACAGACGAGGAGCTGATGATTGCATCAGACACAATGGCGCTCGTGAAATAAGCTGAACATTACCCATATATAACACCTTATTATATATAAGGGAAAGAATATATGGTATAATTATTTCAAAGAACACGTAAACTCTCTATATAGGAAGTGCGCGCAATAAAGAGGACAACCTCCACATGCCGCCTTCCTTATATAAGGAGTAACGCAATCACATGTTATGTGGGTGGAAATACAAATCACATCCACATAGTCCATAAACATACATATACATTTAAGTGTATATATACAATAGACCAAGTATTTACAAAATAAAGGTACAACAAGGAAGAAACACATAAAAAGTTTCTCCAAGACATATTAGAAAGAAGCGTTATGCTTATCTTGTGAATTGGAAACCTAGGAAATTTCTCAATTACGCACAAGGGTGGCATAGTGGTTCTCACGCATATTGCGTGGGCTGCTATAACTACATTCGTGCGTAAAGGTTTTCCTAGGACCTCCAATTCAGAACGTGGCATAGCAGTTCCACGCTTTTTAATCTTATAACGTCTTTGTGGCAGCTGGAGGACAAATAAATTTGTAATATCATGGGAATTTTGAATTGGTTTAAGCGAAATGACAACAACAAGGAAAAACTGAGTCATCTTAAAAATTTAGTTACGTTATCTTTGGCTGATGGCAAACTTGAAAAAGCGGAGTTAGCCGCAATATCCGCTGTTATATCAAGAGAAGGTATGACACAGAAGGATTTGGAAAAATGTATTAAAGACCCAAGAAGCATAGAGTTTGTCCCTCCAACCTCCAACAACACAAAAATACAATATTTGAAAGATATGGTCTGTCTCATGATGGCAGATGGCAATATAGACAATAACGAAATCATGGTATGCAAAATGACAGCTGAGATGTTAGGATTTAGAAACGATGTTATTGATGTCATGATCATGGACATAATTGAAGAAATAAAGGGAAATCTTGGTTTATAATTCTACTGAGTCAACTTTAATAATTTTTATGGCGAACTCTGCAAATAAGAAAGAACTATGATAACGAACGATTGTATAACTTTTAACTCTTCTTGTCATCAACGGTTTGAAAATGAAGAAGCTGTAGGTGATTTACAGATTTGTAATCGCAAAATTGAAGTCAAAAAAAACTTATCTGGTTGCTCAGGATACAGATTGCAGCCAGGTAAAGGTTATATTGTAACAATTTACAATATGGACGGGATTCACCCTATGTGGAAAAGTAATGTTCAAATGTCTCCCAAACCAATGTTAGTAGTCAATTCTAATGAGCATAGGATTCTATTACAGGGGTATCCTGTTGAAGCGATGTCTCCATTCGGATATGTCGAAATAGACCAATCTGACTATGGAATGGAATTATTCCTCAAAGATGACGAAATAGAAAAATGCCGGCTTCACATGTATGACAGAGACGTTTTTATTGATTACTATATGTAAACGAGAGCATAATCATATTATCTTGCATTATATGTTTTAGCTAAAAACTAACTAATATGGGAATTTTTAATTGGTTTAAAAAGAAACAAAACAAAAACAGATTAACGATGACAAGTAAGTTGGAACTTGACCGTGTCAATATAGGAAACTATCCTGACGAAAGAAGCTATCTTGAAGAAGCAAAAAAATTTCATGACGGCATTATTACGCTTTCATGTAATGAATTCTCCATTCGGAAAGGAAACAAAATTATTATGCGATCTTGTATGACTTTATACGAAACCGGCAACTATTGCAATATATATATAGGAAATTGGCCAGACAAACATCCATTTCGTATAGCATGTTTATCAGATCAATCAAAAGAGTTTTTCAAACTTACGCAAAAAACAGAGATAATCACGTTTGGCAGCATGCAATCTGATGGTTATGCTGTTACATTCAGACTTTTGCCATTTGATGGTATCACATCTGAAGAAGAGACTGTCTCTATGCCTAAAATGACCAACTCTCAATATCCACAATACAAGGAAGACAAATACAGCCTACTTGTAGAATCTGCTTCAAATAATCCATATAACATTACGAATAACAGACTATTAAATGATAAGATTACATGGATGAATATGACTAATTATTTCAAGAACGAACTTGAAAGTCTGTTGCTTTCATGTAAAGATAGGGGGGTGAGTGAGACCAATATGGTAGTTACATATGTAAACATCTCTATTAAATCATGGTATGATAATGCAGGGTATGTTCCTAAAGCTATTGTGGATGCAATCATAGAAGAAATATATGCTGCACTGCAACAAACAAGATATGCTAATATTATAAATGATTTAGACTCACTAAAAGAAAAGGTATATAGAACTTTAATACACTAATTCAACAATGGAAAATTTCGTAACACATATATATGATCAAACACCGATAGGATGCGGTTTCTTCGTGGGCAACTATTTTATCACAGCAGGACATGTGATAGATGCAGGCAAGTCACCTCGTATATCATACAATGGTAAAGAATACCGTCTAAAAGAAAGCGATGCAATCAAAATATGCCGCATAAATGAAACAAACAGAGACCCTAACGGATTCGACTATGCCATATTCAAGTTTGACAATATAAACAGTCCACTCAAGATTGCCAAATATAAGCCAACTCACAAACAGGAATTCCTGTGTACTGTATATAACCATAAAGTCTGTAAAAATGATGACATGTACGAAAATGCCACAAATATCTTCGAAAGAATAGATTCAATTAACGAACAGATAGAAAAACTCACTACGTCTGTAACAGTTACAGACGAACATGAAGGGAATTTCTTCGTCTGTGAATCTACAGATATACTACAGCAAGGCAACAGCGGCAGTCCACTATATGATAAAGACAACAATGTTGTTGGTATATTACATGGAGGCAATATTGGGACTTCAAAATGCGTGTTTATGTATGCTCATATACTAAATGACATTATTAATTCTGTCGATAATGCAGATTGAACTATCATAACAATATTCCGAGAGTGTAATCTGCAGCGTAGGTGCATTTCGAATTAACAAGTTATAATTATTTTCACTCGTCTCTAATAAAAAACGGAGGATGTCAGTGCGTTGACATCCTCCGTTTTTTATTATGTTATCTATCTATTTCAATGACCTGAAATTTCTTATTAAAAGTTATGTCCATTCCGTTAGATAACTCCACATCATAATCCTTGTCATCTTTCTCAATCTTACGAATTGACACACCTGGATACATGTCTTTCAGATAAGAAGTAATCTTTGCTGGTATAAATGCGTTCGGAACAGGCTGCTTTCTACAACTAACACTTGTCCAACGTCCCTTACGATCAAATTCAATCTTATCACCATCAGCAAACACGACATCGTAACTTTTGTCAAATACTCCAGTTTCCATCGTCATCATTGCAATCTTCTTGCTTGCAAAATTCTTATCAATAACCTGCTGTGCAGCCTTTGGCAACTGTCCTTTCATTATTGGTTTGTCATTATCAGCATAAGCCATTGTACCAAACATAACGCAGCACATAAAGGCAATAATCTTGTTTAATAATCCTCTTTTCATAATTCTAATAATTAAAACATTATACATATTGCTCTATCACTTGCAAATATACGATATTCCCAATATATTACAAAATAAATTATACATTCATTTGCTAAAGCGACATAGAATTAAATGTTTTTAATTACTGATATAAAGACATTGAGATTTATTATGAAAGACGACATAAACATCTTACCAGCTTCTACTATATTGTCCTACAAATAATTTACAGAACCTATACCCATTGATTCATTTAGCAAATACACACAAAGTATATATATGCTTTATCTTGATACAGACAGCATCTATCCTAAAAATTCACAGTTTCTCTTCCACCTTCCACTTTTCCTCTGTAACACAATAGCAGTCAGGAGCTTACCTCAGTGGAAGAGAAACGTTTATCTTCCACCGAACTTCCACTGCAAGGGGTAAGGATTAAGGAATAAAGATTATAGATTAAGGTTCACATCAGTTCATCTACTTGACTACTC
>JAZUMR010000036.1:0-16652 GCA_045603685.1 Prevotella sp.
ACTCCCTGTGTATACAAATCAACAGCCTTAAGCCTTAATGTCTCCTCGTTTGCCATAAAACAATAAATAGTTGAGTTATGGCTGACAATGTACAAAATATCTCAAAGAACGCTATCAACTGATGTCATGAATTTTCAAGGACCCATATGAAATAATACAATATATTAAACAAAATTCAAACAAAACATGTCGAATCGCACGGGATTAATCAGAGACAAAGTGTAAACGAACTCCTGATACAAAGTGTAAACGAACTCCTGATACAAAAGTGTAAACGAACTCCTGATACACGGCACTTAACCATTAAACATTAACCATTAAACATTAACCATTAAACTTTAACCCTTAAACATTAAATACCCGCTTCGTGTATGATGCACGGGGCGGTTTTTCTTTTCTCCCACGGATATCTTGGATTTACACGGATGATTCTTACATAACAAAAACAATAAAAACATTTGGCAGTTCCTTTTAATGAACCCAAATTAAGAACTATTAATGGCAAGAATATCCATATTATTCAAATTTGTTTCCTTACTATAAAATAAACCGCCAAGAATTATCTATATTAATTATACAAAAGAAAAACACCTGTTTCGGGATATCTGACCACAGTCGTTACTGTATGTCATGCCTGAAACAGGTGTTTTGCTCAGGGGCTATTTGAATTTTGCAATACGTTTTATGCTTGCAGAATTATGCCCCTCATGTGTTTGCTCTTTTTTGCGTTAACAGTGTAAAGAAAATTATTTGTCTGTTTTTGTCTGAGCGCCTTCAGCCAAGACTTTTGCCTTTTCTATCGCAATATCAATATGTGAGCAGATGTGGTCTTCGCCAATAAGGTCGTAGAAATGCGCTTTGGCAAGTACAGAATGAACTTTCGGATTTACTCCAGACAACACTACTTCTATGCCTTGCTGTTTTGAAGTGACACAGATGTTAGAAAGATTGTGTATGCCGGTAGAGTCGATGAAAGGCACATGGCGCATGCGTATGATACGCACTGCTGGCTTTTCCCTGAACCGTGTCATGAGTTCCTCTGCCTTATTGCCCGCGCCGAAGAAGAATGGGCCGTTTATTTCGTATAGTTCGATATTTGCCGGTACTTCAAGATGCTCGTCATGCTGTGACTGCAAATCGGATTCCTCCTCGACATCAATGTCACGAATCTGGTGCACTTCACTTGTTTCTGCCATGCGGCGCATGAAGAGCAGGCATGCGATGACGATGCCCACCTCTATGGCTATTGTGAGGTCGAAGATTATGGTGAGGAAGAACGTTACAAGCAGCACGGTGATGTCAGACTTCGGATTTCGCAGTATTCCGAGGAATGATGGTATGCCGCACATGTTGTAACTCACGACAATCAGTATGCCAGCCAGGCATGCCATTGGGATATATTTTGCCAGCGGCATAAGGAACAGGAATATCAGAAGCAGTACAAATGCGTGTATAATTCCCGCAACAGGTGTCTTACCTCCGTTGTTGATATTGGTCATAGTACGTGCAATCGCTCCTGTTGCTGGTATACCGCCAAACAATGGTGTTACGAGGTTGGCTATACCTTGTCCGATAAGTTCATTGTTTGAATTATGCCTGTCGCCGATAACACCATCTGCAACTGTTGCTGACAGCAGCGACTCAATTGCTCCGAGCATGGCTATCGTAAATGCCGGTGGCACAAGTTCCTTTAGCGTAGCCCATGAGAATGCTGGCATTGTAGCTTCTGGTATTTCTGACGAAATGGCGAAACGGTCGCCGATGGTTTCAATTGACTCTATTCCGCCATACTGTTTCAGCAGAATAGCTACGACTGTTGTTATTATGATTGCGATGAGCGAGCCTGGGATTTTCTTGCTAATGCGTGGCAGCAGGATTATAATGGCAAGACTGAGCATGCCTATAGCAAGACTCCACACGTCAATGGTGGAGAAATGGTTGAAATAACATATCCATTTCTCAACGAAATCACTCGGAACTTTCTCAATGTCCAGGCCGAAGAAGTCAGTCATCTGCGTGCTGAATATTGTAACGGCTATACCCGATGTGAATCCTACGACTATAGGGTAGGGTATATACTGTATAATTGTACCAAGACGCAACAGGCCGAACATTACTAAAAATGCGCCAGCCATGAGCGTGGCAATTGTTAAACCGGAGAATCCGTACTGCTCTATTATACCGTAAATGATAATGATAAATGCACCTGTAGGACCGCCAATCTGTACTTTGGAACCGCCAAAGACAGAGATCAGCAATCCAGCTACAATTGCTGTGATAATGCCTTTTTCAGGCGAAACGCCAGAGGCGATGCCAAAGGCGATGGCAAGCGGAAGAGCTACGATGCCAACGATAATACCGGCCATAAGGTCAGACATGAATGTTTTCTTGTCGTAATTCCTTAGGCATGAAATAAGTTTTGGTTTATACATGTATCCTGAATATGTGAAACGGCATGAGGGTGCAAGCTTTGCTTGTTAAGAATATTACAGAATTGAACAGTAATGCCTGTAAATCAGCCATTTTGTTTCACCCACATGTCTTATGCTTTTATGCTAAATTGAAGAGATAGAAGAAGACTGGGCGGGCATGCATTATGCACTATGCAGTGCCGATTTTATCCCGTTTTCTCCTTCTATCTCGTTTGCGCAATAATAATATTGTATGTTATTTGTTCTTCAGCAGGTCACGAATCTCTGTCAGCAGTTTTTCTTCTGCAGATGGTTCTGGTGCAGCTGGTGCCTCTTCTGGTTCTGCATTTTTCTTCTTTGCAAGGTTTGTAATACCCTTTACAAGGAGGAATACGCAGAAAGCGATAATAAGGAAGTCAATAACATTCTGAATGAATGCGCCGTAGTTCAGAGTCACCTCGGCAGCAGCAGCCTGTACAACGTTGCCAGCCTCGTCAAGTTTCTCTGGCACAGCATCCTTAAGTACAACCTTAAGGTCCTTGAAATCGACACCGCCGACAAGCCAGCCGATAGGAGGCATGATGATGTCGTTAACGATAGAAGTGACAATTTTTCCAAATGCACCGCCGATGATTACACCTACTGCCATGTCAATAGCGTTACCCTTGACAGCAAAGTCTTTGAATTCTTGAATAAATTTTGCCATGATATAAAATCTTTATATTTGTTAATCAAATTGCGTATTATTACACGATACGTGTTACAACTTTTTGCAAAGGTAGTAATTTTATATCAATAATTTTCTATTTAATACAAAAAAATGTATATTTTCTGCGCTATGTCAAATTAATTTTGTAATTTTGCATCGCATAATAGCAATATGCATCCTGTTAGCTTCCGCTATAGGAAGCAAAGGATGCTTTTCATAGAATATAATTATCTTAGGTATTACCTTATAAAACAAACAAAAAAGAAAATGATTAAAGTAGGTATTAACGGTTTCGGTCGTATTGGCCGTTTCGTATTCCGCGCAGCACAGACTCGCGACGACATTCAGATTGTAGGTATTAACGACCTCTGCCCAGTAGATTATCTGGCTTACATGCTGAAGTATGACACAATGCACGGTCAGTTCGAAGGAACTATCGAGGCTGATGTTGAGAACAGCAAGCTTATCGTTAACGGTAAGGAGATCCGCGTAACTGCAGAGCGTAACCCAGCTGACCTGAAGTGGAATGAGGTAGAGGCTGAGTATGTTGTTGAGTCAACAGGTCTCTTCCTGACACAGGAGAAGGCTCAGGCTCACATCGACGCTGGCGCTAAGTATGTTGTTATGTCTGCTCCTTCAAAGGATGCTACTCCAATGTTCGTTTGCGGTGTAAACTTCGACAAGTATGAGAAGGGTACACAGTTCGTTTCACACGCATCTTGTACAACAAACTGTCTTGCACCTATCGCTAAGGTTCTTAACGACAAGTGGGGTATCACAGATGGTCTCATGACAACTGTTCACTCTACAACTGCTACACAGAAGACTGTTGACGGTCCATCACTCAAGGACTGGCGCGGTGGCCGTGCTGCTGCAGGCAACATCATCCCTTCTTCTACAGGTGCTGCTAAGGCTGTAGGTAAGGTTATTCCTGAGCTCAATGGCAAGCTCACAGGTATGGCTATGCGTGTTCCTACACTCGACGTATCTGTTGTTGACCTTACAGTAAACCTCGCTAAGCCAGCTACATACGCAGAGATTTGCGCTGCTATGAAGGAGGCTTCTGAGGGTGAGCTCGCTGGTGTTCTCGGTTACACAGAGGACGCAGTAGTTTCTTCTGATTTCCTCGGCGACGTTCGTACATCAATCTTCGACGCTAAGGCTGGTATCGCTCTTACAGATACATTCGTTAAGGTTGTATCATGGTATGACAATGAGATCGGTTACTCTAACAAGGTTCTCGAGCTCATCGCACACATGAAGAAGGTTAACGGTTAATTCCGAAAATCTTACATAAGAACAGATTTCTGTTTGCCACTCAGTCAGTATTGACAGAGTGGATGTGAATAAAAACAGGAGGCGCTCAACTAAGTTGGGTGCCTCCTTCTCTTTTATATTTTTGGGATAATATTTTATTATACCTTTGCTGGAAGATGTCTTGCTTATTATGAAGAAAATTTCAGGACAGCGCTGCTTACATCTGAAACTTTTAATACATTTTTGCATAAAAAAACTATACATGCACACGTTTCATAAAACTGTATGTCATGTATAGTATCATTCTTGAGATAACAAACTGAAATGTTATACGCCAAATATGTTCTCTGCCGTCCTTGTAGTGACAAGGTCAATATCTTCAGGCGTTGTATTATAAATTTCTGCAAGACGAAGACATATATCTTTTACATACGCTGGCTCATTACGTTTGCCTCTGTGCGGCACTGGTGCCATATATGGTGCGTCTGTCTCCAATACAATACGTTCAAGAGGAACTACTTTAGCTAATGTTTCGGGTAGTACAGATTTTTTGAATGTCAGCACGCCGCCTATTCCTAATGAGAATTTCTGAAACTGTAGTAATTCTGCTGCTTCATGAACATTGCCTGTAAAGCAATGAAACACTCCACCTATAAGGTCTTTTTCATATTTGCGTATAATGCGTACCATTTCATTTTGTGCCTTGCGGCAGTGAATCATCAGGGGCAAGCGCTCCTCTATTGCCCAGCATATTTGCTGCTCAAACGCCATAACTTGCTCCGCTTCAAACTCGCGGCTCCAGTAATAATCCAGTCCGATTTCACCTATGGCAACAACATGTTTACGTTCCTTGCTGATAACAGAGCGTATCTTCTCTAAATGTGACTGCCAATCAGATTTCACTTCTTCAGGATGAAGACCGAGCATGGGATAGCATGTACCTCTGTATCTGCTGCATATATCCAGAATGCGCTGACAGGATGCGTGGTCGATTGCAGGTATTAAGATTTTCTCTATACCTGCCTCTTTCGCACGTTGAATAGTTTCGTCAATATCGTCACGGAATTCTTCCGAGTCAATATGTGAATGCGTATCTATCATATAACTAATATAATTCTATTGTTTCCTCTAACGTTCGCGGCGAATCATCTGCTGAACAAAACTCAACAACTCAGCCTTACGTTCGGCGGGTGCGCTGATGGCGTCGAGATTGTCAAGGGCAGATGTGAAATATTTGTCAATGCGTTCTTTCGCGAGTGTATCTATGCCGAGGCGCGTGTAAATCTCAGTAACCGCATTTACTTTTTCACTTCTGTCAAATTCCTGTGCTTCAATCCAGTACTCCAGTTGCTGTCTGTCTATTCCTTCCGCACGCTCTAATGCTTTTATTAGCATGTATGTCTTTTTGTTTGATGTTATGTCTCCACCAATTTTCTTGCCGAATACTTTCTCGTCGCCATACACATCCAGAAAATCATCCTGTAACTGAAATGCGAGTCCAAGCTGTTCGCCGAACCTGTATGCATGATTCTGTTCTTCGCTGGAAGCACCGGCAAGTATTGCTCCGATTTTTGCAGCACATGCTAACAGAACGCTGGTTTTAAGGCGTATCATTTCAATATACTCTTCTTCTGTTACATCAGTACGTTTTTCAAAATCCATATCATACTGCTGTCCTTCGCCAATTTCAAGAGCTGTTATAGTGAAGGTATCTATTACTTGTTGCAACATCTCCTGAGGACATTGTGATATCAACTGATATGAAAGTACCAGCATAGAGTCGCCAGACAGTATGGCAGTATTTGCATCCCATTTCTTATGAACTGTCATATTGCCGCGGCGCATGTCTGCGTTGTCCATAAGGTCGTCATGCAGAAGTGTGTAGTTATGATACATTTCCAGGCCCATTGCGCATGGCAGTGCCTGACGGATGTCATCTCGGAACATATAGTAACTGAGCAGTGTCAGTACAGGGCGTATACGTTTCCCTCCTTGAGACATTGTGTATTTTATCGGCTCATAGAGCGATTGTGGTTTTCTGTCATATGGCAGGCTATTAATGCCTTCGTTGACAAGTTCGGTAATTTCTTTTACTGTCATATATATGTGGTATAATGTTTTATTAATAAAAGGTACCTATAAAAGCCGTTTCTGTCGTAAAGACATCACCGTCATTAATAATCTGTAAGAAATATAGAATGTACCTGAATTATTGCTGTTATTTTCCGTACTCGCATTTTAGTCCGCTTATTACTGTTGCTGATGCGCCAGTACTTCCGGTATGCTGGATATGTATTCCACCATATTTGTTATGGTCTGCTTTAGCAGAAAGACTCTGTGTTTCATCACCATTCTGTATCTCCGCCTTTATCAATGAGTCAGCATAACTGAGTGTCAGTTGGCATCCGCGTCTGAATATTGTACATTTCTGTGGTTCGGTTATTTGAGTAATTTCTCCGCTATTATATTTTACGAGCATTACTTCAACTGCACGATCGTAATTAACTGTTCTGATAAAACGAATGCCGTAGCCGGTCAATGTCCTCGTGTCAAACTTTATGCAGATATCCATATATTGTCCGGTAGCACTGCCGAAGCCTTGTCCAGGTCCTTTACATGGATTAAGTGAAAGTACTAATTTCTGCTTGTCGTAGTCCTCACTGCTGATTCCGGTATACATCATTCGTGCGCCACGTGTTCTCTGTATGAGTCCATACGTTCCTTCAGCACCATCAAGACCTTCGCCGTATCCCCACGCAGGCTGATTGATGTCTGTTTCGTATTTATGAATTCCAAGGTCAGATGGGCAGAAAACATCCAAAGTCCACTTGCCCTCGACTATCTCTGGTGTATTGTTAATTGGCATTAATGATAATCCTACAGGCAAAGGTATGTCTGGAGTAGTAGGTACGTCAAGCGGTTTTCCATTTAACGTGCAGTCTATCATGTAGCACTTGTCTTTCGGATTCGGTTTCGGTGCCCATTTGATTGTAAGATTTTTGTCATCACTTGTCCATCGACATTTCTCCAGTGTTACAGGACCTGATACCTTGGTGAGATATTGCGTTCCTGTTGTCTTTGAGTGTATATCACAATCGTAGAAATATGCTCCAGTTCGTGATGTGGTATAAAAAGGTTTGCTTGAGAATAACGTGAATCTACATCTGATATGTTTGCCAGTTCCGCATAGAGCATCATCTGTGCATTCAAAATAGCATTCTTCGAAAGTTACATCTTTTGCACCAGCAAAAGGGCATAGATTAAGACGTGAAATAAACTCGCAATTCTTTGCGGTGTATCTTGTGCCGTTGCATATCACAAGCTGTGCTTGCACTATGGCGTCGCTCCTTTTCTTGCGATTTAGCTTTGCATTAGGTTCGTAAATCAGGTCAACATTACAATAATTTCCAAATGTAATATTCTCTGCATGAAAATCATTACCAGTTAAGTGCAGCATTGTAAAGTTACCTATTGCACCCTGTGTTTGTCCTCTCTGTGCAGCAAGAATTACATCCTTCGTATTTCCGCTTATACCTATCAGTCTTGTCCTGTTGAGTTTTAGTTTCATTCCATATGGAATGTGTTCTCCAGGAAGTGGCATGTGCGTTGTTGTGTCGTTTGGATTATCAATCCAGTATACACTTGGTTCAATATATATGTTTGTCCATGTTGTGTCATTTGCAGAACGTGCTTTTTGAAGAACCTCTGCACATCGTAACGCTTCCTTTACATTATTATATATGTATACCTTAGCATTATTCTTTTTCTTAGGGTTGACATATATGTTGTTTTTGCTTGTTGTGATTTGTTGTCCGGCATAAGTAAATTTTACTTGTGCATTAGAAATGATTACTGATAGTAGTAAGGCAAGGGTAAATACTTTTCTCATAGCATGTTAGGTTTTTATTGTATAAGCATTAGTCTAATATTCTGTCTGTTTGCTTTGCTGATTATGTGTGTAATAGTATTGTCCTTTTTTCTGCGTAAAACACCAGAAGTCAATGGCCTTCTGTGGGCAGTAGTGATAGCAAGCCATGCATGTCATGCATCTTCCTGAATTATTCCATTTAGGATATTTTTTACCCGATTCTGTTTGTGCCATCTCCATATTATTCACTGGACAATGATTAACGCAGACTCCACATCCTATACATTTTTCTACATTCACCTTAAAGCGTTTGTCTGTAATAAGATGCTTATAGAAAAATTTGCCAAGGACTCGGCTGTATAGTTTAGGAAATCTTCCACGCTCTATATTCATGCGTGTAGTACGTTGGTCTATAATAATATCAGAGAATTTTTGTATTTTGCCGCGCGCATTCATTTTCTTCTCCGTTTCGCGCAGTGCAGGGTCTACATCCATGAATGGCAGTCCGACATAAGATTCAGGCATTATGAGCGAGCATACTGTTTTAACAGATAAGCCTTTGTCGTTTAATAGCTGTTCTAACTGCTCTACATATTCTCCACAACTATCTCCTGCTGTTAGAAGGAAATATGTATATATGTTTTTTATATCCTTTGTAGAATGTGCGGTTTCGTTAGATGTATGTATTTCTAATTTATTAATGAATTGTTCTACAATTGGTTGAACTCTCCATCCATGTACAGGCAGGCAGAATCCTAATCTTTCACCATCACGCAGGTGGCAGATGCATTTATCGTTGATAGCATCTGCAATTGAAATCATTCTTTCATTGGTGGCTTCTGACAGCTGCTTGGCAGCCCAGTATGTGTTTCCTGTACACGAAAGGTAGTATATCATAATTATGCTAGTGTGAATATTTTTTATATTTTCTATACCTCACTGATATTTGCCCTATGGTTTAGCAGTTACTTGCTATAATCTTTTTTTGTGTATTCTATATCTAACAGTATCTTTCCGTTCTCCTTCTGTGAACGGCATACATATCTGAAATTAAATCCAGCTTCCTTGTATGCTTTCAGATTTGTATTGTAAAGTATTGTTTCAAGTAATAGCCCTCTCAGTTTATCTTTATTTTCACTGATTGATTGCGGATTGTCTATTGCTCCAGTAAATGTCATGTAATATATTTGTGTCCTACTTGTTTTATCAAAGACTACACTATCTGTAATGACATCGTTTTCAGGTGGAGTAGGGCAGTGTTTTCTTGTAAATTCCTGTGCATCACGAACGGCACGCTCTTCTATAGATTCTTGGCATGCAGTCAATGAAACTACAGTGAAAGCGAATGCTGCCACCATCAGGAAATTATATATTATACGCTTATACATAGCTTTGGATGTTGTTATATATTTTGTTTTAAGGCTTGTGCTAACTGGTCTGGGCAACTTGTGGACTTGCTTCCGCATCTAATACCTTCCAACTTTTCAATAACATCTTCTACTTTCATCCCCTTTACCAATCTTGATATGCCTTGCGTATTTCCATGGCACCCTCCAAGAAATTCCACGCTGTTTATAGTGTTATTGGCATCTACTTCAATGTTTATGTTTTGAGCACAGGTGCCAGATGTTTTATATAATATTTGTTTCATTATATTACAAAGAAAATGAAATATGAAAAGGACATATGCTTAACTCCATGCTTTATCTAATGATTATTATAGGGTAAGCAAGACTTTTCATATTTCATGTAAAAAAAAGAAAATAATATGTTTATTTCATATTTGTATAAACATTCTGCACATCGTCAAACTCTTCAAGTTTTTCTACCATCTTGTCAATAGTAGCACGCTGTTCCTCGTTTACTTCCTTCAAGTCGTTTGGAATATAGGTGAACTCACCGCCGACATTCTCAAATCCCTTCTCCTCAAGGAACTTCTGAATCATTGCGTAAGATTTTGGGTCGCCGTAGATTGTCAGTGTTGTTTCGTCCTTTTCCTCATCGTACTCCTCGTCGTACTCGTCGTCAACGTTATAGTCAATAAGTTCCAGGATGAGTTCGTCCATATCTACATCATCCTTCTTCTTGAATGTAAACACACATTTGTGGTCGAAGAGGAAACTGAGCGAACCTGTAGTTCCGAGATTGCCAGAGAACTTATTAAATACAGAACGTACGTCTGCAACAGTACGTGTGGTGTTATCTGTCAGTGTGTCAACAAAAACGGCAATTCCGTGAGGGCCATATCCTTCATATGTTACCTCCTTGTACTCTGACTGATCCTTGCCCATTGCGTTTTTAATAGCACGCTCGATATTATCCTTCGGCATATTTTCACGCTTACATACAGCGATGATAGAACGCAGTGTAGGATTGTTTTCTGGTTCTGGTCCACCAGCTTTTACAGCAATTGCTATCTGTTTTCCCAGTCGGGTAAATGTTTTTGCCATGTGGCCCCAACGCTTCATCTTTGCGGCCTTGCGGTATTCAAATGCTCTTCCCATAGTTTTTTTCGTTTATCGGAGTTCCGCTCCTAATTGTTTCGTTATATTAGTAATTAATTTCTTCATTATTGCATCAATTGCCTTATCATTCAGAGTTTTCTCTGGATCCTGAAGGATGAAATTCACAGCGTATGATTTCTTGCCAGCAGGAAGATTCTTTCCTTCATAAACATCGAACAACTCAACAGACTTCAGCAATTTCTTTTCTGTATTACGTGCAATTCTTTCAATCTCTGCAAATTCAATGCTGCTGTCAAGCAGGAGTGAGAGGTCACGGCTAACAGCTGGGAATTTGCTAATCTCAGTATAGTGTACCGCATGTTTCTTCACCGCCTTGCAGAGTTGCGTCCAGTTAATTTGTGCAAAGTAAACCTCGTTCTGTATTTCAAACTTCTTTTGAATAGCCTTGTTTACAATACCCATTTCGCATATCACCTTGCCTCCACGTGTCATAACCTTCAATGCACTCTGGAATAAATCAGAGTCAGAGTGCTCTATAACAGTCATTTGTGAAGATAGCCCCACGCGAGTAAATATATTGTTCACATGCGCACGCAGTTCATAACATGAAGATTTCTCGTCAGCATGAGCCCATGAACCTTGCACACGATTTCCGGTTATCCAAAGTCCGATGTAATTCTCTTCAGTATACGCTTTCATCGGCATTTCTGCATCTTGACGTTCCTTGTTGAATGAGTAGAGATTACCACATTCAAAGAATTTCAGATTTGGATATTTTCTATTTGCATTACGAACGATAGACTCCAAACCTCCAAAAAGCAAAGTGCCGCGCATTACATTCAAATCTGATGACAAAGGATTCATAATTCCCACAAGAGAATCAGGAGTGATGCTCTTCAATCCGTCATAGTATGCGCTTTTTGTAAGAGAATTGCATAGAATCTCACGGAATCCAGCACCAACAAGCTGCTCCGCAACAAGATTCTGCATTTTATATTTCTTGTCCTCTTCGCCCTTAATTACCAGTGAAGACTTCAGCTGAGTAGGAATTTCTATGTTATTGTATCCGTAAATACGTAGAATATCCTCAACTACATCGCACGGACGTTGAACATCTACACGATATCCTGGGATGATGAGCTCAAGTCCCTCTGCTGTTTCCTCCTTGATTTGCATCTCAAGAGAATTCACAATGCTCTTGATGACATCTGTTCCTATCTCCTTGCCAATAAGGCTGTTGATATATTCATATTTTAGAGACACTTGCGCTGGTTCAAATGGCTGCGGACACGCATCGTGTATTTCCATGGAGATTTTTCCTCCAGCCAACTCCTTGCAGAGCAAAGCCGCCTGCTTTAGCGCGTATATTGTTCCTTCCGGATCTATTCCGCGTTCAAAACGGAATGATGCGTCTGTAGACAAGCCGTGACGACGGGCTGACTTTCTAATCCATGTTGGATGGAAGCGAGCTGATTCAAGAACAATGTTCTTTGTTGTTTCGTATGTGCCAGAGCCTTTGCCTCCAAACACACCAGCAATACACATTGGTTCTTCTGTATTGCATATAGCAAGGTCATGCTCGCTCAGAGTATGTTCAACACCATCAAGTGTGACAAACTTTTTGCCTTCGTTTCCGTCTCTAACAATAATTTCATTTCCCGTAACCATGTCAGCATCAAAGCAGTGTAAAGGCTGACCGTATGCCATCATCACGTAATTAGTAATGTCAACGATATTGTTAATAGGACGTAGTCCAATAATGTTCAGTTTGTTCTTCAGCCATTCAGGAGATTCCTTAACCTCCACTCCTGTCAGTGAAACGCACGCATATCTTGGACATGCCTCTGCATTTTCTATCTTCACATTTATTGGCAGGTCATTATTATCTGCAGCAAATCCGTCGCAGCTTGGTCTATGGAGTGTTGATGGATAACCCTGACGTACAAGCCATGCATTCAGGTCACGCGCTACTCCATAATGTGACAGCGCATCTGCTCTGTTTGCTGTAATATCCACCTCTATCAGCCAGTCGCTCTCTAAGTTATAATATTCTGCAGCAGGCGTACCTACAACAGCGTCCTCTGGCAACACGATGATTCCATCATGGCTATTTCCAATACCGATTTCGTCTTCAGCACATATCATGCCGTTTGATTCTACACCACGTAGTTTTGAACGCTTAATGACAAACTCCTTGTCTCCGTCATAAAGTACACAGCCAAGGTCTGCAACAATCACCTTTTGTCCAGCGGCAACATTTGGTGCTCCGCATACAATCTGCTGTGGTTGTTCTTTACCTAAGTCAACAGTGGTTACATGAAGATGATCAGAGTCTGGATGCGCCTCGCATGTCAGCACCTGGCCGACATACAACCCTTTTAATCCACCTTTCACCGTCTGTACCTCTTCAAGCGCTCCCACCTCAAGTCCGGTAGATGTGAGCGCACGGCATACTTCTTCTGCAGAAAGGTCAAAATCTACATATTCTTTAAGCCATTTGTAAGATATATTCATTGTTTTCCTATTTATTTTATTTTGAGTGCAAATTTACTACAATTTTCTGAAACACACAAATTTTTCCATTATTAAACGTTAATGTCAGCAGGATGAAACAGGAACGATACAAATCAAGAAGGAACAGTAAGCATATACAGAACGAGCAAAATCGTCAACAAGACGATGTGTAGATATTTCACAAAAGTCATGTAAAAAAAAAGGTGAGATGGCGTTATTTTAGAAAACTTTCACATTTATTCGTCCGTGAAAATCGTCTGAAAAAATCTTGCGGGCAAGAAATGGAAATTTCGCTAAAATATGGCGTTTTGTATAACATACTGTTTGTCAGTGCGTTGTACGGTTTTGACTCTGAGAGGATTGATTGTTGTGAGACAAAAGGCTACGAATGACGACGTCATTAGTAGCTTTTTAAATTATCAAATGCTCTTAATTAAAATTTCAAAAGCCGCTAATGGCATGCCTATTTGATGTATATTCTTTCATGAAATGACAAAAATGACAGCTTTTGCAGATATATTGATGTGTGACAATGGCAAATTTTGCCTTGATTGATAGAAAAACCAATGAAAACTCGGCGGAGTTTTGCATAATGGATTATGATATATTAAATTGACGTTTTGTATGATATATGAAAAATATTCTACACTATGTAGAAGAAAACTCTACACTTTGTAGAAAAATATTCTACATTCTATAGAAAATAATTCTACATTTAGTAGAGGGATATTCTACACATTGTGGAAAATAATTCTACACCTTGTTAAGTTTTCCCGAACTGCTCTTATAGTCAGATATGAATGGCGAGCAGATAACGAAGCGGTATTTATTGACATATAAAAAAAAGGGAGATACCGTTGTGGTATCTCCCTGAGATATGATGCTAATAATGTTTCAATTACAAGCCGAGGTCTTTCTTGATATCTTCTACGCGCGCATCAGCAGCCTTGTTGGCAGCCTCGAAGTCAGCGGCTCCGCTGAATGGTGCTGGCACCTCGCAGTAGAACTTAATCTTTGGCTCTGTGCCTGAAGGACGAACGCTAATCTTGAGCCCGTCTTCTGTGAACCACTGAAGCACGTTAGATGTAGCAGGCATATCGAAGTCTTTCTCTACACCGTTCTCTACCATCTTGAGAGTCTTATAGTCCTTAGTCAGCACAACCTTGCTTCCTGCAATTTCTGTAGGGGGAGTAGCACGGAAATTCTCCATCATCTGCTTGATTTCATCAGCGCCAGACTTACCTGGTTTTACAACATTGATAGTTGTCTCCTTCTGGAATCCGTATTCTGTATAGATGTCCATGAGAAGGTCGTAGAGAGTCTTGCCCTGATCCTTAGCCCATGCCGCAATTTCACAAATAAGACAGATAGAAGCAGGAGCATCCTTGTCGCGTACCTTATCGTATGGTAGATAGCCGAATGACTCTTCGCCACCACCGATATACTTGCGCTTGCCCTCTAACTCTCTGATGCGGTATGCAATCCACTTGAATCCTGTATATTCGTCGAAGATTTCTACACCATTCTTCTTCGCAATCTTTGCAATCAGCTCAGATGTTACGATGGTCTTAACCATGAAGTCTGTAGGCTGGAGCTGTCCGAGTGCCTTCTTGTTCTTGATGGTATACCAGTAGAACATCATTGCCGTCTGGTTGCCGTTGAGAATCTGCCAGTCGCCCTTGTCATTTCGGCATACGATAGCAAGACGGTCAGCGTCAGGGTCGGTTGCAACGACGAGGTCAGCATTGAGTTTTGTGCCCAGTTTCATACCGAGTGTCATAGCCTCTGCATTCTCTGGATTTGGAGAAACGACAGTAGGGAAGTTGCCGTCAACAACCATCTGCTCAGGAACTACGTTGATGTTCTGGAATCCCCATGAGCGGAGACATAGAGGAACAAGCACGCGTCCTGTACCGTGCATTGCAGAGTAAACGATATTAAGGTCTTTCTGGCGAAGGATAACATCCTGGTCAACCATACCTTCCTTTACTGCCTGCATGTAGTCGAAGTCCATCTCACCGCCGATGATTTGGATAAGGTCAGGATTAGCCTCAAACTTAACGTCCTCGATTGTAACTTTGTTTACCTCCTCGATAATGCCAGTGTCATGTGGAGACAGTACCTGTGAGCCGTCGTCCCAGTACGCCTTGTATCCATTGTATTCTTTAGGGTTATGACTTGCAGTAACGTTTACGCCACACTGTGCGCCTAACTGACGTATGGCGAATGAAATCTCCGGAGTAGGGCGGAGGCTTTCAAACAGGTATACCTTTATGCCGTTTGCGGAGAAGATTGCAGCAACAGTCTCAGCATATTCACGTCCGTTGTTACGGCAATCGTGACCAACAACAGCAGCCAGGTCTTTCTTGCCTGGGAAGGCTTTGAGCACATAATTAGCGAAGCCCTGTGTAGCCATACCTACGATGTATTTGTTCATACGGTTTGTGCCTACGCCCATAATACCTCTAAGGCCACCAGTACCAAATTCGAGTGACTGGTAGAATGCTTCAATAAGATCTGTCGGATCAGGATTGTCAAGAAGAGCCTGCACTTCCTGTCGTGTTTTTTCATCAAAAGATGGTGATAGCCATTCTAATGCTTTGGCACGGCATTGTGCCACCAATTGTTCGTTATTTGCCATTGTTTTTTCAATTATATGTTAATAGTTTTGACGTTATTAAGGTATCGTATTTTATATAGATAGTCTTTATTGCAACAAAAGTACTTAATTCTTTTGAAATATACAAATTTTTTATAGTAAAAGTTTTTTCTTTTGCTATTATTTATTAATTTTGCAACATGAAAATTGAACTAATACAAGTAGGGAAAACGGTTAACAGGATTTTCGTTGATGGAATAAACGAGTATCTCGGACGAATAAAGCATTATGTGCCATTCTCAATTACCACAATTCCGGAAATAAAGAATACAAAGTCTCTGTCGGAAAGTCAGCAGAAAAATCTTGAAGCGTCGCTTATTCTAAAACAGATACAGGCGCAGGACACAGTCGTCTTGCTTGACGAGCATGGCAAGGAGTTCCGTTCTGTGGAATTTGCCGCATGGCTTGAGAAACAGCAGCAGGTGGCACGCAGGCTTGTATTTGTGATTGGCGGGCCGTATGGCTTTGCAGAGTCAGTATACGAGCGGGCCAATTCGAAAATCTCACTCTCGAAGATGACTTTCTCGCACCAGATGGTCAGAATGATTTTTTGTGAGCAACTGTATCGCGCCTGCACAATAATTCAGGGTGAGCCATATCATCACGAATAACTTTACATAACACAAATCATTAGTGTCCAATAAAAATGGACGAGTTAATTAATTTAATCAAATAGTCCCTTAAAAAGGGGATAATCGAGTTCTTTGACATCGTTGAAATTAGTCTTGTCGAACAGGTCACGCAAGTGCGCCTTGTCTGTCAATGAGAT
>JAZUMR010000037.1:0-21043 GCA_045603685.1 Prevotella sp.
CACTATGCTTCAGACTGCGGAGCAAAGGTACAAACTCTCAGATAAATTAACAAGAAAACAGCGAATAAAGTCATCCTGCAATTTGAGCTATTGAATACCTACTACTCAAATTTATCCTGCAAAATGAGCCATACGCCAAAAAAAAGCGGCCGAGGAATACTCGACCGCCAACCCTAAAACACAAACTATGAACGTTTAGACATCATGGCAGATACGCCAAGGAGAGAGGCAGAAAGAAGAAGAAACTGAGCGCAAAGATATAGTACGGAGCCGTCTATCTTGCCTGGCGGAGGCGTGCAGAACCCTGCTGCCCCGAACAATACCGCTGCTATGAAAGACCATACAGACAGTGTCTTCTGTACCCTATGTTTCGTAATCTTCGATGAATTCTCCATTTTCAAATATTTTTTGTGCTTCGGCCTTCAGCCGCCTTTCTTCCTCGGCAGCATTACGCCTGTTCCATTTATCCAGTGTGTAGTCGTTTCTGATGAAATCATCCGAAACCTTTATCTCCAAGTCAAAATACCTTTCGCCTGCATCGAACGCCTTTTTCAAGACCCTCGCCAGTTTTATAGTCGCCTCGTCACCGCCTTTTATCTCAAACTCTGTCGCTTCTGTGCCTATCACAATGTTGCCTTTTCGGGCTATTCCGTTCCTGCGGATCTGCGCTTTCGGAAACCATTCGACTCTTTTGAGCTGTGGCCATGGCGATAGTACGGTGGTGTCTCGGTATGCTATGGTGGTGTAGACTATCTCGCCCCTGTGCATTCCAATCGGCAGGCATTTGCCTATATATTTATCATTGTCAGGGTGCGCACCTTCCAGCGTCTCTATGCGGAAATTCTCGTCATTGTCGGCTGTCATATAGCCTCGGCAGTGCGTCCTGTTTGTTTCTGTGCGTGTTATTGTTAGTTTCATGACTGATTAATCAATTTTACTTCTATTGGCTCGTCCTCCCATTTCAACTGCGGGAATTCTTCACGGTTTAACGCCATTATATTCAACGTATCTGAAAACCACACCCCGCAGTCGTCTTCTCTGTGCGGCTTCTCGCTGTATAGCCACAGCGTGCCGTTCTTGTCTCTCGCTACATACATAATCGTCCAGCATGTCAGAAAATCTCTGAGCGTGCGCCCAGCAGCCGAGGCCGCCAGACGCTAACACGCAGAGAAATAAGTTTAGAGCTTTTCGATGCCGACATCGTTCTTGGCTGTCTCGCTGAATCGTACAGCGTCGAGCATAGGAGTCTGTCGTGCGCCTGTCGCTGTGTTGACAGTGTATGAAGGCATGAAGTTGACGTGCGCACCCACGATGTTCTCTGAAGCAGAGAACTCCTGCACATCAGTAGCACCCTCGCACTTGATGCCCACCTTGAATGAGCCGAAGCCGTCGAGCTTCACGATGTAAGAATCCGCAAGCTTTTTCTTCATCACCTCCACAAGGGCTGTGAGTACGGCCTGCACATCTGACTTGGTTGCTGTTGTAGCGTAAGAAATCTCCTCCGCTATCTGGTCAGTGTTAGCTACACCTACATGTACGGCACGTGCAAACCATTTGCCGTTTGCGTTGTCCTGGCGACCGTCCTTGAATGTGCGGTCCATCTGATAAAGTTTATAAAGAAGTGGCATAGTAGAAAGTTTTTAAGTTATTATGAGAAGTTAGTTAACTCTGAGCATCTGAAAATTTTTGACAGTCCGTTTGAAATTTTCATACAAAGTGTCTCAATTCGCTAAATGCTGATGCAAAGGTATTAAATTCTTTTCGTTCGTGCAAGAGAAAGCACATTTTCAACACACACAATTTGCAAAAACTCTTCTAACATGCTGAAAATCAACATAATACAAATTATGAAAAATGATTTATGATTCGCGATTTTCAGCATTTTTCATGTCGTCCTCTTTCTTTCTTTTGGAATAAAAATTTATTTTTTTTCTTTTCTTTCTTTTAAATATATATATATAATATAATAAATTATTGCGCGAGAAACACCGAAAATCATAAAATCATAAAATCATAAAATCATTTTTTTCTGTTAAGACAGAACGCTGTATGACACTATCACAGTGAAGAATGAAACAAGCGAAAGGATTGTTCGTGAGGTCATCCCGCAATGGGTGTTTACAGTCGTGGCTGGGTGTTCGCTTCTGTGCGTTCTTGCTGGCGTGCTGCTGTTCTTGAAAAAATGATTTTATGATTTTATGATTTTATGATTTTTCGTTTTCGCTGAAATGAACTGCCTAAAGATACCATTTTCGTGACCTCACGAAAATGGTCATCTACATTGACGTCAACTTGTCAACTAATCAATCAACTTGTCTACTCGTCAACTCGTCAACTTGTCAACTAAACAACCAACTTGTCTACTCGTCTACTTGTCAACTCGTCAACTAAACAACCAACTTGTCTACTTGTCTACTTGTCAACTCGTCTACTATATGATTCATGATTCTTCTATCGCCTTACATTCTGTTCAGTCTGTCTAATTCTTCGAGCAGAAGATGTGTCCAGTCCTCGCCGTTTTCTGGCTGCAGCGTGTTGATGCCGATAGTCCTCGCCGCCCTGATGTTCTGCGTGCCGTCGTCAAGGAACAGCGTCTCCTGCGGCAGGATATTCTCGTGCTCCATGACATGGTCGTAGAAGCGGCGGTCTGGCTTCATCACCCCCACCTTGTAGCTCATGTAGACAGCATCGAAGTAGCGGGCGGCGGGCTTCCCTTCAGGAGCATTGCTGTCAATGCCCTGGCTGAACGCGGGGCTCATGGCCCATGACATGACATAGGGGTTGGTGTTCGACAGCATTATGAGCCTGTAGCCTTTCTGTCTGAGAAGTTTCAGGATTTCGATGTTGCGGGCAGGCACTTCCTTCGCATAACCCAGCCATGCCCAGCGGCATTCCTCGTGCGTGAGCTCTCTGCCGCATAGTTGCGAGAGTTCTTTTCTGAATGTCTCCTCGTTTATTCTGCCTTCTTCGATTGCTCCGAATATGCCGCCCTGTGTGTATGCGTCCAGATGTCGCTCTGCTTCGGGCAGTCCCAGGCTGGAGAAGCGTGCGATGGCTCTGGGATGGTCGATGGTCATTATGACGCCGCCAAAATCGAATATAATGTTTTTAATCATGATTTTTTAAGTTGACGAGTAGACGAGTTGACAAGTAGACAAGTTGATTGATTTAGTTGACAAGTTGACAAGTTGACGAGTTTCGGAAGTTAAGAAGGAGTTAAGAGGAAGTTACAGGAAGATATGCCGCTTTCGGCGGCGAAGATAGAGGACGATACTTTGGCAAGCGGGGGTTCTGTATCAAGACTAATGTCATCTATCTCCCTCTATCTCCTTCTACCTCCCTTTATCTCCTTCGTATGTCAAGAAGATATATGAAGTTACAGGAAGATATGCCGCTTTCAGCGGCGAAGATAGAAGACGATACTTTGGCAAGCGGGTGTTCTGCATCAAGACTAATGTCATTTATCTCCTTCTACCTCCTTCTACCTCCTTCTATCTTCATCGGATGTTAAGAAGATATGCCGCTTCTCAGCGGCGAAGATAGAAGACGATACTTTGGCAAGCGGGTGTTCTGCATCAAGACTAATGTCATTTATCTCCTTCTACCTCCTTCTATCTTCATCTATCTTCTCTAACTTCCCTCTAACTTCCCTCTAACTTCCCTCTAACTTCCCTCTAACTTCCCTCTAACTTCTCTCTAACTTCCCTCTAACTTCTCTTTATTTAAGTGCCGTTATCAGCACTGCGGCAATGGTGGATACGGAGCTTGCGAGGGCGAGCCACATAGATGTACGCTGTGTGTCGACTTTCTTCTCAGGCTTGGTAGGTATGACGATTTCGCATCCTGGAAGAATCTCGCCTTTTCTTATCTTGCTAACCTGTCCGTTAGGGTAGACTATGTATGCCAGGCTCTTCTTGCCGGTCTTGCTGATGCCGCCAGCCTGATTGATGTAGTATGATGCCCGCTTGCCTTTCTCGTATGCCACGGTGTTAGGGAAAAGCACCTCGCCGCTGATTTTTACGACATTGTTAAGCTGCGGAATATATATGGAGTCGCCCTCCTGCATGACGATGTCGCTGTCGCTGCCTGGATTATCCATGGCTTTCTGGAGGTTGACGCCGACATTGTATGTCGTTTTCTGCAATGCCTTCATTACTTCAAGGGAGTCAGAAGTGTTCATCGCAACTTCAAGCTTGCGGCGCTGTATGTCCATTTCCTCCTTTGATATCTTGCGGATTACCTGCACGCCGTTTACGTATGCGTTATTTGTCATTCCGCCTGCACGCTTGAGAATGTCGGTCAGACGCTCCTCCTTGTTTGAAAGGATGTATGTGCCGCTGTATTTCACCTCTCCAGACACGTTGACAACCTTTTGCTCCTGATAGTTTGGCGACTTGTGTATTGTCACGATGTCGTGCGGGTGCAGCTTGAATCCTGTCTCTCCCTCGATGGTCAGGCCGTCGTTAAGTGTGAATGAGAACACCTTCGCCGTCGCTTTGCCTGACGGATTGTCGGCAGACGAAAGGATTCTGCGCGCCACTTCTACATTATGCAGCGATGCTGCTTCACGCAGACCGCCCGCCTCGGTTATAAGGTCTTCGATGGTTTCGCCTTCAGAGTATTTGTATATGCCAGGGTTGAACACTTCGCCATAGATAGACAGGGTGCGCTGCTTGTTCAGCTCCTCAACGGATGATATGGTCAGTTTGTCTTCATTCTGCAGGACTACGTCAGGCGTATCGCCGTTCATGATACCTGTAAGATTAATGGTAAGCGTCTGCATTGTCCTGTCCTCCTTCATGCGGTGGAGCACGGCACGGGTGGCAAACGCATCCTCTTTAAGCCCGCCCGCCTGTTCTATGAGTGATTTTATGCTGTTGACGGTGCCGTTAAGACGATACTTGCCTTCACGGAATACAGCTCCCTTTACCTCAACGGTGTTTTTGTAGCGCTCTATGACAGAACCAATGATAGCGACATCGCCATCTTGTGTCTTGAAGGAAGAGAAATCCCATTCGTTCACGTTGTATACGCTCAGCCCCTCATCGCTTGTGCGCTCAATGCGTACGTTCTGCTTGTAGGCGTCGCCAGTCATTCCTCCGGCGTATGTCAGCAATGACTGCAGAGACTCTGACGCCTTCATCTCGTAGTACATGGGACGCTTCACCTTGCCTTCAACCTTGACCAGATTGCGGTAAGTGCCTACGATAATCACATCGTTGTCCTCCAGCATTATGTTTCCTGACAGCTGGCCATTGAGAATGAAGTCGTAGATGTCTACAGTAGTTATGATTCTGCCGTTGCGTGACACCTTTATTTCACGCAGCGTACCTATATCACTTATGCCGCCAGCAAGGTAGAGCGCATTGAATACCGTTGCGAATGCTGACAGTGTGTATGTGCCAGGAACCTTTACCTCACCGAGGATATTCACAATCTTTGTTCTTGTCTGTCCTACAGTAAGCTTGATTTTTGAGTCCTGATAGTGCCCCCCTATGCTGCGAATGACCTTGGCCTGCGCCTGCGTTACGGTCAGTCCTGCCACGTTGACTGGCCCTTCGTTAGGGATGGTTATGCTGCCGTCAGGAGAAACCACAAAGCTCCCGCTGTACTGTGATGCGCCATAGATGTCTATTATCACTTCGTCGCCAGGGCCGAGAGTGTAGTTGGCTGGTGTGGCAATGTTCATGTTCGGTTCAAACGACAGGTCGCTATAGCGGAAGATGTCACGCCCGAAAACCTTCATGGTGTCTTCTTCTTCATAGAACTCGGCATATCGCAGGAGCTTATCCTCGCTGTCCTTCTCGCGAACCTCTCCGTTATTTGCTCTCAGACGATTAATGTCAGCGCCTTCTGCCGGCATGCTGACCTTGCCGTTCTGCGATTGGTATTTGTCTCTCAAGCGTTCAAGCTGTTTCACAGATACACCGCGTTTGATAAGATTCTTTGCTATTTCCTTTTGGTCCTTGCCCTTTTCGCTTTCTTCCTTTACGTATTCTATTATCTGGCTGTCAGACATTTGAGCCATTGTAGTAATATGGCATGAAAGGAAAAGGACAAATAATACAAGAAGTTTTTTCATTGTAATATAATATTTATCTGTTATACGTGATTATTTGATTCTTTAGAGACAGAAATCTATCATTGTTCTCGTCTCCATTATAGCGCACAATACTATGCGTTGCGTTTTTATATATAACGAGGATATTAATAAATTATTGTATGTAATATGAATTTTTGATGATAGACGTATGCACCGTGCCGGCTAAAAAAGAATCTCATGGTTGTTCATTATGCGTATACGGTAATTGCCTTCCTCGTATGATATGCGCATAATCTCGCCAAGGTCGTTTTCTTTTGGAGAAATGGATAATGCAACATGCCCCATTGTACGGCGGAGATTGATTTCGACGCATGGGTCAAGGTAATATTCGGGAAGGCTGTCTCCGTCTGACTCTTCACCTATAATCATCATGTCAATGCCGAATGGTCCCGTATAGCATGCGTTAATTCTTTGTTTCATCCATACGGATATAAGTTTTTGAGTATCAGAAAGTAATTCTTTGCTTATGTATTGCGTAATAAGGCTTTCTTTCTCATCCTCAGTCATGAGCATATTGCCAGTGTAAGCCCCATTTGACGTGTTGAATACAGACAATCCGTCATAGCGTATGCTGCCATCGGGCATAGCCGTGAACTCCATGCCGAAATCTTTTATTTTGTTCATGTATGGCTCAATCATGATATGCCCCATGGCGCGTATGACCTTTTCTGCCCATTTTATGGTGTTCTGGCTTTTGTCTGACATGTATCTGACACCTCTGCCACTGCTGCTCCACGGAGATTTTATGACAATCTTTCCCCATTCCTCTAACTTCTCTTCGATTTCTTCAACGCTCTTTGCAATGTACGCTTCGCCACGTGTCTGGCTTAGCCTGGTGCGCAGAAAGGACAATAACTGAGACGACGTGGCGCGGTCGGAGATTTCTCGTTGTGCCGCAACCGCTGCATCAGAAGGGATGAGCGTGCTGGAAACACCACTGCGCCTAAGCTGATTTACGATTGATTTGTCCCATCCCCAGGGTAGGATTTCTATATCAGGGTTGCTTTTGGTGTCAGCAGATATGCTCGTGTGTTTGCTTGGCGAATACTTGTTGATGGCAGATGTTATGTTCTGCATTGTCGTGCAATGTACGTTCTTGTTCGCATATTTGTTCTTCTTGATTGCAGATTCCGATGCAGTGACGTCGTCAACAACAATTATGTCGTCATCAGCAGCCCATAGTGCAGGTATCCATCCAAGATCCGCTCTCAACTGCCGTCCAGCATGCGGCGCAGTCCAGAATACACTGTCTGCTGCTAAGGCAATGTCATGTTCAGGATTGAATATGTGTATTTTCATAGGTGCAAAGGTACGAAAAAGTTTACAAGAGAAAGAACCTTTAGGAAAAATGACTCATAAAAAAAACTTAAAATGCAAAAAAAAGCAAAAATAGAATGATTTTTATTCATACGGTTGGCAATTCAATAAAATATTATTACCTTTGCATGCAATGCTGTATAATGCATACTATGAATACGATGCTTAACTTTGTTGATATATAAGCAACTTATAATATTTTACTAAATTAAACACATGGCAAAAGAAAAGAAATTCATTACATGTGATGGTAATGAGGCCGCTGCACACGTGAGTTACATGTTCAGTGAGGTAGCAGCAATCTATCCTATCACACCGTCATCTCCAATGGCGGAGCACACAGATGACTGGGCTGCACGTGGACGTAAGAACCTTTGGGGGCAGACAGTTAGTGTACAGGAAATGCAGTCAGAAGGCGGTGCTGCCGGCGCAGTACATGGCTCTCTGCAGGCGGGTGCGCTCACAACAACATTCACTGCTTCACAGGGCCTGTTGCTGATGATTCCTAACATGTATAAGATTGCAGGCGAGCTGCTTCCTTGCGTGTTTGATGTTTCTGCACGTACTCTTGCAAGCCATTCGCTTTGTATCTTCGGTGACCATCAGGACGTATACGCTTGTCGTCAGACAGGTTTCGCTATGTTCTGCTCAGGGTCAGTGCAGGAAGTTATGGACCTTACAGCTGTACCACACCTCGCAACTCTCAAGACACACGTGCCATTCATCAACTTCTTTGATGGATTCCGTACATCTCACGAGTACCATAAGGTAGAGCTGATGGATATGGAGGATCTTCGTCCGCTTGTTGATGAGGCTGACATCAAGAACTTCCGTGACCGCGCCCTTACACCAGAGCGTCCTGTAACACGCGGTACAGCAGAGAATCCTGAGACATTCTTTACACACCGTGAGGCATGCAATGCATATTATGATGCAATACCTGACGTTGTAGAGCACTATCTCGCAGAGATTTCAAAGATTACTGGCCGTGAGTATCACAACTTCTCATACTACGGAGCAGAGGATGCTGAGAATATCATCATACTGATGGGTTCTGCAACAGAAGCTGCACGTGAGGCTATTGACCACCTCGTGGCTGAAGGCAAGAAGGTTGGTATGGTTGCTGTTCACCTCTATCGTCCATTCTCTGTTAAGCATCTCTTTGCAGCAGTTCCTGCAACAGTTAAGAAAATTGCAGTGCTTGACCGTACAAAAGAGCCAGGAGCAGAGGGTGAGCCTCTCTACCTTGATGTGAAGTCTGCATACTATGACCAGGAAAACCGCCCTGTTATTGTTGGCGGTCGCTATGGTCTCGGTTCTTCAGACATTACACCAGCAAAGATTATCTCTGTATTCAATAACCTCGAACTCCCAGAGCCCAAGAATCACTTCACTGTAGGTATCGTTGATGACGTAACATTCACTTCTCTCCCAGCAGTAGAGGAAATGGCACTCGGCGGAAAGTCTATTTATGAGGCTAAGTTCTTCGGTCTTGGCGCTGACGGTACTGTAGGTGCAAATAAGAACTCTGTAAAGATTATTGGTGATACAACAGATAAACATTGTCAGGCTTACTTCTCTTATGACTCAAAGAAGTCTGGTGGTTTCACATGTTCACACCTCCGTTTTGGTGATGAGCCTATCCGCTCAACATATCAGATTACAACTCCGAACTTTGTGGCATGTCATGTGCAGGCATATCTAAATATGTATGATGTGACACGCGGCATACGTGAGAACGGTTCTTTCCTCCTCAACACAATCTTCGAAGGTGAAGAGCTTGTAAACTTCATTCCTAACAAGGTGAAGAGAGTCTTCGCTGAAAAGAATATTACAGTATACTATATTAATGCGACAAAGATTGCTCAGGAGATTGGTCTTGGCAACCGTACAAATACTATTCTTCAGTCAGCATTCTTCCGTATAACAGAGGTGATTCCTGTAGATCTCGCTGTAGAGCAGATGAAGAAGTTCATCGTTAAGTCTTACGGCAAGAAGGGCCAGGACGTTATTGACAAGAACTATGCTGCTGTTGATCGCGGTGGCGAGTATAAGCAGTTGGCTGTTGACCCAGCATGGGCTAATCTTGCAGACGACGCTGTCGTAGAGGATAATGCACCAGCATTCGTTAAGGATCTCGTTCGTCCTATCAATGCACAGGCTGGTGACCTCCTCAAGGTATCGGATTTCGTTAAGTACGATACAGTTGACGGTACATGGTATAACGGCTCTGCTCGCTGGGAGAAGCGCGGTGTATCTGCATTCGTGCCAGTATGGGATGTAGAGAACTGTATACAGTGTAACAAGTGTTCATTTGTATGTCCTCACGCTGCTATTCGTCCATTCGTTCTTACAGACGAAGAGCTTAAGGGCATTGATATTGAAACACAGGAAATCAAGGCTCCTGCTGCACTTAAGGGTATGCACTTCGTAATCGAACCTTCTGTACTCGACTGTCTTGGCTGCGGAAACTGTGTTGACGTATGTCCTGGCAAGAAGAATAAGGAGACTGGTGAGAATGTTAAGGCTCTCAAGATGGTAGCATACAATCCTGATGCTGAGGATATGAAGAAACTTGCAAAGGATTGGGATTGGCTCATTGACAATGTCGTTTCTAAGCAGAACCTTGTAGATATCAAGGCTAATCCAAAGAACTCACAGTTCGCAACTCCTCTTTTCGAATTCTCTGGCGCATGTTCAGGATGTGGTGAGACTCCATACGTGAAGCTCATTTCACAGCTCTTCGGTGACCGTGAGATTATTGCAAATGCTACTGGATGTTCTTCAATCTATTCAGCTTCAATACCATCTACTCCATATACAACTAACGAGAAGGGACAGGGTCCTGCATTCGACAACTCATTGTTCGAGGACTTCTGTGAATTCGGTCTTGGTATGGTAATGGGTAATAAGAAGATGAAGGAGCGCGTAGCATTCCTCTTCCAGCAGGTTATCGCAAACGAAAATGCTCCTGCAGAGTATAAGGCTGCAGCACAGGAGTGGATTGAGAAGTGCGAGGATGCAGAAGAGACAAAGCGTCTTGCTGAAATTCTGAAGCCAATGATTGCTGCTGGAGCAGAGTCAGGCTGTGAAGTATGCAAGGAACTCAAGACTCTTGACCACTATCTCATCAAGCGTTCACAGTGGATTATCGGCGGTGACGGTGCTTCTTATGATATTGGTTATGGCGGTCTTGACCATGTAATCGCTTCTGGCGAGGACCTCAACATTTTCGTTATCGATACTGAGGTTTATTCAAATACTGGTGGCCAGGCTTCTAAGGCTACACCTCTTGGTGCTATTGCACAGTTTGCTGCACAGGGTAAGCGTATCCGCAAGAAGGATCTTGGTATGATTGCTACAACATACGGTTACGTATATGTTGCTCAGGTTGCTATGGGTGCTGACAATGCACAGTGTCTCAAAGCATTCCGTGAGGCAGAGGCATACCACGGACCATCACTCATTATCGGCTATGCTCCATGTATCAACCATGGTCTGAAGATTAAGGGTGGCATGGGACGTTCACAGGAAGAGGAAGCTCGTGCAGTTGCATGTGGCTACTGGCATCTGTGGCGTTATAACCCAGAGTTGGCTGAGCAGGGCAAGAATCCGTTCATTCTTGACTCAAAGGAGCCTAACTGGGATCTCTTCCAGGATTTCCTCGACGGTGAGGTGCGCTATCTCTCTGTTAAGAAGGCATATCCAGAAGAGGCAGAGGAACTCTTTGCTCAGGCGAAGAAGATGGCACAGCTGCGCTACAAGTCATATGTACGCAAGGCTGCTGAAAATTGGGAAGACTAATTTGTGTTCATATTTGAGGCTCTCACCTTGCAGGTGGGAGCCTTTTATTTTTCTATTTTGATGCTTGTCTCGATTTATTATATATTATTTTATATCCCAATATCATATTCGTAATATGTATGTGTCTGATACAGAAATATGACAATTTAATGTTAATAAAACCTAAAATAAGGATGTTTTTGACGAATAAAGATGATGTATTCGGGGAATAATATGTACTTTTGCATTCAAATTATCAAGCAATATAAAATTTACTAGAAAATAATAACATTTTAACAGAACTATGAAGAAATTTATTTTTGCTCTCGTTTCGCTCATGATGAGCATCAGTGCAAGTGCTTTTGATTTTGATGGTATTGATCTTAACGGCAATGCTGTGGAGATTACACGCCAGATTGGTATGAAGGGTTATGTGTATGACGATACACGCGATTGCCTTAGAGGAGAATGCAAAGGCAACGAAATCTATCTTTCTATAAACTATAATGACGTAACTGAGAAAAACAAAATTGGCCAGCTGATTGTTGATATTCCATTGAATAATATGGCAAGCGCATTTGAGACAGCCGTAAAGATTTTCAATGTTGTTTATCACCAGACAGAGAAGGTTGGAGATTCTGTAAAGTACACAGTGTCAGAAGACGGTACACAGCTCGTTGTAAGTCCAGCTAAGGATTACATCCGTCTGACATACAATACACCTTTCTACAACAAGAAGTAATATAGAGTTTAGAACAAATAAGAAAGTGAGACCATGCTTTAAATCACAGCATGGTCTCACCTTTTTTTATGCGTTAATTCTATGTCTTGTAACTTTCTGGAAACCAGTTGCTTTTGTGTGCGGTTCCCAAAAGTAGCTTTTTGTGTCGCAAGAAACTGCTTCTTGGCATGCAAAATGCTACTTCTTGATAGGTAAGAAGTAGCATTTTATATAGAGTGTTTTTAAGGGATGATTAGTTCTTTAGTTTTTAAAATTTTGTTTGTCTCATATTATTGTCAATCTTAATATGAAGCAGAACAAGCTATTCCACATTCGTTGACTCGTGCGCATATTGTGTCAAGTTCGTCATGTGTAGCTTTCTCTAGCCATTTCACTGGTGTTTCCCGATCTATGGTATAAATCATTACTTGCTGAGGGCGTATCTCCTTTATGGCTTCAATCCATGGAGCAATGTATTCTTCTTTGACGTTGTTAACATCAACGGCAGTTTCTTCCCCATTGATATATAGCGTGCCAGTACCCTTTAGAAACATGGTTTGAATGATACAGTGACCATTAAATCTCTTTATCCATTCAATAACGTTGTTGACGTCATATCCTGGTAGAGTGGGGCGGTCTAAGAGTTGAATATATTCATTGCAGACTGTATCAAGTTTTAATATGTTATTGTCAACAAGCATAAGAGCCTCGAAAACATCCGGTTTGTTGCAGAATGTTGCATTGCTTAGCACAGAAATTTTAGCGTTAGGGCAATACTTGTTCCTCAGATTTATAGTATCTTTTATAATATTTAGGAAGTCAGGATGCCCCGTAGGTTCTCCATTGCCGGCAAATGTCAGGACGTCAGGCAACTCGTTGTTTGCCTGCATGTTTATGAGCTTCTCTTCGAGTTTTGCCGCAACACATTTCCTGTCAGGTCTTTTCCCCTTTGTACGCCGCTGCTCATTGAGCCCGCATTCGCAGTACAGACAGTCAAACGAGCATGCTTTTCCGTCTTCTGGTTGCAGATTTATTCCGAGTGAAACGCCTAATCTTCTTGACTTGATTGGTCCGAATATTGGAGATGGATATATGATGGTCATGGAATGATGTGTTATTCTTCTATGTTTTCTTCAAGCAGGATTGCCTCTTCATCGCTTTCGTCAATCATTATTTCATTGAGCATTTTACCGCATGGGTTGAATGATGCAGGGAGGTCAAATACTGCGCTTGTAGAGTATCCTAATGTTTTATCGCTATATACTTTCTTCATATAATAAGCCCATACTGGCAGAGCCATTGCTGCGCCTTGTCCGTATACCATAGAGCCGAAGTGAATGTCTCGGTCTTCGCCGCCAACCCAGCATCCTGACACAAGCTCTGGGGTGATACCCATGAACCAAGCGTCAGAGTTACGGTTTGTTGTACCTGTCTTTCCTGCTATCTGTCCTTCGATGTTGAATTTATATCTAAGTCTTGAACCTGTGCCGCCTTGTATTACAGCCTGCAGCATGTCAAGCATTTTGTATGTTCCTTCTTGTGAGATTACCTCTGTCATTCTTGGCTGGAAGCTGGCAATGACATTTCCCTCGTTGTCCTCTATTCTTGTAACGAAGATGGGAGCGCATCTGATGCCGTTGTTTGCAAATGCGGTATATGCACTAACCATCTCTCCTACACTGACATCGCATGGTCCGAGACAAAGGGCCATGGATGGATGGATGTCTGGTGAGTCAATGCCAAATTTCTGCATAAGTGTAACAAGCTGCATCGGGTTCAGCTTTGACATCAGATATGCCGAAATCCAGTTGTTCGACTGCTGCAATCCCCATTTCAGTGTTACGTTTTCGCCGTATCTCGAACGTGAAGAGTTTCGTGGAGTCCATGGTTTTCCAGCCACAATGTATGTCTGCTGTACGTTAGGAGCCAAGTCGCATGGTGTAAATCCGTTCTCCATGGCAAGCGAATAAAGGAATGGCTTTATGGTAGAGCCGATCTGTCTTCGTCCGAGCATAACCATGTCATACTGGAAGTGGTGGTAGTTCAGTCCGCCAACGTATGCCTTGACTTCTCCGTTTTTGGGGTCGATACTCATGAATCCTGCACGCAGGAATGACTTGTAGTATTTGATTGAGTCAATAGGCGTCATGACGGTGTCTATGTCTCCATTATATGAGAAAACCGTCATTTCGGTTTTCTTGTTAAATGCCTGCTTTATTTCTTCATCGCTATGTCCCAGCTCTTTCATTACGCGCCACCGCTCGCTCTGTCTCATAGAGCGCATGAGTATGTTGTCTATTTGTTTCTGGGTTAATTCAGAAGTGAATGGCGCATTAGGCTTGCTTTTGTTCTCCTTGTCAAATAGCGGCTGCAGATAATTTGCCACATGCCTATATACGGCCTCCTCGGCATATTTCTGCATTTTTGCGTTTATGGAAGTTCTTATTTTCAGTCCGTCAGTATAAATGTTGTAGTTTGTACCGTCCTTCTTTACATTTTTATTACACCATCCGTACAGCGGGTCCTGCTCCCATGCTATTGAGTCAATGTGGTATTGTGTAGAAGCCCAAGAAGGATAGTTCTTCCTTTGCGGGCGCTTTGCGGTCATGTATTTTCTCAGGAACTCTCTGAAATATGTAGCGTACCCCTCCTTGTGGTCTATGGCCTTGAAATTGAGGGTTAATGGCTGCGCCTTGTATTCAGAGAATTCGCTCTCAGTAATATATCCAGCCTTAACCATCTGCTGCAATACGACATTGCGTCGTTGCTCGGCTCTTTCTCTATGTCTGACAGGGTTGTAGTATGAAGGGTTCTTGCATAGACCTACCAGTGTTGCCGCTTCGTTTATGGTAAGTGCCTGCGGCTCCTTGCTGAAATAGGTGTTAGCTGCCATTTTTATACCTACGGCATTATGCAAGAAATCGAAATAGTTGAGATACATGGTTATTATCTCCTCTTTCGTGTAAAACCTTTCCAGTTTTATTGCAATGACCCATTCTATAGGCTTCTGCATCAGTCTTTCAAATGTGGACCCCGCATGTTCTGAGTACAGCTGCTTTGCCAGCTGCTGAGTTATGGTAGAGCCGCCGCCGGCACTTTCCTGTCCGAGAATTCCGCGTTTGATTATTGCACGTCCTAATGCCCAGAAGTCAATGCCCGAGTGTTCATGGTATCTTATGTCCTCCGTAGCGATAAGTGCTTTTACCAGATTCTGTGATATGCTGTCATAGGGTACATGAATTCTGTTATCCTTATTAAGATTCCATGTGCCAATGACTTTTCCGTCTGACGAATATACCTGTGTGGCATACTTGTCAATTGGATTTTGCAGGTCTTCTACAGGAGGCATATAGCCAATCCAGCCATTCCATATCCCCACGAACCCTAATGCGATTACGAGTATGCCAGTAATGAGCAAGCCCCATAAAATATGTACTGTTTTCTTTATCATATTAAGATGTTGTAAAATATTTTTGCAAAAATACAATAATAATTTGGAAAAACTGATGTTTTTTGAAAATTAATTGCTAACTTCGCACTCAAATCTTACTTAAGACACTTTTTTATAATGCATAAACAGGATTTTGTTACTATTGCTGATTTGTCGAGAGAAGAAATTCTCTATCTTCTCGACATGGCCAGGGAGTTTGAACTTCATCCCAATCGTGAGCTTTTGAAGGGCCGTGTGGTTGCTACGCTCTTTTTTGAGCCGTCTACCCGTACTCGCCTGAGTTTTGAGACTGCAGCCAATCGTCTTGGTGCCCGTGTTATTGGTTTTACAGATGCAAAGGTCACGAGTGCCACAAAAGGCGAAACTCTTAAGGATACCATTCTTATGGTGGCGAATTACGCTGATGTGATAGTAATGAGACACCATATTGAAGGAGCTGCGCTATACGCCTCGGAAGTGTCGCCCGTACCTGTAGTGAATGCTGGCGACGGTGCTCACATGCATCCTTCACAGTGTTTGCTCGACCTCTATTCCATATATAAGACTCAGGGCACGCTTGACAATCTGAACATATATCTTGTTGGCGACTTGAAGTATGGACGCACAGTGCATTCGCTGATAACAGCCATGCGTCACTTCAATCCTACTTTCCATTTCATCGCTCCAAAGGAACTGGCTATGCCAGATGAATATAAACACTATTGCGAGACATACGGAATAGAATTTGTGGAACATACGAACTTTGACGAGGATGTCATCAAGGAAGCTGATATTATTTATATGACACGTGTTCAGAAGGAACGTTTCTCTGACCTTATGGAGTATGAACGCGTGAAGAATGTATATATTCTGAAGCGTGACATGCTGAGCAAGGCTAAGGATAATATGCGCATCCTGCACCCTCTGCCAAGAGTAAATGAGATTTCATACGATGTTGACGATGATCCTCATGCTTATTATATACAGCAGGCAGGCAACGGACTGTATGCTCGTGAGGCGATATTCTGCCATACCTTAGGAATCTCGCTTGATGACGTCAGGAACGACAAGACAATTATAGAATAATAGCAGATAAAACACCGAATATATGCCTATGAGCAAGAAAGAACGCCTCGTAGCGGCGATTGAGAATGGTACTGTTATAGACCATATTCCAGCAGACAAGACCTTTCAGGTTGCTACGCTTCTAAAATTAAACGAATTAAATTCGCAAGTAACTGTCGGACTCAACTTCCTTTCTAAGAAATTAGGGAAAAAAGGCATTATTAAGGTTGAGAACAAGTATTTTACAGACGAGGAAATCAACCAGTTGTCAGTTGTTGCGAATAAGGTTGTACTTAGCGTCATTAAGGATTATGAAGTAGTTGAGAAAAAGACAGTGGCGTTGCCTGACGAACTTGTGGGTATTGTCAAGTGCAATAATCCTAAGTGCATAACGAATAATGAACCTATGCCGACACATTTCTATATTGTAGACAAGAATTCGCAGAACACAGAGCTGCGTTGCCGCTATTGCGATAAGGTTCAGGCCATAAATAAGGTAAAGTTGTGTTAGCGTCATGCCTAAGGACAGACACATGCAAGGAAACAATAATAACAGATATTCATAAGTATTAGTATTAACAATAAAAGATTCTCCGTCACAGCATGCCATAACATATCATGCTACAGAACAGCGGAGATGTTTTTGCAAAACAGTTATGATTAAAGACCAAGAAGTATTCGATCTTATCGAACAGGAAAACCAGCGACAGCATCAGGGTATGGAGCTTATCGCCAGTGAAAATTTCGTTAGCGAAGAGGTAATGAAGGCTATGGGCTCATGCCTTACAAACAAATATGCTGAGGGCTATCCAGGCAAGCGCTATTACGGAGGTTGTCAGGTAGTAGATAAAGTGGAACAGCTTGCAATAGACCGTATCTGCAAGCTTTTTGGTGCAGAATATGCAAACGTTCAACCGCATTCTGGCGCACAGGCCAATGCTGCTGTTCTTCTTGCTGTCCTGAAGCCTGGCGACACCTTTATGGGTATGGACCTTGACCATGGAGGCCATCTCTCTCACGGCTCTTTAGTAAACACTTCTGGCATTCTATACAAGCCTGTCGGCTATAAACTCAATCAGGCTACAGGCCGTGTGGATTATGACGAGATGGAGCGTCTTGCCATTGAGTGTCAGCCAAAACTTATTATAGGCGGAGGCTCTGCATACAGCCGCGAGTGGGATTACAAGCGTATGCGTGAGATAGCTGATAAGGTAGGCGCGCTCCTTATGATTGACATGGCGCATCCAGCAGGCCTTATTGCAGCAGGCTTGCTTGACAATCCTGTAAAGTATGCGCATATCGTTACTTCGACCACACATAAGACACTTCGTGGTCCGCGTGGCGGTATCATCCTTATGGGCAAGGATTTTGATAATCCATGGGGTCTTACCACACCAAAGGGTGTTGTAAAGAAAATGTCTCAGATTCTCAATTCTGCTGTATTCCCTGGTCAGCAGGGTGGTCCGCTTGAGCATGTCATAGCAGCAAAGGCTGTTGCCTTTGGTGAAGCATTGAAGCCAGAGTTCAAGGAATGGGCGGCACAGGTGCAGAAGAATGCGAAGACACTTGCCGAAGAACTGGTGAAGCGTGGTTTCACAATCGTTTCTGGCGGTACAGACAACCATTCAATGCTTGTTGACCTTCGTTCTAAATATCCAGAGCTTACAGGCAAGGTGGCAGAGAACGCTCTTGTAGCTGCCGATATCACGGTAAACAAGAATATGGTGCCATTCGACACACGTTCTGCTTTCCAGACTTCAGGCATCCGTCTTGGCACACCTGCCCTTACTACTCGTGGTGCTAAGGAGGATATGATGGTTCTGATAGCTGAACTCATTGAGACTGTGCTTGATGCTCCAGAGAACGAGGAGGTGATAGCTTCAGTACGCAGCCGAGTAAATGAGGTTATGAAGGATTATCCAATGTTCGCATGGTAATCTTTCTTTTCTGAACACGCCATTAAGCATAAGGGGTGGCGTATTGCGTTTTTTCGCAATATGCCATCCTTCATTTAGATAGGATAGAGATAGAAACCGAATAAACGCAAGAAATATGAAAATAGCAGTAGCTGGCACAGGTTATGTGGGCATGTCCATTGCTACCCTCCTGTCGCAGAACCATGATGTCATTGCAGTTGATGTAATAAAGGAGAAGGTTGACATGATCAATCAGCGCAAATCTCCTATTCAAGACGAGTATATAGAGAAATATCTTGCAGAAAAGCCTCTGCGTCTGACAGCAACGTTAGATGCTCGTGCGGCCTATGCTGCTGCTGACTATGTCGTAATAGCTGCTCCCACGAACTATGATCCTGTGAAGAACTATTTCGATACGAGTCATGTGGAGGAAGTTATCGACCTTGTACTTGAGGTCAATCCAGATGCTGTTATGGTTATCAAGTCTACTATACCAGTAGGCTACTGCCGCTCGCTGTATGTGCGTTACGCCAAGAAGTTCCGTGAGGAAGAGGCGCTGAATCCATACGCCACGGAAAAGCGCAAGCTGCGCATACTGTTCTCGCCAGAATTCCTGCGTGAGAGCAAGGCTCTATATGACAATCTCTATCCGTCACGAATCATTGTCGGTTATCCGAAACTCATTGATGACCCTCGTTTCGAAGAGGAAAACGAAGCTATAAAGGCGGTTGCCGGCAACCATCTTGAGGATGCGGCACGCACATTCGCATCATTATTGAAGGAAGGTGCGTTGTCGCCTGATGTAGAAGTGCTTTATATGGGAATGAAGGAGGCAGAGGCTGTTAAGCTGTTTGCTAATACATACCTTGCGCTCCGAGTCTCCTATTTTAACGAGCTCGATACGTATGCCGAGATGAAAGGGCTCGACTCTCAGGCCATAATAAATGGTGTTGGCCTTGATCCGCGCATTGGTACACATTATAATAATCCGTCATTCGGCTATGGCGGCTACTGTCTTCCAAAGGACACGAAGCAGCTGCTTGCTAACTATCAGGATGTGCCGCAGCAGATGATGACAGCCATTGTTGAGTCAAACCGTACACGAAAGGACTATATTGCTGATGCTGTATTGCGTAAGGCTGGATGGTATGGCTATTCTGAGCATAATGAGTATAAGGCGGCAGGCAGTGAGAACGCCCCGGTCATAGGCGTCTATCGTCTGACCATGAAGTCGAACTCCGACAATTTCCGCCAGTCAGCCATACAGGGTGTGATGAAGCGTATAAAAGCGAAGGGTGCCACAGTGATTATCTTCGAGCCTACGCTTCCAGACGGTTCTACATTCTTCGGCTCGAAAGTCGTAAACGACCTTCAGCAGTTTAAGAGTATGTCAGCTGCCATTATTGCTAACCGATATGATTGTCTCCTCGATGATGTCAGCGATAAGGTATATACACGAGACATTTTTCAGAGAGATTAGGCTGTAAGGTTTAATGTTTAAAGGTTAAGGGTTAAAGGGACAACCAACTTGTCAACTTGTCTACTCGTCAACTTGTCAACTAAGCAATCAGCTTGCCAAAGTATCGTCCTCTATCTTCGACGCTGAAAGCGGCATATCTTCCTGTAACTTCCTATATCTTCTTTACCTACCGAAACTTAAATAAGATTTATAATTAGTGTCAGAATATATCATAGCCGACTGGCTGGTCAGAATAGAATTTGCGCAAGAGAGCAGTATGGACGCAGCTTCCATTCTTCCCTCGTTTGTGCCATTTCGTGTTACAGGGAGCACGGAGGGGTATGAGCATCTGACAACCATCACCGTCGACTATGATCTGAAGCCGTATCAGCAGGATAAGCGTCAGCACATTCGTATCTTTGATACAGGCAATGCGCATATTGCAGTAGACCGACTCCCTGACGGCGGATACCAGTATGTCATACACGATATGGCAAAGGCTAAGTGTGCGCTTCTCATAGCCAGCGCTGATTTCTCTGCAGTCCGTTGTAATCTTCGTGGTACAGAAGCTATGCGGCGCTTCGGACTGAACAATGCCGTCATGCTTGCTTATGCCTTTGCTGGAGCACGCCACCACACCCTTCTTATTCACGCCTCGCTTGTCCGTGCTGACGGCATAGCCTACGCTTTTATTGCAAGAAGCGGCACAGGGAAGAGCACGCAGACTGCTAACTGGCTGAAGGTCATCCCGAACACTGACCTTATGAATGATGATAACCCTGTGATACGCATCGTCAACGGACAAGTCATAGCATATGGCTCGCCATGGAGCGGCAAGACGCCCTGCTACCGTCAGACCAGTGCACCGCTCGGAGCAGTAACTCAGATTAGCCGTGCGCAGGATAACCGTGTTGAACGACTGACACCGCTGCAGGCATTCGCCTACCTTCTTCCAGCCTGCTCCACCATGAAATGGGAGCGTGCCATACACGGCAGTGTGTGCGACAGCATTTCTGCACTCATAGCAGCCATCCCCGTATACGTTCTCCATTGCACCCCGCATCCCGAGTCAGCTGTTGTCTGTCATGAGGTTGTAAAGAAAGGGGTAAAGGTTAAAGTTTAATGGTTAATTATCGTAGCTCAGGAGTTCGTTTACACTTTTACCTTTCCTTAGAAGGGGTGTGATGACATTCTTTAGAGCTAGTCATAACAGTTATTTAGACCCCCTAGGGGGTCGCGTCGCTAAGGC
>JAZUMR010000038.1:0-108256 GCA_045603685.1 Prevotella sp.
AGAACACTCGTATCCTGCAAAATGAGCTATTGAGCATTTTCATACGTCGAAATGTGTCCTGAAACGTTTGAAACTCTCAGAACACCTGTAGGAATCGACCTTTGAGGGCTGTTCCATCCTGCAAAATGAGCTATAGGTCAACATTAACCATTACCTTCCCCCTCTTTGTCGTACGTAAGCAGAATCGGCGACGCAAAAGATAAAGAAGATATGAAGGCATCATCACTCACACTATTCTATTGTTTTAAAAGAATATCTGCACATCTGCACACACCCTACAACTCACTGTATATCAATACGTTTACTCTTGTGCAGATACTATGCAGATAAATGCAGACAACGTTAGTCTGTAAATCGCCAGCCTTCCCTCCGAAGACGATGTTCTTCATAATGCCATATCATAAAGATACCATTGGTACGCTGTAGAGATACCAAAAGAATCATAATGGAAAGAGAAGAAATCATGTCAATCATAAAGAAAAAAGAAAACTCTTGCTGACAGAGCATTGCTTTCATCTTTCAGACATCTGCACAGCATCTACACTCCCACAACATTCTGATATACAACATTTTACACACGCAGTGCAGATGTGCACTTATTAATAAAAAAAATATATTAGGTAAATAATGAGTGAGCAATCCGTGGTCGTCTAAAAGGAGAAAGCAAATGAAAAAATAAAATCTGCATAATCTGCGGCATCTGCGTGCTAAAGAAAATTCGCTCTATCCGTGATTTAAGATTTATGTCTAATTCACGATGATTAAACATTAAGCAGTCAACCCGTTTACTTGCCGTTATCGTTGTCGTTAATAAAACATGACTTAGCGAAAGTTGAAAATATGTATAAAAACAGAAGAATAATAACTAATAATTAGCATAAAAAGAAAAATTATATTATCTTTGCATATGATATTAAGCACCATGATGTTTGCCGACAAACATGACAACACATAAAAACGTCAGCACCATAACGTCATAGCTAAATATCCCTCCAACCATAGCACATGTATTACTAATAAAGAAAAAACCTAACTAATTATGCTAAGAAGAATCAGAATAATACTGGCAGCAGTATTCTTTGTGGGCATCACACTCCTCTTCGTTGATTTTACTGGAACGCTGCGCCACTGGACAGGCTGGATGGCGAAGATTCAGTTCCTTCCAGCAGTACTGGCACTTAACTTTGTAGTGGTAGCCCTATTGGTGGCGCTGACGCTCATCTGCGGACGCATCTATTGCTCTGTCATCTGTCCTCTGGGCGTGATGCAGGACATCATAGGATGGTTCGGCAAGAAGGCGAAGAAGAACAGATACGCCTATTCTGCTGCGAAAAACTGGCTGCGCTACGGCATGCTGGCAGTATTCCTTGCCGCCATGGTGGCAGGAGTAAGTTCGATAGTCAGTCTGCTGGCTCCATACAGCGCATTCGGACGCATAGCAAGCAATCTCCTCGCACCTGTCTACGGATGGTGTAACAACCTGCTGGCATGGGGTGCAGAACAGGCTGACAGCCTCGCTTTCTACCGCACAGAAGTGTGGACGGGCGGCATGCTGACGGTTATCGTTGCTGCTGTGACACTGATTATTCTCTTTATACTGGCATGGCGCAATGGCAGAACATACTGCAATACTATCTGTCCGGTAGGCACTGTGCTGGGTTTCCTGAGCCGTTGGTCATGGCTGAAGCCTGTAATCGATACAACGAAATGCAACGGCTGCCGCCTATGCGAGCGCAACTGCAAAGCGGCATGCATTAACTCTGCAGCACACAGCATAGACTACAGCCGCTGTGTGGTGTGCATGGACTGTATTGAGAAGTGCAAGAACGGAGCCATCACATATAAGCATGTCTCTAAGCCTGCCACCGAGAAGAGCAGCGAGAAAAAGGCGGAAAGTGTGGATGAGGGGCGCAGAGCCTTCGTAGCTACAGCTGCCGCTCTGACCGCAACAGCCTCACTGAAGGCGCAGAAGCAGAAGGTGGATGGCGGTCTGGCGGTCATTGAGGACAAGAAGATTCCGGAGAGAAAACGACATATCATACCGCCAGGAGCACTGAGCGCAAAGAACCTTGCACAGCACTGCACAAGCTGCCAGCTGTGCATCTCGGCATGTCCTAACGATGTGCTGCGCCCATCGACTGACCTCATGCGCCTCATGCAACCAGAGATGAGCTACGAACGTGGATACTGCCGTCCGGAATGCACACGATGCAGCAACGTATGCCCTACAGGTGCGATACGCCCGATAACTGCAGAAGACAAGACTGCCATTCAGATAGGACGCGCTGTATGGATAAAGAAGAACTGTCTGCCTGCAACCGACGGCACTGCCTGCAACAACTGCGCACGTCACTGCCCTACTGGTGCAATACAGATGGTACCGTCTGACCCTGAGAACGAGGATTCGCCAAAGATTCCGGCTATCAATGAAGCACGCTGCATAGGATGCGGAGCATGTGAGAATCTCTGCCCTTCACGTCCGTTCAGCGCGATTTACGTAGAAGGATACGAGCGACATGGAGAAATATAGTTAAATGAAGCATTCTGCGAGGAAGCGAGAGCAGAGATAAGCTATTCCCGACTTACAGTCGCCTACCCGTAAGCCTTTGCTTAATGCCATTAAACATTAAACGTTAAACATTAAACATTAAACATTAAACGTTAAAAACCAAGACCTCAAATAATGAATAAGGAAAGCAAAAACATCACACGGCGTGATTTTATCAAGATAATGACTGCGGCTGGCGTAACAACTGCAGGACTGGCAGCATGCGAAACAAAGGAGGAGAAAACCGTAACAAAGAAAGAAAAAGGCAGCATGACATTCCGAAAGAACGAGACAACAGGCGACAACGTCTCGCTGCTCGGATTCGGCATGATGCGTCTGCCTACCATAGAGACAGAAGACAAGGAGAGCAATGAAGAGAAAGCCATTGACCAAGAGGAGGTGAACCGTCTGGTTGACCATGCCATAGCAAACGGCGTGAACTACTTCGACACAGCTCCCGTCTACTGCCGCGGACTATCTGAGCGTGCCACCGGCATAGCGCTGAAACGCCACCCAAGAGAGAAGGTGTTCATCGCCACGAAACTGTCAAACTTCTCTGAAGAGATGTGGACCAAGGAGGCAACGATTGCTATGTATCACAACTCAATGAAAGAACTGCAGACGGACTACATAGACTATCTGCTGCTGCACAGTCTCGGAAGAAATGCTGAGAACACTCAGAAACGTTTCATCGACAACGGAGTCATCGACTACATGCTTGAAGAGCGCAAGGCGGGACGTGTGCGCAATCTCGGTTTCTCTTTCCATGGCGACAAAGAGAACTTCGACATGCTGATGGAAATGCACGAGAAATATCATTGGGACTTCGTGCAGATACAGATGAACTATGTAGACTGGAAATACGCCACAAAGCAGAATAAGCGCAACACTGACGCTGAATATCTGTATGAAGAACTTGCCAAGCGCAACATACCGGTTGTGATAATGGAGCCGCTACTCGGAGGCAGACTGGCCAATGTGCCTGATGCTGTGGTGAAAATGATGAAAGAGCACGACCCTGAAGCAAGCGTAGCGTCATGGGCTTTCCGATTCACAGGAACATATCCTAAAGTGCTGAATGTCCTGAGCGGCATGACACGCATGGAGCATCTTGAGGATAATATCAATACGTTCTCTCCTCTCGTGCCGCTGAACGACAGCGAACAGGAGATGCTGCAGAAGGCGGCTGAAATCATGACCACGGTAAACAACGTGCCATGCACCGCCTGCCAGTATTGCATGCCGTGTCCTTACGGTGTCGACATACCAGGCATATTCACTCATCATAACAAATGCCTGAATGAAGGTGAGATTGCCACTAACTCACAGGACGAGAACTACAAGAAGGCACGCAGAAAGTATCTGATTAACTACGACAGACGCGTAGAGCCGCTCCGACAGGCTAACCACTGCATCGGATGCGGAAAATGCGTGGAGCACTGTCCGCAGAACATAAAGATACCAAGAGAGCTGCGACATATAGACGAATATGTAGAAAACCTGAAGCAGGGAAAACTGTAAGAGAACAGAGCAAAGAGGAAAGAGCAAAGAGGAAAGATTTCAACTTCCCGTTTTCAGTTTCCCGTTTTCCTCTGTTATCTTTGCTCCAAAGATAGAATAAAATCCAACGCCTGACTCTGCCTCCTCATGCAGGAATCGGGCATCGGGCTGCTGAACATCAGGAGCGAATCAGAATATTAACATCATAAAACAACAGAATATTATGTTTGGAATAGGTGCACAGGAACTGTTGCTTATAGCACTCATCGTACTACTCTTTTTTGGCGGAAAGAAGATTCCTGAGATGATGAAAGGACTCGGAAAAGGCGTAAAGAGCTTCAAGGACGGAATGAAGGACATAGAAGAGACGGAGAGCAAGGAGCAAGAAGCAAAGAATAAGGAGTAAGAAAAAAAAAGATTATAGGGGCGTTCTAAAAACACGTCGAGTTGATTTTTGTTCTTCTTTCGTATGTGCTTTTGTAAGTTGAAGAAGGAACATAGCGGGCTATGTAACTGATGAAGCTTGACAAAATGACATCGAAAGAGACGAAAAGCGACCGAAACAGAAACAATAGAATAAGTGAATACCTAAATTCGTAATTTTTAGAACGTCCCTATTATCTGTGTCCATCTGCGGGCGGAAAAGAAATAAATGAGAAAAAACAATGCCGACAAACACTGATAATGGGCAGATGACCTTCTGGCAGCATCTCGACGAACTGCGCTTTGTCCTAATCAAGATTATTGCTGTGTCTGCAGTATGCGCCGTCATTGCGTTTATCCTGAAGGATGAAATATTCGGACTACTGCTCGCTCCTCAGCATGACAGCTTCATAACATACCAATGGCTGGAAAGACTCGGAGCGGCAGCAGGAGGAGAAGCAATGTCGGAATTCAATGTGCAACTCATCAGCACGGCTCTCTCAGCACAGTTTATCATACACGTAAAGACTGCAGCATACATAGGATTGCTCGCCGCACTGCCGTATACTCTATTCCTGATATTCAGGTTTCTTGCGCCTGCACTATATGCTGACGAACGGAAATATGCCACATGGGCCACTGCCAGCGGATATGTCATGTTCATGCTTGGCGTTGCTGTATGCTATTTCGTAATCTTCCCCCTGACTTTCCGCTTTCTCGGAACATACCAGGTAAGCAGCAGTGTGGAGAATATGATATCCATACAGTCGTACATCGACACATTCATAACAATGAATATGCTGATGGGCATCATGTTCGAACTGCCTGTCGTATGCTGGATTATAGCAAAGACTGGCATGCTGAAAGCATCGTTCATGCGCAGATTCCGCCGTCATGCCGTCATCATGATACTCATAATAGCCGCTATAATCACACCTACAGCCGACGCTTTCACAATGATTGCCGTGGCAATGCCTATCTATTTCCTGTACGAACTCAGCATCCTTGTCGTGGCCCTCACAACAAGAAAACAAACAGCATAACAGGATTATAGACGGCTTTTATATATTCGCTTTGTCAACAAAACGGCAATTAAGCAAGAGTAATGACGTTTCAGCTCTATTATCGAGCGGCAGCTGATAATATAAACCATAGTTTTACTGAGATGTTTTTGTCATCTGGAGCGGTCTTATAGTCCGCAACAATCTCTTTATGGATGACAAGAAGAACCGGCAAAAGCCTATTTTGCAAAAAAAGGCAAACTGCCCCCATCATTATTAATAATCTGCGGGAATTTATAGAACACACATACAATCAATAGGAAATAGCTAAAACGAAATACTATATGCAGAAAAACATATTTATAATATGTGTGATGTGCTGGCTATTCTCAGTTGCTGCACAGGCTGACAGCACATGGAAGAACAGCTATGCGCTGAATCAGAGCGACGAATGGTATGGCAGCGAGGAGGCTGTAAGGATTGCCGAGAACGTTCTGATATACCAGCGTAACTCTGGCGGATGGCCGAAAAACGAGGAGATGCACGAAGTCCTGACCGACCAGCAGAAGCAGGCAGTCATTGCAAAGAAAGGCGATTTGTCGTGCTTCGATAACGGTGCGACAACCACCGAGATGCGTTTTCTCGCTAAGGTATACAGGAAAATACCTGACAGCCGCTACCGCGAGGCTTTCAATCGTGGGCTGAACTGCATACTGGAAGCGCAAAGCCTGTGTGGAAGCGGATGGCCGCAGTACTGGCCGAGGCGTGGCAGTACGATAGGTTCGTCATATTCTAATTTCATTACTTTCAACGATAATCTGACAGTAAACATACTGCAGCTGTTGCGTGACATAGTGAAGGGCAGCGGCGATTTCTCCGACATAACAGACAGCGAGTCGCGCCAGATGTCGCAGGAGAGTTACGACAAGGGGCTGCAGTGTATTCTTGACTGCCAGATACGCAATGACGACGGCCAACTGACAGTGTGGTGTGCGCAGCACGACCCTGTGACCTTGCTGCCTGCCGTGGCACGAAACTATGAGATGCCGTCATATTCGGGTTGTGAGAGCGCTAACATTCTGACCTTCCTCATGAGCATAGAGAATCCGTCAGAGGCGGTGAAACAGGCTGTTGAAGGCGGCGTCAGATGGTTTGAGGAGAATGCCATACAAGACAAGGCGCTGGAGCGCTTTATTAACGAGAGTGGTGCGAGCGATACCAGGATTGTTGATGCGAAAGGCAGCAGGCTGTGGGGACGTTTTGTGCAGATAGGCGGCGAGATTGGCCGCAAGACTTACGATGCACTTTTTGCGTATCTTGACAAGTATGGATCGACACGCACCTACGTTGTAAACGAAAAGGTTTGCAAATATAACGACGCCGATAATGCGCGCAACTCCTATGACCCGTCACACGCAGACCAGCCTATATTCTGCCCGAAATCGCAGGACGCAGGCTGTGCATATCGCTTCGCATATAACTATAATGATACAGAACCGGTTGCAGACGCTAACGGCGTGATGCTCCCGACATCGCTTAACACATACGACCGCACGTCATATTCTTTTATCGGAACATGGGGAGAGAAACTCGTCAACGCATACAAGACGTGGAAAAAAAAGGTGTCCGACGAAACGCCGGACACCGAAAAAACTATTGTATATGCTGTGGAGGAAAACCAGACATTTGCATCTGGTACGACAATAAAACGGGAGAACATTACTCTGACATACGGAGAAACGGGAGGAGCAGACTTCCTGCAGGCAACACGAAGACCTATTGACGAGACTTTCCTCTATTGCACGCCTGGCAACGGCGTAAATGGAGACAAGGCTGGAGGCACATTCTATACTTTCCATCCACTGCTTGACGGCACGCTGACGATGTACGTTAGGCACAATCTTCCTAAGCCTTTGTTTATAGAAGAGGACGGAGTGGCATTGCCAGAATATAACGGCATCACATTCGATGACACTCATCCTGCTGCATACGGAATAACAATCAGGGTAAAAGGTGGTTCTGCATACAAGCTGTATTGCCAGGGGTCAAAACTGGGATTCTATGGTTTTGTGTATGAAAGGGACCCCAATACTGGAATAAGCAATACCGTCTTGCCTGCCAAGCCGTCAGACAAGCGCATCTTCAGCATAAGCGGACAGCGTCTGCCTGCCCTTAGGCGCGGCATAAACATCATCGGCGGGAAGAAAGTGGCTGTACAGTAAGGAACGTTTTTGTTAAGCCAGAAGAGCAGAAACAAACTTGTTTGGATTCTGCCTTGGCGGGAAAAGGTAGGATGAAATCCAACGTTTTTGTTAAGCCAGAAGAGCAGAACCAAACTTGTTTGGATTCTGCCTTGGCGGAAAAAGGTAGGATGAAATCCAAGGAAAGTGGGAGAAGAAATTGAAAAGGAGAAGGTCAACTTATTCCCTAAAACCTTTAACCATGCCGTTTTCACTCTTCTGTTTCCCAGGCTCTATGAGTCGATAAGTTCTTAACCACATTAACTTCCGAAACTTCATGATATAATCTGCATAGGATTGTCAGACGAAACGTTTCGTTATTGCAACAGTTGCCATAGGTATACAAAAAGGTTGCAAATACTGCAAAACTCCTACCCCATTCATAGCCTTTCATTCGTGATTATATCAAAAATGGCAGAATCTGCTGATATATTCCACTCGTCTGCTTTCCGTACAACATCCTGATTTATTGATAGTTCTCTCTTGCCACCCTGCATACCCAGTGGAATTAAGTGGAATTAGCAACGCCATATTCCACCACCCTAACACATTACGACACAAGTATTTACAGTAAAAAAGTGGAAGATGCACTATTTTTTCTATTTCATAGGGAGAATAACTTCAACAGATAGAACAGATACGCCAGGGAAAACTCAGCACACAAAATTCTGCTAAACAACACATATTATTCAGACAGCGATGTCATATTTATGTGGATAGATTAGCAAATATTGCTGTCCAGTAAAACTTTAGCGTTATAAACGAATTAAGGCTGACACTTCTCACGAGGTATCTACCCTTTTTGTTATCTTTGTTTTGAACAAACATATATATAACCATGAGCAAAGATATTCATTTTACCAGACAGCAATAAAATCAAATAAGTCAAATAGACAGGTAGGCTATGAGGTAGGAGTTGTCTAATCTACAATAGTAGAAATCCGTTTTCCTCTGTTATCTGTACTCTGTTGCATGAACGATGGAGACTACGCAGAAGCCAAAAGGCAGTTATGCATGTCCCAAGAATCATAATCGTTAAGAAATCTGGGAGGTATATTACAAAGAAAGAGTGGAAGGTATTCCTTAGCAGGAAATTCCTTCCACTCTTTTTATACTCAGAATACAGCCTGTGCAGAAACTACATCTGCCGCATGCATGTACCCATAAACTTATTTTCCTACGCCGAAATCTGCCTGCTGGTCCTGCACCTGCTGCAACATCTGTTTCTTCTCTTCTTCTGAGATGTCGTCACGGATGCCACGCTGCTGTGTGCCAACAGTTCTCTTTGCATTGCGGTCAGACTCCTTGATACTCTCATCCACACACAACGGCAGTGGAGACGGAACAGACTCGATTGTTATCTCGGTTGCTGCAGGAGAATGTGTGCCAGGATAAAGAGCATCGGCAGTGATGCGTATCTTACCAGCCTTACGAGTTGAACGCACGAGGATTGGTGCGCTACCCCACTCTGTCTGTCGCGGATTAGCACCGATGTCTGTACCGTCGCCAATGATTTCGCCCTCACCCTCTATAGTGAAGCGTATCTGCTCTTTTGCCAGACGACGCACGTTGCCAGAGTCGTCAGTAACCTCACACACTACAACCACGAAGTCAGAGCCGTCAGCCACAAGCTGGCGGTCGCGCTCATCAACATACATACGCAGTTTCGTGCTGCGGCGTGAAGGCATGCGCTTATGAGTAGTAACAACCTTTCCGTCGACATATCCCTCTGCCACCATGTTCACCTTCTGCCAGTTGCGCTGCTTGTAAGAATATTCACGAGCCTTCCAGAAATCCCATACTTTATTAAATATCACAGGAGCGTTATATGGCATATCCACCTCGTTAGTCAGTTTATCTTTCAGAGATTCTACCGTCTTGCTGCCCTGGTCTGTCAGAACCTTCTCGTGCTTAACAGGCATAGTCCATGACACCTCGCCATCATATATTGACAGGCGTACGCTGTCGCAATTAGAGAACACTACAACATCCTGCTCAGAGAACTGTCCCATCTCATGGGCAATATACACGAACGGTTCACTCTCAGCCACTGGCACCTGCGAGCGGAACATATAGAAAGCCGTCTTTGGCTGGCGGAACGCGTCGTATGCACCACCCCAGTACGGGTCAGGATGATATCCGCGCTGATGATCGAACGGATGCCACTGGCAACCGCCGAGGAATAATCCTGTAGTGCGGTGCTGGTCGCATGTTGTATTTGAAAGTGACAGCGCCTGCTTCAGCTGAGGTATCTCACCCCAAGAGCGTGACGCGCGGTTAAGGTTGTTATGCGCATACCAGTCGTCGACATACTCGCCAAACTCACGTGTCAGCACATTCTTGCCCATCGCCACCATGCGAGCCTCCGCCTTTGCCTCAGCACTATTGTCGGCTACAGTCTCGTCATCGCCAGGCCATGCATAGACGATATCATAATTCTCAAGCACGCCAGCGCTGTGAAGGTCGGCAGCAGCGACAGGACGGTAAGGATAAGGATACTCATCCTGAGTAATCTTCAGAGCCTCGAGCGCAAAGTCTTTCGGATAGCGTGTCTCATTGAGGATAGGCTCCCACATGAGCACAGAAGGGTGATTACGGTCGCGGCGTATAATCTCACGTGTATTCTGATGCACACGTTCAGCGAACTCTGGTACCTTCTTGTTCCAGAACTGCCAGCCTGGTGTCGCTACGATGATAAAGATTCCTATTTCATCACAGGCATCCATGAATGACGGGTCCTGCGGATAATGCGCAGTACGAATAATATTAAACCCTGCGTCCTTCAGCCTCTGAACGTCTCTGCGCTGCTGAGAATTAGGTACAGCATTGCCGACATACGCAAAGTCCTGATGGCGGTTAGCACCAACAAACTGGCGGTAGCGCTTGCCGTTAAGCCAGAATCCATCCTTGCCCTTAAACTCGAAAGAGCGTATACCGATGCGTGTCGCTCCACCGTCAACAACACCCTTCACTGTCTTGCCGTTCACCTGCATCTTGCCGATAATCTCTGTTGTCACGGTGTAGAGATAAGGCGACTCGGGCGACCACAGTTTCGGGTTGCTGATTCTTGAGCCCTGCGTGATAGTGCGTATGCCGTTTGCTGGTATGCTGACACTTTTTTTCCACTGCTTCACAACCTTTCCTTCGGCATCAGACAGCGTATTCTGCACTGTTACGCTCTGTGCCTTAGATGTTATGTTGCGCAGGTCAGTATTCACATAAACCTCAGCAGAACGCTCGGAGATATTCGCATAATGCACGAATATGCCACCAGCAGCTGTACGGTTTTCCTCCACAGCGTCAGTGATATACACAGGCTGGCGCTCTATCAGCCAAACATCGCGGTATATGCCACCGTGATAAGTGAAGTCGAGTGTCATCTGTGTCTTGCCTGGAGGGTAAGTCTTGTCGTCTGAATTATCAGCCATGACAGCCACCACTACATCACTGCCAGGCTTAACGCCAGCCTCAGTGAGATTTATTGTTACAGGAAGATAACCTCCCATATTCTCCTTCACCAGTTTTCCGTTAACATAGAACTTCTGCTTTCCCATTACAGCTTCGAAGTGAAGCACGCTTACAGGTCCTGCAGGTGCAACGAAATGCTTGCGATACCATACTACGCCCTGATAGTTGCGGCAGCCGCTGCCCTCGGCAGGCATAAGCTGTACCGTATGGGGAACAGCCACCACATCCCATTTCGTGTCGTCGAATGCAACAGCTTCCGCCCCTTTCACATCACCGCAATGATAACGCCAGTCAAGGTTGAAGTTCCATACTTTACGCCCACAATCATTGATTGGGAACAATCCTGCCACAGAAGGCATGTCTGCCATACTCTGCGCCATGATGCGTCCTGCTGCCATCGGCAGGAGCATAAACAATGCTAATAATATTATAATGTTCTTTTTCATAATTCGTTATAAGGTCATCACATCTCCAGAACACGATGTGCTGAACTGCGAGATGTTAGGTGTGAGATTCTGCAGTGCAGCATGCCGAGGCATGAAATATCATGCGTCAGATAAAGATGTGCTGCATGCCGAAGCATGAAATTACTGATATGGCGGTATACACATCTGTGTCCAATCATCCGACACGCCTGCATACATGTCAGCCCGGCTTACTTGTCATACTCTATTTTCTCCTTCTCCGCGCCGCGCTCCTCTACAGGCCAATTGTCTGTGCGGAAAGAAGAGAGCGGCAGATTGTCGCAGAAGAGGTCGCCTGACACCCAGTCCTTGAATGCATAACGCACCGCCGCAGGCTTTGTTACGTTAGGCGATGTCACCTTCAGGAACTTTCTCTTGTGCAGTTCCACCTTTGCCGGATAGAACACACGGTCTTCGCCAGCAATCTCCATCAGTTCGCTTGTAAAGGTATTGTCCTTGCCGTAGAGATTCATCTTGTCATTCTCAAACTCAAGTATGGCAGCATCGCCCTCCACACGCATAGCCTTGTATCTTGCCGATTCAGCGGCAATGCCTTCCACGCCGTAAGTCTTGGCGAGTGCAAGGAGTGCAAGACGCTCGCCTGCAATATTCTTCTGCGGTGGATGAATGCCTTTTTCTATGCCTGCATCCATCAGCACAGCCATACCTGCATTAGGAATCAGTTTCTCCGCAAACAGCTGTTGCTCACGAAGGAGAGCAGAATTGATCGTCCAGTTTATACGGCTGTAGTCATAGGGCGCTATCTGGCAGTAGAAGAACGGGAACTCTCCTATCTCCCATTTCTCACGCCACAGCGTCACCATAGTCTTCATCTGCTGAGCATAGTCCTGGTATCTTGGTACATTGTCCTCACCCTGATACCATATAGCACCACGTATTCCGTAGCCGATAATAGGATGCAGCATGCCGTTATATAATACAGTAGGCTGTCTGTTCTTCGATTTTATGTCCTTCTCCTTATAAGGAATCTGGTAAGGCGAGCCGCTATGCACGAACTGTTTCACATTCTCGCGGTCCATCCACGCCTCGCAGCTTGAACCACCCCATGCTGTCACAATCAGTCCGACAGGCACATTAAGTATGCGGCGCAGTTCGCGTCCGAAGTAATAAGCCGTAGCAGAGAAGTTGCGCACTGTTGCAGGTTCTGCCTCCGCCCATTTGCCCGTAATAGTATCAATGGGCTCTACACGGCTGGTACGCTTTGCTGTGAAGAGATGCAGCTGCGGGTCCTTTGAGTGCAGCACATCCATGTTTCCGTTGTCTATAGGCTGCGATGGGAATCCCTTCATTGGCATTTCCATGTTCGACTGTCCGGCGCAAACCCACACCTCGCCTATCAGCACGTTGTCGAAGCATAGTTCCTCACCATCGCTGACAGTCACCACGTATGGTCCGCCAGCCTCTGGCGTTGCCACAGGAATCTTCCATTTTCCATCCTTGTCTGCCTTTACGAGATACGTTTTATCGTTCCATGAGGTAGTCACCTTGACAGTTTTATTAGCATCAGCCGTGCCCCATAGTTTTACATTTGTCTCACGTTGCAGCACCATTCCGCTGTCAAATATTGCAGGCATCCATACTTTAGCCTGTGCAGCTGTAGCCATGACAGCCGCCAAAAGTGTTATTATAGTTTTTTTCATAGTCGTTGGATTGACGTTTAAGGGTTAAAGGTTAATGTTTAAGGGTTAAGGATGAAGGATTATGAGGTTATGAGGAGAACGTGAAGAGTATAGAGAATTCTGCGAGTAAGTGAGAGCAGAGATGAGCTCGCTCAATCTCTGCCGAGCGGTAGCAGAATCGGCGAAGCCAACAGAGCAAAGAGGAAGGTTTTCAATCAACTCGTTTACTTGTCAACTAATCAACTTGTCTACTCGTCTACTTGTCTACTTGTTTACTCGTCTACTCGTTTACTTGTCTACTCGTCAACTAATCAATCAACTCGTTTACTCGTCTACTTGTCAACTAATCAATCACCTTATCTCCAGCGGGCCGAGCAGTCCGGCAGGGAGAAGATGCGGTTTCTTCATTCTGTATCGGGCATTTGTCCATATACCCTCATACGGCGGAGTACCCTCATCATTGCCTCTGAGCGCATTAGCCCATGTATTCACCACCTCTATCTCTATCTTATTCTTGCCACGCTTCAGCGCATGACCTATCTTAACGGTGTAAGGAGCAGTCCATACTATGCCGCAGTCAATGCCGTTCACCCATACATGAGCGATATTATGCACCGTTCCGAGCGAGAGCACCTCATTACCGGCAGGCTTCTTAGTCTTGACAGTTGTGGTGTAGAGTCCGTGGCCTGAGAAGAAACGTTCCTTCACATCGGCAGCCTCCGACCAGTCATACAGAGCGTCAATAGTCTTTGTTACGCCCGCCTCCTTCAGTGTAAGCGTGAACGGTCCGCTGACAACGAGCGGCTCAATCTCACGAGTTCTCTCAGCAAAAGGTTTCGGAGCCTCAGGCAGACATGCCATGATAGCATTGATGTCCTTTACTGGGAATATCACGAAGCATGAGCCGTTAGCAGGCAGTGTTATGCTGACAGTCTTTCCGTCGGCAGAATTCTGTACGTTTTCAATAGCACGTATCGTATTGCCTACAGCACAGTAGATATACGCAGTGCCACTGGCTGTATCACGGAATGTAGCGTTGAATGTACGCTGTTCGTCTTTCTGATTAGAAATAAAATATATCTCGCCTTCTGCTGCACTACGGTGTGCATACGCCATATTCTCTGGCAGCACCACATCACGCTTCAGTCCGAACTCGGTGAAGTCGTCGCCAGTGTATGCCTTCTCAATGACAGCCACGCCGCCGCGCTTCAGTTCGTCAATCTTCTGCTGCACCTCAGGCGAGTAGCCATTGAACGAAGGCACCATCAGACGCTTCCTAGGAAGCACCACAACACGATACTTTGCACCGCCAGGCAGCACCATGCATCCGTTCTCCGTCTTTGCCAGACGCAGCAGCACATCAGGATTGAACGAGTCATACTGATATCCGCGCAAGCAGTTCACCCAATCCTTCGTGTCAACGATTCCCGCCGAATGGTTCACGCCCACAGGGCTCTCCTCCATAGGTTCGCCGACATTAGCCATACGCTTAGCCTCTGCCTCTACACGAGCCTTGCCGAATATACCTGGCAGCATAGACACCAGACGCTCTGGCAGCACCGAGCGGCGCGGCATCTCCTCGCCGATGAACACCGCTACGTCCTGCACAGGACGTCCCTGCTGCAGCAATGCGGAGCAGCGTGTGATGTAATCAACAAACGGGCGCGACTCTTCATACCATATCTGGTCACGCTGGAAGAACAGCCCGATGCCATCGAGCGTCATGCCCGGCTTGCGGTCAAGCCATGGGTTATGCGCATTGACATGGAAGAACAGACGGTTCATACCCATGGCGAAATTACGGTCGAGAAGCGTCTTAATCATAGCAGGATGCTCATCCCATACGCCGCGCACCTCAGTAAAGCCTTCCGCCTGCACTATGTTCTTGCCGTAGATATGCGCCCCGCTGATAGCGTCGAGCATGTCATTAGGCTTGTCGTGTGTAGGCGAGTTAAGCCAGTATTCTCCCATCGGGTAGTCTACATAGCGATAATGGTCGAGTCCGTCAGCACACATCGTAGGCGCGATGCTCTCGCTTGAGAACTCCATTCCCATCTGCGTAGCTCTCTGGCGCAGGGTTGTGAAGAACACATCGTTTATAAGGTCGTTGATTGTCAGGCGCACGTCACGCAGCACACGCTCGCTCTCTGCCGCACTAACCAACGGTACGCCAGCCATGACAGGTAGCCATGGCATGATGTCATATCCGCGGCGACGCTTAAACTCCTCTGCAAAATTCTCCGACCAGTTCTGGCATCCGCACTCCCATGAGTCGATATGCATATATTTCAGCACCTTAGCAGAAGGCAGCGCAGCAAACTTAGCAAACCAGTGGTCGACGAGTTTGTTTACCGCCGCCTGCGAAAACTTGTCACACTCCAGTCCCTTTCCGCCGCCTGCAGTGGCGTTGGTGTGTCCGGTGGTGGCATGTCCCATGCGTATTATGCGATACTGTCCGGCAGGCAGCGTTGTCGTCATCATGCCGTTAGCGTCAAAGCCGACAGGGATAACCTTGTCAAGCGAGGCGCACAGCGACTCTGGCAGCTGCTGCTCGTTTGTCTCCTCCGCCACTCTCCATACATAGGCAGCCTTGCCTTCCCACTGATGAATGCGCGGATCCTGGCGGAACTTTATATCGCGAAGCCTTAGCACAGCCTTCCATTTCGCTGCATCCAAATCCTCCGAACCAGGCTCTGTGCCTTCCGGTGTCCATGAGAAACGATAGAAGCGCGCCTTCATGCTGTCATGCTCAGGCAGTGCGAAAGTGTTCTTCGCATCAGTGTTCTGCCATCCCTGACGTGCCGGAGTCAGCGTGGTGAGATACACATAGTTCTCGCCATCGCTGCTCACCTCTATCTTCAGACGCTGACACTGTATATTTGTGCCAGCAGGGGTAATCTCAACATTGCGGATGCGCACGCCTTCCTCAAACTCAAACGTAAACCAGCAGGGGTCGTTGGCACGCACGAGGTTCTTCTCATCAGGCAGGATGCTCTCTGACTTAGTCATCTTCAGAGGTTCCACCACACAGCGGTTGTAGTCGACAGGTATGGCATACGCAGCAATATCCTTCGAGCCCTTAGCAGCCTGAAGCATCACCATTGGCTCAAATATTGTGGCCTTTGCCATGCCACGGCGCATGCGGCGGTTTGCTTTCGGCTGCTCTGGTATGCGCACGATAGTGTCTGTCCAGACAATCTTCTGCATCGACTCCTCTGGCGTGAACCACGGGCCACCAGCCAGGGCAAAGCCGTCGCAGATGTGCACGCCCAGCTCCAAACCGAGCGAGTCAGCGCAGTGCATGGCATACTCCACCATGTCCCAGAATTCAGGCGTCAGCTGCTGAGCCTTGCCTTCGTATTCTGGTTTCTCGTCTACGCCACGTATCGGCATCAGATATGTGCCACGCAGACCTACGCGCTTCATGCCTTCAAGGTCAGCACGTACGGCAGGTTTTGTCACTGCGCCATACATCCAATACCAGAAACTGAAAGGCTGTCCGTTATTTACCACCCGTGTGCCGCCGGCATGCGAGCATACAGCGTAGAGCATGACGCTCAAAAGGAGAATTGTTTTTTTCATATTAGGTAGGTTCTATTAATTAGCTTTGCCTTGTTTTTCAGTTTGTTTTTGTGGGCAGAGTGTTAATTTTCTGAAGGAATATAGCGGGCTATATAACTGAAGAAACTGGCAGTCTGTACCAAAAAGAAACAAAAGAAGGCAAAACGTTAATGCACATAACAAAACAAGATAACGGTGGTAATTAATAGAACCTACCATTATATAGTCAAGGTATGCCTGTTCTGGCAGATGCCTCTCTAAGCCTTGCACAGAACAAATTTGTCTACAAAAATACAAATAATATCTGACATAATGAAAATACTCATGTCCTTTTTTGCTTTTTTAGAGGTTTTAGCCTTCCTCGCTATGCTTTATACGCTCTGCACAGACAGTAATGCAGGGGAAAGGCGGTAAAACACCCGACATGCAATTATTGTTAAAACAAAATAAAAAAGAATGCTTCGCTTGCAGAAAAAAAATATATTTCATATATTTGCAGTGTAATACCACCATCACTTTTATATACGGAAAGCAATGGCAACAGCAGCGTTGCCATCATTGTTCAACACAAATAACACACTTACTATTATGAAAACCTTATTACTATTGCTGGCACTCTTTCCGATAGGAATATGCCACGCCGAGAACTATGAAATCATAAACGAGAGCAGCGAAACAAAGACAGAATACCGTGATGGCAAGCAGGTGACAATGCTAACAAAAGACTCTGTAACCGTAGCGGTTACTCTGACAAAAGCACATGAAAGCTACGGCACGTATTATCAGGCTGGCGTGATGGTCATGAACGGCAAGGGGGATACATTCACCTTCGCACCGGAGAATATCATCGCTAACCTTACTGACAGGCGCAACGCAAGCAGAAAACTGGGAGTGTATACAAGCGACGAATACATCAACAGCGTAAGACGAAACCAGGAGTGGTCGCGCTTCTTCAACAGCGTGTTCGATTCGATGATTGCCGACAATGCCTATGCCGCTGCATCAGCAAACGAGATAACACGCATTATGCACGACGGCGAGCGCGCCAGCATGGCTAACGGCTACCTGAAGAAGAATACCATGCGGCAGGGCGATGTGGTTGAGGGATTCCTGAACATCCAGTACAGCAAAGGACGAGTGCTGATGATGCGAATACCAGTAAACGGGCAGAACTTCGACTTTATGTGGGATGTGAAATAGAGAAAGAGGTTAACTGTCTGGAACATACAATATGATTTGTTCTGCCAGTACATCCCAATGGGATATCATACGACAGAAACTGCAGAAACATGAAGATATAAAACGACAAATGGGGAGGCGGCAAAATCCGTCTCCCCATCATTATAATATTACTGCCGATAATGCAGCATCATCTTCCATCAACAATAAATTTTCTTCCGTCAACAATATAGATTCCCTTAGGCAGCATACTGCTGATGTCAGAGCGTTTCACGTTCTGATAGAGGCACATGCCATTAATACTGTAGATATCTGCCACAGTTTCTTCTTTTGACACTCCGTTATCTATACCCGTATAGCCACCTTCACCATAATATCCTTTAATGATGGCATCGAGAAGGTCTGGCTGAGTAAACTTTGGCACGCTGCGGTCTGCACCATCTGTGAGTCCCATCCAATGGAATGCTGTTATGCCTGCTGCCTTGGTCTGCTCAATGAAATAACGGTAGAACTGTTGCATATTGCTACGATAGTTCGTATATGCGTCTTCTGTGCTTGTGCCCCACTCGCCAACAATGAGCGGTGCGCCTTTTGTGAGCAGGTAAGTCTTCCATGCGCTGATTCTTTCATCAACATCCTTCTTGACTGACACAAGACTCTTCACGTCAGGATAAGAATGGACCTCCATGATCAAGTGGTTGCTCACGACATCCTTCGGCAGCGTCAGATTCTTCAGCGGGTCCTTCAGGTGGCTGTTCCATGTACCGCCGCCGTCACATGCGCCGTATGTTGACACAATGAGATTGCGCTGCAGATTATTGCCTCCAGTGCTACGCACTGCATCAACGAAGCTCTGGGCGTAGCTGTTTATGGCGTTATATGCAGAGCGAGCTATGCCGGCATCGTACTGTCCGGGTGCTGCAAAAGAGGCAAAGCACCATGAACGCTTTATGTCGAGCATTTCGTTATATCCCTCAAAGATAAGCCTGTGGTCGTAGTCCTTGAACTCTTCGGCTATCTGACGCCATACCGCCTCGAAGCGCGCACGCTGCTGGCTGTAGACAGTCTCATCAGCTATAAGCCACGCTGTGTTGGATGCTCCTGTGTCATGATGGATATTAAGGATGCAGTACATATCCTGAGATATGACATAATCGACCACCTCACGCACTCGCGCCATCCACGCCGACTGTATCTGAGTACCTAAGTCATCCTTCGAGGCATACCAGATGCTGTTTTCGTATGTAGAGAACGGGAACTTCGCCTCCATGTGCGGATACGAACAGCATTGAAGCCTGCCCCCTTCAGCATCTTCATCAATTCGGGCTTAGTGACCGGCTGCCCCCAGGCTGTCTCATATTCAGATGGCAGACGCTTCGTCCAATGCTCTATCCACATATTCAGCGTGTCGCCCGAATTGCTTTCAAGCGTATTGCCTAAGTTCCAACCTACCCTGATATTCTTCACTGCCTCATGGGCAGTCTCAAAATTCTGCGCCATCGCATTCATAGCGACAAGGCATAGTATAAAAAGTATCTTTCTCATCATTTACACAAGTTTCGTATGTTAAGTAGATAGAGGGAGGTAGAGGAAGATAGAAGGAGGTAGAGGACAACACTCCTCCGTCTACAATATGTCGGCAGCAAAACTAATGTCTTCTATCTTCCTCTATCTTCCTCTACCTCCTTCTCCCTTCAGCTGTTTCTGCTCTCATTTGGTCTTTCATCTTTTCACCACATACACAGCGAAGGTCTTCGGCTGTATGGTGTCTGTCACAACATTGCCGCTGAGTGTCGCTGCACGCTTCTGAGGAGTGACTGCCGCAGGATTGTCGAGGGTGTTCTCAGCATCGGTGTCTGTGCTGCTGAGGGTTATCACGCTCGCCTCTGACAGACGCTTTGCGTCCTTCAGTGTGATGCTGAGCGGCTGAGCCTCATCGCCAGTGTTAGCCACCTTTATATATATGCTTCCCGTCTTGCCGTCAGATACCGCCGACGCTGACAGTCCGCGCTGGTCGGCATCGCCTGCTACGACACGTCCGTCCATAGTGGTCTGCAGGACATGCGTGCCTTTATAGTGCGAATAGAGCTGCTGAACATAGTATGAGCAGGTACGTACAGAACGCTGGTTGTCATACCATATCAAATCTGGACGCCACTGCCAGCCTTCCACATGGGCGAAGAGCGGGGCGTAGGTGGCCATGTGAACGATGTCTGCATTGCGCTCTATGCCAGTCATAAAGGCTGCTTCAAGCAGGGCGGCATTGAAGTGGTTGTACTTCTTGCCCTTACCGTGGCAGGCGTATTCTCCTGCGAACACCTTCGGTCCGCGGCGGTCGTAATTGTCATAGCGGTGGCGGTTCTTATGGTCGAGGAACCATGATTCAGGACGATAGAAATGCTCGTCATACATCGCAACCTTCATTTCCTTCATCTTTGGCTGCAGCATGTCAAACTCCTTTCCCTCCGAGCCAGGACCTGTAGAGCCTATGTATGTTATCTCGGGGTGTGCCTTGCGAAGCACATCGAGGAATTTCTGCAGGCGTGCGGTGTATGCCGGATTGTCATCATAGTCCCACTGCTCGTTGCCTATGCCAATGTATTTCAGGCAGAAAGGCTCTGGATGTCCCATCTCAGCCCTTACCCTGCCCCACTCTGTATCTGCTGCGCCATTGGCGAACTCTATCAAATCCAGCGCATCATCGATGTATGCGTCAAGGCTGTCGAGAGGAGCATGCACGCCTAGTGCATCAGGATTACGGTTCTGGAACTGGCAGCTCAGTCCGCAACTGAGTATCGGAAGCGGCTCGCAGCCGAAGTCTTCACACAGCAGGAAGAACTCATAAAACCCGAGTCCGTATGACTGATAGTAGTCGGGGAAGAAGCGGTGGGTGAACGTATAGTGCCAGCGGTTCTCGTTGAGCGGACGGTTCTCCACTGGTCCTACTGTATTCTTCCACTGGTAGCGGGTGGCGAGGTCAGTGCCTTCGACTATGCATCCGCCAGGAAAGCGGAACACTCCAGGCTTGAGGTCGGCAAGAGCCTGAGCCAAATCCTTACGCATGCCGTTCTCACGCCCCTTCCATGTATCAGCCGGAAAGAGCGAGACATGCTCCACATCGGTGGTTGTGAACGGCTGAGAGCCGTTGCGCTGCAGGAAGAGGCGCAGCGAGAGGTCGTCCTGTGTGACAGGCGATGTCATTACAGCCGTATACTTCTTCCATTCCTTTCCGCTGACAGTTAGCTTGCACGACGTTACCTCCTGCGTCTCGTTCTGCGACGCATTGTCCGCCAAGACAACCTTCAGCGCCGAGGAGCCGCCGTCAGGACAGCGTGCCCAAAGCGAGAAACGGTATTCCGCACCTGACTTTACCGCTATGCCAAAGTATCCTTCATTCTCTACGCCCGTGTGCTTGTCGTTATGCCCTGTGGCAGCAAGACGCACATAATGGGGATTACGATTAAACGGACCGTCACTACGTACTGAAGTGTTGCCGAATGCGCGCCAGCCCATCAAGCGCTGCGGATACTCGAACGAACGGTTCTTTATCATTTCGGCATATAGTCCGCCGTCAGCAGCAAAGTTTATGTCTTCGAAGAAAATACCGTACATCGTAGGCTGAACTTCTGCGCCTTTTTTCTTTGCATTGACCACTATCTCGCTGGCAGAGAAGACGGCGGAGTGTGAAAGCAATGCTGCAACGGCAGATATGATTAGTCTTTTCATTCTCTTTTTCTGTTATTGTCACTGCATCCGGGCTTGTCTATTCAGACTGACCGACTGCAGTTTATGTGGTGTTATACTTCTCTATCGTATGTTTAGAAACAAGCACAAAAAACGCCAGACATAGCAAGGGCGTCCCGCTATGTCTGGCGACATATACTATTATTTCTTACTGTCAATCTCCTTCAGCAGTTCCTTTGTGGCAGTTATGAGCTGCTGGTCGATGCCTCGGGTGATATCTTCTGGCGCATTGAGCACGTATATGTCTGGCTCAAGCTGCAGATTCTCGAGGTATGTCTTGCGGTCTTCAAGCAGATAGCCTACGACTGGGATGCCGAAGACGAGCGACGGGTCTTGCGTAGTGACCCAGTTGACTGATGTCATTGTGCCTGGCACTGGCGCTCCGACGAGACGTCCGATGCCCATCTGCTTATACACCCATGGTGTGCCGTGAGCGTTTGAATAGTTAGCCTCACACTGCACCATGATTGTAGGCTTGATGTAACGGCGTGACGGCATATCGCACGACTCCACACCACGCACCACCTGCGTCAGATATTTCTTTCCGCTGGTGAGTATTTCGATGTCTTCATGCAGGCGTCCGCCGCCATTCCAGCGTGTATCGATGACGCATCCGTCGCGCAGATTGTACTTGCCCAGCATATTGCTGTATGCTGTTCGGAACGAAGGGTCGTCCATTGACTCGAGATGAACGTAACCGAGTCGTCCTCCAGACACGCTGTCTACGATATGCTCGCAGCGCTTCACCCATCGCTTATAGAGGAGTTCTGACTGCGCAGCGTTTGATATAGGGATGACCGTCTCTGACTTTCCGTCCTTGAAAGAGACGAGAACCTTCTTGCGAGCCTGTCCGTTAAGGAGTTCAGCTATGTCAGTGTCCTTTGTCAGCGAGATGCCGTTAATGGCTGTAACGACATCACCAGGGCGCACGCGGCTGCTCTTTCTGTCGAACGGGCCGCCAGCCAGCACCTCAGTGACCTTCATTCCCTCGCCAGCGTAAGTGCGGTCGAAGAAGAGTCCGAGCTGCGCTGTAGCATCGTCGCCAGCTGCTGCCGGACGGCGGTAGCGTCCGCCTGTATGCGACACATTGAGCTCACCGAGAATCTCAGACAGCATCTCTGCGAAGTCGTAGTTATTGGCTATATGCGGCAAGAACTGTGTGTAATGGTCGATAAGCGCATCCCATTTCACACCGTGCATGTTCTTCTCATAGAAGCGTTCGCCCACCTCATGGCGCACAAACTGCAGGAGGAACTCACGCTCGGCTGCACGGTCGAGTTTCATGTCGGTGGTGAATGTGATACTCTCCAGCTTGCCTGTCTTGCCATCCATGCGCTGAATGGTTGAGCCTACTATATATATCTTGCCGTCAGGGCCTAACGCCATGGAGCCGGCACCCTGCAGCTTCTGCATCATCTTGCTCTCACGCTTGCGCAGATCAACCGACCACAGTTCAGCGCCGCGACCTATAGAGCTTGATATGAAATAGAGTTTCTCGCCGTCTTTCGTTACCGCAGAGCTGATAAGGTCAGACGATGACGGTGTGATGCGTACTATGCGGTCCTGTATGCCGTCGAGTTCTATCACGAGAGGCTTCTTCTCTGATGCCTTAGCATCGGCACCTTTCTTGTCGCCGTCCTTCTTGGCAGCATCGGCATCAGCCTTCTTTCCGCCCTTCTTTCCGCCTGCCTCAGCTTTCTTCTTATTAGCAGCCTCAGCCTCCTGGAGCATCTTATAGTCCTCTTCGCTCAGGCGATAGCGGTCGTAAGCGTCCTGATTTGTGAATACGAGGAAGGCATCCTCCTCTGTTCCCCATGATGCATGGTTGCGCATGCCGTAGCGTTCGTTCTGGAAGAGGATGGCATTGCCGTCCATCACCCACTGCGGGCTATTGCTTGCGTAGGCGCTCTCAGTGATGTTAGTTATCTTTCCTCCCTGAGCAGATACTATGCCTATGTCATGATATGGGTCACGCTTGTTGCCCACGAATGTAAGCGCGAACCACTTACCGTCAGGCGACCAAGTGTAAGAGAATCCGCCGTAACGTGACATCCACTGCTTGCCGTCAGTCACCTGGCGCACCTTGCCTGTCTTGACATTGAGCACCATGAGCCTGTTACGGTTCTCTATGAAGGCTATCTCCTTGCCGTCAGGCGAGTATTCTGGGTAAGCACGGTCGAGGTCAGACTTAGCTATGCGCTCCTCCTTGACTGAAAGGGCGTGAGCGAAGTTAGGGTCTTCCTTGCGCTCGATAGTGGCGCGGTATAGCTGCCAGCGGCCGTCGCGGTAGCTTGAGTAAACGAGTGTGCGGCCATCAGCAGAGAATGACGGAGACGACTCTGCCGCCGCCGTGTGTGTAATCTGGCGTGTGGTGGCATACTTGTCTACTGTCACGAATATCTCTCCACGATATACGAACGCTATCTGCTTGCCGTCTTTAGAGACAGCCACACTGCGTGCTGCGCGCGGAGTAAGCTTCACGATGTCGTCAATGTCGTCCCTTGTTATTGACACATTGATTTTCTTCGATTTCTCCCCTGCCTTCCGAACGTATATATCGCCGTCGTAAGCATAGCAGAGCGTACCGTCCTTGCTTACAGAAAGGAAGCGCACAGGGTGGCTGGTGTGTGTTGTCACCGCGCTGACAGCCGCTGCGTTGTCTATAGGGAAGCTATACACATTGAACGAACCGCCGTTGCGCTCTGACAGGAAATAGACAGTCTTGCCGTCAGGCGACAGCACAGGGTTACGGTCTTCTCCTCCACGGCTGGTCAGATTCTTGTGTGTGGCGGTCTTGGTATCGTAAAGCCAGATGTCACGCGTAACACTTGAGGTGTGATGCTTGCGGAACTCATCCTCGAAGCCCTTGCGGTCCTGATACAGCATCTGCTTGCCGTCTGGTGTAAAGCAGATGGCCTCGGCTGGTGTGCCAAGAATCTGCACCGGACGTCCGCCAGAAACCGCGACCTTATATACCTGAGGCTGTGCACCTGTAGGGAACACCATGCTGTGCGACTGCTGCTGTATGGCGGCATTGAACAGCACATGCTTGCCGTCAGGTGTGAATGCTGCAGGTATCTCCGAAACGCTGTTATAGGTCAGACGCTGAGCCTTTCCTCCTTCAGCCGGCATCACGAAAACATCGAAATTGCCATGGCGGTCGCTGCTGAATGCTATCTGCTTGCCGTCAGGCGACCACAGCGGAGTGGCTTCATAGGAAGGCTGTGTGGTCAGACGAGTGGCTACGCCGCCTGCTACCCCAACCTTGTAGATATCGCCCTTATAGCAGAACAGCACATGCTTGCCGTCAGGTGATATTTGCACGTCACGCAGCCAGCGTGCCGCATTACTGCTTGTGGCATTTGCCGATGCTGCCAGCGAAACGCCAGCAAGCACAACACTAAAAATTATTTTCTTCATGATTCGTATGTAATTAAGTTTTTTCCTTGTAAAAGCAATGCATGCCTGGTACTCTGATGACACATCATGACAGCGTGTATCCCCGATAGGAACACTGTCCTGGCATAACCATGCATGTTGCAAAAATACGGTTATTGTCTGCAAAGATAACGATTTTTGCTCTTCTCCGCAAATTTTTTCACCATTAAATAACAAGAAATTCATGTTTCATGAGTGCGAAACTAATGTTGACACAGAAAGTCGAAGGACGACTTGCGACTAACATTGCAAAGTCAGGGAGACAATGAAAAAGCGAAGGAGAATGCAGTGTGAATATGGCGTGAGTTTTCTATGAAAACATCTGCCTCTCACTGCCAGAATCATCAGAGAATGCCTCTTGCCGCTGGTCTTTTGCTGTTAGCGCAATAAAAACCTGTAAAAAGGGAGGCTATTTTCAGCAAATCATGACATCAGAAGTAACGAATGACACTGCAAAACGCTACTTCTTGCACCGCCATTAATAGCTTCTTAGCTTGCAAGACATAGCTTCTTACGGCATAGTCCATAGAGTACGCACCTGTATTTTACCATAACCTACTATCTTACAGATAGTTATCTCAAACTTAATTTCCTTGCGATATTTCACGGCTCAGCCGCTCCCGAAATTCTACAGGCGATTCTCACGCGTTAAAAAACGTAAAGTTTTCTTATTTCGCACCCATATTACATGATGCCGCCATGGTGGCACGGCTATGCCGCATGACTGCAAAAGACGCCCCAACTCATCGCTACGGGCAAATAACACAGCAGTCACGCTTGACGTTATTACACTTTTTTCGTGTGCTATCAACAAATATTTAATCCGAGCAAAAAAATCTTTTCTCTTTTCTTGGCGGTACAGATACTTTTTTATAACTTTGCAAATGCTACTTCAACAATAATCTTACCACGCAACAAAGCAATAATACCATAGCACACATAAGTATCATGAAGCGTATTATATTCTTTTTTACTATAATTTTCCTGCTATGTCATGGCATGGCTACTGGGCAGGACTACCGATTCTACAAGCTCGGAATACACGAAGGACTATCGAACAATTCCATCAACACCATGCATCTCGACCAGCGTGGATTCCTATGGATTGGCACAGCACTCGGACTGAACCGCTATGACGGATACGGCATAAAAACTTTCTATAACTACAATAAAGACCGAGAGAAACCTGCCGTAAACATCACAAACATTCAGGAGGATGCGCTGAGCAATCTATGGATAGAGGGCGATGTACCGCTGGCAAGATACGACTACAGAACAAATCATTTTGATACCGACAACTCGAAATATCTCAAGGAACTGGGATTCAACCCACGGGAGGAATACAAGCTGCGTGTGGATGACGACGGTTCAATATGGATTATAAGCCGCAACAGCATAGAATACAAGAACCTGCTGGACAATTCTCCCGTAAAACGATGGAGTGCGGGAATAGACATGAATATCACACACGAATGTCATGTAGAAATACACAGCGGCGAAGTGTACGTCACTGACGGCACATCGGTATGGCATTTCAGTAGCCGCACCCAGGAAAGCAGGCGCATATCGCTGCCTGAGATATTCCTGGCTGACAAGGGACATCTGCGCATATACATCGACTCTGACGGACTGCTGTGGATATACTCAATGGTGAGCGAACACATGTGCTATATGCCTTCGCTCGGAAATAACGCAGCCACAGTGTTCACCCTGCCGCAGGAACTGATAGCGGCAAAGCAGAGCGGAGCATCGGAAAGCAATGCCATAAGACGAATTTTCGACGACGGACAGGGCAAGATATGGATTGCCACGGACCATTGCGGCATATTCCTCTTCGACAAAAGCAACGGACACTTCGAGAATCTCAGGCATCATGCAGGAGACATATCGTCTATTGCGTCGGACAATGTCACAAGCATAACCACCGACAAACAGGGGACAATATGGCTGGGACACCAGAACTCTGGCATCTCATACTGCAACCGCCGATACAATCTCTTCCGCCACAGAGGGAATATTGACGGCGACATAAGCACCATGCTGTTTGACCGACGCGGCAACCTGTGGCTCGGAACAGACGGCAACGGACTATATCTGGAGCACAGCGACGGCAGCATAGAACGCACAGAACTGCCAAACATAACCATATCATCACTCCTTGAAGGCGGCGACGGCACTATATGGGTGGGCACTTACAATGCCGGACTGTTCAAGATGAATGGTACAAAAATAGAAAAAGCCTACACCACAGAGAACGGTTCGCTGCCGCACAACAGCGTATGGCAGATGTGTGAGGACGGATACGGCAATATATGGTATACCTCAGTGTTCGAGCCACTGGCATATTTCAATATAGCTGAGGGCAAAGCCACCGTATACAACAACAACGGAAACACTTATTCCGGAACATCAATAGCTAACGACGGACACGGGAAAATATACTGCGGAACATACTACGGTATAATGGTGTATGACACTGCCACGAAAACTGGACAGCTGAAAAACGGCAACAACAAGGGCACTCAGACATTCCTGCAGCAATTCATCGGGCCTATACACGTGGAGCGCAAGAAGAGAATGCTATGGATAGGCCACATGACTGGCATCAGCCTCTGGGACCTCAAGAACGACAGCATATACTACATAGACAACAGCAGCGGACTCATCGATACTAACATCAAGGGCATCACAAGCGATATAAACAACAATATATGGGTGAGCACCGCACAGGGCATATCATGCATACAGACCACAAGGCAGGAAAATAGCGGCATATCGTTCCACGTGCGCAACTTCACAAGAAACGAAGGCGTACAGACTGAATTCTTCAATGCGTATGCAGCGACAAGCGACAAGAACGGTGAGGTGTACATGGGTGGAAAGGACGGATACACACACGTCATGTCGTCGCACATCATAACACAGAGCGAGAAACTGCAGACCATATTCACCGACATAAGCATCGGCGACAGCATAATACCGCTGTCGGAAGGCGCAAGATGGGGAGAAGCACCGCTAAACATAAAATATGACGACCTGCACGTGGTCATAAACTTCTTTACAGGCAATCTCATAAGCGCAAACCGCGTAATCTACTCCTACAGACTGAAGGGGCTTCACGACGACTGGATGTACACAAGCAGCAATAACGTGAGCTTCTACTCTCTGCCTGCCGGAAAATACATACTCGAAGTGAAAGCCTGCGGAGAGAATGGCGAATGGGGCGATGTGTCGAAACTCAGCATCACTGTATCTCCGCCGTTCTACCTCTCATGGTGGATGATTATTATATATATCATAGCTGCGGCTGCGCTCACCTATATAATATGGATGAAGATACGCCGCCGGCAGCAGCAGCGCATGACGGAGCAGCGCATCATGATAGAGCAGAAGCAGAAAGTGCAGCTGGCAGATATGAAACTGCAGTTCTTCACTAACATAAGCCATGACCTGCGCACACCGCTCACTCTCATAATCAGTCCGCTGCAGAGCCTGCTGAAAGAGCCGCTCAGCGATGACGTGAAGAAACGCCTTAATATGATGCACAAGAACGTGCAACTGCTCTTCAATCAGGTGAACATGCTTCTCGACTTCCGCCGTCTGGACACGGGGGCTGAGTCATTGCACGCGCAGTCTATAGAGATTGTACACTACATAAGCGACATCTGCCAGTCGTTTGCCGACTATGCCACAGAGCGCAGCATGACGTTCAGCTACAAGCCGGAGACGGAGAAGATGTTTGTCGTCATCGACGCAGATAAAATAAAGAAGGTGATGTACAACCTTCTCAGCAACGCCTTCAAGTTTACACCTGACAACGGAACTATCAGCGTTTCTCTCTGCGACAGCGGGCAGAACATCGTCATAGCGGTGGCTGACAGCGGAATAGGCATAGAGGATAAGGATAAGGAGAGCGTATTCCTGCGCTTCTATCAGACTGACACGAGCAATCCTAATGCTGGTAGCGGAATAGGCCTGCACATCGTGAAGGAATACATAAAGCTGCATAACGGCTCAATATCTGTCTCTGACAATCATCCGTGCGGAACAGTATTCACCATAACACTGCCGAAACAGAGAGAAGAGAACAGAATACAGAGCACAGAGAACGGAGAACTGAGTGCAGAGGAAAGAGGAGAGGGAAAAGAGGAAAGAGACATGGCAGCAGGAAACGATGCGGTGAGCGGAGCACAGACAAGGTTTACAATACTCGTAACTGACGATAACCACGACCTCTGCACACTCATCGCCGACAGCCTTAGCAGTGAATACAACATCCTGGTGGCGCACGACGGAGAGGAAGCGCTGCAGATTCTGCGCAAGAACTCTGTCAATCTGGTCATAAGCGACATCATGATGCCGAGAATCGACGGCCTGGAGCTATGCAAGAGGATAAAGACCGACATCAAATGGTCGCATATTCCTGTCATACTCCTTACCGCCAAATCGGCTGATATGTCAATAGTGGAGGGGCTGCAGCAGGGGGCTGACGACTATATAACAAAGCCTTTCAATATTGACCACCTGCGTCTGAGGGTGCAGAAGTTCATAGAGTGGACCGCAGCAAGCCACCGTTCCTTCCAGCAGAAGATAGAGGTGGAACCAAGCGAGATAACAATCACTCCGCTCGACGAGGAATTTGTGGAGCGCGCCATAAAGATTGTCGAGGAGCATCTCTCTGACGCTGAATACTCCGTGGAGCAGCTGGGACGCGACATAGGCATGTCACGCACTAATCTCTACAAGAAACTTGTCAGCATAACAGGCAAGGGACCGCACGACTTCATACGCACCATACGACTGAAACGAGCATACCGCCTGCTGGAGAAATCGCAGATGAACATATCCGAAGTGGCATACCGCGTGGGCTACAGTTCACCGAAACGCTTCTCTGAAAACTTCAAGAACGAATACGGAATGACACCGTCAGAGTTCGTAAAGAATATGAAAAGCGGAAAATAATAATGCTAATGACATAAAAAAAGTCCAGGAGACAGCAGTTACCTGCTACCCCCTGGACTCTTTTTATATATCCAATAGACACCTTATACACACCATATAAATTCCTATTATATATCCTATAAATTCCTAATTATATACCCCAAAAGCTTCCCCTTACGTATCCCGCAGATTCATCTTCGACACCCCATAGATTCCTAATTATATATCCTATAACGGTGAGCATAATACCTGCCGCCGCATCAGGCATTCTATCGCCTTGCCAGTACACTCTTTTACACCCTTCATTCACATGCAGCAATACCCTCAAAGGGCAGCAGGGGGCACCGAAGAAACAGCAATTGGCAGTCTCATCGCTGTCCTTCTGCCGCTCTCTGGCAGTATTTGAATGGCGCAAGTGACACAAATAAAAAATCGGCATGTATGCCATCACTGACACACATGCCGATTCTGGTTATGCCTTACGCATATTTATGCTATTTCTTATAGCACTTAAAGACTCTGTCTACATAGTCTTTGTCTGGCTTGGCGGTGAAAAGACTCACAGCAAACACTACTACAAAGCCGCCTGTCATGGCTATGGCGCCACAGTTGATTGGATTGATTGGGCTGCCGGCAAGCATATTGACAACAGTGAAACCTACACCCCACACAAAGCATGCCCATACAGACATACGGGTTGCGCCACGCCAATAAAGACCCAGCATGAACGGTGCGAGGAACGCTCCTGCCAAAGCGCCCCACGAGATACCCATCATCTGTGCGATGAACGTAGGCGGATTGAGCGCTATAAGCAGTGAGATAGCAATAAAGAACACTATCAGTATGCGGAGTATGAGCACCTTGCGGCGCTCTATCTTCTCGGATATCACATCATCAATCTTGCCGTCTGCCACTTCTCCCTCTGCCGAGATCTTGTCACGATAGATAAGGTCGAGCGTCATAGTAGACGAAGATGTAAGGACAAGTCCCGCCAGTGTCGACATAGATGCTGAGAGAACCAGCAGTGCTACGAGTGCTATGATGACATCAGGGAGCGTTGAAAGCATGCCTGGAATGATAGCATCGAAGTCGAGCCGTCCATTTGCCAGAGTAGGCGGAGCATCAAACAGACGGCCGTAACCGCCAAGGAAATAGCAGCCGCCTGCTACTATCAGCGCGAAGACCGTAGAGATAACAGTACCGCGGCGTATAGCGCTCTCGTCCGTAATAGAATAGAATTTGCCCACCATCTGCGGCAGTCCCCATGTTCCGAGTGATGTAAGTACGACAACACCAAGAAGGTTCCACGGGTCTGGACCAAACCAGTCGGCAAACTGTCCGTTAACAGCGGGATTGCTGTCTGACGGCAGCTCGGCCATGGCTTGTGTGGCTGCGACTAATCCTCCCTTCGACTCAAGTACGGCGATAATGACCACACAGATGCCGAAAAGCATGATGATGCCCTGGATAAAATCGTTAATGGCTGTTGCGCGGTAGCCACCCATAATGACATACAGAGCCGTAAGCACTGCCATAATCACCGCACAATATTCATAAGGTATGCCGAAACTCATCTCAAACAATGCTGACAGGCCTTTATACACGCCTGCTGTGTATGGTATGAGAAACACGAAGACTATGACTGACGCCACTATACGTAGCCACTCATCGTTATAGCGGGTGCCGAAGAAGTCAGGCATCGTGCGCGAACCGATAGCCTGTGTCATGAGGCGAGTGCGCCTGCCGAGCACCAGCCAGGCAAGCAACGAGCCGATAACAGCATTGCCAACACCTATCCAAGATGCCGACAGACCGTATTTCCAGCCAAACTGTCCGGCATAGCCGACAAACACCACAGCAGAGAAATAGCTTGTTCCGAAAGCGAATGCTGTAAGCCAACCGCCTACAGAACGTCCACCAAGCACGAATCCCTCAACAGAGTTAGACTGCTTGCGGGAGTATATTCCGACACCAAGTGTTATGGCGAAGAATATAACAGTAAGAATTATCTTTATCAACATATCAATTTCTGTATTTTCTTTTATCCCTATAGTAATATGTAAACAGGCGTCTGACTTTCAAGTCATATCCTTCCGTCCTACGTGTCTTGTTTTTCTCCCTCTTTCTAAAAAGCCACCTGCAACTGTGTCTGCAAATATCCATAATGCTTGCTCTTAGCAGGATTGGCATTAGTGTATTGCACCTGCACGCGACATGTCTTGTAGAACCAGTGCTGCACACCTACAACAAAGTTCATCTGCTTAAGTCCATGGTCTGTGTTATAGTTGAAATAGTCTGCTGAAGCTATAACATCCAACTCCTCGCATACAGGCAGACACGCTGTGGCATATGCTCCTATGCTATGGTTGCCGCCGTCACGTCCGCCAAGAATCTCAGCCTGCACCTGTGCCGTGCGGTTCTTCCAGTAGTCTACGCCATCAGCATGCTCTTTCCATTCTGCTCCGAAGCTCCAGCGGTCACGGGTATAGTCGTCGCCCTTCCTGATATCTGGACAGTACTCAGACTCTGCCAAAGCATGTCCCTTGCCCAACTGGCCGGTAGCCACGACACGGAGGTTAGGCTTTATGCGATATTCGAGTTTGCCTATGACATCCTTCTGATTGTTGTTGTCCTTGCAGTTTATGCCACTGCCGTTCATCACTGCCAGCTCGTAATGCAGCTTGCTATTAAGCACATCGCCATACACCATAAGACCCAAATCGCGTCCATACTGCACACCGTTAAGAGGGTCTGATCCGCAACCTGTCAGGTAGACAACGGCTTGCGAATAGCAGTCTATAAGGTCAAGCTTAGTCGGCGACAGCGGATTCTGCATTGACAGCGAGTTCTTAAACTGTCCGAAACGGACGTTAATTTCCTTGCCGCGAGAGAAACGATAGTCTGTATAGAACTCCTGCACCTCACTTGAAAAATCGTGCATGAAAAGGAACGACCATCGGTCAGTAACGTTCGCTTTCGCCCAGAAGAGCACACGCTTCACATCAAACGTATTGCTGTGGTTATCATCCTGATGCTTCCAGGTGTATCCAGCCTGCGCATAACCATGCAGTTCGATACGTTCCGAAAGATTTGCAACCCATGACGGCACCGTCACCGTCCTTGTCTTACTGTCCGTTTCCTGAGCATACGCACCCGCAGACAGCAGTAGACAAAATGTTAGTAAAAAACTTTGTTTTAACATTGAATTTATTATTAAATTGGTAAATTCGGTGACAAAGTTACAAAAAACACACAAATAATTATAACTTTTGGAGAAAAAATATGTATCTTTGCATAAGAAATGCGGACACCAAGAATAGAAACCCGTTATTACATCCGCAACATTTGCTTCTGCGAGGCATAGCGGAAACAGAACGCGGGAAGCAAATATCTGCCTCCTGATTCTGACTAAAACAAAACGCAGAAAAAGAATATAACATAAAAGAATACAACATAGTAATGGAAAAGAAACTACTTCTCGGGGATGAAGCTATTGCGCTCGGAGCACTACATGCTGGCCTCTCAGGCGTATATGCCTATCCCGGAACACCCTCAACAGAAATAACTGAGTTCATACAGAATTCTCCTCTGGCTAAAGAACGTAACGTTCATTCACGCTGGTGTACAAACGAGAAAACGGCTATGGAGGCGGCTCTCGGAATGTCATACGCAGGAAAGCGTGCCCTGGTCTGCATGAAACATGTAGGAATGAATGTCTGCGCCGACGCATTTGTCAACTCTGCAATAACCGGAGTAAAGGGCGGACTGGTGGTGCTGGCTGCCGATGACCCTTCTATGCACTCATCGCAGAACGAGCAGGACTCTCGCTTCTATGCAAAATTCGCACTGATTCCCACGCTCGAACCTTCTAACCAGCAGGAGGCATACGACATGATGGCTGCCGCTTTTGAACTCTCAGAGACACTGAAAGAGCCTGTCATGCTACGCATTGTCACTCGTCTGGCACACTCTCGTGCTGCCGTAAGCATAGGAGAAGTAAAGAGCGAGAACGCTCTCGAACCAAGCACAGACAGCTGGGTGCTGCTTCCTGGAATAGCACGCAAGAAATACGATGTGCTCATCGAGAAGCAGAAGGACATGAAAGAGGCGGCAGAAAACTCACCATTCAACAAGACCGAGCAGACTGCTGACAAGGCTCTGGGCATCATAGCCTGCGGCATAGGCTACAACTACGTAAAGGAAGCTGCTGGAGATAATGCCAATATCCTGAAAATAAGCCAGTATCCGCTGCCAGAAAAGAAGATTATGGCTCTTGCTGAGCAATGCAGCGAGATTCTTGTCGTAGAGGACGGACAGCCCGTAGCAGAAGAGGGCGTGCGCTGCATCATAGGCGACAAGGCTCCTATCAAAGGACGCCTGACAGGCCATCTGCCAAGAACGGGCGAACTGACCCCTGACAATGTGGCGAAAGCGCTGGGCTTAGAAGTGAAAGAAGGATTCGCTCCTGCAAAAAACATTGCAGCCCGTCCGCCGCAGCTATGCCAGGGATGCGGACACAGAGATGTGTATGCCGCACTCAACGAAGTGGCAGCAGAATATCCTGACCACCGCATCTTCGGCGACATCGGATGCTATACTCTCGGCGCACTGCCTCCGTTCAAGGCGCTCTCAAGCTGTGTAGACATGGGAGCTTCGATAACAATGGCGAAGGGAGCCGCTGATGCCGGACTCTTCCCTGCTATTGCCGTAATAGGCGATTCTACATTCACGCACTCAGGAATGACAGGACTCCTCGATGCAGTAAACGACAAATCAAACATCACAGTGATTATTTCAGACAACCTCACCACTGGCATGACAGGCGGACAGGACAGCGCTGGAACAAACAAGTTTGAAGCCATATGCCTCGGACTCGGTGTCGAACCAGAGCACGTGCGTGTCGTCGTGCCGCTACCGAAGAACATGCCTGAGATAACAAGGATAATACGCGAGGAGATAGAATACAACGGAGTAAGTGTAATCATACCACGTCGTGAGTGCATACAGACATTCGCTCGACACGCTCGTGAAGTAAAAAAAGCTAAGGAGGCATAAACAATGAAGAAAGATATAATACTGTGCGGCGTAGGAGGACAGGGCATTCTCTCCGTCGCAACAATCATAGGCGAGGCTGCAACAAAGGCGGGAATCAATCTGAAACAGGCAGAAGTGCACGGCATGAGCCAACGCGGAGGCGACGTACAGTCTAACCTGCGCCTCTCTACAAACCAGATATACAGCGACCTGATTCCACAAGGTGCATGCGACGTCATAATCTCTATGGAGCCTATGGAGGCTCTAAGATACCTTCCATACCTCGCAAAGGACGGAGTAGTAGTAACAAACAGCAAGCCATTCGTTAACATACCAAATTATCCAGAAGAGCAGGCTCTGTTTGCAGAACTGGCATCTCTGCCGCGAGTTGTGCAACTTGACATTGAGCAGGTGGCAAAAGACGCAGGGTCTGCACGTTCTGCTAACGTTGTACTCCTTGGCATGGCAGCAAAGCATATTGGCATTGTCAGCACCGAACAGTTGCGCAATGCGGTTGCAACAGTATTCGCAAGAAAAGGCGAGGCTGTGGTAAATGCCAACCTGAAAGCATTCGACCTCGGAGTGGAGGGCTGATAAGGAGAAAGCAGAAAGACGGAAAGGAGAAAGCGGAAAGCAGCTACCAAGGAAACAGGACACACGTTGCAGGAGCATGCCGGGCTCTGGATTGCCGTCAGAATACACTGATGTGTCATTCTTGAGAATAATATATAGCATCCAGACACACACTTACACCATACTACAAACAATAAATCATGTCACAGAAAACCATACCAGACAGCAGCAGCAAATACTTCAACGAGAAGGAAGAGACCCTCACTCGTGAACAAATCGAGGCCTTGCAGCTTGAACGCCTGCAAGCCACGGTGAAGCACTGCATGAACTCACCATTCTACAAAAAACGTTTTGAGGAGGCAGGACTGAAGCCAGAAGATATTAAGACGCTTGACGACATAAGGAAGATACCATTCACAACAAAGCAGGATCTGCGCGAGACATACCCCTTCGGCATGGCCAGCGTACCTTTACGCGAATGTATACGCCTGCACTCATCAAGCGGTACAACCGGCAATCCAACTGTAATTCTGCACACGCAGAATGATATTGACGAGTGGGCAAACCAGGTTGCGCGCAATCTCTGGATGGTAGGGCTGCGCCCAGACGATGTATTCCAGAACTCATCAGGCTACGGCATGTTCACTGGCGGACTCGGATTCCAGTATGGAGCAGAGCGTGTCGGCATGCTTACCATACCTGCTGCTGCCGGAAACTCTCTTCGCCAGATTAAGTTCATGACCGACTTCGGCACCACTGCCGTACATGCCGTACCGTCATACGTTACTCGTCTGAAGGAAGTAATGGACCAAGCGGGAGTCGATCCACGCAAAGACACAAAGCTGCGAGTGCTCGCTATCGGAGCTGAACCGCACTCTGAGGAGCAGCGCCGCCGCATTGAGGACATGATGGGAGTGAAGGCATACAACTCATTCGGCATGTCTGAGATGTGCGGACCTGGCGTAGGATTCGAGTGTCCAGAGCAGAACGGCCTGCATTTCTGGGAGGATTACTACATTGTAGAGATTGTCGACCCAGAGACGCTGGAGCCTGTTGCCGACGGCGAAATAGGCGAGCTGGTGCTGACAACATTGTGCAGAGAGGCCATGCCGCTGCTGCGCTACCGTACACGCGACCTTACCCGTGTGTTAGGACGCTCTTGTCCATGCGGCAGAAACCATGTGCGCATAGACAGAATGAAGGGACGCTCCGACGATATGATAGTGCTTCGCGGCGTGAATATCTTCCCAATACAGATTGAGAAGATACTCATGCAGTTCCCAGAACTGGCAAACAATTATCTCATAACCCTCACTACAGACGAGGACAACGACAACATGACAGTAGAAGTAGAGCTGGAAGAACTCTTCACTGACGATTTCCAGCGGCTTCTCAAACTCACCAGCAGCGTGAAGAGAGCCCTGAAAGACGAAATACTTCTCACTCCTCACGTCAAGCTGGTGCCAAAAGGTACACTGCCTGTTTCAGAAGGAAAGGCTGTACGTGTTGTTGACAAGCGCACCGTATACCAATAAACCGGCAAGTCTCTTCACAGACAAAACATAACAACAAAGCATACATCCCCATGACAATAAAACAACTTTCGATATTCATCGAGAACAAAGGAGGCACACTGATAAAGGTGCTCGACCTTCTGAGCAATGCTAATATACAGATTATAGCCTCAACCGTGGCTGACACAAAAGACTACGGCATCTATCGCGTGCTATGCAACAAACCTGCACAGGCATACATCATACTCAAGGAGGCTGGCATCAATGTGCAGCTGGCTGACGTTATTGCACTTAGCATTGACGACGAGCCAGGATGCGCAGCTAACGCTATCAAGACCCTGTCAGACACGGGCATCAGCATACTATACATGTATTCATTCCTTTGGAAAAGCAAGGGCGTACTCGTATTCCGTGCCGACAACGCTGAGAAAGCCAAGGAGACAATCATGCTGAAGAAGCTGACATTTCTCACAGAAGCAGATTTCGCATAGACGACATGACTCTACTTGAACGGCTGAACGCTGAAGACCGATTTGCAAGAAGCATCGGGGCGCGACTAACGGAAGTCAGAGAGGGATACTCATGTGCAGAACTCATCGTCGAGGAGCGACACCTCAACGGCGCCGGTGTATGCCAGGGCGGTGTCATATATACGCTTGCCGACCTTGCCTTCGCTGCCGTAGCAAATAGCCACGGCATACTGACACTGGGCATATCAAACAATATCACATTCGTGAAGTCTGCTCAGCTGGGCGACCACATAAAGGCGGAATGTATCGAACAGGTGAATCATCACAAACTCCCATACTGCGACATAAAAGTCAGCAACGCACAGGGCGAGACCCTCGCCATAATGACCGGGCTGGCATACCGTCTGAAAAAAGACTTCCGGTATGACGCTCTGATGTAGGCGCATGCCACCAGAAGGATGGCAGACACACAGAAATCATTACGACAGTTGCCGCTTCACGAAAAGCAAGACTCACTCTCCTCTGGAGCACGGAGCGGCTGGCAACAAACGAAAACATAACAACCGAAACAATGAAAATATTCTCAGAAGACCTTGTAGCAGAGGCTGCAAGGGTCAATCATGTGGCCGACCTCAGTCATGCCACTATCGGAGAGACGCTTCTCGTAGCGCAATATCTCGAGCAGAAGACAGGCATACCGTTCATACGCATGGACCAAGGAAGCCCCGGACTGCCAGCTAACCGCTACGGAATAGAGGCGGAGAAACGTGCTCTTGACAGCGGAATAGGAAGCCAGTATCCTGCGGCTGCCGGCATACCAGAACTGAAGCAGGCGGCAGCAGAGTTTGTGAAGGCTTTCATGAACATCGACATCACTCCGAGAGCCTGCATCCCTACCGTGGGAAGCGTAGCAGGATCGTTCGGAGCATTCATAGCATGCTGCCAACGCGATCCTAAGAAAGACAAAGTGTTATTTATCGACCCAGGCTTCCCGATACAGAAGTCACAGCTGCGAATACTCGGCATCAAGTGGCGGGAGTTTGACATCTATCCATTCCGTGGCGAGGCATTGCGCAGCAAACTGGAGGAAGAGCTGGCAGAAGGCGACATAGCTGCCATCATATACTCTAACCCAAACAACCCAGCATGGATTAGTCTGGAGGAGGAGGAGCTGCAAATTATCGGCGAAATGGCTACAAAGCATGATGTCATAATCATGGAAGACCTGGCGTACTTTGCCATGGACAGCCGCCACGACCTGTCGCATCCGTATGCAGAACCATACGTGCGCACCGTGGCACGCTACACGGACAACTACCTGCTGATGCTCTCCTCATCAAAGATATTCTCTTACGCAGGACAGCGCATGGCACTCGTCTGCATATCTGACGCTCTCTTCGACCGTCAGTTCCCTGCCCTTGCCGAACGCTATCATGACACAGGCGTCTTCGGACCGACATTCATTGCGTCAATACAATACATGATAACATCAGGCTGCACAGCATCTACACAATACGGATATGCCGAAATGCTGCGCCTGAGCTGCGAGGGCAAGATAAACTTCGTGGAGGATACTAAGGAGTATGCCATAAGGGCGCAGAAGATGAAGAAGATATTCTGCGACAACGGCTTCACCATTACATACCCTCGCGATGTTACGGAGGAGATAGGCGACGGCTTCTTCTTCTCGCTCTCCTACCCTGGAATGACAGGTTCAGAACTTGTGAAAGAACTCATACACTACGGCGTTTCGAGCATCAACCTCGACACCACCGGCTCACTGCAGCAAGGTGTCCGTGCATGCACTTCACGCATGCGTGACGAACTTTATGAGGTGCTTAGCGAACGAATGAAGCAGTTCAGAGAAGACCATAAATAACTATCTGCATATCGAACACCATTGCCAGCACAGACGCTGGCACACAGACCATATAGCAAGGATTATGATTATAACACAGATACAGCAGGACATAGCATGGGCTGATCCTGCAGAAAACCGCCGCAGAAGCGAGGAGCAGATTCTTGCCGCACCACAGTCAGATCTCTACGTGCTGCCTGAGATGTGGAGCACTGGATTCGCCACAGAACCTGACGGCATAGCCGAGGAGGGCGACGAGTGTGCTTCTCTCGTATGGATGAAGCAGATGGCAGCACGCACCGATGCCGCTATAGCAGGCTCAATAGCCATACATGCCAGCGACGGAACATACCGTAACCGCTTCTACTTCGTAAAACCTGACGGCAGCGTGACACACTACGACAAGCACCACCTGTTCACCTACGGCAACGAGCACCACCGCTACACAGCTGGTGAGGAGCGTGTCATTGTCGAATGGCGCGGCGTGCGCTTCCTGCTGCAGATTTGCTACGACCTCCGCTTCCCTGTCTTCGCACGCAACCGTGGCGACTATGACGCCGCCATATACGTAGCATCATGGCCTACAAGCCGTATACAGCCATGGCGCGCGCTGCTCAGGGCTCGTGCCATTGAGAACCAGTGCTACGTCATTGCAGTAGACCGTGTCGGCTCTGACCCTGCATGCGACTACTGCGGAGGCACTGAACTAATCGATGCCTACGGCTCGCTGGTCAGCGCATGCCCTGACAATACGGTATGCACCATAACGAATGCGCTCGATCTTGATGCGCTCCGTGCGTTCCGGGAGAAATTTCCTGTGCTCAACGATGCCGACTGATAAAGGATGTCAGCATACTTTTTTACATTATATATCGCAACGCCGGCGCTACATGACGCCGGCGTTGTTTTGTTATATACGTTATGCTCTGCCGCCGCCCTTCTTCTGGCAGACTTCCATTTCCTTTTATTCCCATGCGCCTATATATAATATAAATAAGGTGTAACAACAAGTCAAAGAACACATGCATGCCTCTCGAAGAAACATTGCGAGTGCAAAGTTACAAAATCACGAAGCCCAATGCAAGTATTATGTGGATAGACTTGTGGATATATACGGCAAGAAATCTGTCAGAAACAGCGGATTAGGATTAGAACTAACATATTCATCATTTGGGTTATTCACATTATGCAGATTTGTCACCTGAATTATAGCAGCCACGAATGTCTCAGATTCAGCAGATATTTGTTTTCACACTGAATACTCAGAATACGCTGAATATCTATCTGTGTAAATCAGCGCAATCCGTGATTGTCCTAAAATCGGAAACTCGCAGGCTTTCCTCCGTCAGCAGAAGAGCAAAAAATAAGGCATGGCCACTTCTACATGGTCATGCCTTATATAATAATATAATGTATACGTGTATTCTATTTTACCCATACGACAGCATTCGCCGGTATGCGCTTCGCTTTCAGCGGCTTCAGCGTTCCGTCCTTCTGGTTTACAACAAATGCCTTGCCATTTGGTGCGTCGATATCGCTGCCACTAAGGTTGTATATCATCTTGCCGGCATCGCCCTCCATCTCGTACACTCCGTTGTTAGGGAATGTGCTGTATACCGGACGCATTGTAGCAAGAGCCTTAGCAAGTGTAGCATCTGTAATCTTCATGTGAGGACATGAGCCGCCGGCAAACACCACAGCCCACGGAGCACGGTCGTATGCCTTTGCATAGTATACGACAGCCTTTGCAGGATTCTGGCGGTGTGTCTCTGCCACGGTGCGGTAGATGTCATGCGCATTTGGGTTGCCTGTCTTTGTCAGACGCATGTGCTGACGTGGTGCAAGATTCTTGCCACCTTCCGGTGCATAGAGCTTCTGTCCGTGGTAGAACCACTGCTCTATCTCTATCACATCGACAACAGCGGCAAGGTCTTTCTGTGCCATGACAGCATCAGTGACATTCTTGTTGGCATTAAGCACGACACGTGCATTGCGTCCTGTCTTTGCCTCCCACTCTGCTATGCAGCGCAGCCAGAACTCAGTGAAATGCTGCGGACCTGTATACTCCTCGCTCACCGACTGGTAGATGTTCTCGTTGTCAGCCGTAGCGTCGAGCACATTCCATATATACTGCTTGTATATCGCTGCACGCTCAGCGTCTGATATGTCGTAGAAGAGGTCGGCAGTGAATATGCGCTTGTCGCCTGTAAATGGCACTGGCTCAAGGAATTTCGTGCCCTTGCCCTTATTCTCTCCTGTCGACTGGATATTGTTAGCCGAACGCCAAGGAGCGTCCACCCAGTGTGCACCTGCCTCAAGGATATTGTGCTGGAAGTAGTGCTGGTTTATAATCATGGTCTGCGGAACAGCCTCAGCGAGTTTGTTCACTCTGTAGAAATACCACGCATTGAGGCGTGTGAGGTCGTATAGAGAGAGTCCGTCCCATGCTTTTCCTTCGCCTGAGCGTGCTATAGACTGCTCGAAGAACGGTGGCCATACATCGCCTGTGATACGTTTGATGCGCTCATGGTCGTCACGTCGGCGGTCATACCACAGTCCGTAGTTCTGGTTCCATACGGCAGTGTTGTTGCGCTGTATGTTCGCCACTACCGAATCTATGCGGTTTGTGCCGCCCTGATGCTCTGCTCCTGGCACGAAACGTGTCACGGCATCCTTCTGTCTCATCATGTTCGAGTAGCGCGGACGGCCGTTCCACCATGGTGTGCGGTGGAATGTTCCTGCCATCAAGGCTCCATCTACAAGGAGTTTGCCGTTCTCCACTACTGGTGCTGACATGTTACGCTCTGCCGTCTTGGCCTTCTTCTGCTTTATGTCGTCGATACACTTGGCATTGCCTCTATCCACTGACGGTGTGAACTTAGCATCTGCTATCCACTGCTTCATTGTGATGCGCGGATAGAGTGCCTCAGCAGCCATCTGTGCTGCACGCTCGTAGGTTGGCGATGTAGAGCCGTCAAGATTACGCATGAGCAGGCGGCACTGTGCTTCTGCGGCTTCGCTGCCGCGGCGTGCTGTCAGCTGTGTGAGGAACAGTGAGCGTGGATTGACATGGTTATTGACCTCCAGCCAGAAGCCGTCGCCCACGCAGTATGACCAGCATCCGATGGCGTAGCAGCGTGCGTCAGGGGCTGCGTCGTAGCATTCTATCTTCGATGCAGAGCACTGCCACATCATGGAGTTCGCTGTGTTCCATCCCGCACCCCATCTGTCGAGCTCCATATTCTTGAATGATATTGCGCCGCCCTCTATGTTGACATTGTCGAAGAGCAGACCTGTAGCCCATGAAGCGCATGAGCCGCTGTAGCCGTGTGTGCCCACCGCGTCACACTGCACAAAGGCGTTAGGGCCTGGCGCGCAGAATCCGGCGGTGAAATCGTTTATGCCTTCCTCTGAATAGCAGCGCTGGAAGAGTGTCTTTCCGCCAAGGGTGAGGAACGTACGTCTGCGCCATCCGCCTATCTCTGATATTGGCTGGCGTGAGCAGCAGTCCTCTACTGTCACCTGCTGTGCTCCTGGTTGCACGATGACTGCCGAACCGGCAAGACCTCGGAAGTCAACCATTCTGACCCAGCAGTCCTCCGCTGCGTCGATATACACGCCATCCCAGCAGTGGTCTTCGGTGTGTCTGTTGACTTTATAGTCTGGTGTATCGCTGACGATTGTCAGATTCTCCACACCGCTCTCACTGATTCTGCCTGGCCACACATAACGCAGTGCGTATGACTCGCCCCACTGCTTATCGAGCGCAATGCTGAGCGGCACATCGATAGTGACTGCGTTTCCGCTGGCTGTAGCCGTGCGGTCCCATGTTATGTCCATCTCGCCTGGCTTCCATCCCCAGTAGCCGAGGTTTCCGCCAAACTGGTCGCAACCGATTGAGGCTATCCATTCCTTGGTTGACGGGCGCACCACCAACAGCCCGAAACTGCCTGATGGCAGTGTCTGCGATGCTGACACCGTGAACGCCTTCTTGCCCACTGGCACATAAGCGTCAGTGATACGCAGCGTATCGAGTATCTGGCGGTCATGCTTGCCCTCTACATATACGGTAGCACCACGGTCTACTCCCTGCTTGAAGAGCACTGTCTCGCTCTTCGATGTGCCACGCAGCACCACGCCTGACACACTGATGCGCAGCGGCTCTGAGAGCATGAAGACACCTTTGTCGAGCAGTACAGCGCCACGAAGGCCTGTAGCAGCATCTGCCTTCAGAGACGACACATAGTCTATGGCGCGCTGTATGCGTGCCGACTGGTCGCCTGCGGCATGGCTGACAAACACCGCCACCTGCGCCTCTGGCAGGGGAGCGTCGCTCTGGCGATAGCCGCACTGAGAGTAGTCGAGTATCTTGTTGCCGCGTTCGTCCGCATGATACTCCACCTGTCCTTTCTTCACGGTTATCGGAGCAGCTGTCTGTGCTATGGCAATGCCTGCGACAAACGCCATAGAGAGAATGGTTAATATTTTTTTCATTGTATGATTGTTGGTTAACTAATATCTTTTATCGAAAGGCTCGGAATAGTCGGAAGACTCGGAATATTCTGAAGATTCTGATTATTCTGATTACTCTGATTACTCCGATTACTCCGATTACTCCGAATATTCTGAATATTCTGACTACTCCGACCACTCAGATTACTCCGACTACTCCGAGTCCTCCAACTACTTCTTCGCCTTGCGCTCTTCAATGCGCTTATACCAGCCCTCGCGCTCCTTCACAAGGTCGTAGCCGCGCTTGCTGAGATAGTTGTTGATGCGGCCCTTGTACTTGCCGAACCATTCGTGCTTCTTCTTTGAAGACTCTGCATCCATGGCAAACTCGCGTGCTTCTTTCAGCCATACGAGTATCTGTGTCTTCTCCTCTTCTGTGAGTGTAGGTATCATGTCGAGTGTAGCATCGTATGTCACCTTCACCACATTGAATGTCATGGCATCTTTTACGGCGGTCACCTCGTCGTCAGTGAGATAGATGCTCAGTGCTGCCGGGAATGCGAAGTGTGAGCGGTAGAGCTTCGATTCACACAGTGCGTTGGCCTGTGCGATGGCTTTCTTCTTGCAGTCGCCCTTCAGCGAGTCCTTTGCAAACTTGATGCTGTTGTCGCGTTCGGTGTATATGTCGTTCAGCTCGAAATATCTGTTAGCAACAATGTTGCATACATTCTGCGCCTTCTCGCCTGTAAGATTGAGCGCAGAGATATTCTTCTGCGAACGTCCGATTATTGTGTTGACGTATGCTTCGTCGCGTCCCTCGCTCTTGAGTGCTACGCTCTGTGCTGCGGCTGAGAGCGAGAGGAATGCTGCAACTATAATGATTGATATTTTTTTCATAGTGATAGTGGTTATGAAAGTGTGCTTGTTATATATTTACTGTTGTTTCCTTTTTACGATAGCGGGGGCACTGCGACTGACATGCGTCTGTCGCTGTGCCCCTAAATGCTTATCGTGTGTGTGTGGATTTATTACTCCTCTACGCCGCCACGTGCTGCGAGTGTGTCGTAGTTGTTAGAGAGATTGCGCCAGTCAATCTTCACGCGTGGGTCAAGACCGTTGATGTATTTCTCGATGTTTGTATATCCATCGCCGTTGCAGTCAAGGCTTGCGTCGCTTGCGTCGTTAGGATTGAGTCCGTACTTCTTCTCCCATGCGTCTGGCATGCCGTCGCTGTCTGAGTCTACACGTGGTGTGCCATGATACTCAGGATAGCCGCCCATCTGACGTGGGTCAGTGATGATGCCGTACTTGTAAGAGTCGTTGCCAAGGCGGCGGTACTTGAATGTGCCGTCTTCTGCCTGTGACTTCTCTGCCAGTCCGCTGACATCGCCGTATGGATTGTCCTTAGGAAGTTTCTTCACATAGTATGCCTGGCCTGTACGAACCTCGTCGATGACGCGCTCGTCGATGATGTCACGCTTTGGAAGAGTAGCTCCAGCATTAGCAAGAACAAAGTCGTATGCCTTCTGCGCACCCATAATCTGAACGTATGGCATTTCAAATGGCTCGTATGCACGCATCTGCTCTGTGTAGCCCTTTGTATCGCGCTGGCCTTCTACCTGTATGCCGCCGTCCCAGTTGTCCTTAGTCACACGCTCGTTGCCTTCCATGATATTGCCTGTAGCGTATACTCGGCCGTACTGCTTGTAAGAAAGCTTTGAGCGGCCTGACTCTGGCTTCAGGATACGATGGCCCACTGGTGAGTCTTTCGGTGTGAGCGGTCCTGGCTTGTAATAGTTATTGATGAAGTTGAACATTGCCTGGTAGTCGCCGCCGTCTGAAGAACGGTGAACCCAGTTATACACTACGTTATTAACGAAGTTGAAGATGCCGTTCCAGCCGATTGATGGGTTACGGCCTGTGTTACATGACCAGAGGTTACGCATGAACGAGCAGTTCTCGCCGCCGAGTGTTGAACCGAAAGAGTGGTTGTAGGTGTCGAGTGCCTTAGCAGAGATTGAGTTCTGGATTGTCACGTTGACTGTTCCGCGCTTCTCTGCCTTATAGTCTGCTCCTGGATGCCACATGTGACGGTAGAATGAGATGTTCTCGTCGAGGCCCCACTGTGCAGAGATATGGTCGAGCATGATGTTGCCTACAGGGTTGCCGCCGAATGAGTCCTCGCGATGGTCTACATTTGTCTCGCCGCGACGGAAGCGCATGTGACGGATAACTACGTCATGTGTGTCTACACCAAAGGTCTGGCCTGCCACGCAGACGCCATCGCCTGGGGCTGTCTGGCCTGCTATGGTGAGGTAAGGAGCCTGTACGATGAGCGGACTCTTCAGGCGGATAATGCCTGAAACGTTGAACACCACGATACGTGCACCGCCTGCCTCGCATGCCTCACGGAGTGTGCCAGGACCTGAGTCAGCAAGTGATGTAACTACGTATACCTTGCCGCCACGGCCGCCGAATGAGTACATACCGCCACCTTCAGCGCCTGGGAATGCTGGTATCTTTGCCTGTGGAAGGTCATTTGGACGACCTGCCCAAGGTACATAAGGACGGCCTTCTGCCGCTTCTTTCTTTACGATAGGCTCTGCCTTTGCCCATACTTCTGCCTGATGCTTTGCCCAGGCCTTCTGCATAGAGTCAACACGCGCCTTCGCAGCTGATGTCAACTGCGGATACTGCGCATAAGTTGTTCCGAAACTGAACGCCATGAGCGCCAGCAACACTAATTTCTTTTGCATGTTTTTTGGGTTTTAATGTGTAATTATTTTTATTGTTATTGTCTGTCATTATTAGCCTCTAGAACATCTAGCCTCTCTAGAACTTCTAGCCCCTCTAGAGCATCTAGTCCCTCTAGAACATCTAGTCCCTCTAGAACATCTAGCCTCTCTAGAGCCTCAGGCCTCTACTCAAAGCTAAACTTTCCGACATCCTGAAGCGTGACGCGCTGACACTTTGGCGACACCACATTCTTGAATGTCACATCGTCAATAGGCGACTCTGGCAGGCCTATCGCTTTCACGAAATCATTGCAGTTGTCTATCATGATGTCCTTGAAATGGATATTGCGGAAGCATGGCGTAAGTATACCGCCGCTGACACCGCCTCGCTGTGGAAGCGGACCGCCGTAATACTCCTGCTCTTCTGCTGTCACGCCTTCCGGATAACGCTCTGCGAACTTGCCGACGTATGTGCGTGAGCCGAGCATGTCCCAGTAGATGGCGCGTGTCTTAGGATATTTCATGCGCACTCGCTCAAAATGGAGGTTCTCACCGCCTCCGCCACGTGGGCGGCGGGTCTTGAAGTATATGCCGTACTTTGAATCTTCGATTACCACATCGTGCATGTAGACGTTCTTCACTCCTGCCGCTGTCTCCGAACCTACGGTCAGACCGCCCACACCGCGCTTTGCCACGCAATAGCGGATGACTACATTCTTCGTTGGGCGTGCCTTCTTCACTCCGTCCATGCCGCGGCCTGCCTTCAGCGTGAAGCAGTCATCGCCGCAGTCGAGCGAGGTGTATTCTATCAGCGCATTGACTGAAGAGTCGATATCGATGCCGTCTGTACGGGCTATGCCGTGGCTGTTTACTGTCACGCCGCGGATGATGATATTCTCGCAATAGACAGGAACGATATTCCAGAAGATTGATGCCTCGAGCGTCACACCCTCAAGCAGCACGTTCTTGCTATTCATCGGACCGAAGAACACTGGCAGACAGAGTGTGCCGTAATAGCGGCCGTTGGCGTTCTGCACTGGTTTGTCGGCCATCGGCTCAAAACCGAATGACTGGCGGGTGCGGCTGCCGTCGAACACGCGTTCGCTGAGCGGCACGTTCTGAACGGCGTCTGGTATGCCTGCCATGGTTATGTCGAGCAGTTCGCAGTCGCGCGACGGTGCTACGAGCTTTCCTTTGCCTACGACAGCTATGTTCTCTGCGCCGTCAGCATAAATCATTGCGCCCGGACCATATATGTCTACGCCCTCATTGCGGCATGCCACTGCTGGCAGATAGTCCTTAACGTCGCCAGAGAAATGGAGCTCTGCGCCTTCGTCTATCTGCAGGCAGATATTGCTCTTCAGCGTGATACGGCCTGAATGCCATACGCCTTTCGACAGCACTACAGTGCCGCCGCCTTTCTTAGCCAACTGGTCGATGGCTTTCTGTATGCTGCGACCTTTCTTCAGCACCACCTTACGGTCTGGAAACTGAGGACGCTGCAGCTGCGGCATGTCAAACGGCGCCGTGATTGGCTCTATCTCTGCCGGCATTGGCTTCATAGTCTCTTGGGCTGAGACAGAAAGGGCTGCGAGAAGCAATAATGAAAGTGTTATCAATTTGCCGAAACGGCTGTAAAGATGTGTCTTTGCGCAATGTGTAATATGCATAGTATTTCTTGGTTTTAGTCGTTAGCGAATGTGATGCGGATGTAAAACGCTGTAGTCGGTTTACGATTGCAAAGTTAATAAAAAATTCTGTTATACGGGTGTATATTTTTGCAAACAATATATAAAAGCAGCGTAAAAACAAGCATTTACCCCTAACGAAGCAAAAGAATACACCTGCACCGCATCTATCACACCCGAGTTTTATGTCTGAAGCACATCGCTCTGCTGTTCGCCACATTCTGTAAATCATTCACAGCACTCTGTCTTTTCTGTTGTCAGAATGCTGACTGCAACGGCACAGCAACTGCAAAAACTACGTCACCGAAACAATAGGTATTGCTTACACTTTGTAACCGCTACTTCTTGCCACGCAAGAAACTGCTTTTCATGCCCTCACTCACTGCTTCTTGCAGCCTCACTCGCTACCTCTTGTCTTCTTGCTGTTTCCCAAAGAAAAGCGTAAGCAAAACACCTGATTTCCCTTTCATAATGTCAGAATTATCAATTCACCACTCCGACAATTCAGACCACTCCGACCACTCCGACAACTCAGACCACTCCGATTGCTCCGACAACTCAGACCGCTCCGATTACTCCGACAACTCAGACCTCTCCGATTACTCCGATTATTCCGACCACTCCGATTACTCCGACAATTAACAACAAAAAATGCCACCGGACAATCTGTCCGATGGCATAACATAATGTTTTGACCAAATTAGTCCTGATTATTTATATCAGCAACTGATTACTTGTTGATGAACTTCTTACCGTTCTTGATAACGATACCCTTATAGTCCTCGCCTACCTTCTGGCCTGCAAGGTTGTAGATAGCACCGTTGAACTGTGGAGCAACTACCTCGATGTTACCGATACCTGTAGAACCGCCACGGTTGATTACCATCTTGATGATGAATACGTTTGTAGAAGCCTTAGAACGTGCCATAACCATTGACTTGCTGCCTGCTGCATCTGTGAGTGCATAAGTATTTGTATTTGGCTGCTGACCAATAGCCTCGTGGATGTTGTTCCATTTAACCTCATCGCCCTCGTCAATCTCATATCCATTTTCAAACTGCATGTAGAGAGTTCCGTTTGCGTCTGAATCCTTCTTGCGATAAGCTGTAATTTCCATTACGTCCTCTGCTGCAAGTGCCTGATCGAATGTGAAAGTAAGATTATCAGTAGCGATGTTAGCCTTCTTTGCACTAACCTTAATAACAGTGTTACCACTATCACTTGCACCTACGTTCTCTGCTTCTGAACCATTACCTACAACAGTACCGCCAGTTACAACATTGTTTTCCCAAGAGAATACTGCGTTGCTATCGCCAGCGCCACCAGCAGCTGGAGTAAACTCCCAACCATTGAAGCCTACCTGTGTATTATCGTTGAATACATAGTATGTCTTGCCTGGCTCCATGTCGAATATTACATAACCCCAGAAAGCCTGATTTCCTGCACCTACGACATAAGGAGCATTATCAACACCTGTCGTTGCGTCAACCTTTGCTGCATCGTGGAGAGCCTGAATTTCCTCATTAGAGAGATACTTCTTACCATTATTTGTCTCAAATTCACCATCACCATCAAGATCCTGCTTGTCATCCTGGCCATTGATGTAACCTTCGAACTTAGGCTTAATAGGAAGAGCTGTTGTACCATCAACTACATAGAAGTTACGGTTACCCTTGTTAATCCAAATACCGATCTTGATTGTACCAGCTACAGAAGCTGTAAACTGATAGTGAAGACCTACTTCTGGACAACCGAGGCTGCCGTCTGGGTTATAAACCGTATAAACAGGACGATACTTAGTCTGCTCAACGCCATTATCATCAATGTATGTAGCAGGAACATCATCAGTCATAACTACTTCTGCCTTAATGTCTGCAGAAGGGTTACCTGTACCCTGAATCCATGGCCAGTTGATATCACCCTGGTTCTTCTGATCCCACTTGATATCATTCCAAGAGTTAACAGTACCATCAGCGTTCATGTCAACGTGTGTCTGTGTTGCATCACCTGCATTGTCTGGTACGTCAGCAGGTGTAGAACCACCAATAGCTACGCATGTAACGCTTGCAGTCTTCATTTCAACTACAGAACCCTTTTCTGTCTTGTTTGTGGCAACATTACCGTATGTGCCATCCTCGTTCAAAGGAAGAACAGCCTTGAACTCTGCAGAGAGTGTCATAACACCTGTTGCTGCATCGCGCTCAATAGCAACATACTTCTCCTGTGCGTTAGCGCTCATAGCCATGAGAGCTACCGAAATAAGAGTAAAGAATTTCTTCATAAGTTTAATTAATAAATTGGTTAGTAATATAGTTGTTAAAAAGAATATCTATCTATTTAGGTATGCAGGGGCTTGCCGTGTATGCAAGCCCCTGCCTGCTACCTATTAGTTATGTCTGACGGAATTATTCTGCCAGTGGGTCAAATGTGCCGTTAGCACCACCGTTGTTATAGTCTTCCCAGCCTGCTGTCTGTGGGAGTCCCTTGTTTGCGTTCTGTACGCCAGAAGAAAGACCGAGGAAGTAGTACTTAGGACGGTAGTTGATGTAAAGGAGGTTGTGCTGTGAGTCGTAGCCGTCGCCGCGCTTCTCTTTTGCAACGAGGTTCTCCTGATACCATGCCTTCAGTTCCTGAAGCTGTGTGTCGATGTCTGCCTTGCGGAAGTCAACACCTGCTGGACGTACGCCGCCACCCTTAAGCAATGGGTCGCTGTCGTATGTTGTGCCGCCTACGCCATACTTGTCTGCTGTGCGGAACTCGATGTTCTCACGACGCTGGCCGTTGAATGGCTTAACGCCGAGCCAGTTACATGTGTTGCCGCCCCAGCCTGACAGTGTCCATGTGCTTGGAGCACCTGCAGGAAGTGTTGCACCACCGTCATAGAGCATCCAGCGACGCATATCATCGAAACGCTTGCCCTCGTAAGCGAACTCAATCTGACGCTCGTAGAGGATTGCACTCATACATGCTGCCTGGTCGCCTTCAAGGTTTGTCTGGAGTCCGTAGTTGTTCTCGGCTGTGTAGCCTGCACGCTCACGTATCATCTTGAGCAGCTGAACAGCGTATGTCATATCACCTGCACCGCAAGCAACCTCAGCGAGGTTGAGCAGAACTTCTGCATAGCGGAGCTCAATGAGAGGAGCAGCTGAATAGTAAGGAGCCGCACCCTTCACGTCGTTAGCGAAATACTGATAGAGAGGGCTGTTGTTTACGTCGAGGTCGTCGCTCTTCTTACGAACGTATATTGACGCCTTGCTGCCAAGGAGGTTGTCAGCACCGAAAGAGTTACCACTCTCTGGGTTGCCCTGGTCGTTCTTGTCAACATACCATACATAGTTCCACAGTACGTAGTTCTGACCGTCAGAAGGGTTGTTAGGGTCCTTCAGGCTTGCATCACCATTGTATGCCCAGCGGAAACCAGGGAATGCGAATGTGCGATAGAAGCGTGGGTCGCGGTCAACGAATGGATAGTTAGGGTCGTACTCAAGCTCTGAAATATCAAGCTTTGTGTATGTTCCTGTACCTGCAGGAAGCTTACCGTCCTTCATTGGGAACATATTAACGAGCATATAGCCTGCGCCCTTGCCGCCGCCACCTGTGTTGCTTGGACGGATGTCGCGCTCCCAGCGGTTGTTCTTCTGATTGTCAAGACCGTCACCCTCGATGTTGTTATACAGTGTCACGAACACTGCCTCTGGGTTGATAGTGCTTGTGAGGAACTGACCTGCGAAGTCTGAACCGTTAACGTTGTTGCCTGTACGATAGAGACCGTAGCCGCAAGCGTTGATTGAGTCAAGCTCCTGCTTCATCATTGTGTAAGCCTGCTGCCAGCGTGCCTGGTCGTTTGTACGGTTGAAGAGAGGGCTGCACCACAGCTGGAGAACACGTCCCTTCAGCGCGAGAGCTGTACCTGTTGATACACGGCCGTAGTCAGAACCGCCCCAGCCGCCGTTCATTGTTTTCTTTGCAAGCATGCGAGCTGACATATCGAGGTCGTTGAGGATAAACTCGATACACTCCTTTGCAGATGAACGAGGAGTGAATGAGCCCTCTACTGGCTCGAGAATCTTGTCAACGATAGGTACACCGCCGTACCACTTAACGAGGTTGTAGTAGCACCATGCACGGAAGAAGTATACCTGACCGAGCAGTTCCTCCTTCTGTTCCTCTGACAGCGAGCCGCCCTGAATACCAGCGATACAGTCGTTGATATTACGGATACGTCCGTAAACAGCCTCCTGGATATTATTCTGCTGACCCATGAAGAAGTCAGGTACAGAATTTGAAGAGCTCATAGATGTCAGCTCTATCTCTGGGTTAACAAAGTCGCTGAAGCCTGCATACTCTTCTGTAGACTTGGCAGCCATGTCTGCATTACCCATAGATGGGGTCTTCCAAGAGAGATCGCCATTGGCTGGAAGACACCAAGAATAGATGTCATTCAGACGTCCGTTGGCACCACTATAGTAGTTGTAGATGTCTGTTGTTGCATTGTCGTAGTTCTTCTTATCCTCAAGGAACTGGTCACTACATGATGCGAGGCCAATTGTAGCCAACAGACCGAAGCCTAAAAGTTTTATTGTAGTTTTCATTGTTCTTTCTCTTTATATGATTGCTTAGAAAGTAAGATTAATACCGATATCCCATGTGCGGAGGTTTGGATATGCTCCGTATGCACCTGCCATTGGATCCATGAAGTTATCAGGGTAAGGATTGTAGAAGCTGATAAGGTTCTGTCCTGTTACGCTGATACGTGCATTCTGTATGCCAATCTTCTTGATGAATGCGCTTGGCAATGTGTATGCCAATGTCACACGGCTCAGCTGAGCGCGTGCTGCGCTGATACGCCAGTAGCTTGAAGTAACGGCATTTACGCTTGAGTATGCAAGGTTAGGATACTTAGCGCCACGGTTTGCCTGCATAAGGAGGTTGCCGCTGCCATCATAGATGTCCTGGTATACAAACATGTTGTCTGGATTCCAGAATGAAGGCATGTTGCAGTACTCGAGGTTACCTTCTGGCTTGAGAGCCTTACCTGTCACTGTAGCATAGCCACCCCATGATGCACCAAGCTGGAATGTGATAGAGAGGTCTTTCCAAGAAGCGCCACCATTGATTGTGAAGCCGTAAGGATTGTTGCGGTGACCGAGCTCTACCTGGTCGTTCTCGTTGTCAACGATGCCGTCAGGACCTGCGAATGTGCCTGTCTCTGCGTCATAAGCACCACGTACGTCCTTATAGATAAGCATACCTGGACGAACCTCGTCCTTTGACATGCCCATGTATGTGCCGTATGTGCCGTCAGCCTTCTTCATGTAACGGTCGAAGTACTCGTTGATGTCCTGGAAATCACGGAACATGCCGATGCACTGCATACCCCACAGACCGATGTCTGTACGGTCGCCTGGACGAATCTGACGATAGATGTACTCGTCCTCGAAGTCCATGAGAAGCACCTCATTGTCTGAGTAGCCAGTGTTGATACCTACATGATACTTGAAGTCCTTGCCGATCTTGTCGCGCCAAGATACAGAAAGCTCGTAACCCCAGCTGTTCATCTTACCGAGGTTTGTAGAAGCTGTCTGTGTACCTACTGTAGAAGGGATGCTCTGGATGATGTTCATAAGCATCTCACGGTTCTGCTCACGATATGCCTCGAATGTAACTGAGAGCTTCTGCTTGATGAAGCGTGCGTCGATACCAAGGTTGTACTTGTATGACTTATCCCAGTGTACGTCACGGTTAACGGCTGAGTTGTTCTTGTTGATAGTGATACGGTTGCTTGAGTCATTGCCTGTACCTGTGCCGAAGACAACACCCTTGTTAGCATCCTGTGCATATACCTGCATCCACTGCCAAGCAGCGAGGTTATCACGACCAGTAAGACCGAATGAACCGCGAACCTTCAAGAAGTCGAGCCACTTAACATCACGCATCCATGACTCCTCGCTGATTACCCAACCTGCACTGACAGCAGGGAATGTGCCCCAGTAGTTCTCCTTAGCGAACTTAGTAGAAGCGTCTGAACGGAGAAGGAATTCAAGGAGATACTTGTCTGCGTATGAATAGTTAACACGTCCGATGTAAGACAGTGTACCGCTCTCACTGCGTGTGAACTGTGTAGTCATCTCACCTGTAGCAGAGTTGTACTGACCTGTTGTGAACTCGTATGGTTTCTCACGCTGACCAACGAGGTACTCGCTCTCAGCCTCAGAACGCTCGATAGAGAAGAGCGCGCTGATGTCGTGCTTGCCAAATGAACGAGCATACTGAGCAGTGAAGTTCATCTGATAGTTATCTGTACGTGTCATTGTACGATAGAGGAAGTCACCGTTGCTCTGTGTGATTGGCTTGAAGTTAGATGCTGCGAGATAATCAAACTCTGGGTTCTCCATTCCTGTTGGAGTGTAGAGGTGATTGCCGCTGCCATAACGGTTAACCATCTGGTATACTGTGTAAGCAGTACCATACTGGTTGCCCTTATCGGTATTGATACTCTTAGAGTAAGAGAAGCGCAGTTTCAGACCATTGAGAATCTTGCTCCAGCCGAAGTCGTAGCTAAGGCTTGCGTTAATATTCATATTTGAATTCTTATTCTCATTGTAGTCGCCATTGTTCTGAAGAGTATAGAAGTTGTAGTTCTGGTTCTGGTTCTTAGCAGTATTGCTGACACCATACGCAGCCATGTCATATCCGTTAACAGTCTCTGGCATATATCCTGGACGTGTAAGGAGGAGGTTGTAGTCCTTCTCAGAGCTTGTACCGCCAACCTTTACGAGCGGAGTATTCTTCTCTCCGTAGTCACCGTTTACAGTGAGGTTTGCGCTGAGCCACTTGCTAATCTTAACGTCAACACCTGCACGGTAGTTCCAACGGTCATAGTCAAGTCTGCCGAGGTTACCGTCCTGCTTGAAGTAGCTTCCGCCTGCGAAGTAGCTTACCTTCTCTGTAGCACCGCTGATATTCACGCTGTGCTTCTGCTTAACAGCTGTATCCCAGTACTTGTCAAGAAGATCATAGTTAAGATTCTTCATTGCAGCAAGCTCATCAGCCTGGAAGAGCTCCATTGTGAGGTTGGTAGAAGTCTTTGTTGGGTCAGCCATAGTCACAGCATTGTAAAGACGTCCGTAGTCGTATGTGTTAAGCATCTTAGCACGTCCAACCTCGTCAGTGATACCGAATGAACCGCTGTAAGAGATACGTGGCTCACCCACTTTACCCTTCTTTGTTGTTACGAGGATTACACCGTTAGCCGCACGTGCACCATAAACGGCAGCACTGGCGTCCTTGAGGACTGTGATGCTCTCCACCTCAGAAGCGTCGAGGTTGTTGAAAGCCTCAGCACCAAGGTTCTGGTATGTGTTACCTACCTTAACGTCATTAGGATAGATATATCCGTCGATAACGAAGAGAGGCTGCTGTGCAGTTGAACCTACATCACCGAGAGAGTTAACGTCACGGATAGAGAGGCGTGCGCTTTCACCTGGACGAGCGTCACCACCGCTTACACCAAGACCGTTAACAAGACCGCTAAGAGAGCTTGCGAGGTTACCTGTTGCCAAGTCCTGGATATCTTCCATTGGCACATTAGCCACAGAACCAGTAAGGTGAGCCTTCTTCTGTGAGCCGTAACCTACGACAACGACCTCATTAAGGTCATTGTATGCAGCAGCAAGAGCCACCTTTCCTCCCTTTGTCTTTGTATCTTTATAACCGATATAAGAAATTATGATGTTCGCACCAGCAGGAGCTTCAACCTTATAATTTCCATCGATGTCAGTAATTGTTGCCGTTTTTGTACCTTCAACGCGTATGGTAGCGCCAATAACAGGCTCACCAGTCTCGTCGACAACAGTACCCTGAACAACATTGTTCTGTGCAAGGACTGGCAGTGTGAATATCATTGCCAAGCCCAGCAATAAGGATTTGATATACTTAGTCTTCATGATTGTAATCATTTTTTTAGTTATTATTCTGCTGTAAACCAACGTGGGTCACCTGTCTGCATGCTAACCTGCTCTGCACCTGTCGGTGTAAAGTTGCCATTCGCTGCATCAACGAATGCTGGGTCAGACTGCAGCTGGTAGCCTGAGTCATAACTTGTATTGCCAGACTCTGCAGCTCCGTCGAACCAGTAAGTGTTGTTATTGAAGATTGTTGTCTCCTGCTTGCCTACACGTCCTACGATACGGCGTGGCACCTGGTTGCTACCGCAATCTACGAAGATGTTGTTAAGTATCTCGTATTCAGATGTTGCACGTCCGTCGAAGCCGCCGTGGTTAGCCATCTGGCCAGTCTTAGAGATGTTATAGAATGTACAGTTGTACATATTGATAGAGTTCTTTGTGAAGCCAGCACGGTCGCAACGTCCTGAGTTGTTGTAACGGACGAAGTATTTAGCGTCATGCATAGCTCCATCCTTGTTTACAGAGTTCCAGAATGTGCATGAACGGAGGGTGAAATCGTTGATGAAGCCACCGCCGTCATAAATCTGGAAGTAAGAACCGCCGCTCATGCCAGAGTCAGTTGTAAAGTTAACCAATACATTCTCCATGAGGAATGTAGCAACACAGTACTTCTTCTTGTTGTCATGCAGGAATTGACGCTGCACGTTGTAGAAGTTACAGTTCTGTATTGTCACAGGGTCATTGATGATGTAGTGATTGTTCGGTCCAAGGATAGCCTCATTAGGATTCTCGCTCAGTCCGAGTATAGGATCAGTTGTCTCAAGACCGTCAACGTTCATGTAACGGAGTATGAAACCGCCGCCGAAGCGTATTGATGCGCCGTTAGCGTAAACGATAGTAGCCCAGTTGTTCTTGCTTGCAGTACGGAGAATAACCTTGTTATGTCCGAAGTCTACAATATTAGATAATGTATACTGTCCGCCAGCCTCAAGGTCGAAGATAAGAGTCTCTGTTGTTGGAGTCTGGATGAGAGTCTGGATATCAGCAGTCTGTGACCACTCATATATGTCTGTTCCATCAGGAATAACTGCTGTAGCAGGCATAAATGTAGTGAAAGCATACTCAGTTGCTGCTTCTGCGTCAGTGTTGTTTGCCTCTACATTTCCGAGAGTCTTGATAGAGAAGACATAGTTCATATCTTCCTCTCTTGGAACAGTTACTGAGCATCCGTCGATGATACTGTCAGTAACGATAGGAGTTTCTGGAGTTTCAGCATTCCAGAATGAAACCTGGAATCCTCCTGCGCCATGTACTACAGGCCATGAAAGGGTCTGAGATTTACCGTCAGCGCTTGAAACGACTGTAATGTCCTCAGCACTTGGCGATTCCATAGTGGTGTTTGTAACAGAAGGAACGAATTCCTCTTCATCAAAACCATCTATAGCACAAGAAACAAGACTTGTTGCTGACATGCACAATAGCAGTCCTGTCAGCAGTTTCATTTTTTTTCTCATAAGCTAAGTTTAGTTTATAATTATATAATTTTTAGGTTTATATTTTCTATTTCAGGTTATTTTCTCAGCTACAAGGAACAAGCAGCAATGCTATAAGCGGAGTATTATAATCCATCACGCAGCAAGCGAGGCGTCATTATAATAATATGTGTCTGCACTCTGGCTATTTTTTCAGGAACACCTCTTTCAGGTAAGCGACATTATCGCCGAAGTTGCCCTTCACGTTGCGTACGTCCTTTGCATTTCTTGAACGCTCTACAACCAGCCATCCCTTGTATTTCATCTTGTCAAGAGTCTTCTTTACCTCAGCCATGTCGATATCTGTATCATGGCGCAGTGTCACACGGTCAGTGTTAGACACATGTATCTGACATATTCTCTTCACTCCAAGTTTCTTCAATTCGCTGCAAATAAGGCTTGTAGAGCTCTTTGCTTTCGGAGCGTCGCCAGCCTTGAAGCGGTCGCAGGCATCCTGGAAGTTGTAGTAGACCTTGATGCCTTCAGAATCGATATCCTTCAGCATCTTTATTGTAAAGTCAGCCGGCATGGCGGTACGTATACCTATTACGACGCCACGCTCCAATGCCATCTCACCTGCCATGTGCAGCCTTGCGCACAGAGTGTCGTACACAGCGCCCTCGCCAGTCTGCCATTCACGGCCTGTTCCGCCAAGCGGCAGGAACGCAACCTTAGCCCCGAACTTATCCATTGTGTCGAAGCAGTCGTTAAAGAGAGCGCGATAGTTAGCTATAGACTCACTTTTTGTATGCGGATAGCAATCCTTTGTGCCGTCCTCTTTAGTGTATTCGTTGAAGCGTCGGTCTATCAGAGTCTGCGCGAAGAATCCCGACATAGCAATAGAAGGAACCTTTACGCCGAGAGAATCAATAGCTCTCTGGAATTTCGCTGTCTCCTTTTCGTTATCACGGAACTTGTTATCGAACAGGACTCTTCTGCCCAGTCCGCCCATATCCATCTCCACTCCGTCAGCATTAATCTGCTTAGCGAGGGTGAAGGCTCCCATTTTCTGGCGCTTAAGCATCATCCAGTCGCAACAGCTCACGCCAGCGATTTGCGCGCCAGCGTCAAGAGAGAAGATGACAGTTGCTATTAATATAATAATGTGTCGCATATATATGCTTTATTCTTAATGTGAAAACCTTTATGCCATACGCAGCAGAATGGAGAATCATCCTGTGTCTGTCGCATAGCATAAAAGCATTTCACCTCTATTTTCAAATATTACTTCTTAAAATATTCCAGGTCGTTGATATAAAGCTCAACATTCATGTATCCGCTTTCAGTCAGCACTGTAGCATCCGCCTTGTCGTTAGGATTCAGCCCATTAGCCTTCTCCCAATCGTCAGGCATGCCGTCGCCGTCAGTATCTACGCGTGGCGAGCCCTTATACTCAGGCATTCCGCCCATCTGCTGCGGATTAGTTATGATGCCCAGCTTGTAAGAGTCAGCAGGCAGACGACGCTTAGAATAAGGCGAAGTACAAACCTTTGCGTCCTCAGCATATCCTGGCAGACCAGTAGTAACGTCGTTAATCACCTTTGCATCGATAGCGTCGCGGCATGGTATTGTGGCACCCACGTTTGCGAGGACATGAGCATAAGCCTCATCAGCCGTCATGATTTTCTCAGGCTGGCTGTATTCCAGAGGAGCGTCAACCTTCAGAGTCTTCACCGCCTCTTCCCTTGTCATGTCAGCTGGCTGTACGCCGCCAGCCCAGTTGTCAGCAGTGACGTCGTCGAAGTAAGCCACCTTATTGCCCTCTACGTAAGCCTTACCCCATAGAGAGCGGCTATCCTTTGAACGTCCGTTCTCTGGTTTCAGGACACGGTAGCAGATGCTTGGAGCCTTGCCATTGCTTCCGCTTCCAGCCTCAGAAGCATAATATTCAAACATCTTTCCCTTCTTCAGAGCCTTCTTGTAAGCCTTCAGAGTCTTGTCAACATTGTTAGTTGTCTTGAATCCAGAGATAGGTCCTGGCTTCAGATAGTTATTGATGATGTTATATCTTGAAGTATGGTCGCCACCGTCAACAGTACGGTTCCACCAGTTGAAAATCACGTTGTTGACGAAGTTGAAGTCGCCATTCATCGCGATAGAAGGGTTACGTGATATATTGTTAGCAAAGAGATTACGTGTGAAGAGCGTATTATATCCGCCTATTGACGCTCCGAATCCGTGGTTATAGAGGTCGAGCGCCTGTGCGAACATACAGTCCTGTATAGTGATATTCACTGTAGGCAGCTTGTGCTGCTTACCTCCGTGGCGTGCATATACATGGCGGTACATTGACATGACCTCATCGAGTCCCCATGCAGCAGAGCAGTGGTCGTATATGATATTGCCGATGCCGTTGCCACCGCAAGCGTCGTCACGATGAGCCACATCCATAGCGCCACGGCGGAAACGCATGAAGCGGATAATCACATCGTGAGTATCCACGAGCATTGTCTCACCAGAAATAGCTATACCGTCGCCAGGAGCAGTCTGTCCGGCGATAGTGATATATGGCGCAGTAATCTTGATTGGTCTTTTCAGTTTGATTTCTCCAGCCACGTTAAACACTACCACGCGTGGTCCGCCAGCCTCACATGCAGCACGCAGTGTGCCAGGACCGTCATCAGCGAGAGATGTTACAACATAGACTGTGCTTTTCACTGGCGCGCCGAGATAGTTCACTCCGCGTCCGCCAAAAGAATATTTACCGCCGCCCTCGGCACCTGGGAATGCAGGGATAGATGCCTGCTTAAGGTCAGAAGGCTTAGAGCTGTGTGGAACGAATGGTTTGCCCTGGAGCATACCGTTGATAACCTCAGGCAAGGCTTTCTGCCATGCCGCATTGTCTTTTGCATCCCATTCAGCACTCTCACGCTCGCCGCGAGCTACCACTGAATCTGGGATAGTAGGATACTGTGCAGTTGCTGTCATTGAAATTGCAGCCATTGACATTGCCGCAATGATACTCTTAAGATTCATACTTGATTTAGGTTAACAGATAATATATATATTACGACTGCAAATTTAATGCTTTTTGGCGAATTATGCAAAACAATTAACATAAAAGTGAATGTATTTTTTACAATTAATGCCATATTTAAGTGAATTAGAACGATAATTTACAAATCAAATAATAATTTCCCCTTTATTTTACATCGCTGCAATCTGACGGCACATGTATCCCATAACACAAATTTACTGATATTTTGTTCTGCAATAACATATTTTTGCATGCCATCCGACGAATATTAAAAAGAAAAATTGTAAATTTGCAATTCATAAGCCTAAGACCCAATGAAACAAACCGAGGTAGAGCAGTTAGAATCCAAGATAACACGTCTTTTCAAGCGTGCCTGTGCCGAACGCCTTCTTCTTGAAGACGGCGACCGTGTCCTTGTGGCAGTTTCCGGAGGCAAGGACTCCCTTGAACTGGTGCGCCTCATGTCACGCCAGGCACGCATACACAAGCCCCGCATAGAGGCAGAGGCGGCACATGTCATCATGGACAATATCCCCTACGAGACGGAGCGCACATATCTTGAGAACTTCTGCAGCGAAAACGGCATAAGGCTAAACGTCATCCACACCTCCTTCGACGACAGCAGCGCACCCCAGACCAGCGCCATGCAGCGCAAGCGAAAGACTAAATGCTTCCTCTGCTCATGGTACAGACGCAAGGCACTCTTTGAATATGCCGCCAGCAACGGATTCAACAAGATAGCCTTCGGGCATCATCAGGATGACTTCCTCGTAACGTTTCTCATGAATCTGACATTTGAAGGGGCGGCACAGACCATGCAGCCAAGGATGCAGATGAAGCACTATCCCGTTACTGTCATACGCCCGCTGTGCCTCGTGCCAGAGCATCTCATCACCTCACTTGCGCAGATGCTCAACTTCGAGAAACAGAAGACGCCCTGCCCGTACGAGGAGAAATCAAGGAGAGAGGACATGACACGCATTTTCCATGAGATGGAGACACTCAACCCCGAGGCACGCTACAGCATGTGGAACGCCATAGACGAGAAGCGTGAGACTTCCGGGAAAGAGGCTGACCTCAGCGACACGACAAACCAATAGCTACAAAACAACACACCAGAACCTAATAACCGCAAAACCAGACTATGACCATTACACTCATAACCTGCACATATAACGCCGAGCCCGTACTGCAAAGAACGCTTAATTGCGTGCTGAAGCAGTCCTACGCTGACATAGAGCATATCATCATCGACGGCAAGAGCAAGGACGACACGCTGAAAATGGCTGAGCAATACAAGGCGACAAGCAACATACAGCGTACAGGACACAAAGTGACAATAATAAGCGAGCCTGACAAGGGACTATACGACGCCATGAACAAAGGTATCAGCTACGCTACAGGCGAATACCTCTGCTTCCTCAATGCTGGCGATATGCTATACGACGAGAACACCATCCGAGACATAGCCGCTGCAGTAAAAGCGGACGGAAAGACATACGGCGTAATCTACGGAGAGACAGATATAGTCGATGACAACGGCAATTTCATCAGCAAGCGGCATCTGCAGGCGCCGAAGACCCTCAACTGGCGTTCCTTCCGCCACGGCATGCTGGTGTGTCATCAGTCATTCTACGCTAACACAAGCATAGCGAAGCAGACACCATACAACCTGAAATACCGCATCTCGGCAGACGTTGACTGGTGCATAAGGATAATGAAACAGGCCGAGCAGCAGGGTCTCAGCAACCTCAATACGCAGAAGGTGCTATGCCGGTATCTTGCCGGAGGCATGAGCATAAAGAACCACCGAGCGTCGCTCATGGAGCGTTACGATACCATGTGCGAGCACTACGGCACCGCAACAACTATCATCATGCACCTGCGGTTTGCCGTCAGAGGGGCCATGCGAAAACTCGGCATCAGTCTGAAACAGACGAAATAAGACTTCACAGGCTATGAGCAACGATTTCTTCCGATTCAAACAGTTTACCGTCCGGCAGGCTGACTGCGCCATGAAGGTAGGCACCGACGGCGTGCTGCTGGGCGCATGGCATGCCATAGGCGGGCAGCCGGCACGGATTCTCGATGTCGGAACCGGCACCGGACTCATTGCGCTGATGCTGGCGCAGCGCTTCGGCAACGCACAGGTCACGGGTGTAGAGATTGACAGCCGGGCTGCCAGGCAGGCGCAAAGGAACGTAGCCGAATCGCCATTCGCTGAAAGAATCACCATAGTCAACGCCGCCTTCCAGGACTATCATGCGGAGGACGGACTGTTCGACCTTATCGTCAGCAACCCGCCATATTTCTGCAACGCTCTCGAAAACCCTGACGCAGCACGCGCAACAGCACGCCACGCCTCTTCACTCTCCTTCCGCAGCCTGCTCACTGGCGCAGCCAGAATGCTTGACGACAGCGGAAAACTTGCTGTTATCCTGCCTACAGAATCGACAGAAGCATTTCTTTCCGAGGCATACATCAGCGGACTGTCTCTCACGGCGCACACGGCGGTGAAGACCGTAGAGAGGAAGCAGCCTGGAAGACACATGCTGTTACTTGCGAAACAGCCGTCAGCAACCGTTCTCGAAGAAACTGTCTGCCTGCAGAATCCTGACGGTTCACGCTCCGAATGGTATCAGCAGCAAACGAAAGACTTCTATCTTTTCTAAGAAAACAGACATATAAAACAGTGCGTGCCAATACAAAAGGCAGACACACTTCACAGGACAGAAAAATAAGAAAACCCAGCATAACAATTCGCTTCGTTATGCTGGGTTTTTATTTTACATTTTTCTCACCACTCCACCGCTATACGAACGTGCTCTTCCTACACAGAAAAAAGGGTTGCGTTTATATTCTTACAGCATTTCAATACGTAAATCTCAGCAAACAATAATAACACCTAACCGTCTGATTTAGTATCGTTTATACTTATATTCATTTTCTCTCACGCAACACAAGAATACAACTAACTACAACCAGAGCAAGACATCCGTCCGCCACCCATAACGGCACCAGCCTCACCCATCCATCTCCGAAAGCCAGCGGCACGAAAATAAGAAAACTCAAACTATAAAAGCAGACCATAAATAGCCTCAACAAAGGCATCCGAGAACAGCTAACTGCCATGCAGGAAACCGTCAGGAGAACGGCAGATTGCCATGCCTCATCTTTCCATATATCTGAACGCATAATACAGGCAATCACCACAACGATTGCAAGAAAAGTATCATCATTTAGCGGTTTTGCTTTTCTCTGATACTATTTTATCCGTTGCGAAACGCGTGATTTTAACATTTCCAGCATACACAAACACCTCTATTTTGCTGTTTCCACACCTTTCAACAAGTAAAATCACACTAAAAACCCACCAGACAGATAGGAACAACGACACAAAACACTGCCTTTTGCAACGCTAAAAGCAGCATCTTGGCAGCTCATTAGTAGCTTTTCGCATGCCCAAACGCTACTTTTCAGCACATCAGAATCGCCATCTTAACAGACCAAAGAATATAAACCACTGAGCAACAAGCATTTACACATGATATCATTTTCAAGCAATCAGAACACAACTTTCAGCATCTGAGTCTGCGAACGGACAAAAGTTACGCAAAGAAAGTATCAGCAGGACGTTACTTTCGCATAAGGCTGACACTTTCATGACATACCCCGCAGGAATCTCACGCACGAGGCACAGAGGCAAGGAGAAACCGTCTTATGGCTGGTTTCGTGCATGGAAAATCTGCATAGCAACGCCACCGACTCACGGAAAAACAGAGCAGCAAAAAAGCAATAAATAGCGGAAAGACTGCAAGAATCTGCCACTTTAGGGTAATTATTTCTGTTTTTCGCACTTTTTTAGTATCGGAACGCGCGTATATCAGGAAAATTTCGTATCTTTGCAAAAGAAGATACTAACTTAAATTAAAACTATGACACTAAGCTTCATGCGCTTCAACAGCCTGCAGCCTATTTTCAGAGCAGCGCTGTTAGCAAACACCTTATTGTTTTCTGTGTCACCTGTAGCGGCGCAAGACCGCATACACTACACCGGCACGGAAATGAGTAATCCTAACCACCATGACGGACAGCTGTCGCCTGTCGTAGGCGTCCACAACATCCAGATTATGCGCGCTAACCGCGAATACCCTTCGAAAGAGAACGGATTCGGCTGGACATACAACCATCAGCCTATGATGGCATACTGGAACGGAAAGTTCTACGTACACTTCCTCTGTGACCCTAAGGACGAGCAGGTGCCGCCAAGCCACACTCTCATACAGTCGTCAGCTGACGGATACACATGGAGTGCGCCTGAAATGCTGTTCCCTGAGTATGATGTGCCTGAGGGATTCACAAAAGAAGGCGTAGAGGGCGTGGCCCACAACATGAAGGCCGTAATGCACCAGCGCCAGGGTTTCTACGTATCAAAGGACAACCGCCTGTATGCTCTGGGATATTACGGAATATGCCTTTCAAAGAAAGACCATAACAACGACGGCAATGGTATCGGGCGTGTAATACGCGAGATAAAGGCCGACGGCACCATGGGCAAGATTTATTTCATATACTACAACCACGGATTCAACGAGAAGAACACCGACTACCCTAACTACCGCAAGGGCGACAAATATCTGAAACGTGCCGTGGCTGAGATTTTCGCCAACCCGAGAATACGCATGGGATGGGTGGAGGAGTCTGACCGCAACGACCCTATCATACCATTGAACAAGCCATACAAGGCTTACTGCGACTATACTCTGCCTGACGGACGCATAGCGGCATTATGGAAGCATGCGCTTAACAGCATCTCTAACGACGGCGGAAACACATGGGAGCAGCCTGTAGAGCGTGCGAAGGGATTCGTGAACAGCAACGCAAAGATATGGGGACAGCGTCTCTCTGACGGCACATACGCCACAGTATACAACCCATCGGAATTCCGCTGGCCGCTCGCCATCTCTCTGTCGTCTGACGGACTGAACTATACTACGCTCAACCTCGTTAACGGCGAGGTGCCGCCAATGCGCTACGGAGGCAATTACAAGTCGTTCGGACCGCAGTATGTGAGGGGTATCATCGAAGGCAACGGCACTCCAGAGGACGGCGACCTGTGGCTGACATACTCTATGAACAAGGAGGATATGTGGGTGTCACACATCCCTGTGCCTGTGCAGATTAACGCTACGGCTCACGCTAACGACAACTTCGAGGGAATGAAGTCGCTCAGCGAACTCTCTGCATGGAATATCTATTCGCCTCTGCAGGCTCCGGTATCACTCGACGGAAAATGGCTGAAGCTGTCTGACCGCGACAAGTTCGACTACTGCCGCATAGAGCGCAAGATTCCTGCAACAAAGGAACTGGCTGTGGAATTTGACATCAAGGCTGCACAGAACGACCACGGATGGCTCCAGATTGAATTCCTCGACGAGGACGGCGTGGCATGCTCGCGCATAGAACTGACTGACCTAGGCGAGATGAGATGCAAGGGCGGAGCACGCTACGGCATAATGGGCAAGTACGAGACGGGCAAGACATACCACATCAGAGCAGAACTGAGCGTGGCAACTCGCACCGCTACAGTATATCTCGACGGCAAGAAGGCTGCCACACGCATGTTCTTCGCTCCTGTAGAGAGCATCGAGCGTGTGATGTTCCGCACTGGAACAATGCGCCTCTACCCTACTGTTGACACTCCTGCCGACTGGGATGGAATACTGCCTGACGCAGGAGAGCAGGACAAACTGGCTGAATTCAGCATCGCTAACTTCAAGTCTTCTCCGCTCGCAAACGACACTCAGAACACTGCTGCAGTGCTGCTGTATAACGACTTCAAGCACTATGTCGACTTCTTCAACACCATGGAGGACGAGGCTATCATGCAGGACGGCAAGGTTATCGTGCAGGACATCCCTAATGCCGAGGCTTGGCAGTGGATGGCAAAGAACGTTCCGCTGTTTGAATGCTCGCAGAAATCATTCGAAGAAATGTTCTGGTATCGCTGGTGGACACTGCGCAAGCACATCCAGAAGACACCAGTGGGATGGTCTATGACTGAATTTCTCGTGCGCAGAAACTACGCCGACAAATGGAAACTGATTTCTTCCGGCGTAGGACATCATATACATGAGAGCCGCTGGATACGTAATCCAGAATACCTCGACCAGATTATCAATACTTGGTATCATGGCAATGAGGGCAAGCCGATGGCTAAGTTCCTGAAGTATTCGTCATGGGTGCCGGCTTCAATGTGGGAGCGCTACCTCGTCGACGGACGCAAGGACTGGATTATATCACAGATTCCTGACATGGAACTCGACTACAACTACTGGATAGACACTCACCGCCTGCCTTCAGGACTGATATGGCAGGAGGACGTGAAGGACGCCATGGAGGAGACTATCTCTGGCGGAAGAAGAAAGAAATATGCTCGTCCGTCTATCAACAGCTATGTATACGGCGCAGCAAAAGCCATCAGCAACGCTGCCGCTCTGAAGGGCGACATGGCTACGGCAAAGGAATATCAATTGCGTGCCGATACTCTCAAAAATCTCATCGAGAGCATTCTCTGGAACGAGAACCACCAGTTCTTTGAGACACACAGAGGCGACTCAAGCGCTAACGTGCGTGAAGCCATAGGCTACATGCCTTGGTACATGAAGATGCCTGTAGACAACAGCAAGTACGGAGTGGCATGGGCGCAGCTCAATGACGAGAAGGGATTCAACGCTCCTTACGGCGCTACAACAGCAGAACGCCGCCACCCTGAATTCAGAACACACGGCGTGGGCAAGTGCGAATGGGACGGTGCGGTATGGCCTTTTGCCACTTCGCAGACGCTCACAGGATATATCAACTACATAAACTCTCTGGCTGAGAACGATACAACTATCGCACAGCATCAGAAGGTGTTCTTCATGCACATGGAGAAATACGTTCAGGCTCAGCACATGCGTGGAAAACCTTACATAGGCGAATACCACGACGAAGTGACTGGCTACTGGCTGAAAGGCGACCAGGAGCGTTCACGCTACTACAACCACTCTACTTTCAACGACCTCCTTATCACTGGCATCTGCGGCATACAGCCTCAGGCTGACAACTCGGTAGTAGTAAATCCGATTATCCCTGAAGGACAGTGGACATACTTCTGTCTCGACAATGTCCGCTACCACGGAAAGAACATCACTGTGATATATGATGCCGACGGACAGCGCTACCATCAGGGCAAGGGACTCATTGTCCTCGTCGACGGAGTGAAGAAAGCTCAGAGTGAGAAACTACAGAAACTGACAGTCAAACTATAAATAATGATTTGCTGTGACACTCGAAACGAAAACACAGCAAAACATATCCCGTATGCTCTATGACCGCAACGAATAATGCGGGACATAGCGCATACGGGACATAATATCACTAATGAAAAACATTCTTGCTTTATTATTATGTATTGCCGCAACAGTGGCAAACGCTAAAATCAATATAACTAAACTCACATGCGAACTTCGTGAGGGTTTTGTTGTGACGTCTTCTACACCAAGATTAGGATGGCAGATGACAGCGGAAGATACTCAGGAGAAACAGACCGCATACCAAATAAGGGTCTTTTCCGCCATCACCGGGAAGACTGTCCTCGACACCCGACGCATTGAAAGTTCACAATCACAACTCATACCCGTAACTCTTTCTAACGGTTTCTACAACTGGCAGGTAAGGGTATGGGATAGGAATGGCAAGCCTTCTGCATGGAGCAAGAAAGCGGATTTTGCCATACAGGACAACGAAACGGCTTTCGGCAACGCACAATGGGTGGGAGCGATAACAAAAGCAGATGCTAAAACACCGGAAGGAAGAATATACACCGGACGCGCTCTGCAGCAGGCACGAGAGCAATGGAATGCCGCTGACCCGCTGTCACGCCGCTCTATATATGTGGCAAAGACATTCTCTGCTAAGAAAAAAATCAAGCATGCGGTGATGAATGTCTGCGGACTGGGATTCAGCGAGGTGAGGGTTAACGGCGAAAGGATAGACGACAGCGAGTTCGGACCGCTATGGAGCGACTACGACAAGTCTGTATTCTACAACACTTATGACGTAACAGAACTGCTGAAGGACAATGGCAGAAAGCCTGTAAACATCGAGGTGCTGCTCGGAAACGGCTTCTATAACGAGCAGGGCGGCAGATACCACAAACTCAGAATCAGCTTCGGACCTCCGACTCTGAAAATGTGTATCAAGGTAACTTATGCCGACGGCTCTGCAGAAAATATCATCACTGATCGCACATGGCAGTATTCGCCTTCGGAACTGGTATTCAACAGCTTGTATGGCGGCGAGGACTACGACGCCCGCATAGAGCGAGAATGGAAACCGGTAGTTATACAGGAGGGACCGAAAGGTATGCTGCGGCCGCAGATGGCGCCACCGGTGAAAGTCATGGAAAGATACAATCCGGTGTCATGCGACTTCCTTACAGCCGACGAAAGACAGAAGGCTGAGAAGATAGCAAAGCACGTTCTGCCTCCAGGAACATTCGTTCTGGACATGGGGCAGAACCTGGCTGGCGTGCCAGAGATATCGGTCAAGGGGAAGCCTGGGCAGACCGTGAAGGTCTATGTATCTGAGACATTGACCCCAGAAGGTGCATGCAACCAGCGCATGACTGGCAGACAGCATTACTACGCATATACTATTAAAGGTACAGGCGTAGAGACTTATCGCCCGAGATTCTCATACTACGGATTCAGATACATACAGATTGAGGGTGCAAACCTGAGCAAAGAACTGGCAGGAAGCCTCGGAGTGTCTGACAAGGCGCAGTACGACAGCTCGCTGCCTGAACTGACTGGGGTGCAGTCATGCTTCGTGCATAACTCTGCAAAGAAGGTTTCTGAGTTCCAGTGTAGCAACGAGCTTGTCAATAAAACCCACGAACTGATAGACAAGGCTACACGCTCTAACATGCAGAGCGTATTCACTGACTGCCCGCATCGCGAGAAATTAGGATGGCTGGAGCAGGACTGGCTCAACGGACCTGGACTGTTCATGAACTACGATCTCACTGGTTTTGCGGCTCAGACGGTGCGTAACATCGCTGATGCACAGCGTCCTAACGGCTCTGTACCTACCACTGCGCCTGAATATGTTGTCTTTGAAGGCCCTGGAATGGATGTGTTTGCTGAGTCACCTGAATGGGGCGGCACATTCATAATGATGCCATGGATGTACTATCAGTACTATGGCGACGACTCTCTCCTGAAGCAATACTATCCGCAGATGAAGAAGTACGTGGACTATCTGGCATCTGTTGACTCATGCGGAATACTGAAACAGGGACTGGGCGACTGGTATGACTACGGTGATTTCCGCTCCGGATTCTCACGAAACACTTCCGTTCCGCTTGTTTCCACTGCTCACCACTACCGCTGGACTCATATGATGAGCCAGATAGCTGAGCATCTCGGCAAGCAGAATGATGCTAAAGAACTCGCAGGACGCAGCGAGATGATAAAGAAGGCATGGCAGAAGGAATTCGGATTATGCAGAAACGGCATCGGAACAAACGACATGCTGCGCTCTCAGACAGGCATGGCTGTCGCACTTGACCTCCATCTTATAGATGCTGCCGACCGTCAGATGGTGCTCGACTCGCTCATTGCTGACATCAACAGACATGGATGCCGCCTTACAACAGGTGACGTTGGCAACCGCTACCTATACGAGGTGCTGTGCGAGGAGAACAAGCAGGAGGTGCTATACAAAATGCTCAACCACTATGACGTGCCTGGCTACGGATTCCAGATTAAGCAGGGCATGACCACACTGACAGAGCAATGGGACCCAGCAAACGGCTCTTCGATGAACCATTTCATGATGGGACAGATAGACGGATTCCACTTTACATCGCTCGCCGGCATAAACATACAGGGCAGCCATGTGGTGTTCAGCCCGCAACCTGTAAAGGACATGAAATGGGTGAAGGCCTCTACGGAGACTCCATACGGCAAGGTAGCGATTGAATGGACTCAGGATGACCATGGGAAAATCAATGCGAAATACACCGTTCCAATGGGCATGACCTGCGAATATAAATAATGTGGCACAGCAAGAACGGCTGAAGGATATGCTAACATAAACAATGTGGCACAGCAAAAACGTCTGAAGGGTATGCTAACATAAACAATGTGGCACAGTAAAAACGTCTGAAGGGTATGCTAACATAAACAATGTGGCAAAGCAAGACAAAAGAAAGAACAAGAAAAGAAAACAATCATAATGCAATGAGAAAGACATTTACAGCCATTGCGCTTGCCATTGTGGCAAGCCTTTCGGCACAGAACAACTATTCCGGCAAGTTCGAACGCTCGCTGTCTGACGTATCACGAAGCGTAGAAAAGCAGTTCGGCGTAAAACTGAAGTGGGATGTTGACACAGCCAGCAAGCGTCTTCCGTATGCTGACTTCCGCATCCGGCCTTACTCAATAGAGGAGACACTGGACAACATCTGCAAGTATTTCGACTTCAACTGGTGGGACCAGGGCAAGAAGACATACAAGATAAAGGCATACGAATATATGCGCCGCCACACAAGCGACGGCGAGAAAATGCTTGCATGGCTGTCATCGCTCTACAGCAACAAAGCAGAATGGGAGGCACGCCGTGACACTTTGCAGCGCGAACTGCATCAGCGTCTGGAGATAGACGCATATCTTGACTCATGTGTCAAAGGCAAGAAAGCCATTCTTTCAAAGGTTCGCAAGTACGACGGATATACCGTTCAGAACATCTGCATAGAGACTCTGCCAGGCGAACACGTATATGGCAGCATCTATACTCCTGCGAAACGCGGGCAGCACGCTCTTATCATCTGCCCTAACGGACATTTCTATGACGGCAGATACCGCAAGGACCAGCAGCAGCGCATGGCTACTCTGGCACGCATGGGAGCCATCTGCGTGAGTTACGACCTATACGGCTGGGGCGAGAAGAAAGCAGAAGACCCGAATCATCGCACAGACCGCGCACATGTCATACAGGCTCTTGACGGTTTGGTGCTGCTCAACTGGATGATAGAGAACCGTGCGAAGCAGATTGACATGACACGCATCGGGGCAAACGGAGGTTCTGGAGGCGGTTCGCTTACCGTTCTTCTGTCGGCTCTCGACAATCGTTTTACAGCCGTTGCTCCTACTGTCAGCCTTGCATCACACTTCGACGGAGGATGCCCATGTGAGAGCGGCAAGCCTATACATCTGTCTGCTGGCGGCACATGCAATGCCGAACTGCTTGCCATGATGGCACCGAGACCTGTGCTTGTCGTAAGCGATGGCGGCGATTGGACTGCTTCCGTGCCACAGTTAGAGTATCCATATCTGCAACGCATCTGGCAGTTCTACGACGCTGAGTCTGCCGTTCGCAATGTGCATCTCCCAAAAGAGCGTCATGACTTTGGGCCAAACAAGCGCAAGGCAGTATATGATTTCTTCGCAGATGTATTCAATCTCGACACCACAAAGCTCGATGAAAGCAAGGTAACGATTGAGCCTTACGAGAAGATGATGACAGGCAAGAAATAATATACATGCAGCAACAGACAGCATAACAATGAAACCCATACCAATATATAAAGGTGTAAACACCAACAGATAAAGGTATCCACACTAATATATAAAGGAATAAGCACCGATATATAAAGGTATAAACTCGAACAGACAAAGGAATAAACACTAATACAATATAGAATATAAAAATGAGAAAACTGACAAGTATCATCCGAGGAGCTCTCCTCCTCGCAGCATTCTACTCTCCGCTTGCGGCATCTGCCCAGAGTAACGTAGAGACACAGCGCTTGTATCTATCTGGTACAGGCTGCGACGACATGGTACAGTGGGACTTCATGTGTACTGACGGACGCAATTCAGGCAAATGGACAAAAATCGGTGTCCCTTCATGCTGGGAGCTTCAGGGCTTCGGCACCTACCAGTATGGCATGCGCTTCTATGGCAAAGCACGTCCGGAAGGCATAGCAAACGAAACCGGCAAGTACAAGTATGAATTCCAGTTGCCTAAAGAATGGGAAGGACGCCAGATTCTGCTCTGCTTTGAGGCAAGCATGACCGACACCTACTGCGACATCAACGGCCGCAAGGCAGGCTCAAAGCACAAGGGCGGCTTCAGTCCTTTCTACTTTGATGTGTCTGACCGTATCTTCTTCGGAAGCAAGAAGAACCGCATCGAGGTGACAGTTGACAAGGAGTCAGAAGAAGACGCTGTAAACATGGCAGAACGCCGTGCAGACTACTGGAACTTCGGCGGCATCATCCGTCCTGTATACATCATCTCTAAGCCAGCACGCAATATACACCGTGTGGCAATCGATGCAAAGCACGACGGACGCTTCATCAGCAACGTATACCTCAATCGTCCAGTAAAAGGAGGAGTAGTTAGCGTAGACATACGCGACCTCAGCAATGGCAAGACCGTTGCTACAGCAAAGGCTGAGACACGCAGTACAGACAATGCGACATTCGACATCAACGTGAAGAACGTCAAGATGTGGTCATCTGAAACGCCTAACCGCTACGAGGCAGTGTATACTCTGAGCGACGAAAGCGGCAAGGTGCTGCACCGCGAGCGTCAGAAGTTCGGATTCCGTACTATTGAAGTGCGCCTCAACGATGGTGTATATGTCAACAACCAGAAGATAATGTTCAAGGGTGTAAACCGCCATTCATTCCGCCCAGAGTCAGGACGTACGCTTTCATTCCAGAAGAACCTTGAGGATGTGAAGCTCATCCGTGAGATGAACATGAATGCAGTGCGCCTCTCACACTACCCTGCCGACCCTGAGTTCCTTGACATCTGCGACTCTCTCGGCCTCTATGTCATCAACGAGCATCCAGGATGGCACAAGCATCACAACACCATCACAGGCTCGAAGATTGTGCAGAGCATCATCTACCGCGACCAGAACCACCCTTCAGTAGTGTTCTGGGCAAACGGCAACGAAGGCGGTTTCAATATGGAACTCGACCCTCTCTTCTACGAGTACGACCTTCAGAAGCGCACCGTGCTCTATCCATGGGGCAACATGCACGGCATGGAGACCAAGCACTACCGCTCATGGGGCGAGACACAGGTGCTCCTGCGCAAGCCTGAGATAACTATGCCTACAGAGTTCCTCCACGGACTCTATGACGGCGGACACGGCGCCGGACTCTATGACTACTGGGTAATGATGCGCAAGGCTCCACGCTGTGCAGGCGGTTTCCTCTGGGATCTTCAGGACGAAGGAGTGAAGCGTGTTGACATGGACGGTGTCATCGACAACGTAGGCAACTTCGGTGCAGACGGTATTGTAGGGCCTCATCTTGAGAAAGAAGGCTCATTCTTCACTATCAAGGAGATATGGTGCCCGGTTCAGATAACAAATCTCAACTCGGCTTTCGACACAGCAATGCTGATGCTCGACAACCGCTACGACTTCCTCAACCTCAATCAGTGCACATTCCGCTATGCATATAAGAATATGCCACGCCCAGGAAGCAGCAAGACAGAGACTCTCAAGAGTGGCACACTCAATGGTCCTGACGTTAAGCCACACGCACAGGGACAGCTTCTTCTGCCACGTTTCGGCAATGCTGATATTCTTGAAGTGACCGTAATAGACAACCGCGGCGAGGAGCTCTACACATGGAGCATACACCCATCACGCAGCACTACTGCGCTCAGCGCCGACGAAATGCCTGCTACATTCTCTGTAGCACAGACCGACAAGGCTCTCACTGTGACAGCAGGTGGCAAGACATACACTTTCTGCAAGCAGACAGGCACACTCTGCGAAGTAAAGACAGGCAAGAACACTATCCGTATCAACGGCCCTAAGTTCATAGCAGCACGCCGCTCTGACCGTTCTATGGACCAGTTCTACAACCACGACGACAAGGAGGCTGAGAAGAAGAAGACAGAATACACAACCTATGATGAGCAGGGCAAGTTTAACGGATTCACCATCGACGAGAAGGCCGGAGTACTCACAGCAAACTATATACTGGGTCAGCTTGACCAGGCTAAGTGGACATTCCTCGCTGACGGCTCAGTAAATCTTGACTACCGCTACACATTCGGCGGTGTAGTTGACGAGATGGGCGTAATGTTCGACTATCCTGAAGCTAATGTTAAGAGCAAGGAATGGGTAGGCGATGGCCCTTACCGCGTATGGCAGAACCGTCTCCACGGCCCTCAGTACGGCTACTGGGCTAACGATTACAACGACCCGATCCCAGGCGAATCATTTGAGTATCCTGAGTTTAAGGGATATTTCGCAAACTGTTCTTGGATGACAATCCACACCACCGAGGGCGAGATAACACTCCAGCCACGCGGAAAATTTGGCGAGGCTGCAGTGGCTAACGCTGAGAACCGCGATGGTGTAGTAGACTACATCGGAGTCTACCAGCCACGCGACGGCCGCGACCATATCCTATACACTCTCCCAGAAAGCGGCATCTCACTGCTTAAGGTCATACCTTCTGTACGCAACAAGGTGAACACTACCGACCTCAACGGTCCATCGGCACAGGCTTTCTGGGCTGACCTCTCACAGTACGGAGGTGTAGTTAACATCAACTTTGAATAAACATACCGCCAGGAGTAAGCACACTCTGGCATAATACGAATAGAGGCTGCATCGTGATGCAGCCTCTATTCGTATATATAAAACAGCGAAAAGTAAAGAGGGAAACTGAAAACGGAAAGGGGAAATCTGAAAACGGAAAGGGGAAATCTGAAAACGGAAAACGGAAAACGGAGAGCTGAAAACGGAAAGAGCAAAGAGAACAGATAACAGAGTAAATATTTCAGTTTCCCGATTTCCCCTTTTCAACTCTCCGTTTTCCGTTTTCCGTTTTCAGATTTCTTTATTCTATCACTTCCACCTCTATGGCAACATCCTTCAGCGGACGGTCGGCATGGTTAGTCTCACACGTCTGTATCTTCTCTACAACATCCAGACCGCTCTCCACTTCGCCGAACACCGTATACTGGCCGTCGAGGAACGGAGTGCCGCCGACAGTAGTGTATGCCTCCGCCTGCTCTGCGGTAAACGCCGGCACACCACCCTCCTTCACCTTAGCCTTTGTCTCGGCAATCAGACGGTCCTGCAGTTCCTGCAAGGCTGCACGGTCACGATTGCGGCGCATCTCCATAATCTCTGCGCGATGTGCTGCCACCAGCGTGTTAAACACCTGCTGCTCCTGCTGCATTGCCATCTGCTTCTCCATTTGCTTCAGCTCAGGCTGCTTGTATACCTTTCCCCAAACGATATAGAACTGGCTGCCGCTGCTCTCGCGCTCAGGATTCATCTCGTCGCCAAGGCGTGCTGCACTCAGTGCGCCACGCTTATGGAACAGCTGAGGATAGACCATCTCCGCCTTCACGGTGTATCCCGGTCCGCCAGTCCCAAGCGATGCCCCTGCCGGTGCACCTTTTGAATCAGGATCGCCACCCTGTATCATGAAATCCTTTATCACTCTGTGGAACAATGTTCCGTTGTAGAAACCCTCTTTAGCCAACTTCAAGAAGTTGTCTCTGTGGAGCGGAGTCTCATCATACAAGCGTACTGTGATATCTCCCTCCGTTGTCTTGATTATTACTTTTGATGCCATATTATTATTAAACTAGTTATTTGTTTAGTAGACAAGTAAACAAGTTGTTTGTTTAGTAGACAAGTTAACAAGTTGACAAGTAAACGAGTTATTTGACGACATTAAACGTTAACCATTAACCATTAAACATTAAACATTAACCTTTAACCATTAAACATTAAACATTAAACATTAACCTTTAACCATTAAACATTAAACATTAAACATTAAACATTAAACGTTAACCGCCAACATGCTCATTAAAAAATTCTGCTGCGAAAGTACTAAATTTCTGCGACAATGGCAAGCGGACTGTTATCTTTTTTCTTTTATAAGTAGACTTTATCCACAGAAATGCAGCGTCTCACATGATGTCTGCATTAAAAATACACCTCTTGACAAAGATAAAACCAGCCCCCATACATCAGAAAATAAATAAAAGTAGAAAAAAAACGTGTTCCTCGTGTAGCATTTTCTATTTCTCAAACGTCTTATATAATAAAGAAAATCAAAAAATATAGCACAAAATGAAAAAGACTCTTACATTTATCATTGCACTGCTCGCTGCGAGCAGCATGAACGCACAGATTCTGTATAAGATTACAGGCAAGGACGCTAAAAACGCATCATACATCATCGGCACATACCATCTAGCCGACGCATCATTCACCGAAAAGATTCCTGGACTGCAGACGGCTCTCGCAGAGACAGAGCAGGTTTACGGCGAAGTGAATATGGAGAACATGATGCAGCCTGCCTCTATACAGAAGATGACAGCAGCCATGATGCTGCCAGAAGGACAGACACTGAAGACTGTGCTGACTCCAGAGCAGTTTGGCAAGGTATCAGCATTCGCCAAGGAACTAATGGGTGTCGGACTTGACAACGACATGGTATTCTCGCAGTTGGGCAAGATGTCACCGAAGGCGTTGGCAACACAGTTCACACTCCTGCTCTTCATAAAGAACAACGCCACACCGTTCAATCCGGCTAACGGACTGGACAATTTCTTCCAGATGCAGGCGAAGCAGAACAATAAGCCTATCGGCGGACTGGAGACCATTGATTTCCAGATTGAGACACTCTACAAGTCTACTCCTATAGAGCGTCAGGTGGAAGAACTTATATGTCTTGTAGACAACAAGGAGTATAACCTCATGATGGTGCAGGAGATTTCCAAGGCGTTCTATGCGCAGGACCTGCAGGCCATAGAGAAGGCGGCTGACGAGAAGCTTAACAACAGCTGCGACTCTACTCCTGAAGAGGAGGAGACACTGATATACGGCCGTAACGACAACTGGATGAAGCTCATGCCTGGCATCATGGCGGAGAAACCAACATTCTTCGCTGTCGGCGCACTGCATCTCGTAGGCGAGCGAGGCATGCTCACACAGCTGCAGAAGGCAGGATATACCGTCACCCCTTGCAAATAACAGCATAACAGCTTCTATAAAGACACAATTTGAAATACCATTGCTGTCTGGCAGAATGCCAAATAAGTAAATAATTATCTGCAATGCCCCAAAAGCATTGCAGATAATTTTATATCCTTATGCTAAGAATCTTCATACACATAGCGTAACACTATCTGCATTCTATAAGGACAAAATAATCCATCTAACACACTATATTATTGTTTTTTAAAATAACTGCACATCTGCACCACAGTCGTAACACTTTAAAATTCATACCGTTACAATGATGCAGATTGCGTGCAGATGAGTGCAAGTAAAAGCAAAGCATGCTGGCAAGAGAATAACGATAACCATTAACCTTTAACCATTAAACCTTAAACATTAATCGTCAATAGTTGACGTTGCCATTATCGTTCACCGCTGCGTCGATTCCAGTGGTATCTATATAAGATACCGTTATAATATATATAAAGTAACATTCATACAAACATAATCTTACAGAAAAGCGGCACCAGTCACTGTCTCATGAAGCAGGCAAAACAGCTACCTGAGCCTTAATCATGATGCGGATGGCGCAGCATGCCGAAACGCGACATATGCACCTATCTGCACAACATCTGCACAAGGACAAACTCACTAATCCATAACGAGTTACACTCCTTGTGCAGATGTGCAGATAAATTAAAAAAAACAGAGAATAGATGGATTAAGGGTTTAATGGTTAAAGGTTTAATGGTTAAAGGTCATTAGTGTCCCGTTAAAATGGGACGAGCTTAAATATTAATCAAATAGCCCCGGAATGAGGGGACCAAATTGATCTTTGACATCTGCCCTACTCCAGATGGAACATCTCGAAGAGTGGGATTGTAACGGGCGAGTTGTCTTCGTTCACCTCCATAATATCACTATTCATGTCCCACCAGCGCTGGGTTATCTCGTCAACAGCGTCAGTGTCCTGACTGGTCTTCTCCGTGCAGCACTCCTGATACGAGAACAGTATGTTCGTATCCTTATCCCAGAAGATGCTGTAATTGCCAACACCAGCCTCCTTAATTTTCTCTGCCAGCTCCGGCCATATAGTGCGGTGCCGGCGTTCATACTCTTCCTCGCATCCTGGCTTGAGGAACATCTTAAATGCAAATCTTTTCATATATCATTAGTTTTTCAGTGGGTCAGAGTTTTAGAGCAGGGAAATCACACTATGACATTCACACAAGCATATTGCCAAGTGACTGCCAGTCCTTACGTTCAGTCTGCCGCCTTCACATCTATCTTGTATTCCGCCTTCTTCAGTCCGCGCGACCTTACCGTCACCGTAGCACTGCCCGCAATATCTTTCGCCTGAATGCCTATAACCAGCTTGCCGTTGAAGAGTTTCATCTTCGGTTGCGTGAACACTTCCAATGAGGTGGCATCGCCATTGCATATACCACGGAACATGGCGGCACCTTTCACTGTCACGGCTATATCGTTCTGCGCCAAAGGACAGACATTGCCGTTCTTGTCTGTTGCGCTGACCGTCAGGAAGAGCATATCCTCGCCGTCGGCACGCAGTGTTCTGTCCTGCGGCAGCAGCTCGTCTGTTGTGATGCGCAGTGCAGCAGGCTTTCCTGCAGTGCATATTGTCTTCTCGCCAGCAACATTTCCAGCTGCATCATAGCAAACCACCTTCACCTCGCCCGGCTCATACACAACATCATTCCAACGCAAACGATAACGGTCGAATGCTGGATCATGTATGTCCTTGATGCGTCCGCTCTTATCCGCCACGCTCTTTACATCTGCACGTTTCGTGCGTCGTCCCTGCGACTTGCCGTTTATGAATAGTTCGGCTGAAGGATAGTTCGTATAGCAGTAAACAGGAGTCACCTCGCCTTCACGTCCCTGCCAGTTCCAGTGTGGCAGCAGATGTATAGTCTCCTCGCTGCTGTTCCAGCGTGAGCGATATAGATAGTAGCGGTCTTTTGGCAGACCTGCAAGATCGAATATGCCAAAGTAAGACGAGCGCGAAGGCCAGTATTCATCATACGGCGTAGGTTCGCCGAGATAGTCAAAGCCAGTCCACACGAACTCGCCAATCACCCATGGTTTCTCGTCCTGCAGCAGCCAGTCGTCCTCTGGCACATTAGCCCACCAGCATGCCTCGGTGTCATAGCTTGAGCATTGCCCGTCGTTGTATGCGTGGTTATCCCTGCGCTCTACCGGAAACTTATATACTCCGCGTGATGACACGGTCGATGCTGTCTCGCTGCCAAGCACAAAGCCATGGCCCAACCCGTCATACGCCTTCTGGTAGAGATGCGTGCGGTAGTTCATGCCTGGCACTTCCGTTACCTGTGCGAATCCGCTCTTCAGCGCCGCCTCTATCTTGTCCATGCCGTTTGTTATAGGCAGCGTAGCATCATACTTGCGCACCTCATCCTGCAGATGGCGCAGTATCTTCGCTCCTTCTGCCGACCACTGCTCTGGTATCTCATTACCCACACTCCACATCACATTTGAAGGATGCAGACGGTTAGCAAGTACGAGGTTGCGTATGTCACGGTCTGCCCACTCCTTGAAGAAGCGCGCATAGCCATTCTTACACTTAGGATACACCCACATGTCAAACGACTCTACCATTACCATCACGCCAAGCGAGTCACACACGTCCATCTGCATCTGCGATGGCATGTTATGGGCTGTGCGTATGGCATCGCATCCCATGGTCTTTAGTAGTTCTATCTGGCGTATGAGGGCAGCTTTGTTAACTGCCGCGCCAAGCATGCCGAGGTCATGATGCAGACATACGCCCCGTATCTTACGCGACACGCCATTCAGTTCAAAGCCACGCTCTGCACTACACTTCACTGTGCGGTACCCCACACGCTTCGTCACGCTGTCAAGAAGGGTTTTCTTGCCGTCTGCCACATCGTAAAGCGATACTGTCAGATTATACAGCCGGGGCTCCTCTGGCGACCACGGCACAACACATCCGAATGTCTCTATCACACTGCAAGTGCCGTCAGCGCCTATTCCTGAAGAAAATACCGTACGGTGGCGGCTCTCCGTCTGCACATCAAACTCCACCGCGAGGTCACGTCCTGTATAGTTCTCTGTCTCTGCCGTAAACCTTGCCGACACAGTACCGTCAGCGTCAATGCTAAGTGTCTGGACGTTCACACCCCACTGTGCTATGGCTGTCCTGCCTGTTTCGATAAGCGTGACTGGGCGGTAAAGCCCCGCACCCGGATACCATCGGCTCGACTCTTCTATATTCTGCAGCCGCACTGCAATGGTGTTCTCACTGCCGTTACGGTTTATATAGTCTGTTATATCAATATTAAATGCACTGTATCCGTATTTCCATTCGCCTGCTTTCCTGCCGTTCACATACACCTCTGGCTCTGCCATGGCACCGTCGAAGTTCAGCAAGACACGCTCTGCCGCAGGACTGACCACCGCCGTTGTGCGGTACCACCCTGCCCCAATCCATGGCAAGGCACCAGAACGGCCGGTCTTCTCCGTAGCCTCTTTCTCACCGTTCTGCTCAATAGCCACCACCTGCTTGTCTATTTCAGCATCAAACGGACCGCTGATGGCCCAGTCGTGCGGCACACTGACAGCCTGCCAGTGGGTATCGTCACACTCTGGTATAGCATTAGATGGTTTATCGTCATGTGTAAAACGCCATGACTTCAACTGGCGTTCAGTGCGCCGAGCCATAATGTCTGAGGCAGAAAGAAGAAATAGAGTACAAGCAACAAGAAGTATATTACGTTTCATAATAAAATAGTTTAGCGGTTATAGTTATTCACTGCAAATTTACGTTTTTTATTTCTATAAGGCAAAAATTACATGATAAACTTTTAGTTTGTCCAATAAAATCACTATCTTTGCGACAAAATTAATTGGTTAGTAGACAAGTTGACAAGTAGACAAGTAGACAAGTTGATTGTTAGCGGACAAGTTGACAAGTAGACAAGTTGATTGGCTAGTAGACGAGTTGACAAGTTGACGAGTAGACAAGTTTCGGATGTTAAGAAGAAGTTAAGAAGAAGTTAAGAAGAAGTTAAGCTATTACCGTCGAGTTGACGAGTTGACAAGTTGCTTGACGACATTAACCTTTAACCCCTTAAACATTAAACATTAACCATTAACCCCTTAACCGTTAAACATTTTACCATTAAACATTAACCGTTAAACATTAACCCCTCACAACCTTAAAACCTTATAGCCTCACGACATGAACAATCTGCTTAAATCTTTCGCCGCCATCTGCATGATGGTATTGCTAATGCCCGCAGCGGCACTGGCGCAGCAGGCTCTGCATCAGAAAAAAGAAGTAGTATCTCCTGAGATACACAAAGACAAGACCGTAACGTTCCGTCTCCGCGCACCGAAAGCGGTGAGAGTACAGGTGAATGGCGACTGCCTTGCCAATGGCACAGCCGACATGACTGAGAATAAAGACGGCGTCTGGGAATACACCACGCCAGAACCGCTGGCTCCAGAGCTATACAGTTATTCCTTCACCGTCGACGGGCTAAAGACACACGACCCCGCCAATGTCTATATGATTCGTGACGTGGCGTCTGTGACTAACGTATTCCTCATAGGTGGAGAGCGTGCCGACCTGTATAAGGTGAACAACGTCGTTCACGGCACAGTGGCAAAGGTATGGTATGACAGCCCAACGCTGGGCATGAACCGCCGACTGACAGTATATACGCCAGCAGGATACGAGACAAGCGGCCGCCGCTACCCCGTGTTCTATCTGCTGCACGGCATGGGAGGCGACGAAGAAGCATGGGAGCAGCTCGGACGCGCCACACAGATTCTCGACAACCTCATAGCGCAAGGCAAGGCGGAACCTATGATTATGGTCATGACAAACGGTAATGCTGCACTTGAAGCAGCACCAGGCGAATCATCATTAGGATGGGACGCACAGCCTACATTCCGTCTGCCGAAGACTATGGAAGGGTCGTTTGAGACGCACTTCCCTGATGTCGTGAAGTTCATAGACAAACGTTACCGCACCAAGGCGAACAAAAAGAACCGCGCCATTGCCGGACTTTCCATGGGAGGATTCCACTCGCTGCACATCTCAAAGCAATATCCAGACATGTTCAACTATGTCGGACTATTCTCAGCAGCCATCATGCCAGGGAAGAACGCAACATCGCCTGTCTATCAGGACATGGACAAGAAACTCGCAACGCAATTCGCAAAGAAACCTGCACTCTACTGGATAGCCATCGGCAAGACAGACTTCCTCTACAAGGCTAACGAACAATACCGCAAGCTTCTTGACTCTAAAGGCCACCCATACGAATACTATGAAAACGAAGAAGGCCATATCTGGAAGAACTGGCGCATATATCTGACAGAGTTCACCCCAAGGCTGTTCAAGTAGCCTTCGGGTTCCATGCATCCAAAACTTGAACCAATTAATCTGCTCCTCTAACGGGAAGGTGAAAACGGAAAACGGAAAACTGAAAACGGAAAGGTGAAAGGTGAAAACGGAAAACTGAACTCTGTTATCTTTGCTCTTTCCGTTTTCACCTTTCCGTTTTCACCTTTCCGTTTTCACCTTTCCCCTTTGTCTGTTCTCTTTCCTTAAATGTAAACGTTTGCATGACAATATAAAAAAAACTCAAAGAGTGTGCATGCGTATATAAATCTAAATTATTAATTTTGCACGTGAAATAATATACCTGACTATTTTACGTACACGAAAGGCGTAGGGCGCAGAGGCTCAGCCTGATAACCATATAGTATTTATGAAAAAGATATATCTGACATTAGTTTTTGTAATGGCGGCATTGGCTGCCAGTGCGCAGGGATGGCCAGCTAATTATGGCGGTGTCATGCTGCAAGGATTCTATTGGGACTCGTTCCGTGATACTAAATGGACAACGCTGGAGTCGCAGGCGAAGGAGATGGGACAATACTTCGACCTGGTATGGATTCCGCAGTCAGGACTCTGTTCGGGAAGGTCTATGGGATACAACCCGAAGTATTACTGGAATCAGAACTCATCGTTCGGCACAGAGGCAGAACTGCGTGCGCTGATAAAGGCATTCAAGGACAACGGCATAGGCACGATAGCCGATGTCGTGGTGAACCATCGTGACAACATGTCAAGCTGGGTGGACTTCCCTGCCGAGACATATAAAGGCGTGACATATCAGATGCTCTCTACAGACATCTGTGCCGATGACGACGGCGGTGCTGCCAAGACATGGGCTGACGCCAACGGATACAAGCTCTCGCCAAACAAGGACAGCGGCGAGGGATGGAACGGCATGCGCGACCTGGACCATGCTTCGGAGAATGTGCAGACCATCGTCAAGGCATACGAAAAATACCTTCTCGACGACCTCGGCTATGCAGGATTCAGATATGACGTGGCGAAAGGATTCGCAGCGAAATACTTCGGAATGTATAATGCCTACGCCAAACCACAGTTCTCGGTAGGCGAATACTGGGACGGAAACGTCAGTGCGGTGAAGAGCTGGGTGGACGGCACGAAGGTCGACGGAGTTATCCAGTCGGCTGTATTCGATTTCCCATGCCGCTACGCCATACGTGACGCCATACAGTACAGAAGATGGAGCGAGCTGAATCGCAGCGGACGTCTCATCAACGATAAGAACTACACACGCTATGCCGTGACCTTCGCAGAGAATCACGACACAGAATACCGCTCATCTTCATCGCCTCAGGACCCAATAAAGAGCGATACACTGCTCGCCAACGCATATCTTTTAGCCATGCCAGGCACGCCATGTATCTTCCTGAAGCACTGGCAGGAGTACAAGAAAGAGATAAAACTGATGATTGAGGCGCGCAAGCTGGCAGGAGTACACAGCCAGAGCAATGCCGTAAACTATGCAAGCCATGCTGACTACATAGCGTTCAACGTGACCGGAACGAAAGGCAGCCTGCTCGTTGTGCTGGGCAGCAAGCCGCAGTCATACACACGTGCTGGATACACCGAACTGCTATCAGGACCTGGCTACCGCTATCTCGTGAAGGACGTAGACACAAGCGGATGGGCTGCAATCGTGAAGCGAGTAGAGGAAGAGTCGGTAGAAGAACCAGATGAACCGTTCGCTGACCGTGACGTGACAATACATGTCAGCACCGATCTGCCGGCAGGCTACAGCGCATCGACACTGAACTACTGGGTGTGGAGCTACACAGACAACAGCAATCTCTGCACAAATAAGAGCTGGCCTGGCGACCGTGTGACAGCGACAAAGACTGTGGGCGGAAAGACATGGGTGTACAAGACATTCCGTGTGACAGCCAAGAATAATCCTATAAACATCGTTATATCAAGCGGTTCAGGCAGTCCGCAGACTGTTGACTTTGAGAATATCAGCACTGACAAGTATTTTGTCATCTCTGCGTCAAAGGACTCAGGAAACAAGAACTTTGTGGAAGACGTGACCGAAACGTATACTACGGGCATAGGCAACGTTACGGTGAATACGGCTGGCAAATGCCGCATATATAATCTCAATGGGCAGTATGTAGGAACAGACAGCGACGCTCTCGCTCCAGGCATATACATACAGAACGGAAAGAAACATGTGGTAAGATGAAAAGAATCATACTGACAGCCTTCGCCACGCTCTTCCTGCTCATGTCTCATGCGCAGAACGGAGTGTATGCAGGAGGCGACATATCAATGCTGCCAGAGTATGAGGGCAGCAGCACGAAATATCTTGACGCACAAGGCAACGTCATACCAGACCTCATACCGTGGCTTATCAGCGACTGCGGATGGAACACTTTCCGTGTGCGACTGTTTGTCAACCCTGACAAGACGAAGAAAGGCACGGGGGTAGTGCAGGACATTGACTATGTCAAGGCCCTGGGACGGCGTATCAAGGCGGCAGGAGCCAACCTTATACTCGATTTCCACTACTCCGACACATGGGCTGACCCGTCAAACCAGAAACTGCCGGCGGCGTGGAGCGCATGTGTCACCGCACAGCAGAAGGCCGACAAGATATACGCCTATACGAAGGAATGTCTTGAGGCAATGAAGGCAGAGGGGGCTACGCCAGACCTTGTGCAGGTGGGCAACGAGACCACCTACGGCATGGCGGGCATAAAGGTACATCCGTATGACTATAGCGGCGACGACTGGGACGGAATGCTGGCTGCGCTGAAAGCCGGATGCCGTGCCGTGCGCGAATGCACCCCGCAGGCGAAGATAATAATACATACCGAACGCTCGGGAAATGTCACTCAGACATGCTATTATTATAATAAGATAAAGGATGTGGACTATGACGTTATCGGACTCTCATACTATCCGTTCTTCCATGGCAGCCTCACATTGCTGAAGGCTACGCTGTCGCGTCTGGCAACGGACTTCCCTGGCAAGAAAGTGCATATCGTCGAGACGGCCTATCCTATACAGTGGTGGCCTGACGACGCTAAGTATGACACACGCTCTATGTGGCCTGTGGAGGAAGGAAAGTGCGACGGACAGTTCGCTTTCATGAAAGACCTCATCGCAACTCTGGCGGCTTATCCGCAGGTTGACGGACTTAACTGGTGGTTTCCGGAGGAGGCTGGCAACGGCGATGCTGCAAACTGGACAACCATGGAGGGTGTAGTAATCTCAAGCTGGCTTAACCGCGGCATGTGGTGGCCTACGGTGAGCAATGGCGGCCACTGGCCTCTGACCACCTCAGAGGGCGGCATTCTGTGGGAGATGAAGAAATTTCTGAATCCGCAGACAACAGGCATAGGTATCCTTAAAACCACAGAAGGCAGCACTGCCGTATACAACCTGAAAGGGCAGTATGTGGGAACTGACACAGACGCTCTGCCAAAAGGCATATACATTCGCAACAACAAAAAACTAACTATACAATGAAAATCAAATTTTGTCTTCGTTATGAAACTTACATGGGGGAGGAACTCTGTGTGAGTGTTTGCCAAAGTGACGGAACGGTACGCCAGTATCGCATGCACTCGGCAAACAATGAAGAATGGACCGCAATAATCGATACACCGGCAAATGCGGGTAACATGCTAAACTACTATTATTCTGTCAACCGCCAGCAGACGGAGATTCGTGCCGAATGGAAATACATGCGTCACTCTCTCCCAATGAATGGACAAAGCTCTTATGTATGCTATGACAGATGGAACGACATGCCGGAAGATGCTTATCTCTACACGGCAGCATTTACCGAGTGTATAAACCGCAGAGAGCGCAAACAGCTCTCAACAGGCAACATGCAGCAGCCTGTGGTGCTGAAGGTATATGCGCCGCAGTTGCGAAACAACGAATCGCTCTTCATGACAGGCGAGGGAGAGAGCCTCGGAACATGGCGCAGCGAACTCGCACTGCCTATGTGCGAACTCGCGCCAAACGAATGGGCGGTGGCAATCGATGCCGCGAAACTCACAAGCCGCAGTCTTGAGTTTAAGTTTATTGTAAAAAGAAACGACAACGACCCTAACATAATCTGGGAGGAAGGCTGCAACCGCACTATCGACATACCAGAGGCAGCGGACGGCACGACATACGTTTACGAACTGCACAAGGCGTTCTTCCTTATCGAAAACTGCAAGTTTGCCGGCACAGCTGTGCCCGTCTTCTCGCTGCGCTCGAAGGGTTCGTTCGGTGTAGGCGACTTCGGCGACCTCAAACTCATGATTGACTGGGTGAAGAAGACATCGCAGAGCATACTCCAGATTCTGCCTATCAACGATACCACTCTTACACGTACATGGGTCGACTCATATCCATATAACAGCGTGTCGATATTTGCATTGCATCCTATGTACTGCGACTTGCGCCAGTTGCCGCCGCTTGCTGACGGTAAGAAGGCTGCGGACTTCGAGGCTCTGCGTGAGGAACTCAATGCGCTGCCACAGATAGATTACGAACGCGTCAATAAGGCGAAAGAAGAATACATGCACCTGATGTTTGCTCAGGAAGGCAAGGCAACGCTCGCATCGGCCGACTTCAAGACTTGGTTTGCTGACGAGGAGCAGTGGCTGGTGCCTTATGCACAGTACTGTGTACTTAGAGACAAGCACGGAACACCTGACTATACGCAGTGGCCAGACCATAACGTATGGGACGAGAAAGACCGCAAGGCGCTGACAAACCAGCGGACAAAAGCTTACAAAGAGGTTGCATATTATTATTATGTGCAGTATGTGCTGGCATCACAGATGAAAGGTGCGCACGTATATGCACAGCAGTCGAATGTCGTGCTGAAGGGCGATATACCTATCGGAGTAAACCGTTACGGCTGCGACGCATGGATGGAGCCGCGCTACTTCAACCTCAACGGACAGGCTGGTGCTCCGCCTGACAGCTTCTCTGTCAACGGACAGAACTGGGGATTCCCGACATACAACTGGGAGGAGATGCTGGCAGACGACTGTGCATGGTGGATTCGCCGATTCTCTAACATGGCGAAATACTTCGATGCATACCGCATTGACCATGTGCTCGGATTCTTCCGTATATGGGAGATTCCTATCCACTCCGTACACGGACTGCTCGGACAGTTCCAGCCAGCGCTCGGAATGACCGTAAACGAGATTGAACAGTACGGTCTCCATTGGAATGAAGAGCTTATGACACGTCCGTTCATAACCGACTGGGTTATCGACAGATGGTTCGGCGAGCGTGCCGATTACGTCCGCAAGACATTCCTTGACAATATAGGCAACGACTGCTACGAATTCAAGCCTGAGTTTGCTACACAGCGTAAGGTAGAAGCTTACTTCACTGCAATATACAACGGCGACGCTTCAAAGATTTCAGAAGGGGATGCAGCGCTGCGTGACACGCTCTACGCCCTTATCAGCAATGTGCTCTTCCTGCGTGACCACCGCGAGCCAAACAAGTTCCATCCGCGCATATCTTCGCAGTTCGACCCTTGCTTCGAAATGCTTTGGGACAATGACAAGCATGCATACAACACGCTGTATAACGACTATTTCTACCGCAGAAACAACCATTTCTGGTATCATGAGGCGATGAAGAAACTGCCACGCCTCGTCAATGCCACCCGAATGCTGGTGTGTGCGGAAGACCTCGGCATGGTACCTGACTGCGTGCCATGGGTTATGGACGAACTGAAGATTCTCTCGCTCGAGATTCAGAACATGCCAAAGGAGGTCAATCTCCGCTTTGGCAATTTGCATCATAATCCGTACCGCTCGGTATGCACAATCTCAAGCCACGACACAGCAACAATGCGTATGTGGTGGGACGAGGATTATGAACAAGCGCAGGACTATTACCGCACGGTTCTTTTCCGTGGCGACGACGCTCCGCATCCTATGCCAGGATGGCTTGCACGTGACATCATATTCCGTCATCTGGCATCACCGTCAATGCTATGCATACTCACACTGCAGGATTGGCTCGCTACTGATGAAGCTCTGCGACTGCCAGAGGCTGGTGCCGAGCGTATCAATATTCCGGCTAACCCTAAGCATTACTGGCGTTACCGAATGCACATGAACCTTGAAGACCTTATAGCGAGCGACGCTTTCAACTACTCAATAGAGGGGCTTATAAAGGAGACATCGAGATAATAAACTGAGACAATGGGAGGCATGCTGTGTCTCCTATGTCTCTGTTCTAAGGATATTGGCACGGAGGGCGTTGCGTCACAGGCTGAATGACAGTGGCCGCCATGGTTTAAGACACGCAGCCTCCTTATGTGAAACAATAAAGGAAAAACAACATTAATATAGTTTATGGCAAAGAAAAAGGTAATATCAAAGACTCTTTTCGTAGCACTTGCGCTTATGAGTGCCACGAACGCATTGGCACAGGAAATGACATGGAGCCCGACATCTACACGATTTGCTTTGTGGACCCCGTCTGCTGATTCTGTCAAGGTCAATCTCTATGCTAAAGGCTTGGGCGGTTCTCCGTTGCAGAGCGTAAGCATGAAGAAGGACAATACCGGCGACAAATGGGTCGCAGTGGTGCCAGGCAATCATAAAGGCAAGTTCTATACGTTTCAGGTTAAATGCGGCGGAGAATGGCTGGAAGAAAATCCAGGCATCGGAGCGCGTGCGGTAGGCGTTAACGGACAGCGCGGCGCAATTATCGACCTGCGCGATACTAACCCGGCAGGATGGGAGAGTGACCGTGCGCCGGAGTTCACTGGACAGAAGGATGCCATAATCTATGAGATGCATCACCGCGACTTCTCTATCGACAGCGAGTCTGGCATAAAGAACAAGGGAAAGTTTCTTGCCTTGACAGAAGAGGGCACACGCACATCGGCAGGCCTCTCTACAGGCATTGACCATCTGAAGGAACTCGGCGTAACTCATGTTCATCTCCTGCCGTCATACGACTATGGAAGCATCGACGAGACAACTGGTGCAGCTTACGGAGGAGGAAACCGTGTGCCGTCAACATACAACTGGGGTTATGACCCTGTCAACTACAACACTCCGGAAGGTTCGTACAGCACTGACGCATACACTCCCGAGACCCGCATACGTGAGTTTAAGGCTATGGTGATGGCTCTTCACAAGGCTGGCATCCGTGTCATAATGGATGTCGTATACAATCATGTTTTCGACCTTGGCAAGAGCAGTTTCGAGCGTACAGCGCCAGGATATTTCTTCCGTTACAATGCTGACGGCACTCCAGCCAACGGTTCTGGATGCGGCAACGAAACAGCGTCAGAGCGTGAGAAATTCCGTCAGTACATGATAGAAAGCATTGCCTACTGGATGAAGGAATATCATGTTGACGGCTTCCGCTTCGACCTTATGGGCATACATGACATTGAGACAATGAATCTCATACGTCAGACAGCGCAGGCCATCGACCCTAATGTCGTGCTGTACGGCGAGGGCTGGGCAGCCTCAGCTCCCGTTCTGCCAGCAGAGACGCTTGCCATGAAGGCTAATACTGCACGTCTTGGCGGCATAGCAGCCTTCGGCGACGAGATGCGCGACGGACTCCGTGGCTCGTGGAGCGATAATAACGAGGGTGCATTCCTTATCGGCAATGCCGGCAATGAGGAGAGCGTGAAGTTCGGTATAGTAGGTGCGATACAGCATCCAGGCGTTGACTTCACAAGCGTAAACTACAGCAAGGCACCATGGGCGGCACAGCCGTCAGAGATGATAAGCTACGTCTCTTGCCACGATGACCAGTGTCTTGCTGACCGTGTTAATACGACGCTGAAGATAAAGGCCGACAAGACAAAGAAGAAGGCGCTATATACGAAAGACGCACGAGTTCGTCTGCAAAAACTTGCAGAGACTGTTGTGCTCACCTCACAGGGCGTTCCGTTCATCTGGTGTGGTGATGAAATCATGCGTGACAAGAAGGGTGTGCATAATTCTTTCTCTTCTCCTGACAGCATAAACCAGATACCATGGGCGCAGAAGGCAGAGTATAAGGATGTCTGCGACTATATCTCAATGCTCATCAAGATACGCAAGGCACATCCAGCATTCCGCATGGGCTGCGCTGATCTTGTCCGTGAGAACCTTGAATTCCTGCCTGTGAAGCAAGGCAATGTCATCGCATGGAAACTGAACGGCGAGGCAGTAGGCGACACATGGAAGGAGATAGTCATCATTCTCAATTCAAACACGAAAGCCATAAAGCAGCAGGTGCCACAGGGAACATACACCATAGTATGCTCTGACGGCAAGGCAGACATCAACGGCATGGGCACCGTAGAAGGCAAGCGTGTGACAGTGCCGGCACAATCAGCTGTCATCATGTACAGATAATGTCAGCCATCACCTGCCAGGAAACAAAGAATTGATATGCAGTCAGCCAAATCTTGGTATGCAGTCAGTTACATTCCTGCATATCAAAGTTATATCAGCATTCATCACAGAATATCAACATACAAAAACATGAAACACATAGTATTATCTATTTTAGCATTGTTCGCTTCTGTTGCCGCAATGGCACAAAGTGTCAAGAGCCCTGACGGCAATATGGTCGTAAACTTTTCTCTTGACCAAGGGCGACCTACATATACTGTAGACTTCAAGCAGAAGAGCGTTGTCAAGCCGTCACACCTTGGCTTGCAGCTATCGAAAGGCGGTGCAGACCTTATGGACGGATTCGTTGTGAAGGAGACGAAGACCGCTTCGTTTGATGAGACATGGACTCCGGTGTGGGGCGAAGAGTCAAGCATACGCAACAATTACAATGAACTTGCCGTAACGCTTGACCAGCCATCAACTCAGCGCAGCATCATCATACGTTTCCGTGTATATAACGACGGAGTAGGCCTGCGCTATGAGTTCCCTCGCCAGAAGAATCTCGTATACTTCACTCTGAAGGAAGAGAAGACAGAATTTGCCATGGCAGGCGACCATACTGCATGGTGGATTCCAGGCGACTATGACACACAGGAGTATTCATGGACCAAGTCGCGCCTGTCAGAGATACGCAGCCTTATGCCAGGTGTAGTCAAGGCACACTCTGACAACTCATCATGGGAGACATTCTCTGACACCGGCGTTCAGACCACCATACAGATGAAGAGCGACGACGGACTATACATCGCCATACACGAGGCAGCACTGGTAGACTATAGCTGCATGCATCTCGAGCTTGATGACAAGACCATGACGTTCACATCGTTCCTCACACCTGACGCTGAAGGCCACAAAGGCTATCTGCAGGCACCATGCACATCGCCGTGGCGCACGCTGCGTATCACGGAGACTGCAGCAGAGCAACTTGCCAGCCGTCTGACGCTCAACCTCAACGAGCCTTGCAAGATAGAGGACACATCATGGATAAAGCCTATAAAATACTGCGGCGTATGGTGGGAGATGATTTCCGGCCGACAAACATGGTCATACACAAACGACCTCCCTTCTATCAATCTTAATATCGATGACTACAGCAAGGTGAAGCCTAACGGCACACACGGAGCTACAAACGAGGCAGTAAGAAAATACATCGACTTTGCCGCAGAGAACGGTTTGCAGCAGGTACTTGTAGAAGGATGGAACGTAGGCTGGGAAGACTGGTTCGGCCATCAGAAAGACTATGTCTTCGACTTCCAGACTCCTTATCCTGACTTCGACATCAAGGCACTCAACGAGTATGCGCATTCAAAGGGCGTACGCCTTATGATGCACCACGAGACATCAAGCTCCATACGTAACTACGAGCGTCATATGGAGGCGGCATACACTCTGATGAACAAGTACGGATATAACTCCGTGAAGTCAGGATACGTAGGAAACATCGTGCCACGCGGCGAGCATCACTACGGTCAGTGGCTCGTAAACCACTATCTGTATGCAGTGACAGAGGCTGCAAAGCATAAGATCATGGTGAACGGACACGAGGCGATACGCCCTACAGGACTCTGCCGCACATACCCTAACCTCCTTGCCAATGAGTCTGCCAAGGGCACAGAGTACGAGGCTTTCGGCTCGCTCTATCCGGCACACACCACCATCCTGCCATTCACCAGACTCAACGGCGGACCTATGGACTATACTCCAGGCATCCTTGAGACTGACCTCACATGGGCAGGCAATAAGAATAAGGTGAATACTACGCTTGTAGGACAGCTGGCACTCTATGTCACACTCTATTCGCCGCTGCAGATGGCGGCAGACACACCAGAGAACTACGCCAAATACATGGACGCCTTCCAGTTCATCAAAGACGTTGCAGTAGACTGGGACCGCTCTCTCTATCTTGAGGCAGAGCCAGGCGAGTATCTTACCATCGCCCGCAAGGAGAAAGGCAAGGACAACTGGTTCATAGGATGCAAGACCAATGAGAATGCACACGAAAGCGTGCTGACACTTGACTTCCTCGACAAGGGAAAGAAGTATGAGGCTGTTATCTATGCCGATGCAAAAGACGCTTCATGGGACAAGAACCCTAAGGCATACACCATAACAAAACGTGTGGTCAAGGCAGGAAGCAAACTGAAACTGAAGGCTGCGCCTGGCGGAGGATATGCCATAAGCATAAAGCCGCTGAACAAGTAGAAAGAAAACGTCAGGCGGGAAAGGACTCCGCCCGCCACACATAAATAATATAAGTATGAAAAGAACTATCACAGCAGCCATGCTGCTAACAGCTACGCTCATCATGACAGCAGCACCAAAGATAAAGATTACCAATATCGAGCCAAAGAACTGGTATGCCGGCATGAACGACACGAAAGTCCAGATACTTATCACCGGCGAGGGAATACGCGAGGCAGAAGTGACAACTGACTATCCAGGCGCACGCATAGACTCGCTCGTACGCCTCGACTCACCAAACTATCTGTTTGTCTATGCCGACCTCTCTGGTGCGCAGCCAGGCGAGATGCCGTTGCGCGTCACATTAGGCAAGAAGACAAAGACCGTCATGTATCCGCTTCACAAGCGTGAGATGAAAGGTGAAGAGCGCATGGGCTTCACCAATGCCGACGTGCTATATATGTTCATGCCTGACCGCTTTGCGCAAGGACGTGCAGACAACAGCAAAGTGAAGACACAATACCCTTACACCATCAACCGCAACGAGCCATCACTGCGTCATGGCGGTGACATTGAAGGCGTGCGCCAGCACCTCGACTACTTTGTCGACCTCGGAGTGACTGCCCTGTGGCTTACGCCAGTGCTTGAGAACGACCAGGCAGAGACAGCCACACAGTCATGCTACCACGGCTATGCCACAACAAACTACTATCAGGTTGACCCTCGCTTCGGCTCTAACGACGACTACCGCCGCTTCATCGACGAGGCACACGGCAAAGGACTGAAGATTGTCATGGACATGATATTCAACCACTGCGGCGACAAGCACCCATGGATGACCGACACACCGTCTAAAGACTGGTTTAACAACCCTAACTACGGACTGCAGACAAGCTACAAGCTCACGCCCGTCATCGACCCTTACGCATCGCAGGTCGATATGGCTGAGTGTGTCGACGGCTGGTTCGTAGAGTCTATGCCAGACCTTAACCACCGCAATCCGCACCTCATGACCTACCTCATCCAGAATTCCATCTGGTGGATAGAGGCATTCGGCATCGACGGCATACGCATGGATACATACCCATACGCCGACGCATCAGCCATGGCACGATGGATGAAACGCATCAACGACGAATATCCTAACTTCAATGTCGTGGGCGAGTCATGGGTGACAGAGCCGGGATTCACTGCGTCACTGCAGAAAGACTGCCGTCTGAACGACGAGAACACATACCTCACAAGTGTCATGGACTTCGCCTTCTTCGACCGTATCAACCAGGCGAAGAACGAAGAGACAGACGCATGGTGGGAGGGATTAAACCGCATATACAACAACTTTGTCTACGACAAGCTGTACGCTAACCCGAAGAATGTGTTAGCATTCCTCGACAACCACGATACCGACCGCTTCCTCGGCAACGGCCGCGACTCGCTCGCACTGAAGCAGGGATTGGCGCTTCTGCTCACCATCAAGCGCATACCGCAGATTTACTACGGCACAGAGATAATGATGGGCGGCACAAAGCAAGTGACTGACGGCCATGTGCGCAAGGACTTCCCAGGCGGTTTCCCTGGCGACACACGCAACGCATTCACTGCAGAAGGCCGTACAAAGGCAGAGAACGCCATGTTCAACTGGCTGCGTACGCTGCTCCACTGGCGCAAGGGCAACGACGTAATCATAAAGGGTAAGCAGACACAGTTCATACCATGGAACGGCGTATATGTCATGCACCACGAGTACAAGGGCAAGCATGTGCTGGTGATTCTCAACGGCAAGCGTGAAGCCGCACAGTTTGAGACAAAGCGTTACAAGGAATGTTTCGACGGACCGGTGCAGGCTACAGACGTCACATCGAAGCGGAAGTATACGCTTGACACAGCGAAGAGCATCACACTTCGTCCACGACAGACGCTCATCCTGGAATATTAATCTCCACAGTCAGAATAGGAGCTATACACATGGACAAGACCTTAGAGGAATACAAGCAGCAGGTGCTTAACGCCATGCTCGCCATGACAGACGATAATAGCGAGCCGCTGCTGACAGAGCGTCAGGCACGCCAGATTCTGAAAGACTTAGGCGACGCACCGCTTGCCGACGGCATGCTGTTCAACACGGCAGAAGAGACAGCGCAGTTCATTATGGAGACATAGGAACATAGCAAAATATGCTAAAGAAAAAAGGTGATTGATTGCAGTCTTATTGTAATCAGTCACCTTTTTCTTTTTCTCCCCTACCCTTCGCTCTTTCCCCTTTCCGTTCTCAGCTCTCCCCTTTCCGTTTCCACCTTTCACCTTTCCGTTCTCAGTTTTCACCTTTCCGTTCTCAGTTCTCCCCTTTCCGTTTTCAGTTTTCCGTTCTCCCCTTTCCTCGCATCGTGACTCAGAAATAAGAAAACTTTACGTTTTTTAACGCACGAGAATCGCTTGTAGATTTCCGAAGGCAATGGAGGCGTGAAATATCGCGAGGAAATCATGTTTTATGTAAACACCTGTAGTACAAGTATTTATCTAAAAACAAAGGCTAATACAGCAGGAGCAGTATGGCAAGAAGCAGCTTTTGGCAACACAAGAAGTAGCACTTGGCGGTGCAAGAAGTAGCGAATGGCAATACTGGATGCACTCAGTTACGCGCTTTATTTGAGCAAATCAGCCTGCAATTCTGTGTTTTTTATTGTCAGGACGGCAAAACATGATATTCTCCGTAGCACTGGCAGCTGTTTTCTGCCGCTTAGAAATGAAGAATTCACAGAAAACTCTGGACAGTTTCTTGCATATTCTCTGCACGGCGCGGAGTAAAATTGTCCGTATTATGGATACAATGTAAAAATGTCCCCATTGCGTACAAAAATCCCCCTAATTGATTGTTTTTTCCCTGTTTTTGACTCATTTTTATGCCTATAGATATTTATTTAGTACGTAACTTTGCAAGCGTAAGGTCTGAGGCTGAGCGAAAACTGTGCCAGGCGCGGGCAGTATCGGCGAGACTTTCAGCAGTTAGCGGAACAATCAAAACACATACTATAATGAAAAAAACTCTACTATCTATTTCTATCGTTCTCTGTGCGCTTATGCTTATGAGCGCAGGAACAGTGAAGGTGCACACTTGTGGCGACTCGACCATGGCACCTTATGACGAGTCAGCTACTGTGACACGTGGCTGGGGCATGTATTTCCAGCAGTTTCTTAACGGTGTGGAATCAGTGAACTATGCTCGCGGCGGACGCGACACACGCGGATTCTATACAGAAGCCGACCGCTGGGGAGCCGTAAAGAAGAATATGCAGCCAGGCGACTATGTGCTGATACAGTTCGCACATAACGACGAGAAGAACGGCGGTATGGACGGCATGGCGCTGAAGGAGTACTACCAGAGCATCGGCAACACTGCTGAGGCAGCAAAGGTAGACACCCGCGGCACTGTCCCTACAACCACATATAAAGAGTATCTGCGCAAGTACGTGGAGGATACACGTGCCCTTGGCGGCAATCCTATCCTCGTTGCGCCTGTGTGCCGCAGTTATTTCAGCGGTGGCAAGATAAAGCGTAACGGACGCCACGACCTCGGCGACAGCTTCTCAGTGCTTACTGCAAGCGGTCCGGTAAGCGGACAGAAGGTGGCAGAGAGCGACCATTCTATGGACTATCCTTATCAGATGAAACTTGTGGCTGAGGAGATGAACGTGCCGTTCATCGACCTTACTACAGCAACGGCAGAGCTTTACGAGAGCTACGGCGACGCCAAATGTCATGAATTCCTCTTCGACGGCGACGGCAGCACACACTTCAATACGACCGGTGCGCTGCTCGTGGCGCGCAAGTGTGCAGAACTGATGAAGGCGCAAGGCATTCTGGCTGACAATATCGTGCTGCCAACTGACCTGAGCGTCTCTCCGGCTGAGGCTGACCTCGGCGAGGCATACACAGGCCAGGTGCTGACAAAGGAGTTCACACTGAACGGCTTCGGACTCTCGCCAGAGAGCGGAACAGTGAGCATCACTGCTTCTGAGGGCATCACACTCTCAACAGACAAGTCTAAATATGTGTCTGAGCTTAACGTGAATTATACTGCATCAACACTCGTTCAGACTTTCTATGCACAGCTGACACTCGAGAAGAAAGGTGTGACAGAAGGAACTATTTATGTAAAACAGGGCGATAAGACAATAGAGATACCAGTGAAGGCTACGGCTATCGTCGTTGAGGGCGGCGTGCCGGTGAAGGCTTACTGGCGTCTGGAGAAGGATGAGTCATGCACACTGACAGGCCCTGCCACAGTCATCGGCCAGTCATGGTCTAACATGTATGTCCAGAGATATGCTTGTCCGAAGGGCGGAACAGACGCTAACGGCAACTACTACACACAGTATCCTGACGGCATACCGGCTGGCGAGACTCCTGACCGCAAGACACAGCGCAATCTGCTGACTGGCGACAACTGGCCTGACGGAGAGATAGACGACAACCCTGAGCGTTACATAGACTTCGGTCTGAAGGCTAATGCAGGCACAGAACTCAAGATTAGCAATATCAGCCTTTACGTAGGAGGTGCAGGCGGAAACGGCATGATGTGCCATGTCTACTATTCTACAGATAATTTCCAGACACGCACTACTATCTATGCTCCGAGCAAAATGGTGGCAAACACCATGAACGGCGTAAGCAGCCAGCCTGTAATCACGCTGAAAGAAGGCGAGGAGGTTCATGTGCGCATCTATCCTTGGTATAACGGTGCGGCATCGGGCAAGACCATCTGCCTGAGCGATGTCACTATCGAGGGCATGGCGTTCGACGCTTCATCTACAGCCATCAGCAACATCGACAACGCTTCTGACGTGGTCAGTGTGACATATTACGATGCCGCTGGGAGAGAACTTCACTCTGCATCTAACGGCATGAACATCGTGCGCACGGTATATGCCAACGGTACAACGACAATACATAAAACTATTAATAACTAAATCAAAAACTGAATTATGAAAAGAAACTTATTGAATGGGCTTCTGTTCCTGCTCGTCAGCCTTTTCGCCACAACGGCAAAGGCGCAGAGCACACAGCTTGCCAGCTGGACATTCGAGACAGGCTACGACGTAGCTGAGAATGTCTACACGCCTAACAGCAATGCTTGGGCGGCAGTAGGAGCATTATGGTTCAAAGACGGACAGCCAAGCTTTATTGCTAATGAAGCCGTAGGAACACCGTCTGACTATGTTATGACGGCCATGTCTGAAGGACGCTACTGGCAGTTGTGCGAGGGCTACCAGAACAAGGTGCTGCGCATTGAGAATGCTGCTGCTAACGACATCAGCGATTATACTGATGCTTCAAAGCACAATGTATATTACGAGATTCAGTTCCCTACAAAGGGCTACAAGAACATCTCTATAGAGTATGCTTGCTCATACGGTGCTAATGCAGAGGCTACACTGCAGACAGTGGTGTCTACTGACGGCGGCACAACATGGTTTGACGGTGGTTCATGTACGACTGCAAGCACATGGTGGACATATAATGCAAACACTGTAACTCTCTCTGCTAACAATAAGGATAAGGTTATCGTTCGCCTTATTGCAGGCAATGGCTTTGCAAGCAACTGGAACCTTGACTACGTGAAGGTTATGGGCGAGGCAATGGAAGAGGCAAAGCCTATCGATGCAAAGGATGCAACTATAGCATGGGCTTTCGACCAGGGCACAGACAACCCTACTCTGGCCACTGTTTCTGTTCCTGAGGCTGTTTCTACAACAAGCTGGGAGCTGGGCAGCAATGTGATTCTGCAGGCTGCTGCAACAAACACTACTGAGACTCTTACAAAGATTCAACCTGTGGAAAGCATCGGCAGAGCACAGGAGGAGAATTCTTATGTGAAGTATACTATCATCCCTAAGAAGGGCGTTAAGTTCACACCGAAGAAGCTCAGCTTCAACGCATGTAAGTTCGGCACAAGCGGCGGACAGTTTGACGTATATGTCGTTCGTGGCGAGGAGAAGGTGCAGCTGACAGAGGGCTATAATCCTGAGCGTAACAACGTAGGCGCAGGATTCTCTGCAGTAGAGCATGCCATCAGCGGCATGGCTGCAAGCGAGGAGAAGATTGAACTGTGGTTCTATATCTGGAATCTTGCAAACAACAAGCAGGTGGGTCTGAGCGACATCACACTGACTGGCGACTTCGAGGGTACTCCAGAGGCTGTGCCTGTTTATACTCTCAGCGTTAAGTCTGGCGTAGAGGGCGCTGGCAAGATTGCTGTCAATCCTTCAGGCAATGAGTTTGATGCTGGTACAGAAATCACACTTTCTGTAACAGAGAACTTCGGCTACCACTTCACATCATGGACTGACGCTCAGGGCAACGTGGTTTCTGACAAGAATCCTTATACTTTCGAGATTTCTGCAAACACAGAGCTTACTGCTAATTTCGACAAGAACAACGTCTATGCTCTTAACTATGTTGCTGTTGACGACATGGGCAATAAGTATGGCAACCAGAACCTCGTGACATTCCTCCCTGAGGGTAACATCGTTGACGGCGTTCACTACTACGAGGAAGGCACTGACGTTAAGGTTACTGTTGCCAACAACAAGATTCTCTCATTCACAGGATGGGAGGACGGCTCAACTAATGCTGAGCGCACTATCAATATGGACGGCGAGAAGAACGTAACAGTTAACTACGCTGTTGCTGACTACATCGTGGCATGGGACCTCTATCAGGATCAGCCTAACTCTCAGCGTGCAGCCGACTACCGCAGCAATAGCGAGAATGCTGGTCTGCTGTCACTGCGTAACGAAGCTGGAGGAACAAGAAGCTGGCTCACACGTGGTGTGAACAACGGCGCCGAAGAAGGCCGCTGGGGCGCACGTATATGGGATCTCCTTGTTAACGGATGGTATTGGGAAATATCATTCTCTACAAAGGGATACAGCAACATCAATATCTCTAACGGTTTCGGACACTCATACAACACTTATGCAGTAATGAAGGCACAGTATTCTGTTGACGGAACAAACTTCACAGACTGCTATACTTACAATCTTGTTGAACGTGGATGGGTTGACGGCGAGTTTACTCTGCCAGCAGAAGCTAACAACCAAGAGCGTGTATATGTGCGCTGGGTTAAGGGCACTGACGAACTGATTGGTGTGGCATCAGACTATGATGGTCTTTCTATTGGCGACATCTTCGTTCTCGCAGAGAGCGAGCAGGCTAACGACCAGACTGCACCAGTGCTCGTAAGCAGCAATCCTGCTAACGGTGCGACAGGCGCATCGGCTACTGGCAGCATCGTACTGACATTCGACGAGCGCATCAAGGCTGGCACAGGCAGCGCTACTCTCAACGGTGAGAATATCGCTCCTACAGTAACTGGCAAGACAGCCGTATTCCAGTATGCTGGTCTCGACTACAACAAGGAGTACGCATTCACTATCCCTGCAGGCGTAATCACTGACCGCAGCGGCAATGCTTATGCTGGCACAACAATCAACTTCACAACAATGGAGCGCACACAGCCTGCAGCACGCATCTACGACGCAGTGGTGGCTGCTGACGGCTCTGGCGACTACAAGACTGTTCAGGAGGCTATCGATGCAGCTCCTGCAGGACGCGGCACACCATGGCTCATCTTCGTTAAGGCTGGTGAGTATAAGGAGCACGTAGACATTCCTACTAACAAGCCATACATCCACCTCATCGGTCAGGCTGCTGACAAAGTGTTCATCACTGACGACCGTCTCAGCGGTGGCGACAACGCAGTACATGTAGACGAAGGCGCTACAGTAGTGGTTAAGTCTGGCGACTGCTACTTCGAGGGCATCACATTCGTTAACTCTTGGGGTCATGACAAGCAGGCTGGTCCACAGGCTCTCGCCATGAATACAAAGGGCGACCGCATAGTATTCAACAAGTGTGAAATGTGGAGCTATCAGGACACATGGATTACAACAAGCACATCTAACTATCGCTGCTATGCTAAGAACTGTCTTATCGAAGGTGCGGTAGACTTCATCTACAACAGCGGTAACTACTATTTCGACAACGTCACTCTCCTCATCAACCGCAAGAGCGGTGGCTACATCGTAGCTCCTTCTCATGGTGCTGACGTTAAGTGGGGTTATGTGTTCCAGAACTGTAAGATTACAGCTCCAGGCAACCCTGCAGAGACTGACGTATGGCTCGGACGTCCATGGCATAACTCTCCAAAGACTGTCTTCATCAACACTACATCTGAGGTTACAATACCTGCTGCCGGATGGTATGAGACAATGGGCGGTCTGCCAGCACTCTGGGCTGAGTACAACACAATGGACGGCGACGGCAACCCTGTCGACCTCTCACAGCGCCGCTCTTCTTACTATAAGACAGTAGATGGCGAGAAAGTGTGGGTACACAACGTAAAGAACACTCTGACAGCCGAGGAGGCAGCACAGTACACAGTGAAGAACGTGCTCTCTGGTTCTGACGCATGGCAGCCAGAAATCATCACAGAGGCTTGCGCCGCTCCTAAGGCTACATTCAGCACTGAGACTGGCAAGATTTCTTGGGATGCAGTGCCATACGCTATCTGCTACGTTATCACTAAGGACGGCAAGGTCGTAGGCTTCACAACTGAGACATCATACGACTACGTAGCTGGTTCTGAATATCAGATTCAGGCTGCTAACGAGTTCGGCGGACTCAGCGAGATTGCTGTTCCTGGTGAGTCTGTAGGCATCGAGATTCTCGAAGGCAACGCAACAGGCATCGAGCAGGTTTACACTATCGACGGCAAGCGTCTCCCTGCTATGCAGCGCGGCATCAACATCGTGCGCACTGCTGACGGACGTGTGATAAAGGTAGTGAAATGATATATAGCTGTCTAATACAGACAGGCTTTCAATAGTAACGATAAAGAGGGTATGTGTGCGCATATCCTCTTTTTTATTTGGACGTGCAGGTCTTTTGTCATAGCTGGTCGCATTTTCTTTGCATTATATGCTGTTCGTATTTCGCTGCGTTATATGCTGTAATAACTACAAGGTAAACCTCGATATTGTTGCTTAACTGCTTGATTAGCAGCATTTAAATCACCAAACGTTGGTGAAGGGTATAAATTTAAGGCATGTATTGCATAATAATTGGTGTTTCTTTGTGAAATAGAGAAAAATAAGTGTAACTTTGCAATCGATTGTATAAATATTTGTTAAATATCACTAACTAATTTCATGAAAAGAATTCTACACATACTATTCCTTTGTGTTATATCCTTTTTCGTAGCAGCTCCCGTTCATGCTGCTGTGACAGAGGCACAGGGATGGTTTGAGGCTGCCTACGCACAGTGGGAGCCTGTCAGCGGTGCTGCTGACTACAATGTATATATTGCTCCGGCAGGCGGCGAGTATACACAGATAGACAAGGAGCTTGTTCGCAAGTATCCTACATACTACCGTGCTGACGCAGTAGGTCTGAAGGCTGGCAGCTACACGATGAAGATTGTGCCAGTCGACGCATCGAAGGCTGAGATGACTTCTGCCGCCATGACTACAGCAGCGCTGACCGTAAAGGCGCACGACCGTGCAGGATTCGCACACGTGGGCATGCCTGGCGGCATCGGCGCATACAAGAACGACGGTACGCTGAAGGACAATGCGAAGGTCGTCTACGTATGGGCGGATAACGCCAACAGCATAGCTGTAGATGTAGAGACAAAGAGTGATGGAACCACAACAACATCCACAGGTTTGCAAAACCTTCTGTATCTTTTCCAGAAAGGATACGCCACCACTCCTATAGCCATACGTATCATAGGCACAATAAAAAAGGAGAATATGGATGAGCTGCTGTCAAGCTCTGAAGGTCTGCAGATCAAGGGCAAGAGCAATTACTCTGAGATACCCGTAACCATTGAGGGTATTGGTAATGATGCTGCCATCTCAGGATTCGGCATGCTTATACGCTACATAAAGGGGCTTGAGCTTCGCAACTTCTCTGTGCAGTTGTGCATGGACGACTGTATCTCGCTCGATTCTGGCAACTCTAACATCTGGATACACAACATGGACTTCTTCTATGGCAATACAGGCGGCGACGCCGACCAGGCAAAGGGCGACGGCACGGTAGACATGAAAAACGGCTCTACGCACATAACTATGTCTTACTGCCACTTCATTGACTGCGGCAAGGCTTCGCTTGGCGGCATGAAGAGTGAGAATACTGGTTTATGGCATACCTACCACCACAACTGGTTTGACCACTCAGACTCACGCCATCCACGTATCCGCACCATGTTCTACCATGTCTACAACAACTACTACGACGGCATCTCTAAGTATGGCGTCGGTGTTACATCAGGCGGCTCGGCATTCGTTGAGAGCAACTATTTCCGCAACTGCAAGAACCCTATGCTCATTTCTAAGCAGGGCACAGACGCAGAGGGCGACGGCACATTCTCTGGCGAGCCAGGCGGTGTGATAAAGGCGTATGACAATATCATTGTCAATCCTCGCCAGGTGCTGTTCTACGACGGCTCGCAGACCGACGGCAAATGGGACGCTGTGCTGGCATCATCACGCGATGAGAATATCACAGCCAAGTGCTACTCAGGCGGCACAGGCTATAACAACGAGGCAGACGCGGCGGCACGCTCGCAGTATATCGAGAGTACTATCCATGCAGCGGCAAATGTTCCTGAGATTGTCAAGGGCTGGTATGGCGCAGGCCGCATGGGCCACGGCGATATCAAGTGGACCTTCAACAACTCAGTGCAGGATGAGAACTATGGTGTCATCAGCGAGATGAAGACCATGCTGCAGCAGTACACCTCAACGCTTGTAGGCTTTGCTGACGGCACAGCCATCTCTAACGGCGGTGCGACACAGACCGTAGATGCTGGCGACGGCAAGGGCATTGACCCTGATGTAAACGATGCATACATACCGTCATACGCTGGCGGCGGTGTAATTATCGGCGGCAATGTATCTGCTACGTTCACTCTTGACGGCAGTGCCATCTCATGGTCTGGCACAGAATACACACACCTTGTATCACCTGATGCTACAGAAACAGAGTATACTGTAGTTGTCACTCCAGCCGCAGACGCTACCATCCAGGAGGTTACAGGCGCGACAGGTTCTAATGGAACATATACTATTGCGGCTCCAGCGCTGGGCGGTACTTCTACTGCTACATTCACCATAGCATCGGCAGACGGAGCTATGACAAAGACATATACTATCAACATCGTGAAGCAGGCGAGCAGCGATGCCACCGCTACATTCGCTATTGATGGCGGCAGCATAAGCATGAGCGGCACTTCATACACCCATAATGTGGCATCAGACGCCGCTGCGGCCTCTTACACCATCACTGTTACCCCTGCTGACAAGGCAAGCGTGCAGAATGTAGAAGGAGCAACAGGCTCTGATGGTACATATACTATTGCTGCGCCAGAATTAGGAAGCACTTCTACTGCTACATTCACCATCGTGGCAGAGGACGGCACTACGACCAAGACATACACAATAAACATTGTCAAGGCTTACAGCACTGACGCCACCGCTACATTCGCAGTTGACGGCGTAGCTGTTAACATGTCTGGCACTACTGGCACACATTCTGTGTCACACGATGCTACAGAGACATCCTACACCATCACCGTTACTCCTGCTGACAAGGCGAGCATACAGAGTGTAGAGGGTGCTAACGGCGAGAACGGCACATACACCATAGCTGCGCCAGAATTAGGAAGCTCTTCTACCGCTACATTCACCATCGTAGCAGAGGACGGCACCACAGCCAAGACATACACAATAAATATAACAAAGAACTTAGAGAGCGAGATATGCCACTTCCTCGACGAAACCCCATCACTCAGCTATGTCACAGTCACCGGCAGCTATTCTAACTCAAAGGGCTCTGTGATATACGACGGTATAGAATATGGCTGGTGTGTCAAGATGGAGTCGGCTACAAACATCACTATCACACCGCTGACAGATACTAATGTAACCCTCGTGTTTTTAGAATCAGGCTCAGATTTCAAGCTTGACGGCACTTCATATACAACAGACTCTGAGGGCAAATACACGTTTGCTGCTACAGGCGGGCAGACCTACACGCTGACAAAGGGAGACGTAATGAATCTCTTCCTCATCATCTTCGAGACAGGCAGCGGAATAACAACGCCGGAATTAAGCACCGACGCCACTGCCACATTCACCCTCGACGGAAACAGCATAGAGATGACAGATGATGAGTATACACATAATGTGGCATACAATGCTGCGGAGACAGAATACACAGTTATGGTTACTCCTGCAGAGAAGGCAAGTGTGCAGAGCGTATCTGGTGCGACAGGTGAGAACGGCACATACACCATCACTGCACCAGCGCAGGGCGCAACGGTTACTGCTACATTCACCATTGTGGCAGAGGACGGCACTACAACCAAGACATATACAATAAATATCGTTAAGGCTGCTGCTCCTTCTACAGGCATGACAGAGACAGAGATATGCCACTTCCTCGAGAATAAACCATCACTCAGCTATGTCACAGTGAGCGGAAACTACTCAAACAAATATGGCTCAGTGACATACGATGACGTGACATACGGAATATGCCTGAAGATAGAATCATCTACAAACATCACTATCACACCGCCATCCGACTGCAAGGTGACCCTTGTCTTCGACGGTGCAAGCAAGAGATTCTATCTTGACAGCGAGAAACTGACAACAGGAGCAGACGCCAAGTATACCTTCGACGCTACAGGCGGAAAGACATACACGCTGACAAAGGGCGACTCAATGAATCTCTTCCTCATCATCTTCGAGACAGAGGGTGGTGCTGACGAACCTGCAACAGATGAAGTCTACAACGAGTTAGACAGCAGCGCAACAGGTGAGGGCTCTGCAGCCATTATCACTCTGAAGGAGCTGGCTACAGTATATGAGTTCAAGGAGACATCTACAAACGAGACAGTAGATATTCCGACATCATACGCAGATGCGACGATAAATGTCAAGCGCGGCATGACAGCCAACATGTGGAACACCTTCTGCGTTCCGTTCAGTGTAAGCAAGGCGCAGATGGAAGAGGCGTTCGGCGTAGGCACACAGATTGCAAGCTTTACAGACGTGCAGGGCACATCTCTCATATTCTCAGAGGCAGAGGCTATCGAAGCCGGCGTGCCATATCTCGTGAAGCCAATGAATAGCGCGACAACAGAGGAGGGTGTATCGTTCAGCGGCGTAAGCCTGACCGACACAGAGGCGGCAGCAGTGACAATAGGTAATTACACCTTCGCTGGCACATACGTGAAATATGCTATGCAGACAGACGGTTCAGAACTCGGAATGAACAAGAGCAACGCGCTTGCCAAGCCTGCAGATGCGCCAAACAACGTAATGCGCGGCTTGCGTGCATTCTTCCGTATCGGTGCAGGCAATGCTGTCGGAGCGAAAGTTCTGATAGGCGGCGAGCTGACATCAATCGATGCTATTCAGGGCGCTGACGCAGGATTCGGCAAGGGCGTATACAATGTGAACGGCATATTTGTCCGCCCAGAGTGGAATGGCGGCAAGGGACTGCCACGCGGACTGTATATTGTCAATGGCTGCAAGATAGCGAAATAAGACATGCAAATAAAACATAATAAAACAAGGAAAAAACATGAATATAAAAAAAATATACGTAAAGCCAGCACTGGAAACTGTGGAGTCAGAGAAACAGTTGCTCTTCACATTTTCAATAGAGGCTCCTGAGAATCCAGAAGGAGAAAATGCCGACGGATTCATGTCGAAAGAAGACGAATGGGAAGAATGGGAGCCATATTCTGCCGATAGCTGGAGAAAGGAGAACCTTTGGGACACTAACCTCTGGGATTAAGGTAATGCCGGAGGACACTGTCTCTCGGACAGATAATCAATCATAAAAGGCGGGCAACAAAGCGACAGACTTTGTTGTCCGCCTTTCCTTTGCACGCAGATTTCGCAGATTCAGCAGATTTTTTCTCGAACACGGATTGCTCAACTTTCTTCTTTGATTGAATAAAACCAGCAAAACTCTTAAAACCTTTTCCCTTGTTTTGAATGTTTTGAGTGTTTTGTTTATAACGAACACGGATTGCGCGGATTGACACGGATAAACAAGCAGACAAGTTTCGGATGTTAAGAAGATATAGGAAGTTACAGGAAGGTATGCCGCTTTCGGCGTCGAAGATAGAGGACGATACTTTGGCAAGCTGGTGTTCTGCATCAAGACAAATGTCATTTATCTCCTTCTACCTCCATCTATCTTCATCTATCTTCATGTTTGAATAAGCCATAAATCATATAGT
>JAZUMR010000039.1:0-21078 GCA_045603685.1 Prevotella sp.
TCCACTATGCTTCAGACTGCGGAGCAAAGGTACAAACTCTCAGATAAATTAACAAGAAAACAGCGAATAAAGTCATCCTGCAATTTGAGCTATTGAATACCTACTACTCAAATTTATCCTGCAAAATGAGCCATACGCCTATAATGAGATAGAAAAAGAAAATCCAGATTCCGATTTCGGAGTCTGGATTTTATGCTTATATGATGTTATGATGTTAGTCGAGGACATGCAGATAGCGTTCTATCGGAATGCCGCGGAACTTGTCTTTATTGTCTTTATTGAGGTCGATGAGTGTGCGTACGTTGTCCATGGCTCGGCGTGTGCTAACCTTCAGTTCTACACCGTGGAGCAGATGGCTTATCACGATGGCTGAGAAGATGTCGCCAGTGCCAGGGATGCGCACGGGGATTTCATCGTATGGGAGCACGAAATGTTCTTTGCCGGCAGGTATGCCGAGGCTTTCTATATCGGCATTATATCCTATTACTGATGGCTGTCCGTCTATCGGGATGCTTGTGATGATGACAGAGCGGGCGCCGATGTCGCGCAGTTTCTTGACAAGGCTATAGGCTTCGGTGCGTGTGACGCCGCTGGCAGAGTAGGGTGTGCCAGTGAGATAGCATGCTTCGGTGTAGTTCGGGAAGCATAGTGTTGCCACGCTTATCATGCGGCGCATGGCGTTGATGGTTTCTTCCGTTATGCCGTTATATAGCTTTCCTTCGTCGCCCATGATAGGGTCGACATAGATTGCTGTGCCTGTGGCAGCCTGTTCACGGCAGTATTCAGCAATGATTCCTGCCTGACGCTCTGATGCCATGAAGCCTGTGGCTATGGCATCGCTATGGAAGCCGAGCTCTTTCCAGATGGCAAAGGACTGGGTTATGTAGTCTGTTGTCTCGTGAATGGCAAACTTGCCGTATTCGAGATTGTTAGAGATGATTGCCGTCGGCAGATTCTTTGTCGGCACTCCTTTGTATGAGAGTATTGGCATCATGGCTGTGGTAGCTACGGTGCTGAAGCCGCAAAGGTCGTTGATGATGAGTAGTTCTTTCATTTTTGAACCATGTTTTGACTGCTTCCTCTGTATGCTGCGTGCTGTCTGAAGATGCTGGGCAGACAGTGCCGCTTCTGATAGGCAGCATACAGCGGGGGCTGCATTTGCTTATAATGCAAGGTCGATGCGTTCTACATCAATGTCGGTGTGCAGGAATAGCTGTGCACACTGTTTGAAACGCTCGGGATTCTCGGTTGTCATGAAACGCGTGATGCCGTTCTTCGAGCAGCGTGCGTCCATGTCTGGATGGTGCTGGAAATATGTTTCGAGACTCTCGACAACGAGGCTTCCCTGCGGAATGATTTTTGTTCCTGGAGGCACAGCCTGCTCAATAGAGCGCATGAGCATGGGGTAGTGTGTGCAGCCGAGTATCAGTGTGTCAATAAGTGGGTCGCGCTCAAATAGTTGGGTGATTCTTTTCTTGACGAAGTAATCAGCGCCGTCTGTGTCCGCCTCGCCTGCTTCGACGATTGCTGCCCATAGCGGACAGGCCTGCCCCGTTACCTTTATGTCGGGGAAGAACTTGGCTATCTCAAGTTCATAGCTGTTTGACATGACTGTGCCTTCTGTTGCAACATAGCCTACATGGCGCGACTCGGTGATTTTTCCGATGCGTTCCACGGTAGGACGGATGACACCCAGCACACGGCGTGAGGGGTCGTATTGCGGCAAGTCGTACTGCTGTATAGTGCGAAGTGCCTTGGCTGAGGCTGTATTGCAGCCGAGAATGACCAGCTGGCAGCCAAGATCGAAGAGCTTCAGTACTGCCTGGCGGGTGAACTCGTATACCACATCGAAGGAGCGCGAGCCGTATGGGGCACGCGCATTGTCGCCCAGGTATAGGTAATCATACTCGGGCAAATGGTTGCGTAACTGCTGCAGAATGGTCAGTCCGCCGTATCCGGAATCGAATATGCCGATTGGTGACATTGACATTGGGTGTGTTATGAAGGACAGGGCGTGGCCTGTGCTTTCATCTTGTTTCGCGATTCGTTTTTCTTATCCTTGGCTTTACTGCCGCCTCTGCTGTGTTTGGGCGTGCTGCTTTCGGATGGGTGGGGCATGTAGGCTGGGCTTTATGGCTTATGCTGTGTATTTTTTGCACGCTTCTATCCACAAGTCTATCCACATAAAACTTGATTTCGCTTGTCAGATTTTGTAATTTTGCATCCGATTTGCTAAGAGGGCATGAGATTGCAGGATGCTTGTCTTGCAGCATCTGCATGCATGTCGTAGTCTGCAATGCCTGTTAATCGGGCTTTGCCTGATGTGGTTCAGCAGGGAATTTCATGCTGACAGAATGAAACAGGAAAACACTCCTGCATGAAAAAGGTCATGCAAGCGTGTTTCTTTCCTTCATTCGTATGTTGCCTCTTGCCAGACTTAGCATTCGCTCTTTGACTTTCTGCTACATTATTTATTTATGCGTGCGTGAGTGTCTGGCATATAGCGAGGGATGGAATGCCCTGTGCCGGATGATTACTGCTTCAGTGACTCGCTGACAAGCGTGTTGATGTCTTCGCTGATTAGCGGCGAAATGTACGGACAGGCATTACTGTCGGTATTTACTATGACTGCATATGAATGCTCTGCCGCTATGAGACGAAGCACTTCGTTTATGCGGGCCTGAAGCGGAGCGATGGCGTCTTTCTCTGCCTGCTTTAACAGACGGTTAGCCTCGTCGCGGAACTTGATGTTTGTCTCCATCGCCTGATGCAGCTCTATTTGACGCTTGCGGCGTATTGAAGGTGCAAGGGTGTTTACTTCATCAAGAAACTCTTCATACTTGGCATTGAACTCTTCCTGGGCTCGCTTTGTCTCTTTGTCATACTGCTGCTTCAGACTTTTCAGGTCGTTCTGCGCCTGCTGGTATTCTGCCATGCTGTGGAGCACCGCGTCATTGCTGTAGTATGCTACCTTGAACTGTGCTGATACAGCAAGCGATATCAGGGTGAAGAGTAGGGTAAATATATATTTTTTCATTGTCGTCAGGGGGATTTTGTAGAATTAAAAGGAGCTAAAAGCATTAAAGAATGCTGCTTCAAATACACATGGATGTGTACATGAAGACTTTTATTTGCTCTTTAACGCCTTTAACTCCTCTGGTTTGTGAGTTGTGAATTACTTCATCTTGTTGAGCTCAGCCTTAACCTCCGCTGATACATCCTTGCTGAGTGTCTCGCTGATGTATGGAATGCCGGCTGTCACTTCCATGATGTAAACATAGTTGCCTGCCTTGCCTACGGCCTTGATTGCATTCTGAATCTTGTTGCTGATAGGCATCATCTTCTCCTGGCTGGCCTTCTGAAGCTTCTGCTGGTTGTCCTGGTATGCCTGCTGAATCTTCTGGTACATTTCCTGAAGTGACTGCTCTGTGCTCTGCTGCATTGTAGCATTCATTGTTGACTTCTCTTTCTCGTACTGCTCAGCCTTAGTCTGGAACTCTTTCTGCATTTCCTGAAGTTCGTTCTCATACTGCTTCTGCTCAGCCTCAATCTCGCCGCGTGCTTTGATAAACTCAGGCATTGACTGCATGATTGCCTGTGTGTCGAGGTGTCCAAACTTAGCGTTCTGTGCCATCATTGCCATTGGCATGAATGCCAAAAGCATCAAAATAATCTTTTTCATTGCTATTTTTATTATTGTTATTATAATTTGTTGAATCTCTGTTTGAATGATTTGCGCATCATAGCGCCTGCTGGCATGATCTGTGCTTTTGCCTTTACAGCAGAGGATGAGCGCATTTGGAAAGACTGTTACTGATAACCGAGTTTCTGAAGCACTTCATTTGAAATGTCTACCTTCGGTGAGCCATAGATTATGCCATTGTCGCTTGAGCGGTCTATGACAAGCGAATAGCTGCGCAATTCTGCTATTTCCTTTACCGTATTATAGATTTCGTCCTGTATAGGAGTCATGAGTGCTTCACGCTTCTTGAACAGTTCGCCCTCAGGACCAAAGTATTTCTTCTTCAGTTCTGCGGCCTCTTTCTCCTTTTCCATTATAGCTTCCTGGCGCGCTTTCTTCTGCTCTTGCGACAGGAATACTATCTCGTTCTGATAGTTTCGGTAGAGTGTGGCTGCTTCTGTGTTGAGTGCTTCAACCTCAGCCTGCCATTTCTTGCTTACCTGTGATAGCTGTTCGTTAGCACGCTCGTATGCTGGAATATTCTTAAGTATGTATTCCATGTCAAGAAGTGCATACTTCTGAGCCTGCGCTGCTGTATTAAATGCTGCTAATGAGATTACAAGCAGCATTATCATTGTCATTAATCGCTTTTTCATAATTCTGTTTTTTTTGCTTGTGTTTGTTCTTTTTTATTCTTTCTGTAGCGGCATATTCAGGTGTATAATGCTATGATACGGCTGTTGCACGGGGTGTTTGATATTTTATATGTATTTGTGTGACACATTATGCTTATTTGTGTGGCACGTTATGCTTATTTGTGTAGCACGTTATGCTTGAGCCTGTAGCATTGTAATATTATATATGTTGCAATATCAAATCTCACCTTCCATTCCGCCATGCTTAATCTCCCGCATTGCCGATTTCTGCATTTCATTCTGCTATGCTTAATCTTTCATATTGCCGATTTCTGCATCTCATTCTGCCATGCTTAATCTTCCGCATTGCCAGATTCTGCATTCTATTCTGCCATGCTTAATCTCCTGCATTGCCGATTTCTGCATTTTGCAATTCCATATTTTATCTTTCGCAATGTCAGGCTTTATGTTCTTGACTTTTATGCTGCGGTTCTTGAACTCCTAAAATTAGAATTCCTGTCCGAGGATGAAATGGAACTGTGAGCCGCCTCGTTGTCCATAGACTTTGTCAAAGCCGTATGCCCAGTCAATACCCATAAGACCTACCATTGGGAGGAAGATTCGCACACCAGCACCAGCAGAACGTTTCATGTCGAAAGGATTGAAGTGCTTAGGGTCTGTCCATGCATTACCGCCTTCAGCAAACGCCAAACCGTAGATTGTGGTGTTGCCAAGGAGGAACGGATAGCGCAACTCTACTGCAAAACGGTCGTAAGCATAGCCTGCTGCACCGTTAGGGGTGAGTGAGCCGTTTTCATATCCTCTGAGGCCGATAGTCTCTTCTGCGTATGATGTTGAATAGCCCGTCATACCGTCACCACCCATGTAGTATGTTTCGAACGGTGACTTCTTATGCTTGTTGAACGAACCGAGAATACCCATCTCGACACGTGTCATGAGTACAAGACACTTCTGGCCGTTGGTGAGAGCTGTGTATGTCTTTGACTTGAACTTCCATTTGTGGTACTCAATCCAGCGGTATTTCTCCTGCTGTTCCTTCTGGTATGTCGCTGACTGTGGGTTGTTTGCCAGACGTGCGTAGTCTTTTCCGTCGAATGCTGACCATGGTGGAGTGATTGACAGAGACAGTTCGAACTCAGAACCCTTACGAGGGAAGAGCGGATTGTCTGATGAGTGACGTGTCAGCGCAATATTGAGGTTCAGGTTATTACAGTTACCTGTCGAGATGAGGAAGTATCTCCAGTTGCTCAGCATGTATCGTGTGAATGACAGAGATGCAGAGAGTTGGAAGAAATCGTCTGGCCAACGAAGTCGCTTGCCCCAGCCTATGCTTGCTCCAAACAGCTGTATGTACTTGTCTGGATCATAGTAGTTCTCGTAGTTGTTGTAGTATCCACCGTAACTGCCATAACCATATAGATAGTTATAGTAGTTATTCATGTAGTTGCTGTTGTAGTATGTTGACGATACGTCAGTCTGTCTTGAGAAGTATGCGCCTACGTTAAACTGGACAGGACGCTTGCCTCCGAACCAGCCAGTTGAGTAACTTGCGTTGTAAGACTGATAGTATGTACCGTTGGTTTGTGCTCCGATAGACAGCACCTCGCCGTCTCCAATAGGCATTAAACCTCTGTGTTCCTTGTTCTTGTTGAAGAGGTTTGCCATCGAGAAGTTATTCAGTTTCAGACCAACACGTCCTATGATACCTGTCTGGCCCCAGCCGAGCGAAAGCTCAATCTGGTCGTTTGACTTAGATACAAGGTTCCAGTTGACATCCACAGTGCCGTTTTCGTAGTCCGGCTTTACGTCTGGTGAAAGCTGTTCTGGGTCAAAATGCCCCATATTTCCAAGTTCACGTGCTGTACGCATCAATGCTTCTTTTGAGAACAAATCGCCTGGCTTGGTGCGCAGTTCTCGGCGGATAACCTTTTCATACACACGGTCGTTGCCGTTGATTCTTACTCGGTTGATGTGCGCCTGCTGTCCTTCTTCTATTCTCATCTCGATGTCTACCGAGTCACCAACAACATTTATTTCGGTTGGTTGCAGCGAATAGAACAGGTAGCCGTTGTTCCAATACATGTTACCTACGGCATCTTCGTCTTCTTGCAGACGCTTCGACATAAGCTTCTGGTTGTATACATCACCTTTCTGCATGCCGAGTACGGCAGCAAGCTGGTCAGTGTTGTATACTGTGTTGCCTACCCATTTGATGTTGCGGATATAGTATTTCTGTCCTTCGTCTACCTTTATGTATACGTCTACGTGCTTGTCGTCATATTGTGTGATGCTGTCTGCTACGATTGTAGCATCGCGGAAGCCGTACTCGTTGTATTTGTCTATGAGGTTCTGCTTGTCTTCTTTGTATCTTTCTGGTGTAAACTTCTTTGCCTTGAAGAATGAATACAGCTTGCCAGCCTCATTCGTTTTAGAGAGTGCACCCTTTGTGAAGAGTGTGCCTTTAATCTTTTTCAGTGGCATGTTATGATTACCTTCGATGATAATCTGATGCACTTTCATTTTCTCTTTCTTGTCAATATCGATGTCAATGATTACGGAATTCTTCTGTGTGACATCTGTTCTCTGACGTATATTAATCTCGGCATTCTTGAAACCTTTATCGTCAAAGTATTTCTTAGCCCACACCTTGGCGCGTGCAATCATGTTTGGATTGATCTGCGCACCTTTGAGCAGACCGAGTTTCTGCTCCATATCCTCTCTCTCGGACTTCTTTATTCCCGAGTAGTTGATAGTAGTTACTCTTGGCAGAGCCTTCAAGTAAATATGTAGATATACTTTATCTCCCACGATAGAGTCTGCTGCTATGCTGACGTCAGAGAACAATCCGTGTCTCCAGTATCTTTTTACGGCATCGGTAATCTCCTGTCCTGGCATTTTTATCTCCTGTCCGACAGAAAGTCCTCCGATGCTTAGCAGCATATAGTCTTCGTATCCTTCGATTCCGTTTACTGCCAGTCCGCCAATTGTCATTGTTCTTTGGCTTCCTGCGTATGATATTTCGGGGTTGACGATTTTATCCTGTGCCATCATTTGAGTGTGGCAAAGGACGGTAGTCATCAGCAGTAGTAATGTTCTCTTTAAGAGTGTCATTAATATAAGAATGTGTTTCGTTATTTCCTATGCGCTATATTCTGTTTATTCATTGCAGAATGTATTGCATGCAGGAAAACTAAGTTTTATATTGTTTCGTTTTCTATTTGTTCCTCCGTTTTTCCGTATCTGCGCTGTCTTTTCTGATAGCTTTCTATTGCCAGATGCAGATGTTCTTCATTGAAGTCTGGCCAGAATGTGTCAGTGAAGTACAGTTCGGAATATGCTATCTGCCACAGTAGGTAGTTTGATATGCGCTGTTCTCCGCCTGTGCGTATCAGCAGGTCCGGGTCAGGAGTACCTGCTGTCTGCAGGTGGCAGTCAATTGTGTTGTCAGAGATGTCCTCTGGCAGTATTTCTCCAGTTTTTATTTTCTGTGCGATTTGCTTCACTGCATCTGTTATCTCCCATTTGCTTGAGTAGCTGAGTGCAGCTGTCAATGTCATGGTGCTGTTGTTTTTGGTGTGCTCTTCAACGTCGCTCAGTTTCTTGTTTACATCGAGCGGCAGTCTTGAGCGGTCGCCGATGACCTTGAAGCGTATGTCATTGCGCATGAAGATTTCCTCTTCCAGCGCAGTAAGTACGAGTCCCATGAGTGCAGCCACCTCGTCTGTAGGCCTGTTCCAGTTTTCTGTGGAGAAGGCATACATGGTGAGTTGTTTCACGCCAATCTGCGCACACTCTGTTGCAATGCGTGTGATAGTCTCTACACCAGCCTGATGTCCGAATGAGCGTGGCTTTCCTTTGGCCGTTGCCCATCGTCCGTTACCGTCCATGATTATGGCGATATGCTGTGGTATGTTGTTTTTATCCATGTTAGATATGTATTTACCTGTCTTTGTTGCATGCCGGGCAGTTTGCTGAGAAACTGTATGTTATTGTTGCTCTCAGTGTAGAGTAGCAGTCAGTATTCTTGAAAATGCCCGTGCTTGGTATGCCGTATGGGTCTTCAATCCCGTCGAGCTTGTCGCTTAGAGTAGCGTGGAACGCCCATTCTATCCCAAGATTCACCCTCTGTGCTATTTTGTATTTCAGTCCCAGTCCTATCGGCAGGTTTGCTGTGAATGCGTTTTTCTCTCCTCCGGTGGCTAATGTTGCTCCCAGTCCGATGAGAATGTAAGGCGTTAGTCGTACGGCTCCTCTGTAGTCGTTCCCTGTTCCGTATGGCCAGAAATTATATTCGTATGCCACGTTCAGGTCAAAGAGATTATGCTTAAAGGCATATTTCTGACTGTCGTATGCCGGATAGTAAGATTCTGCATTGCTGCTTTCCCCTTTGATTTGAGCGTATGTGAGGTCGAATTTAAGTGCCGTATAGGGAGTGAATACGCGTCGGTATATGAGGCTTGCCTGTGGCTGCATGCCTTTTGTCAGCGAGCCGTTGAAGTCTCCGATGTAGTTAGTCATGCCCACACCTACGCCAATTTCCCTTTTGTAGGTTGGTTCGCTCTGTGCCGTTGCTGTAGTTATGGCGATGGCAGCGAATATGGCTGTTAGCAGATGGCGTATCATGTGGTTGTCTGTTGTCTACCTTATTTATATTTAAGTTTTGCAAGTGCTGTGCGAGAAGAGATTCTTGCGCAGCACTTTTTTTGTGCCTTTACATTATCTCCCGCAGCCTTTTGCCCCTTTAGAGACGTGTGCTGCTGCAATAAAATCCGTCCTCAATGCGTTCAGGCAGTGTGCTGCAGTTATTTCCAGGTCAGCTGGCTGAGGTGTCCTTTCCATATCTGTCCTGTTTCTCCGCAGAGAATCCAGAGGAAATTGTTAGAGTCAGCCACGATGGCGAATGATTTCTCGCTGCTTCTCATGTCCTTTGGCAGATAGAATCTCTCATCGCCCCACCAGTTCTGTCCGTTGTCGTAGGAGAACAATATTCTGTCGAAGGCAAGAGCCTTGCATGTTCCAATGCCCTTTCCTCCTATCATAATCATGCCGTTGTTGTATGGCGCGATGCATAGATTCTCCAATGCAGGCGCTTTATGTCTGTTGGCATTGTCATACTCCTGGTACATCCAGGGCTGTGTTTTTGCAGGCATGGTGACATCAACCGTCTTCGACCAAACCACGCAGGTTGAATCTGTAGCGTTATTGCGTGTACCGATTAGCACCACTTTGTCAATGTCGCTGTTAGTGAGAGATACAGAAGTCACGCTGTTGAAATTGTCTTCAGGCAGCATTGTAGCATCATCATCGATATGCTCTTCGCTCCATGTAGCGCCCTGATTGTCAGACTTCATCAGTTTGCCGTCATTGCTTATGGCGTATATCTCAGTTCTTGATGCAGCTACTAAGGCCTTCAGTTGAGTATTCTGTGCTATCTCAGTCCATTGCTCAGCGTCTGCTGTACCATAGATTTTTGCATCTGCTGTAAGTGCATAGAGCAGCGTTCCGTCAGTTGTCATGCTCATTTTTGATGTCTCAGGTGTGCTGAGCTCCTGCCATGAGTTGCCGTCGGTGTTGCTTGTGGCGAAGGCTTTGCATGAGCCATCAGTCACTCCGTAAGCGATGATTTTGTTGTTGAAATGCAGAGCCTTCATGCTTTCCATTTTCGCAATGCCTGCATTGTCCGCCATGCGATTCCAGTATACAGAATCCTCAGCCTCCTTATGCACTCTTACGTCCACGACATAGTCCTTGTACCATGAGCCGTCGTTTGCGTAGCATCTGAGGGTTCTTGGTACAGAAAGGTCCAGCGTATCGGTTTCCGAATATGCTTTCAGCGAGTCGTTGTGAATATTCTTCACGTATACATACCCTGCGTTTTTCGTATAAATAGTAGCAAGGCTCTTGTTCATCTGCATATTTGTAGGCAGCGAGTCGTTATTGAAAATTCTTCCGCTGGCGTGGTCGATAGAGAACTGGTAGCCGCTGCATGAGATTGTAGACACATAGACAGTGTCTTTCCCTGCTGCGTTTTTTGTGTATATTGTGCGGCTGATCTTGCCCAGTGAGAATGAAGTTATCGCTGCGTCATCATAGTATTCTATTTCTGTGCTGTCGTCATTGATACATGATGAAACCAAGGTAGTCAGCATCAGTGATATGATGGCAATAATGTTTTTTCTGCTCATTAAATTTTCAGTTCTTTTTATTGACTTGTCTTTTCGTTTGTGTTCAGCACCCCACCGTTGTGGGTGCGTGTAATACATAAATCGTTGCAAAATTACTCAGAATTATTTAAAAACTATGATTTTCACATCTTTTATTACTGAATTTATAGATTTAAAACGTATTTTTTAAGGTCTATTGACGTTATAGGCATTTATTTACCCCTTTTTTTAAGATATTTCCATCAGAATTTTGTTCCGTCAGCAGGATGCTGTTTGTTGATGTTAAAAAAGTATCAGTGATGTGCCTTGTGATGGCCGTCATGATACTTTCTTGCATCAGAAGAAATGAAGCAAACAGAAAAAGTTGACGGCAGATGATTATTTTGAAGAAAAATAACATTTTCGGTAATCCTTTGATTATTAACGCCTTGTGTATTCATTTCGTGGCGGCAGTATGATTTAGTTGTGTAAAAAGCAGTGAATGAGCACGTAAAAAGCTACGAATTGGAGTGTAAGAAGCAATGTTTTGCGTCATAAAAAGCAGCGTTTTGTATGAGGATTTGTATAATAGCGGCATGCGAAAACGTCAAAATAGCTATCTTTGAGGTAATGAATCATGTATTTTTCCTCTCTTTTTTGTAAAATATAAAGCATTCTTTGGTGCGCAAGAAAGTATCACTCAAGACGGAAAATACCGCCCGCTTGTACTATTTTAGCACGCCGCCTGCATGTTCCTGTTTGCCCCCTCCCATATTATGCAAATCTGACTCAATGACAGAGAATGTGCATGTATAATCCTCTTTTTTGAGTTAATTATTTCTAAATTGTTTGTTTTTTATGCATTCTATATGTAATTTTGTAACTTAGTATTGAAATCTTTAATAACATACACGCATGTCGTAAGCAGGTAGCACAGGCTTGCGACGCCATTTAAAGCACATCATAGACATGAAAAAAGCATTCATAGCAATTATTTCGCTTATTGCCGTGATAGCGGTAAATGCTCAGATTACGTTCACCCCAAGTATTAAACAGACAGCTCCGGACGAGATTGTAATCTCGTTTGCGGGTACCATTGATGCAGGTTGGCACGTCTATGCACCAAATGAGGCTAACGGTCCTACGCCGGCAACGTTCAACGCAGAGAAAATGGAAGGTCTGGAGAAGATAGGTGGACTGACGGCAAACAAGGCTCCGATAAAGAAATATGAGAGCATGTTTGATGCAGACGTGTCATACTACGAGCATTCAGTTATATTCTCGCAGAAGCTGAAGATTACAGGCAAGACATACAACATAGCCGGTTATCTCGAGTATGGCGCATGTGACGACCAGAGCTGTATGCCGCCAACGGCAGTCGATTTCAGTTTCTCGGGCAAGGGCATAGATGCTCCTGCGGCAGATAAGGCTGAAGAAAAAGCTGCAGAGGAAGATGAAAAGAAGGGTGAGACAGAAGAGGAGAATGCTGCTTCAGTTGATACGCTGAAGACAGACAGCCTGTCAGCCGCACCAGCCGACACTGCTGCTGTAAGCGGGCTGTGGACACCAGTTATAGACGAGCTGAACAGCTTCGGCTCTGCGGAGGAAGAAGGCGACTTCTCGCTCTGGCGCATATTTATACTTGGCGTGGTCGGCGGATTCATCGCCCTGCTCACTCCTTGTGTATGGCCAATTATTCCGATGACTGTGAGCTTCTTCCTCAAGCGTGCCAAGGACGACAAGAAGAAAGGCGTGCGCGATGCAATAACCTACGGACTTTCAATAATCGTTATTTATCTCGCACTCGGACTCGCGGTGACGCTTCTCTTCGGAGCGTCAGCGCTTAACGCACTGTCTACCAATGCCGTATTCAATATATTCTTCTTCCTCCTGCTGGTAGTGTTCGGAGCGTCGTTCCTCGGAGGATTTGAAATTACGCTTCCTGAGAAATGGACCAGCGCAGTAGACAATAAGGCATCGTCAACGACAGGTCTGCTGAGCATCTTCCTCATGGCGTTCACGCTTGCCCTTGTAAGCTTCTCTTGCACAGGTCCTATCATCGGATTCCTGCTGGTAGAGATGGGCACATCCGGCAATATCGTCGGACCGGCTGTCGGAATGTTCGGATTCGCATTGGCGCTGGCATTGCCATTCACACTCTTTGCCATCTTCCCTACCTGGCTGAAGTCAGCACCGAAGTCAGGCAACTGGATGAACAACGTGAAAGTGACGCTCGGATTCATCGAGCTGGCGTTTGCGCTGAAGTTCCTCAGTGTGGCAGACCTCGCCTACGGATGGGGAATACTTGACCGTGAGACATTCCTTGCGCTCTGGATAGTGCTGTTTGCTCTGCTCGGATGCTATCTTGTAGGATGGATCAGATTCCCTCACGATGAAGACGAATGGGACGAAATGGGCGAGAAGATAATCAACACACGCACCTCTGTGCCGAAGTTCTTCCTTGCACTCTGCTCTTTCGCCTTCGCAGTATATATGGTCCCAGGACTTTGGGGTGCGCCATGCAAGGCCGTATCAGCTTTTGCTCCGCCAATGAATACTCAGGATTTCAATCTCGCAAAATCAGAGCATATAGAGCCTGCTGCCATGGACTACGAGATAGGCATGCAGATGGCAGCGGCAGCCGGCAAGCCAGTCATGATTGACTTTACTGGTTTCGGATGCGTCAACTGCCGCAAGATGGAGGCTGCAGTATGGACGGATGAAAACGTAAAGAGCATCATAACAGACGATTACGTACTCGTACAGCTCTTTGTGGACGATAAGACTCCGCTGCCAGAGCCTATTGAAGTGGTAGAGAACGGACAGCCAAGAAAGCTGCGCACGGTAGGCGATAAGTGGAGCTACTTCCAGCGTACTAAGTTCGGTAGCAATACACAGCCTTTCTATGTGCTGCTCGACAATAACGGCCATCCGCTTAACGGAGCATACAGCTATGACGAGGACATCGAGAAATATCTCGACTTCCTCAATACAGGACTGAAGAATTACAAGAAATAACAATGCCTGGCATGCCGCTGGCAGATTCTTTGTGCCGGCGGCATGCGGCAGGCGTAGCCTATAATCTATTTTCTGGCAGGCAGACTGCCATTGTACGATATGTTAGAAACAGAAAAACGCAAGAGTATCATTGACCTCGTGAAGCGGGAGGTGGTGCCAGCCATGGGCTGCACCGAACCGATTGCTGTGGCGCTATGTGTGGCAAAGGCTACAGAGGTGCTGGGGGCAGAACCAGAGAAGATAGATGTCTATCTCAGTGCCAACATGCTCAAGAATGCCATGGGCGTAGGCATACCAGGCACAGGCATGGTGGGTCTGCCTATCGCTGTTGCTCTCGGAGCACTTGTAGGAAAGAGCGAATACCAGCTTGAGGTGCTGCGTGATGTCACCGATGAGGCTGTAAAGAGAGGCAAGGCATTTATAGCGGAAAACCGTGTAAGCGTAGACCTGAAGAACGGAGAGTGTGACAAGCTATATATTGAGGCGATTGTTGAAGCCGGAACATCAAAGGCTAACGTGGTGATTTCCGGAGGACATACTAACTTCGTGCATATAGAAAAAGACGGAGAGGTTATGCTCTCGTCAGCGAAACAGGAAGGTGCTGCTGCCAGTTCAGCAGATATAGGGCTGACACTGCGTGATGTCTATGAGTTTGCCACGACCTCCCCGCTTGAAGAGATAGATTTCATAAACGAGGCGGGCGTGCTGAATACAGAGGCAAGCCGCCTTGCACTTCTCGGCAATTACGGGCATGAACTGGGCAAGACTCTTAGCCGTCCGCTCGGACGAGGCATCATGGGCGAATCTATGTTCTCGCATATACTCTCTGCCACAAGCAGCGCATGCGATGCACGTATGGCGGGAGCGATGATTCCGGTGATGTCAAACTCAGGCTCTGGCAATCAGGGTATTGCCGCAACGCTGCCAGTGGTGGTGTTCGGAAAGGAAAACCATAACACAGAGGAAGAGATTACGCGTGCGCTGATGCTCAGCCATCTCACAGCTATATACATCAAGCAGAGCCTCGGAAAGCTCTCTGCGCTTTGCGGATGTGTCGTGGCGTCTACAGGTTCGAGCTGCGGCATAACATATCTCATGGGCGGAACCTATGAGCAGGTGGCGTTCTCGGTGAAGAATATGATAGCCAACCTTGTGGGCATGGTGTGCGACGGTGCGAAGCCATCGTGTGCGTTGAAGGTGTCAAGCGGTGTGTCTACCGCCGTGCTCTCTGCCATGCTGGCCATACAGAATAAGCATGTGACATCTGTCGAAGGACTTATCGAGGAGGATGTAGACCGCTCTATACGCAATATGACGCGCATCGGAGCAGAGGGAATGAACGAGACAGACCGCATGGTGCTCGACATCATGACGCACAAGGAGTGATTCCTGTCCGCTTGCGATGGCTTGCGACATTCAGTGAAAAGTATCCGCGGATATGCAGATGTCCGCTTTTAACCAAATAAACAAGTAAACTATGCTTTTTGATCAGATTTCAAATGATATCAAGGAGGCGATGAAGGCACGCGATAAGGTGCGCCTTGACACCTTGCGTAACATTAAGAAAGTATTCCTGGAGGCCAAGACTGCTCCAGGCGCAAATGACGAACTGTCGGACGCTGACGCTATGAAGATTCTTCAGAAGCTGGCTAAGCAGGGCAAAGAGTCTGCCGCTACGTATGTGGCGCAGAATCGTCAGGACCTGGCTGATGACGAAATGGCGCAGGTGGCGGTAATTGAAGAGTATCTTCCTCGCCCTATGACAGAGGAGGAGATTGAGGCTGCTGTTAAGGAGATAATAGCTCAGGTTGGCGCTACATCAATGAAGGAGATGGGCAAGGTCATGGGCGTTGCCTCAAAGCAGATGGCTGGCAAGGCTGATGGCGGACTGATTTCGCAGATTGTAAAGAGACTGCTGGCGTAGCTTGTGTGCCGCTCGTAGATTGAAACGGTAACTACTGCATCGGCAGACGGGGAGGGTGTGCAGGTGTGTGAAGTGCTGGCATGCTGTCGTTTACAGAAAGTTTGCTGTGTGTGGAGCCACTGCATGCAGATGTTGGAAATAACAACATGACAACGAGAATTTAGTTAATTATATTTAAACTTTTCGTCCCTTCTCCCCCTTGTATACATTTTTTATAAAAAAAAGAGTAACTTTGCAAGTGTTCAGTGGAATGAGAGACCTCAGAAGGGGTCTCTCATTCTTATTATAAAGCATAATTGCTGGCATGGCGGGACTGGCTGAAACGATGCGCCGACGTCTGCCAGTGTATATGTCAACATATATTATTTTATATATGATAAACAAAGAAACAGTAAAGACTATTGTAAATGAATGGCTGCAAGACAGGGAATATTTCCTTGTCGATGTAGATGTGACAACTGATGACCGTATCGTGGTGGAGATTGACCATAAGGACGGTGTGTGGATTGAAGACTGCGCAGAACTGAGCAGATATATTGAGGAGCGTCTCAATCGAGACGAAGAGGACTACGAACTCGAGGTGGGTTCGGCAGGACTGGGACAGCCTTTCAAGGTCGTACAGCAGTATGTGAACTGTATCGGAGAGGAAGTTGAGGTGCTCCAGAAGGACGGAAAGAAAATCTGCGGAGTACTGAAAAGCGTAGAAGAGCCTAACTTCGTGGTGACAGTAAAGGAAAAGAAAAAACTCGAAGGGCAGAAGCGTCCGCAGATGGTGGATACAGATAAGACGTTCGATATGAACGATGTGAAATATACGAAATATATAATTAATTTCAAATAAGATAATGGCAACAAAGAACACTGCACAGCAGCCATCGATGATTGAAACTCTCAAGGAGTTCAAGGAGATGAAGAATATTGATCGCACTACTCTTGTTAGTGTGCTCGAGGAAAGTTTCAGAAACGTCATTGCAAAGATTTTTGGCAGTGACGAGAACTTCGATGTCATCGTAAATCCTGACAAGGGAGATCTTGAGATATACCGCAACCGTGTGGTTGTTGATAACGGACAGGTGGTTGACGAGAACAAGGAGATTGAACTGAAAGAGGCTCAGAAGATAGCTGAGGACTACGAAATAGGCGAGGATGTATCGGAGCCAGTTGACTTCGCAAGCTTCGGACGCCGCGCCATCCTTAACCTTCGACAGACTCTTGCTTCAAAGATTCTTGAACTGGAGCACGACTCTCTGTATAATCAGTATAAGGACAGAGTAGGCGAACTGGTCTCTGGCGAGGTGTATCAGGCATGGAAAAGGGAAGTGCTTGTCATCGATGACCAGAACAACGAACTCATACTGCCTAAGTCAGAGCAGATTTCAAGCGATTCTTTCAGAAAAGGTGATACCGTAAGGGCAGTCATCATACGCGTGGACAACGAGAACAACAACCCTAAAATCATTCTTTCACGCACAAGCCCGGTATTCCTTCAGCGTCTGCTCGAGCAGGAAGTGCCAGAGATTCATGAGGGACTCATAAAGATACGCAAGATTGCACGCATACCAGGAGAGCGCGCAAAGATTGCCGTGGAAAGCTATGACGACCGCATTGATGCCGTGGGAGCATGTGTAGGCGTGAAGGGCGCACGTGTTCATGGAATAGTAAGAGAACTGAATAACGAGAACATTGACGTTATCAACTACTCTGCTAACATAAAGATTTTCATACAGCGCGCTCTCGCACCAGCTCGTGTGAACAGCATCACTCTTGACGGTGAGAATCGCAAGGCTGACGTATTCCTCAATCCTGAAGAGGTGAGCCTCGCCATCGGACGTAATGGATTGAATATCAAGCTGGCGTCGCTCTTGACAGAATACACTATCGACGTTTACCGCGATAACAACGACGTGGAGGACGAGGATATCTATCTCGAGGAATTCGATGATGAGATTGACTCTTGGGTAATCGAGGCAATAAAGACTCTGGGACTCGATACAGCAAAGGCTGTGCTTAATGCGCCTCGTGAGATGCTTATTGAGAAGGCCGACCTTGAAGAGGAAACTGTAGACCACCTGCTTAATGTTTTGAGAGCCGAGTTTGAGAAATAAGATATGAGGATGCCCTGAAAGGGACAATAGAAAATAAATACTCTGGATATAAAGAATACATTAACGGAATGCTGAATATCTTCCGTTATGTGTAAATAAGGAAACTACACATTCTGACAAAACAATAACAACAGTATAGATGAGCATTAGATTAAACAAAGCAATCAGAGAATTAAACATCGGAATACAGACGGCAGCTGACTTCCTGATGAAGAAATATGGCGTAGAAGGAGCCGATAATCCTGCCCTTAAGCTCACAGATGAATGGTACGAAGGACTTCGCAAGGAATTCAGTACTGACGCTGCAATGCGCACACAGGTGGACAAGATGGCGCAGAAAGCAAAAGAGAAAAAACCATCTATTAACATAGAGAAACCAGAGGAGCAGCCTGCTGAACAACCAGCAAGACAGCAGTATAAGCCTCTGGGTAAGATTGACCTTAACCAGATTGGCAAGCCAAAGGTCAAGAAAGAGGAGGAAAAGGAAATAAAAGACGCAGAAGAGGAGAAGCAGGTAATGCCTGAGACAACTGCCGAGTCGCAGGACAATACTGCAGAGGAGAATGTTTCAACTGAGACAGCGAAGGTTGCTGAACCTGAGCCTGTAGCAGAAGAGGTTGCCGAAGAGAAGGAACAGCCTGCTGTGGTGCAGCCTGCAGAACAGAACAAGGAGTCATACGCTGCCGAAGAGCATGAGGATGACGGACAAGACTCTAAGGATAGCGATGACAACGATGAGTCTGACGACATCGAAGAAGCATTCAGCGGTAATGATGATGCTGATGAAGCTGCTGGCAGTGAGGACAAGGCTGAGGCAGAACCTTTCCGCCTTGACCGCAACAAAAAGCCGCAGCAGACACTCAATGTCCTAGGAAAGATTGACCTCTCAACTCTGAATCAGAGCACTCGTCCTAAAAAGAAGACAAAGGAGGAGAAGAAGAAGGAGCGTGAGGAGAAGGCGCAGCAGGCTCGCGACGAGCGTAAGAAAAAGCGCGCACGCATAGGTAAGGAGCGCGTAGACATCAATGATGTGGCGAACCAGCAGCCTAAGAAGGACAAGAATAAGAACAAAAAGGGTGGCAATGCGCAGAATGCACAGCCTAATGCACAGAACCCTCAGAATTCTAATAATAAGAAGAACAAAAAGAAGAACCAGCGTTCTAACCAGCCGCAGGAGATTGATGACGAGGCTGTAGCACGTCAGGTAAAGGAGACTCTTGCACGTCTGACAAACAAGCAGACTCAGAACAAGAAGGGTGCGAAGTACCGCCGAGACAAGCGTGACGCAGCAGCTGAGTTGCGTGACGCAGCAATGGCAGCAGAGGCAGCAGAGAGCAAGATACTCAAACTGACTGAGTTTGTGACTGTTTCAGAACTGGCTACGATGATGGATGTGCCTGTGACAAAACTCATCGGTACTCTGATGTCTATCGGCGTGATGGTATCTATCAACCAGCGTCTTGATGCTGAGACAATCAATATGGTCGCTGAGGAGTTCGGCTTCACTACAGAATACGTATCGGCTGAGGTTCAGAACGCTATCACAGAAGAGGAGGACGACGAGACAAGCCTTGAGGCTCGTGCTCCAATCGTTACTGTCATGGGTCACGTAGACCACGGTAAGACTTCGCTTCTTGACTATGTGCGCAATACAAATGTCATCGCTGGCGAGGCTGGAGGCATCACACAGCACATCGGTGCATATAATGTGAAACTTCAGGACGGACGTCGCATTACATTCCTTGATACTCCTGGACACGAGGCCTTCACCGCTATGCGTGCCCGTGGTACACAGGTGACTGACATCGCAATCATCATTATCGCTGCGGATGACTCTGTCATGCCTACTACGAAGGAGGCTATCGCACACGCACAGGCTGCAAATGTACCTATGGTATTTGCCATCAACAAGATTGATAAGCCAGGCGCTAATCCTGACAAGATTCGTGAAGACCTCGCACAGATGAACCTTCTGGTGGAGGAATGGGGTGGTAAGTATCAGTGCCAGGAAATCTCTGCCAAGAAGGGTATTGGTGTTGAAGACCTCATGGAGAAGGTTCTGCTTGAGGCGGAAATGCTCGAGCTGAAGGCTAATCCTAACCGCAAGGCTACTGGTTCTGTGATTGAGGCATCGCTTGACAAGGGACGTGGATATGTTTCTACTGTACTTGTGTCAAATGGTACGCTTAAGGTGGGCGATATCGTCATAGCTGGTACATATTACGGACGTATCAAGGCGATGTTCAATGAGCGTAACCAGCGTGTAGAAAAGGCTGGTCCGGCAGAGCCTGTTATCATCCTCGGACTCAACGGTGCGCCATCTGCTGGCGACTCATTCCATATCATGGACACAGAGCAGGAGGCGCGTGAGATAGCAAACAAGCGTATGCAGCTGCAGCGCGAGCAGAGCCTGCGTACGACAAAGACTCTTTCTCTCGAGGAGATTGCACACCGCATAGCTCTCGGTGAGTTCCATATGCTCAACCTTATCGTCAAGGCTGACACACAGGGTTCTGTCGAGGCGCTTACCGATTCGTTCATCAAGCTTTCTACAGAGAAAGTCGAGGTGAAGGTTATCCAGGGTGCTGTAGGCCAGATTTCGGAGAACGATGTCATGCTGGCATCTACTGCGGAGAACGGTATGATTGTCGGATTCAATGTCCGTCCGTCAACTGCAGCTAAGAAACTCGCAGAGAATGAGGGTGTGGAAATCAACACCTACAGTGTCATCTATGACGCTATCGACGATATAACATCGGCTATGGAGGGCATGCTCGACAAGGTCAAGAAGGAGATAGCGACAGGACAGGTCGAGGTGAAAGAGGTGTTCAAGATTTCAAAGGTTGGTACTGTAGCTGGTGCGATGGTTACCGACGGAAAGGTACACCGCAACGATAAGGCACGTCTTATCCGCGATGGTATCGTGATATTCACAGGTAATATCAATGCTCTGAAGCGATATAAGGATGATGCCAAGGAGGTTGCAACAGGTCTGGAGTGTGGTATCTCTCTCGTTAACTGCAACGACATCCAGGCTGGTGACATCATCGAGACATTCACAGAGATAGAGGTTGAACAGAAACTCTAATGTGATACTTACCTGTAGGCTGCGAGAACATAGTGTCGTATGCTATGTTTGGCCGCCAGGAGGTCATGAAGTATCAATTCATAGATAACAGAAAGAATCTGCACAGGTGCTCCTTGTGCAGATTTTTTTATATTACTGTCCGCTAAACATTGAGCCATCAGACAAAAATTAGGGCTGTCACCACTCAAAGGTGTCAGCCCTTTTGGTTATCTTTGTTTTGAACTAACATAAATATGTCCATGAGCAAATATAATCACCCCTACACACATTATATTTTTATTATTTAAATAATCTGCACATCTGCACTATAAACGTAAAGTGATAAGATTCAGATGGTTGCAAGGGTGCAGATGGTGTGCAGATGTTAAGGGGGAAAAGGGAAAACTGAAAAGGGAAAAGAGAAAGCAAAGCTTCGGCTGCTTGAGCAGCGAACGTCAAATGAAAAGTGAAAACTTCTCTTTC